>NZ_JBVKCG010000039.1:0-40033 GCF_055634995.1 Streptomyces sp. NPDC111744
CGCGCCGGTCACCAGCGCCACCGTGCCCTGCAGTCGACCTGTCATTGTCATTCCTCCATGTGTCCTGCCCACGGCCTCGGCGGCCGACGGGTCGTGCGGAAGCCGCGGCTGAGGTGCGTCCGAATGGGCACAGCCGCAGGGCAGGCCCGATAGCGACCGGAACCGGTTCCGGTTAGCCAATATAAGTGGAACCGGCTCCGGATAACAAGCCCGGACTCCGTCCGGAGTGGATCGGTGGGACCGGTTGCCGAGCGGAGTCCTCCACGGCGAAGACGTCCCCGTGCGACTGGCGACGTGTGCGTGGCCGGGCGTGTCGACGCTGGGGCGACGACGCCGGCACATGTCCCAGCCGCCCCGCAGCGGTTCGCCTCGCGCACCGGCGCGACAGCGGGGGAGGAGTGACGTACCGGGCCCTGGCAAGTGAGCGGGTCCGACGGATCCGGTGGCTGCGGGCCGTGTTGAGGTCGTGCGCACGGTTGGGCAGCACCGGCGTGCCGTGGAGCAGGACGTGATTGGTGCCGGTTTTGCGCAGGACACGCAGCAGGCCAGGCGCACGCTCGGCGATGGCTTCGTGAAGGTTCACTCCCGTGACGGACCGGACCGCCGCGCCGATGCCGCCTCCGCCGGCTCTGCACGCTACTTTGCTGAACACGGGCCGCCCGTCCGCCGACAAGATGACCTCGAGATGGAGGCACGCTGTCCGTGACCCCAAAGGCCTTGGTGACCCACGTTGAACTGGACACACCTCCCCACCAGTCCGGGATCGTCGAGAGCGACGGAGGAGCATGGCTTGCCCCTGGTGAAAGACGGCGTGGACATCCGTCGATGAACTGCTCGGCCCGGCAGTGGCTCAAGTCGACCGCGGGGTTGGCGTCGAAAGTCGCGCAACTCCGGCGCTGACGGCACGACATGGACGCCCGTGGAACCAAAGCCCGCACGGGGCTTGAGCAGCACCCGGCCGTGCTCTTCGAGTGGCAGGAGCGTCTCGACCGTTGTCCACCTTCGCCCAAGCCGCAGCCAGCAGGGCGGAGTGACCGCCTCAACGGAGGGGCCGGTATGGCGGTCGCGCAGACGCGCGGCCGGCAAGAGGCCCCTCCACACTCATCCCGGCCGCACCTGTTCGGCCAGAGCTGGCGCTGTGACCAGCGTGACCCAGTACCGATCGGGGTCGAGCCGGGGCTGCCGTCGGGCAGGCGGTACCAGTGGCAGGTGGCGCCGCATCTCGGCTCAGCACCCACCTGACACTGCTTTCCCCGGAACGCCGTCTACTCCTGGACCACCGTGGCGGTCTGGAGGCGTTTCGCGTCCTGGCCCGGCGGAGCTCCGAACATGCGCCGGTACTCGCGGCTGAACTGCGAGGGGCTGTCGTACCCGACGGCGTACCCGATCGCGGCCACGTCATGCGGTGCCGCGAGGAGGCGCAGGCGTGCCTTCTGCAGCCGCAGTTGCTTCTGGTACTGCAGCGGACTCATGGAGGTCACCGCACGGAAGTGCCGGTTGAGCGAGGAGACGCTCACGCCGACGTCCTCGGCGATTTCGTCGATCCGGATCACCTCGGCGTAGTAGGTCTTGATCCACGCGATCGCCCTGGCGACGAGGGCCGTACGGCTGTCGGCCAGGCCGATCTGCCTGACCAGGTCCCCCTGGGGTCCGTTCAGCAGGCGCCAGTGGATCTCGCGGCGCACGCCGGGTGCCAGGACCGGGACGTCACGTGGCTCGTCCAACAGACGCAGCAGCCGTACGACGGCGTCGAGCAGCCTGTCGTCGGCGTCGCTGGTCGCGATGGCCGGACCGTCGTAAGAGCGACCGGCGGCGGGGCCGGCCTCCAGCAGCAGGTGCGCGATGGTCGCGGAACTCAGCGGAAGCGCAAACCCGAGGAACGGCTCTTCGGGCGTGGCGCGAGTGATCTGCGAGGTCAGGGGGAGATCGACGGTTACCACGAGGAACTGGCCCGCTCGGTAGTCGAGGATGCGCTCGCAGAGGATGGAGCGCTTCGACCCCTGCACGACCAGGGCGAGCGTCGGCTGGGCGACCGTACCCAGCGGTTCGGTCGCGCGCTCAGTCGAAAACACCGACATCCCCTCGATCTCCGAGGGCCGTGGGCCGCCCGTGGCCAGTCGCGCGATCCGGTGACGCAGTTCTTCCAGGTGATCCACCCCACAAGTGCACCACGGGTACCTTCACGCGGCAACACAATCCCCGCAAAGTTGAGTGGATCGTGCAATGCTGCGCGCCTTTTGTTCTAGGCGATGTCGTGGCTTCGGTCTCCAATGGAGGGACGCGGGAAACGGCATCCGTGCCGTCTCGTCGCTCAGGCGAGCGCATCGCGAGGCCCGGTTGCCCGACGGATACACGGTGTGCGGGTCCGCCGTTTTCGCTCCGCACCACACCCCCATCGACTTGGAGCTCAAGGATGGCACTCGATTCCTTCGTCACACTCGGCCGCTCGGGACTGCGGGTGAGCCCGTTCACGCTGGGAACGATGACGTTCGGCGAGGATCACGGCTGGGGCTGCGGCCCGGAAGAGGCCAGCGACATCATCGCCGCCTATCTGGACAGGGGCGGCAACTCGATCGACACGGCCAACATCTACACCAACGGCCATGCGGAGAAGATCGTCGGCGACTACTTCGCCGGCCAGCACGCACTTCGTGACCGGGTGGTGCTCGGCACGAAGTTCTTCGGCAACCTGTACGAGAACGATCCCAATGGCGGCGGAGCCGGCCGTAAGGCGATCGTGCAACAGCTGGAGAACTCCTTGCGGCGCCTTCGGACCGACTACGTCGACATCTACTGGCTCCACAACTTCGACCCCGCCACGCCCATCGAGGAGACCCTCCGCGCACTCGACGACCTGGTCGGCTCCGGCAAGGTCCGCTACATCGGGTTCTCCGACATCCCCGCGTGGGCGACGGCCGAGGCGGCCACCATCGCCCGCTTCCGGGGCTGGGCACCGATCACCGCGTTGCAGCTGGAGTACTCCCTGCTCGAGCGGACCTCGGAAGGCGAGCTGATCCCCATGGCCGAGGCCATGGGCATGGGCGTGCTGGCGTGGGGGCCCCTGAAGAGCGGATTCCTGTCCGGCAAGTACTCCAGCGCCGCGACCGGCCCCGTGGACACCGCTCGCACGCAGTTGGTCGGCACCCCCGGCGAGGCCGACTACGTCGTGATCGACGCGCTCAACGCCGTCGCAGGCGACGTGGGCGCCAGCCCCGCTGAAGTGGCCCTGGCCTGGGTGCAGGGCCGTTCCGGCATCACCTCCACACTGATTGGCGCACGCCGCCTGGACCAGTTCGAGGCGAACCTCCGTGCCCTGGGCATCATCCTCACCGAGACCCAGCGTGCCGCCCTCGACGACGTGTCCGCTCCCGCGCTGAACTTCCCGGCCGACAACAACAGGACGCTGGCGCGGATGCTGCAGTTCGCGGGAGCCACCGTGGACGGGACCGCGTCGGCGGTGTCCCCGCTGCTGCGGGCCCACAGCGCCCGTTACTGACCACCGGTTCGACCTGCCCCACCACGCGGGCTCGCCCGAACCCGACGCAGTGCTGGGAGATTTCGGTGACCGTTCAGGTGCGTACCTGGGACGGTCGCACAAAGCCGCGCCTCGCCGAGGAAGTCGGACACGCGGGCATCCTCGGCGATGGCGCGCTCGAACTCGCGGTCCTGCCTCAAGGGTGCATCTCGCACACTCCGAGATCGTGCAGGTACTGCTTGAGGCTCTTGCCGTCCGCGGCGGCGGCGCGGCCGACGAACGCCCCCGCGACGCCCTCCGGTACCGTCGGGGCCACCGGCTGGCTGGTCCTCGGCGGCACCGGCGCCTCCGGGAGCCCGTCGGAGACGGCAGGCGCCGAGGGCGGCGCGACGGGGATCCGACGTACGGCTTGCGGCGCGGGCCTGCCGGGGACCACTCGGGTCCTGACGTCGCTCAGGAGTCGTCCTGGCTGAGGACCCGGGGCTCCTCAGCTCCCGGGACCCGACACGCGGGGGTCCGGTGCGGTGCCAGTGGCAGGTGCGTTCCAGCTGCTGAGGATGCGCAGGGATTCGGCTGTGGCGGAGTCCGGCTCGGGCATGTAGACACACAGCGTCTGGTTGTCGTCGCCGGGCAATTGCATGGACTCGTACGAGAAATCCAGGTCGCCGACGAGCGGGTGCCGGTAGTGCACAGCCCCGTGGGTGTGGCGCAGCACGTGGTGGTTGTTCCACCAGGTGCTGAACTCCGGAGAGTTGAGCGTCAGTTCGCCGATCAGGTCGGCTAGGCGGCGGTCTCCAGGGCAGCGTCCCGCCTCCAGGCGGAGCATGGCGACGGTCTCGCACGCGACCTGCTCCCAGTCGCGGGTGCGTTCGCGGGCCTGGGGGTCGAGCAGGTAGTAGCGGGCGAGGTTGCGCCGGGGGGCGGGCAGTGCGTCGAAGTCGGTCAGGACGTTGCGGGCGAGGCGGTTGGAGGCCAGGACGTCGGTGCGGCGGCCGAGGATGTAGGCGGGCACGTGGTCGAGGGTCTGCAGCATGAGGTGCAGGCCCTGGCGGACCCGCTGGGGGTTGACCGGGGCGCGCCGTGCGCCGGGCCGGGCGAGGAGGTCGGTGAGGTGTTCGTGCTCGATGGCGTCCAGGCGCAGGGCGCGGGCGAGGGCGGCGACCACTTCGGGTGAGGGGTGTGAGGCCCTGCCCTGTTCCAGGCGGGTGTAGTACTCGGTGCTCACGCCCGCGAGGCGGGCGGCCTCCTCGCGGCGCAGGCCGGGGACGCGGCGGGGGCGTCCGTCGGCGGGCAGCCCCGCCGACTCGGGGGTGATCCGCGCTCGGCGGGTGCGCAGGAAGTCGGCGATCTCGCGGCTGCGGTCCATACATCCAGTCTGGACCGGCCGCACAGTGCCCGCCTCCTGCTGGGTGGTACTGACAGTACCTGTCTGACCAGGGCCATCTCCGGGCGGTCCGGTCCCCTCCCGCGGTGGTCAGCTTGAAGCCAAGGAGCCGCCGCGGACGTCGGAGGCGCCCCGCTTCGAAACCCACTGATCTTCCGGAAGGTGTTATTCCATGACCACCGAGACCTCTGCCACGGCCGCCACCGAGTCCCTTCACGGCCGGGTGGCTGTTGTCACCGGCGCGTCCAGCGGTATCGGCGAGGCGTCGGCCGAGCACCTGGCGGCGCTGGGCGCGAAGGTCGCTGTGCTGGCGCGGCGCGCGGACCGGCTGGACGACCTCGTCACGCGCATCGTCAAGAACGGCGGCACCGCGGTGGCGATCGCCGTCGACGTCACCGACGCCGCCGCTGTGCAGGCCGCGGCCGACCGCGTGGAGGCGGAGCTGGGCGGCGCGGACCTGCTCTTCAACAACGCCGGCGTCATGCTGCCCGCGCCCATCGAGGAACTGCGCGCCGACCAGTGGCAGCGCCAGATCGACCTGAACATCTCCGGCCTGATGAACGTCATCGGCGCCTTCACCCCGCAGCTCGTGCGGGCCGCCGCCGAACGCGGTGTCGCCGACCTGATCAACACCTCGTCGAGCGCCGCGCAGAACCTCTACCCGACCTTCGCCGTCTACGCCGGCACCAAGGCGTTCGTCTCGCACCTGTCCAAGCACCTCCGCGTCGAGCTGGGCCCGAAGAAGGTGCGGGTCTCCGCGATCGAGCCCGGCATCGTGGGCACGGAGCTGCAGTCCCATGTCACCGACGAGGGCGCCAGCGCGTGGCTGGAGGGGTCGAAGGAGACCATCGACTGGCTCCGCTCGGAGGACATCGCACGCACGGTCGGCTTCATCGCCTCCCTGCCGCTGCGCGTCAACCTCCCGCAGGTCTTCATCATGCCGACCGCACAGCCCAGCTGACGCCAGACCGGCCTGGCCCGGGAAAAGCGCCGGGCCAGGCCGGTTGTGCGGCGGGTACGCCATCGAAATGGCGCAACGCCGGCGCGCGCGGTCCTCAGGTACGGCGCTGCCGACGTCCGTCCCGAGAACGTCCCCGACTCCGTCATCAAGTAACCCACCGACGCCCTGGTCCGGATCACCGCATCCTGTGTCTGCGGCACCGATCTGTGGCCGTACGCCTCGATGAAGCCCGGGGACGGTCCCGCCCGGATGGGACACGAGTTCATCGGCATCGCCGAGGACACCGGCTCGCGGCGGCAGGGGGTGGTCGGCGGTGGTCTTGGATCCGCGTCGCTGGTCGGAACTACGCCGGTTTCGGGGCTTGTTGGAGTCCGGGGCGATGAGCTTGTCGGAGATCGCCCGGGAGACAGGGCTGGACCGCAAGACGGTCCGCATGTACCTCGCGGGTCCGGCGACTCCGCCGCGTCGCTCGGCCAATGGCCAGTTGGTGCCCAGGAAGATCGACGAGTTCACGCCGCTGGTCGACGCGATGCTGCGGGCCGAGATCCTGATGAGGGCATCGGTGATCCACGAGCGGCTGGCCGCGGAGTACGGATTCACCGGCAACTACCAGCGCGTCAAGCTATACGTTCAACAAGCCCGCCCGAGGATCGCCGAGGAACTCGGCATCACTCCCAAGGAGTTGGCAGGGCTGCACCGCCGCTTCGAGGTCGTCCCGGGAGCTCAGGCCCAGGTCGACTGGGGCGACGAGGGCAACATCCTCGCCCACATGGGCATCCCCAAGGTCTACTCGTTCCACATGGTGCTGTCGTACTCGCGCGATCCGTTCTGCTGCTTCACCACCGGCCAGGATCTGCAGACCTTCTTCGACTGCCACCGGCGGGCGTTCGCGCACTTCAGCGGGGTGCCGATGACGATCGTCTACGACCGCACCAAGACCGTCGTGCGTCGGCATGTCGCCCCGGGCGAGGCAGTCCCGCTGCACCCCGAAGCGGTCGGCTTCGCCGGGCATTACGACTTCGACATCGACGTCCTGGCTGCCTACCGGCCTACCGGCAAGGGCCGCGTCGAGCGACAGGTCCTCATCGTCCGCGACCATGTGCTGTCCGGGCGGGCGTTCTCCTCGCTGGAGGAGATGGACGCCGCGTTCGCCGCCTGGGTGCCCAGGCGGCGGGACCAGATCCACAAGACGCACCGGGAAGTCATCGGCATCCGGGCCGCCCGCGACCACGCGGCCCTCAAACCGCTTCCGCCCACTCCATACCTAGACTAGCTAGAAGATCGGGGAAGATGCAGGCTGTTCCGGGCAACCGGTCGGCCCGATGCGTGGCTCGTACGGGCTTGGACCCCTGGTCGCCAGGTCCGCCTGGGGTGGCACCGACCTGTCCGGCGCCACAGCTGCCGACCCATTGGCCCAGCTGCTGAATCACCCACCAGCCGAACCCCCAGGCCGGCACTTCTCAAAATCAATCGCGGGGCAGCCCGTAACACGCATCCCCCGCGGACCGGCCCTGTTCCGGGCGGGACAGAGAGGGTGTTCGGCCGGAACCAGGGGACGCGCACCGGGGAGGGCCGCGACGACGGTACGGGTACCGGCGTAGGCGGGCAGCCGCCGGACGACGGTCAAGGCGGCATCGCCGACATGGTCTTCGCCGTGCTCACGAGCAGCGGTGCGTCGGCCACCGGCGTGCCGTCGGCCGGCACGGCCGAACCGATAGAAGCAGACGCCGTGGCCCACCAGCCGGACACGGTGAGCGTCTCGTCCGGGTGACCTGAACCCGGCGGAGGCGCACACGCCTTCGCTCGACAGCGGACAGCCGGACGGCACGCGCGGCGGAATGGCGGACGCGCCCGGCGCCGGCGGACCGGGCGCGTCCCGTCAAGGGCCTGTCTGCAGGGCGGTCACGCGGCTCAGCCGAGTAGCCACGGGAAGCGCCGGGCGTCAGGGCACCGGCGTGGACCCACGGCGACGACGACGGTCGCGAGACCTGGCCCAGTGCGGGAACGAACCGCCCACGGGAGGCCGCAGCTCGGTCCAGATGCCCGCGGCCGGCTCTTGGGCGCGTCGCGGGCCCGTCAGCAGTAGTCCACCGAGCTGATCGAGTCCTGGAAGGGGTAACTCAGCGTCGGCCAGCTGTAGTTGTTCTGGAAGACGCCCTTCGTGCCACCGAAATTCTTGTCGGTGAACAGGCACCAGGTGCGCCCGGAATAGTTCTGCACCGACGAGATGACGTCGTTCCAGCCCGATGGCATCGTGGCGTCTCCGGGGGAATAGAGGCTGTAGGACAGGTACGAACCGCCGTAGTTGAAGTCCTGGTAGAGATTCAGAGTGTCGCTCTGCGCCGCGGCGTGCGCCGAGGCGCCCGGAGCGACGATGAGAGCGGCTGCCAGCAGACCTGTTGCGATCGCCGAACGCCTTGCGCGTGCGCCCATGGAGAACCCCTTGTCACGAAGGAAGAGACACGCCGGCCACATGCCCCCGTCGCCCGCCGGACGGGCAGGCGTATGACTCTGACCGGTGCCGTCCTGGACGTGCGGCGATGCGATCAGGGGCGCTGTGCCGTCACGTGCGAGGCTGCACCCGTCCCAGGCGATCGGGCCGGATGTGCGGTGGTTGCGGCCAGAGTAGATCACCCAACTCATTGTTTGGTCAAGTACCTTGGTCGTCCATCAGTGATGCGCCCGCTGGCCGTGAGCGGGGTGAGGGTCGGCAGTATCATCGCGTCGTCAAGTGGCCTCGCGGGGGCTGGCTTGCTGTCGCTCGGCCGGGTCTGCACCGTCACCGGCCGGCGGGCCGCCGGGCGGCGTCACCCGCATCGGACGTGGCCCGGGGCCGGCGGCGGGATGCCGGGCCGTGCTGCCTGTCACTGGCCGCCCAGCTCCCCGACGACCGAGACACGGTGACACTCCATGCCGACCGCTCCCCTTCGTCCACACCGTTCGTCCGCGCTGCCGGCCGGCGCCCCCACGGCCGAGGCGGCCGGCCGTGGCTGGCTCAGGCCGTCGCGACGCGGCACCCGCGGCCGCCGCTCCGGATTCGGTTTCGCGCGCTGGCCGGTGGCGCCGGCCGCGGTTGGTGTGCTCGCGCTGGCCGGCTGCGGCCCCTGGCACGAGCCGGGCCCGTCTCGGGCGGCCGCGCCCCGTGCCGTCTCGGACGAGCGGATGGTGCGGCTCCTGACGAGCCTGCTGCCGCGAGGAGACGTGTCGGCTCGGCAGGGACAGGGGACCGGCGGCGGGCGAGGCCGGCTGCCGTCGGCGCGGGTGGTCCTCACCGCAGACGGGCGGGCGGCTCGAGTCGAGGTGACCGTCGGCCGCAATCCCGTGCCCGTACCCGCGATGTTCACGCAGTGCCCCGACACGGCGTATCACCCCTACAGCCGGTGCTCGGCGGTCACGCTGCCCGGTGGCACCCGCCTCGTCGAGGACCGGTCGCCGCAGGACGAGAAAAAGCCTTCCGGCCCACCGCTCCTCACCGTACTGCTGACCTACAAGGACGGCAGGCAGGTCGTCGTGTCCGAGTCCGGCGGCCCGGCCGGTGCAGGCGTGGGCCACCCCGGCTCCGCGTCCGCGTCCGGCGCACTGTCTCTGACGACAGGTCAACTGGCCGCGATCGCCACCTCGCCCCTATGGCGCCCGGTGTTCGCCGCCGTCCCGGCGCCGCCTGCCGGGCTGCGGTCACCGCGGTCGGACGCCGAGCTGTCCGGCCTGCGCATCGGCCGGATCATCGGGCGCCTGCTGCCGGCCAGGCTGCGTGCCACCCGGCCCGGCGGGTCGGAAGGCTTCGGGCACGTCGTGGTGGACGACGGCGACGGGCAGGGCCTCGTCGCCGCCAACGTCCAGCGGTGGAAGCCCGGCGATCCGGCCATGACGGCGCTGTTCGAGAAGGCACGCACCCTGGCCGACGGCACACGTGTCGTCGGCCGCAGGGAGCCGGCTCCGCACGGCGGTCCGAACGCCGTCGAGTGGACCGCCGACACCCTGAGCGAGGACGGCCTGCGCGTCGTGCTCTACGCCGTCAACGCACCGGCCTACCAGCTGGCCGCCACCCGGAAGGAGCCCCCTTTGACCACCGGGGAACTCACCCGGATCGCCCTCGATCCCGCCTGGCGCCGGGCCGTCGGGCAGTGACGCCCCCGCGCGAACCGCCGGTCCTGCTCACGCGGAAGCCGCTCGCGAAGAGTGACCGCTGCGAGTCGGGCGCAGTGCGTCGGCGAGCGGATCGGACCCGAGGAAAGCGAGCAGTTCGGTGCGGTTGGGGGCGGTGCCCGGACCGTGCCGGGTGACCGCGAGGGCGGCGGCGGCGTTGGCCGCGCGGGCCGCCGTCGACGGGGCGTGCCCTTGGCCGAGGAAGGCGAGGAAGGCCCCGGTGTGCGCGTCGCCGGCGCCGTTGCCGTCCACCACCGGCACCGGGAAGGCCGGCACGTGCACGGGAGCCGCGCCGGGCGCGGCCAGCCAGCACCCGTGCTCGTCCGCGCGTACGACGACCCCTCCGGCGGGGCGGACGCGTCCTCGGAGGACGGCTGCCGCGGACGCCGGGCCGGTGCCGCACAAGATGCGGGCCTCCCGGGCGTTGCAGCTGAGCCAGTCGGTGTGCGCGAGGACGGGACCGATGACGTCGGCGGGAATGTCGGCGACCAGTGGACCGGGGTCGAACGCCAGGGTGACGCCGGCCGGCAGCCGGGCGGCGAGGTCCGCGAGCAGCGGCCCGACCGCGGGCAGGGCGAGCAGGTAGCCGGAGAGGTGCACCACGTCCCCCGGACGCAGGGACTCCTCGACGCGGACGACGTCCGAGCGGGTCAGCTTCCGTTCGGCGCCGAAGGTGGTGACGAACGTACGCTCCTGGCCGTCGACCAGGGCGATGGTGAAACCGGTGTCCTCGTCGGTGCGCGGTGGCAGCAGCGTGGCGATGCCCTCCCGGTCCAGAGCCGCGCGGACGAGGTCGCCGTGCGGGCCGGAGCCGAGCAGCCCCGCGTAGAGGGCGCCGGCGCCCAGCCGCCGCGCGGCCGCCAGCGTGTTGAATCCGCCGCCCGCGGTGAGTTCGCTGCGCGAGGCGAGGACGTCGCCACCGCGTTCGGGGAGCCGGGGGACGTCGACGACCAGATCGGCGATCACGTTGCCGACCAGCACGAGACGGGCGTTCACCGGCGACTTCGCCGCGCAGGGGAGGCGGTCACGGCGGAGCGGGCGGGCCGCCCGTGGGGCCGGCGCCGGGACAGCAGGCGGTGCACCAGTGCCGCACACCCCATGGAGATGGCCCATCCCAGTCCGTTCGTGCCCGCCCAGGTGTGCGCGAGAGGACCGGCGAACCACACGTCGTCGGCACTGGCGGCGGCCTCGGTGAACAGCAGTCCGACGACGATGGCGGCCGTCCAGGCCGCGACGGCCGGAAGCGCGAAACCCGCCGTGTACCAGTAGGCGCTGCTGCTGGTGCGGTCCATGAGGGCCTCGGCGTCGTAGTCCCGCCGGTGCGCCGAGTCGACGAGGACCACCCCGATCCAGGCCGAGATGGGCACCGCCAGCAGGGTGAGGAAGGTGGTGAAGGGGCCGTAGAAGTCGTGGGCGACCAGAGTGAGGTAGACACCGCCCAGGAACATGCAGGCGACGTCGAGACCCACGGCGAGCGGCCGCGGCACGCGCAGGCCTAGGGTGATCATGGTCAGGCCGGCCGAGTACGTCGACAGGTGGTTGGACATCAGCAGCCCGCCGAACGAGGCGATCAGGTACGGGACGGCCATCCAAGACGGCAGCAGCCCGTTCAGGGCCGAGACGGGATCCGCGTTCCGGGCGAGCGCGGGGTCGCCCGCGGACAGCAGGGAGCCGAGGGAGACGAGCAGGACGAGAGGGATGCCCGCGCCGGCGGCCGAGGCCGTGACCAGGCGCCTGCCCGGAGTCGGGCGGGGCAGGTAGCGGGCGTAGTCGGCACCGGCGTTGGCCCAGCCGATCCCCGTGCCGGACGCGATGAACCCGATTCCGGCGATGATTGCGCTGAGCGGCCCGGCCTTGGCGTGCGCGACCTGCGACCAGTCGACGGAGCCGATGAGGAAGCCGATGACGACGAGGTTCAGGACGCCGAAGGCGGCAGTGGCCCACTTGTTGATCCACATGATGGTGGCGTGGCCGAGGCCGGCGATGAGAAGGGTGCACGCGATGAACGCCACCAGACACAGCAGGGTGAGCGGGCCGGTACGGCGCAGGCCGAAGAGGTGGTGGAGCAGGGCCAGCAGCGCGTAGGCGGCGGTGGTCGTCGTGATCGTCTCCCACCCCACGCGGCTGAGCCAGGTGATCAGCGTCGGGCCGGCGTTGCCCCGCTGCCCGAACACCGCTCGGGACAGCGTCAGGGCGGGAGCGCCGCCGTCCTTCCCGGCGATGCTCAGCACGCCGACGAGGGCGAACGAGCCGACCGATCCGATCACGGCGACCAGGACGGACTGCCATGTGTTCAGGCCGCGGAAAGCCACCAGCGCCGCACCGAGGGGCAGTCCGAGAATGCTGATGTTGGCGGCGAACCACGTCCAGAACATCTGGCCGGGTCCGCCGTGCCGTTCCTCGTCCGGTACGGGTTCGATGCCCCGGGTCTCGACGGTCCCGGCTCGCTCACTCGTAGTCGAGGCGACCACGCCGGTCCTCCTTGCGTGTTGCTTGCGGGTGCTTGACGCCGGGCCCCTCGTCGCCGTCCGTCGGGCACGGCGGCACCGGGGCCTGGGTGGCCGCCGTCAGCGCAGGCTGAGCAGGCGGCTGGTCAGGGGGTGCAGATCGAGGGCGTTGACGGCGCGCACCGTCCGCACGGCCTCCTCGGGGAGCGCGGACAGCCCGTGCGCGGCTCCGGCGACGGCGCCGGTGACGGCACCGATGGTGTCGCTGTCCCCGCCGAGCTGCGCGGCGGTCAGCGCGGATCTCCAGGGATCGCCCCGGTCCAGGGCGAGGACGGCGAACGCCGCGGGGATGGACTCCTGGCTCTGCACACTGGTGCCGACCAGCGAATTTATCCGGTCGAGCGCCTCGGCGCGCGGGCGTCGGGTGACGAGCGCGCAGGCCCATTCGATGCGGGCGGCGATGTCGGCGCCGGCCACCCAGCGTCCCCGTGACGCTCCCGCGCGGGCCGCGGCCACGGCGGCCGCGATGGCGTCGTCGGTGTCACCGCCGTCGACACCGGTGCTGACGGCGGCCGCCACCGCCGCTGCCGCCGCTATGCCGACGCTCGTGCCGTGTGTGACCTGGCACGATTCCACGACGCGGTCCAGGAAGGCGTCGAGCCGCTGGGTGCGGAAGGCGATGCCGATCGGGGCGACGCGCATCGCCGCCCCGTTCGTGGTCCCGTACCGCCCGCTCTCCTCCGGCGGGACACCGCGGGCCAGTGCCCGCAGCGCGGCCCTGGTGGAGGGGCCGAGCAGATCCAGGGACCCCTTCGCCCGCATGGCCCGCTCCCATGCGGCCAGTTCCTCCGCCAGGCGCCGTGGGTCGAGCCTGCCGCCCCCTTCGACCAGGAGACGTCCGAGGATGACGGCCTGGTCCGTGTCGTCGGTCACGGAACCGGCCGGCATCCCAGCGCTGACGGGGTTGGCGGGATCCGCCGCCACGAACCCCGTCAGCGGTCCGTAGACCCGGGCCACGTCCTGCCGGGACATGGACTGGGTGGGCATGCCCAGGGCGTCGCCGAGGGCAAGGCCGTACATGGCGCCGAGCGCACGGTCGAGCCGCGGGGACAGGTGCGTCACAGGTGGCCTCCCGGCCGGGGATTGCATGGTCTTCGGAGCGGGGAGGGCCCAGGAGACGTGCGGACTGCTGGTGTCATCGGTACCGGCCGGGCCGGCAGGGCGACGGACTGCACGGCAAGCCTCTCCCGGCGGGCGGCGGACGGCCACGACCAAGGTTCTTCCACGTGCTAGGCCCAGCCTCCGGCGCGCCCCGGCGCCGCCGACCCTTCAGGCCTCACAGGGGTGTTCGCGCGCGCGGCCCGTGACCGGTGGCTGCCTCCGGCGCCCGGCGAGCACCCGTACGACGCCTTCCGGCCCGTTGCGCGAAGTGCGGCGGGGCGTAACCGGGCGCGTGCGCAACGACCTGCCGCGCGCAGCCCGGCGGTGACGGGGTGGGGTGACGCGCGGACGGGTGCCCGGCAGCAGGCGGTGCCCGGGTCCGGTCCGGGCGCGGCGACCGGGTACTCTGGCTGGCTCGACGCGTGCCTCGAGGTGACGTCGCCGGTGACCGCCGTCCCCTTCCCGTATCGACGGGTCCCGGTGCCGGTCGCGGCCCGCGGCGCCGACCGGGGGCGCCGGGTTAGCGCCTGGGCGGCCGGGCGTTTCCGGCGCGGCCGACCACGGCCACGAAGCGGGACCGCGGCAGCCATGTGTGCACCGCCGCCGGCCGGCACGGCACCGGCGGCCCGTGCCCTGCCCGCACGCGTCCGGCGCGCAGAGCGCACACGTATGCCCAGGACACCGCCGGTCGCGGTGTCCTCCAGGTGACGTACGTCAGTGACCCGCGCTCTGGCCACCGTCGACGTGCAGGATCTCGCCGGTCACGAAGGGGGCGTTCTCGAGGTAGACCACCGCGTCCGCGGCGTCCTGGATCTCGCCCATCCGGCCCACCGGGTGCATCGCGCCCAGCGTCTCGTGGTACTCCTCCGGGTGCATGGGCGTCTTGATGACGCCCAGGGCCACGGCGTTGCTGCGGATGCCGCGGCCGGCGTACTCGATGGCCAGGGCCTTGGTCGCGGACTGCAGGCCGCCCTTGGTCAGGGAGGCCAGCACCGAGGGCAGCTCCGAACTGGCGTGGTCGACCAGGCTAGTGGTGATCTGGACGACGTGCCCGCCGCCCTGGCGGAGCATCTGCGCGACGGCCAGCTGCGTGATGCGGAAGAAGCCGGAGAGGTTGACGCCGGTGACCGCGTCGTAGTCGGCCCGCGTGTACTCGTGGAAGGGCTTGGACACGAAGATGCCCGCGTTGTTGACCAGGCTGTCGACGCGGCCGAAGCGCTCGATCGCGGCGCTCACCACGCGCTCGGCGGTGGCCGGGTCGGCGATGTCGCCCTGCACGGTCAGGACGTCGGCGTCCTGCGAGGGCTGGATCCCGCGGGAGGTGGCCACGACGGCGTAGCCCAGCTTGCGGTAGGCGTCGACCACGCCGGCGCCGATGCCCTGGGACGCGCCGGTGACGATGGCGACCTTCTGTGCGGGTGTGCTCATGGTGATACTCCAGAGGTGTGGGGGTCCGTTCACGGCGTTGCCGTCGACTGCTCCCCAATATAGACGACCGGTCGACAATAGGCCAGTGCGCGGAAACGGAAGCGATCCGCCGCTCGGCCAGGTGGTCGGGCGCCGCAGATCCTGCGGGCGTTGTTCACGCTGCCGGTGCGACGGAGGTCCTTGTCGTGGTGATCGGCGGCGTGCCGGCCGAGCCTGGCCAGCAGGTCGGCCGGGCCGGAGGTGGTGAGCCCCCCACCGCGATGGCGGTGCCGTGGCGTTGCGGCGGTCGTCGAAGGATCGGAGCCGGCGTCTGCGCGGGGTTCCTGGCCCAGACCGGTGCAAGAGGCCACGTGGACAGGGGAAACGCAACTTCGACAGGGGCCACGGAGACAGCTACCTTCACCGGGTCTTCGGCGATCGCCCACGGTCGCGTGGGAGTTACTGCAAGCTGAGCCACACCCATGACGGGATGAGCTGGTCAGGCACCGCGGATCCGCGCCCCCATGCGGGAGCCACCGAACCGGTCCACCCCAGGCACCCCCGACCAGGGAGAGACGCATGCCCCATCTTGCGCTGTACACATTCGGCGTCCTGAAGTCACCTCTAGCCGATCCTGCACCTCTCACGCGCGAGATCTACGACATCGGTGAGGCCGTCTACCGGGAGATCAGCCGGCACCCCGGGTACCTCGCTCGTGCCGAAGCGGCAGACGGTGACGGGGCATGCTCTTCGAGGCGGACTGGGGCGCATGCGGAGAGTTCGCCGTACCGACCTGGTACGGCAAGGGCCGGACAGTGGAAACCACCGCCCTGGGCTGCGACCCTGTCACTCTGGACCGGCCTGCGCCCGGCCTTCGACGCCGTCCACACCGGTCTGCACCGTGCGGGGCTGAACAGGCGTCACGACTGGTTCGAGAGGACAGGGCACCCGAGTCACGTGATCTGGTGGGTCTCCGACGGCGTGATACCCACCTGGCGGGACGGGGTTTCCAGGCTGGAACACCTCCACGACCACGGCTGTGCGCCGCACGCCTTCACCTTCCACCACTCGTTCGCCCCGGAGGGGAATTCGACCAGGATCAGAGGCCTCGCGCCGAAGAGCGACCCGATGCGCTGACAGGGAAGCCTGAACGACGGGGGTTCGCTGTCCGACGCCTCGGCCGAATGACGGCGGCCAGATGCGTCTGCGCCACGGCGGATCCGCCAGTACCTGCGGCTTCGCCCTCTGCCTCGCGAGCACCGATGAGTACCAGGACGCCGTCCTGCCCACCCGCGGCTTCACCGGCACCCCCGACGACGCCCTCGACTGCCCCTGCGGCTTCTGCCTCACCGGCACCGGCATCTGAAGCACCAGGCACGACCCAGACTCCACGGTCAGCCCCGGAGGACGTACGAAGCCGACCGCTAAGCTTCCCGGGCGCCCTTGCGGCCGCTGACCGCCGTCGCCGTGCTGAGCAGCAGGAACGCCGCGGTGGCCACGGCCAGGAGCAGCCAGGTGAGGGTCGGCTCGACCGAGGTGTGCGCCCCGATGACCAGCCGGATTGTGAAGTTGGTGCTCGCCGCGACGGGGAAGCTGTAGACCCACAGCCCCGTGTGGAACGACGGCTGGCGCAGCTGGGGCAGGAGGAAGACCACGAGCAGCACGGTGAAGGCGAGGATCCCGGCGAACCCGTGGGCGACCCCGTCGACGGCTCCCCGGTGCAGCGCGGTCCAGGCGATGCCTCCGGTCGCCGGGGGAATGGTCAGCACCGTGAGGACCGGGCGGGCCGGCCGGGGCAGCGGTCCGGCGGTGACGAGACTGCCCAGGATGACCGTGCCGAAGGCCAGCCAGTACAGCAGTCCGATCGCGAACGCCCCTTCGCTGACGGTGTGCAGCTTCAGGGACCCCGCAACGGCGCCCGCGATGAATGGAGCGGACGACACGGGCAGGAGGTAGCCGGGGTGCAGCACGGCGGTGGTGAGCCCCCCGGTGAGCCAGTGGGCCAGCAGCCGGGCGGCGATCAGGGCGGCGAGGACGGCGAAGAGGGCGTAGACCCAACGGGCCCCTCCGAGCCCGAAGCGGGCGAAGTGGCCCGTGATCAGCATGCCGATGATCGGGACGTAGGCGAGGGCGAAACCCTGTCCCGGATGGCGGATGTCGTGGCGCAGGTTGTGCCACCTGGCTCCGCCGTGACGCAGGTACTGCGCCAGCAGCAGCACCCACACCAGACCGCTCAGCGTGTAGAGGACGTCGCTGACGGGCAGCGCGGCCGGGTGCGTGGTCGCCGCCGCCTGCCAGGCGCCACCCAGTCCCGCGGTGCCGAGGGATATGGACAGAAGGCCGATGCGGGCCGCGCGGACCGGGTGACCGGCGGCGGGATCAGCCGCGGTGACCGCGGCCGGAGGCTCCGCCACGGCGTCGGCCGCCGGGAGGGTGCTCTGACTGATCTCGGTCATGTGAACAATCCTGGGTGTGTGTGCCGGGCAGGGGGGGCGGAACGCCGCGAGAGGTGCGGCCTGCGGTGCGGACGGCCGGGCGGGACGCGGGGCGGCGTGGCGGTCCACACGGTGGTGCGGGCGGGACCGTCTCCCGCCCGGCACCACCGTCGGCTCAGGCCGCCGTGTCGAGGACGACGCGGAAGCGCGCCTTGCCGGACAGCATGCGCTCGTAGCCGGCCATCGCCTGCTCGAACGGCACGACCTCGACGCTGGGACGGATGTCGTGCGCGAGGCTGAACGCGAGGTTGTCCTCGTTCTCGATCGAGGAGCCGGTCAGGCTGCCCGTGATGGAGTGCGTGCCGAAGATGAGGTCGGGGGTCGCGACGGTGATCGGGTCGGGAGCGGCACCGACCACGACGAGCCGGCCGTTCGGGGCGAGGCCGCGGACCAGCGGGTTCATGGAGGCGCCGCTGGAGGCGGTGGCGACGATCACGGAGGCGCCGCCCAGCTCGGCGAGCGCGGCCCCGGGGTCGGTGCTGCTGCTGTCGATGTAGTGGTGGGCGCCCAGCCGGCGGGAGTACTCCTCCTTCTCCGTGCCGCGGGCGATGGCGGCGACCTGGTAGCCCAGGCTGCGCGCGTACTGCAGGGCGAGGTGGCCCAGGCCGCCGATGCCCTGCACGGCGACGAGCGCGCCCGCCCGGGTGGGGCCCTGCTGGAGGGCGATGAAGGTGGTCAGGCCGGCGCACAGCAGCGGGGCGGCGTCGATCGCGGACAGGCCGTCCGGGATGCGCACCAGTCCGCTGGCCCGGGCGTAGGCGACCTCGGCGTATCCACCGTCGGTGGTGGTGCCGGTCTGCGGCTGATTGCGGCAGTTGACGAAGTCGCCGCGGCGGCAGGGCTCGCACTCCCCGCAGTGGCCGTTCAGGAAGCTGACGCCGACACGGTCACCGGGCTGCCAGGAGGTGACGCCGGCGCCGACGGCGTCGATGACACCGACGACCTCGTGGCCCGGGACGACGGGCTGGGACGGGTCGGCCCGCAGGCCCTCCACCGCCAGGACGTCGGTGTGACAGATGCCGCACGCCTCCACGCGCAGGCGGACCTGGCCAGGTGCCGGTTCGACCAGGTCGCGCTCGACCAGGCGGAGGTTGTGCGTGCCGGTGGCCTCGAAGGCCCGGTAAGTGGACATGGGCTTGTGCTCCTGGGGTGTGGTGCTCTGGGGACAGCCGGAAAAATGACCGGTCGCCTTAAAGAGGCTAACGCATCTCCCCGCGGTGTGGTCGAGTCCTGGGGGTCGTGGCCGGGTCTTCGGTGTTCAGCTTGCGGCGGGGATGGGGCTGACGGTGTTGTGGAGGGGTTTTCCGTTTGCGTAGCGGTGGAGTGGGGTGGTGAGGAGGGATTTGATCTGGGGGAGGAACTTGGTGATGAAGGTGCCGGTGGCGGGGTGGACGGGGCCTTGCAGGACCAGCGGGGTGTGGTGGCGATGCGGGTGATGTGGCAGCCGAAGGGGCGCAGGCGTTCTTCGACGGCGGTGCCGATGTTGCCGTAGCCGATGATGACGACGGTGGCGTCGTGGAGGGTGGGGCTGGTGTGGTCGTGCCAGTGGTGGGTGGTCTGGTTGTGGATGTGGTGGGGGATGTGGCGCAGGGCGGTGAGGGTGACGGTGAGGGCCATTTCGGCGGTGGCGGCGTCGTGGAGGCCGCGGGCGTTGCACAGGAGGGTACCGGTGGGCAGGTGGGGCAGGAGGTGGTCGACGCCGGCGCTGAGGGCGCTTGTAGGACGCGCAGGTGTGTCATGTGGGGCAGGGGGGGGCAGGACGGTGGTGGTGTCTTTGGTGAGGGGGGGTGCGTAGAAGTCGACGTGGGCGGGGTCGGTGGGGAAGGGGTCGTGGCCGTTCCAGTGGGCGTGGTCGAGGTGGTCGGGCAGGTCGCCGATCTCCTTGGGGGGGCAGGGGGAGCCAGGCGAGTTTTCGTTCACCGCCCTCGCGGTGGACGCCGGACGGGGTCATGGGCGTGACAGGACTCACGGGTCGTGCGCTCCTCGACGGACTGGCTGCGCGTTGGCCGGAGCAGGCGCATTCAGGTCTTGCGCGCCGGGCGTGCGCCGGGCTCGTGGCCCGGCCAGCCGCTGCGGCGTTCGGCCGCAGCGGGCCGGTGGAGTTGGGCACCCTTGGGTCGACTGCCTATAATATGGTCGGTCATCTTGACCTGTCGGGCACACACATGGCTCGCACACGCTCGCGGAGGCGTCTGCGGACGTACGGGGTGCCCGACCGCGACCGAGCCGACGGAAGGTGAGAAGAGTGGGACGAGCGTCCAAGCGTGAGGAGATCGCGCAGGCAGCCTTCCAGCAGTTCCATGCGCAGGGCTTCAACGCCACCGGCATCAACGATATCGCCAAGGCCGCCGGCGTGCCCAAAGGCTCGTTCTACAACCACTTCACCACCAAGGAGGCGAGCGCCCTGGAGGCGCTGAGCCGGTACGCAGGCACCTTGCGTTTCGACATGCTCACGACTCCCGGTCGTCCTCCGCTGGAGCGGCTGCGGGCGCACTTCGAGTTCTTGAGCAGGGACACCGTGGACAACGGCTTCGTCCGGGGATGCCTGGCCGGCAACCTGGGTGCGGAAGTGGCCGACCACCACGAGGAGATCCGCGCGGCGGTCGCAGGCGGTTTCGACCGCTGGGCGGACCAGATCCAGGGCGTGCTCGTCGAGGCCCAGGAGGCTGGCGACCTGCGCGCGGGCCTGGACGCGGAGGCCACCGCGCTGTTCATCCTGAGCGCGTGGGAGGGGACCCTCATCTCGACGCGGGCCCACAAGTCGGCGGCGCCGGTACAGGCCTTCTTCCGCACCGTCTTCGACGTGCTCCTGCGGTAGCGGCCTCCGGGGTGTGTGCCGTGTTGCACACTCCCGTCGTTTGACTGGGACCGACCGGTCGTCTAATTTCTAAGTAGACGACCGGTCGCCTACGAGTCGGACCGGCTCATCCATGAAACGGAGCACCTCCATGTCCAACACTCCCGTCAAGCTCGCCATCATTCACTACTCGTCGACCGGAACGATCACCGAGATCGCCAAGGAGCTCCGTGACGCGGGTGAGAAAGCGGGCGCCGAGGTCCGTCTGCTGCGGGTGGCGGAGCTGGCGCCGCAGGCGGCCATCGAGTCCAACCCGGCGTGGGCCGCTCACCAGGCGGTCATCGCGGACATCCCGGAGGCCACGGTCGAGGACGTGGTGTGGGCCGACGCGGTGCTGTTCGGCACGCCGACCCGCTTCGGCAACGTCTCCTCGCAGCTGAAGCAGTTCATCGACACCCTCGGTGGCGTGTGGGCCGAGGGCAAGCTGATCGACAAGGTGTTCAGCGGTTTCGTCTCCAGCGCGACGGCGCACGCGGGTCAGGAGGCGACGCTGCTGTCGCTGTACACCTCGATCCACCACTTCGGTGGCATCACGGTGACGCCGGGCTTCACCGACCCGAACAAGTTCGTGGACGGCAACCCCTACGGCACCTCGCACGTGGACGCGCAGGGCACCGCCCCGGTCGACGAGGTGACGCGGACCGCCGCGCGCATCCAGGTCGAGCGCGTCGTGAACATCGCCGCTAAGCTCAAGGCCGCCGCCTGACCGTCACGCCGGCGGGCGCCGCGGGGCGCCGCGGCGCCCCGCGGGCGTCCGTGCCGTCCTGCCCTCCGCCGAGGGCGGGCGGATCATGTACGCCCGCCCCGGCTGTGAGCGGCGGCCGGGGCGGGATGCCAGCGAGGTGCGCGGGACGGGGCGGTCAGGGCCGCGTTCCCGCGGGGGTCCGAAACAAGGGGATGTGAGAGGGCATGCAGGAATTCCTGGTCGAGCTGACGACCACGGTGCCGGAGGGTACCGATCCGGCGGAGGTGGACAGGATCCGGGCCGCCGAGCGCGTGCGGGCCGGCGAACTGGCCGCGCAGGGGCACCTGTTCCGGCTGTGGCGTCCGGTGGGCGAGCTGCGCAGCATCGGGGTGTGGCGTGCGGAGGACGAGACGCAGCTGCGTGAGAAGGTCCTGGGGAGCCTGCCGCTGTGGCCCTGGATGACCGCGGTGGTCACGCCCCTGCAGTCGCACCCCAACGACCCGGGCGCGCGCTGACCCGCCCGGTGTGAGAGCCACGAACGGAGAAGTTCCGATGGAGCACACGCAAGCGCAAGGGGACCTGAGCGTCCTGCGCGACGTCCTCGACCGGTGGAAGAGTGGCGTCGACGACCACCGGCCCGCGGATGTGGCTGCCTGTTTCACTGAGGACGCCGTCTTCCAGGGGCTGCGGCCCTACAGTGTCGGCCGGGCCGGCGTGGAGCAGTACTACGCCTCCCAGCCGCTCGGACTCGCGGCGCACTACGAGGTCCTGGAGACCCGGGCGCTCGCCACGGACGTCCTGCTCGGATACCTCAACGTCGATTTCACCTTCACCGACCGGCCCACCATCCCCGTCACCCTCACCGTCGTACTCCGACGCGTCGACGGCCAGTGGTACATCTCCCACTACCAGGTCTCCCGACGCGACTGACGCTCGCCTGACGGTGAGGCCGTGTGATCGGCGGAGACCGTGCGTCGTAGGTGACGCACCGGATTCCGTCTTCTCCCCGCGTCCGTGACCGGGGTCCCCTCCGCCGGTGTGTCCGTGGGCGGCGGCGCGGGGCGATTTCCTCTTGCGGGCGCGGGAGGCGGCGGTCCTGAACTTGTCGCCGCACGCGTGCATCTCGTGCGGCCGTCTCCGTGGCTGCGGGCGGTGAGCAGGCTGCGCTTCGCCTCGCGTATCTCCTCGGCCTGTTGGACGCCGGTCTCGTGGACGGGCTCGATCCCGTCCACGAGACCGGATTCCACTGTCCAGGCGTCTAGGTGGTCGGGCGTGGCGGACATCCCGAAGCGGGCCGTGACCATCCACGCTCTGACAGGTTTTCATACGTGCGGCACGATCGGCCACCGCTGGGCGGTGGCCGGTGACCCGGGCGCACGCGTTCCCCGCGACGGACACGCCATCATCTTCCGCACGCGCGCCGCGGCCCGCCTTCCCCGGGGGTACGTCCGGCCGGCCGCCGCGCTCGCGCCGCCCGGCGAGAAGCCGAGTGCGGCGATCCCGCGCTTCCTGGTGGGGAACCGGCTCGGTGGCGGCTGCCACGCCACCGGCCGCAGGCTCCGCCCGGTGGCGCGTGCGTCGCCGGGCCGGCCACAGCTGCCATGGCACCTCGCGGGTGCGCCGCCGCCGTGCCGGTCCCCCGCATCGGGACCCGCTGCCCACCGGGGCGAGGTCGCCCCGGGCTGCGGCGACCAGCCCGGCGACGCACGTGCCCGGCGGGCCGGTGCCCGTTGTCAGAAGTGGTCGACGTCGACGACGGCTTGGGCGAAGGCGGTGGGGGCTTCCTGGGGGACGTTGTGGCCGATGCCGGTGAGGGTGCGGTGGTCGTAGGGGCCGGTGAAGCGGTCGCGGTAGGTGGTGCCGTTGCCGGGTGGGGTGAAGGGGTCGCGTTCGGCGTCGATGGTGATGGTGGGGACGTTGATGAGGGGGCGGGTGAAGAGCTGCTTCTCGTAGCGGTCGTAGCGGCGTTCGCCGTCGGCGAGGCCGAGGCGCCAGCGGTAGTTGTGGATGACGATGGCGGCGTAGTCGGGGTTTTCGAAGGCGGTGGCGGTGCGTTCGAAGGTGGCGTCGTCGAAGTTCCAGGAGGGGGAGACGGTGTTCCAGACGAGACGGCACAGGTCGTGGCGGTCGGTCTTGTTCTCCATGGCGAGGCGGCCGCGTTCGGTGCTGAAGTAGTACTGGTACCACCAGGCGTATTCGGCCTTGGGGGGCAGGGGCTGCTTCTGGGCTTCGACGTTGGTGATGATGTAGCCGCTGACGGAGACGAGGGCCTTGACGCGTTCGGGCCACAGGGCGGCGATGATGTCGGCGGTGCGGGAGCCCCAGTCGAAGCCGGCGAGGAGGGCCTTTTCGATCTTGAGGGCGTCCATCAGGGCGATGATGTCGAGGGCGACCGCGGACTGCTGGGCGTTGCGGAAGGTCTGGGAGGACAGGAAGCGGGTGGTGCCGTGGCCGCGGAGGAAGGGGACGATGACGCGGTAGCCCTGGGCGGCGAGGAGGGGGGCGACGTCGACGTAGCTGTGGATGTCGTAGGGCCAGCCGTGCAGGCAGATGACGACGGGGCCGTGGCGGGGGCCGTCCTCGGCGTAGCCGACGTCGAGCAAGCCGGCCTTGACCTGCTTGAGGCGGGGGAAGGTGGTGTGGGTGCCGGGGGTGATGGTCGGCACGGTCGGTGCCGTGCCGCCGTCCGTCCGGCGGGGAGCGGCAGAGGCCTGCCCGCCCAGCTGGAGCCCGGCCAGCGAGACCGCGGCCGCGCCGGTGCCCAGACCCACGGCCTTGTTGAAGCTACGCCTGTCGATCATTGAAAAAACCCTCCGCCATACGGAAGTCATTACGGATGTGCCGGTCGCAGGCGCTCCGGTCGATTCTTCCGGGGGGCACCGCGGCGCGAGTTCTCGATGACTGTTACACGCTCTTCGTCACCAGTCAAATAGGTGACGAGTGGGGTGCGTCACCCCGAGGCCCCGGACGAGCGGGCGGAGCGGTGTGCGGTAGTTTCGGCTTCCGGCATACATGTCGACGTCGGCAACCCCGCGGTGTACTCACACGTGTCGAACACCGGCCTTCAGCGATCGTTCAGGAGGACGACGATGGACCGCTCCGCCCGTGCCTTCTGGCTCCGCTCGCCGGGCCGGGACGCGACGTGAGCCTGCCGGAAGCTGGCGAGGACGAGGTGGTGGTGCGGGCACTGTGGTCGGGTGTGAGCCGCGGCACCGAGGCGCTGGTCTTCCATGGTGGTGTGCCGCGCAGCCAGCACGAGGCCATGCGCGCTCCTTTCCAGGAGGGCGACTTCCCGGGTCCGGTGAAGTACGGCTACCTCAGCGTCGGCATCGTCGAGGAGGGTCCCGCAGAGCTGGCCGGCCGCACGGTGTTCTGCCTGTACCCGCACCAGAGCCGCTACGTCGTCCCGGCGAGTGCCGTGATTCCGGTGCCCGCGCACGTGCCGGGCGCCCGTGCCGTGCTGGCGGGCACGGTGGAGACCGCGGTGAAGGCCCTGTGGGACGCCGCGCCGCTGGTCGGTGACCGGATCGCCGTGGTGGGCGGCGGGATGGTTGGCTGCTCGGTGACCGCCCTGCTGGCCCGCTTCCCCGGCGTGCGGCTGCAACTGGTGGACGCCGATCCGGCGCGGGCGGAGACCGCCGCGGCGCTCGGCGCCGGTTTCGCCCTGCCGGCGGACGCGCTCGGCGAGTGCGACCTCGTGGTGCACGCCAGCGCCACGGAGCAGGGCCTCGCCCGGTCCTTGGAACTGCTGCGGCCCGAAGGCACAGTCGTCGAACTGAGCTGGTACGGGGACCGGCAGGTCACGCTGCCGCTCGGGGAGGCGTTCCACTCCCGCCGGCTGACCGTCCGCGGCAGCCAGGTCGGCACGGTCTCCCCGGCCCGCGCCGGCCGCACCTACGCCGAACGGCTCTCCCTCGCCCTGGACCTGCTCGCCGACCCGGCCCTGGACGCGCTGATCACCGGGGAGAGCGCCTTCGAGGAACTGCCCGAGGTGATGCCCCGCCTCGCCGCCGGGGAACTCCCGGCGCTGTGCCACCGCATCCGCTACGACCCCGACCTTCCGTAGCCTCGGCGCACCGACGGCACCGCGCCCCCTGGACGATGTGCCAGGTGTCCCGGGGCCGCGCGGGGTGGGCGGCCGCGACGCGACAAGGTCCTCAACCGCGCCGCGCCCGGTGCCAGTGTGACAGCGATCACGCGACGGTTTCGTGTGTGCCGGACATGCAGGGATGTGGAACATTCCTTGCGAGCCCGGCTGCGAGCTGGGGATCCGGACGCCTTCGGGCAGGTCTTCGACGACTGCGTGCCGGCGCTTCACCGCTATGCGGCACACGCGACCAGGGACCGGACGGCGGCCGAGGACGTGGTGTCGCTGACGTTTCTCGAAGCCTGGCGTCTGCGCGGGACGCTGGACGCGGACCGGGACCAGGAAGTACGGCCGTGGCTGTACGGCATCGCCGCCAACGTGCTGCGCAACACGGCGCGTGCCGCGCCGGCACCGGGATGCCCTGTCGCGTGTTCCCGCCTCCTCCCTGGTGCCGGACATCGCCGACGAACTGGTGGGCCGGATCAGCGATGCCCAGCGCCTCAGTGCGGTGCGGGCGGCGCTGGGCGGTCTGCCGCGGGCCGAGCGCGAGGTGTTCATGCTGTGCGTGTGGTCAGGGCTGGACTGTGCGAGCGCGGCCGAGGCGCTGGGCGTACCGGTCGGCACGGTGCGGTCGCGGATCTCGCGGGCCCGGGCGCGACTGCGTGTCCTGGTGGAGGAGGAACTGCGGTCCGCGCCGAAACGGCGGCAACCGGCGGTGTCTGCGGACAGGCGGGGGCGACCGCGCCTTCTCGGTCCGTGCCCCACAGGAGATGAACCGATGAACGCCGATCTCCACCGCCGCGCGCAGGACGAGCGGGCTGGGCGGCCGCGCTGCTGCCCGCTGACGGGACCCCCGTCCGCACCGGCGACCGCCGCCGAAAGCTCGAGGACCGCCTGATGACCGGGATCCACCGGTCAGCCGTTCCCGCGGTCCCTTCGCCTGTCAGCCGACCGTGCACCCGCCCGGCGCCGCCCCGTACGGCCTGATCCGCGACCTCACCGATGGAAGGTGATGACATATCAGCAATCCGACGAATACCCCTCGCTCCGGCGCCCGCGGACCACGGGCCGCCGGAGCGCGGCGCGTCGCCCGCTCCGTCCCGGCCACCCTGCTGGCCGGCCTGGCCCTCGTCGGGGCGGTCGGACTCTCCCACCACGCGCACGGCCGTACGGGCGACAGTTCCGCAAGCCGCACGGCCCCCGCTCCGACGACGCACGCCGCCGCCCCGGCACCCTCCGGCTCCGCGTCCGCCCCACGGTCCTCCGGCTCTTGCTCCAGCCCGACGCCCACCGCCTCTCCCACCGACGCCCCCGTCTTCCCCCAGCGCGGCGCGGGGACCTTCACCCGCGCCGCCGGCGGCACCGGCGTCGCGGGCCGGGGCACGCTGATGCGCTACGCCGTCGACGTGGAGGACGACATCGGCCAGAGTCCGCGCGCCTTCGCCGGGCAGGTCGACGCCGTCCTCGACGACACCACCCGGGGGTGGGCGGCCGGCGGGCGCTGGGCCTTCCAGCGGGTCTCCGCCGGCCCGGTGGACTTCACCGTCCATCTGGCGTCGCCGCACACCACCGACGTGATCTGCGCCCGCTACGGCCTGGACACCGGCGGCTGGGTGAACTGCAGCGGCGGACACGACGTCGGGATCAACGTCAAGCGGTGGCTGCTGCTGAGTTCCTACTACCGAGGGCACCCCGGCCTCTACCACGCCCTGGCGATCAATCACGAGGTCGGCCACCGCCTGGGCCACGGCCACGAGTCCTGCCCCGGTGCCGGCCTCCCCGCACCGGTGATGATGCAGCAGATCAAGGGCCTGCACGGCTGCGTGATCAACGGCTGGCCGTACGACGGCCACGGCCACGCCCTCACCGGTCCGCCCTCTGCCTGATCCCCGGCGGCGTCCCCGCCACGGCGGCGGCCCGGCACGCAAACGCCTTGGCCGCGAGCCGTTCGGGGTCGCGGCCGAGGCGTTCGACGATGCACGGGACGGAAGTCCGCCTGTGTCTACCGGCGGCGTCGCAGCAGCAGGAGCGCGGCGCCGATGATGACGACGACGACGGTCCCGGCGGCGTCCAGCGTCCACAGGGGGATCCGTTGCTCGGTGAGGGCCAGGATGACGGGGTGGGTGTGCACAGTGCCTCTTCGTGTAGTCGCGGGATGACCTGTGTACTGACCTGTCCGCGACGGCGACCGGGTTCCCGTGACGCCGGTCACATTCGCGGACAGGTCACGGAGGCGCACGCCGGGCCGGTCAGCTGGTCGTGCGACAGGCGTCGTAGACCGTCTGGATCAGGGTGTCGCCGTGGGCGTCGACGAGGCGGACGCGCAGGGAGACCGTACCGGGCGCCGCCGGGTGCCGCAGGGACAGCGCACCGTGCCGTGCGACGACCGGGCGCCAGGTCCTGCCGCGGTCGTAGGAGACCTGGAAGCCCAGGTGCCGCACCGTCGCGGCGGTGGCCGCGCCCTGGACCGCAAAGGGCACGGAGAAGACCGCGTCCGCCCTGGCGGTGCTGCGCGCGGTCAGCGCCGGCGAGAAGCGGACCACCGACAAGGGCAGGCGCACGGCCGCGTCCCCCTTGACGTGCGCCGAGCGGAAGGTCCACCGCGCCGTGACTCGGGTTGACACCGCGGAAATCCCGGCGGCCCGTGAGACGTCCGTGGTCAGGCAGTACGAAGCGCTCCGCGCGGGCACGGCTTACGCGGCGCCGTCGAGCGGCCGGTCCGTGGCGAAGATCTGCGTGCCGTCCGCCGACAGGGTGCTGCGGGCCGTGGTGTACGCGGAGGCGCCCAGGTGGTCGGCCGCGTCACCGAACAGGGGCAGGTACGCCCGAAGGGTGTCGCCGGTGCGGGTGGCGCCGGCGCCAACGGGCAGTCGCGCGCCCGGCCAGGGGCTGCCGGCGGGCAGCGACGGCCCGAAGACGCCCACGTCGAACCGGAGGCGGTAGCGCCGGTGCGCCGCGAAGGTCAGGGGCGCCGACAACTGCGCCTCGGTGGTCTCGGACGCCTCGGAGGTGGTCCGGTCGACCGTGTAGCGCAAGGCGAGGTCGTTGCGCAGGAAGTAGTCGGTGGCCGTCTCGGGCAGCGCCACGTCGTCGGGGGCTCCGTCGTACCAGGCGCCGTTGGGCATGATCGGGCTCACCGACACGGTGGCCCGCTTGCCCGGTGCGGGGGAGCCGATGGTAACCGCGACCTCGACCAGCTGCTTCGCGGCCAATTGGGCGGTGAAGCCCGACAGGTCACCGGTGCGGCGCCAGCCGAGCCGGTAGGCGACCGGGTGATCCTTCCTGGACGTTCGGTCCAGGTGCCGGTGTAGTAGGCGGTCGCGTCGGCGGCCGGGAGCGGCGTGCCGAGCATGCCGACGCGCACGCCGCGGTAGCCGGCGTACTCGAAGGTGGTGTAATCGGGCTCGGTCCCGGCGGTGTCGCGGTAGAAGACCACCGCGTCGTCGTTCTTCGCCGGTAAAGGATGATCAAACCGCGGCGTAGAAGGCCGGCGGAGAGCGCCGCGCCGGCTGCGGCCCACCGGCCCCTGTGGCGGGTTTCACCTGAACCCCGGGTCGGGCCGGACACGTGACCGAAGTGGCGAAGATTGATACGCCGGTGCGGGTGGTGCGGATGCCGCCGTACGGGAACTCAGGCGGTCGGTCGCCCGCGACGGCGACGGCTCCGCCGCACGCATGCCGGGAGCTGGACGACGTCCCGCGCCGGCGATCAGGTGGTGAAACGGTGAGCGAGCTGACCAGGGAAACGACGACGGCTGCGCACATGGCCGGGCCCCGAGCGGCTCTGCCGCGCGTGCTCGAACGGTACGATTCGGCCGGACACCGGGATCCCGCGGGCGCCTGGGAGGCGTTCACCGGAACCTGGAACTGGGCCGCGCCCCTCGGCACCGCTCGTCCCGCCGCCGAGGACGGCGTCCGGCCGGTCGCCGTGGCCCGACGCGGTCACGCTGGACGCGGCCGACGTGGCGGTGATCCCGGTGGACAACTCGGCGGCCGGACGCGTGGCGGACGTCCACCATCTACTGCCGGAGTCCGGGCTGTTCATCGTGGCCGAGTACTGCCTGCCCATCCGTTTCGACCTGATGGTGGTGCCGGGTACGTCGCTGGACCAGGTGGAGTGCGTGCGCAGCCATGTGCACGCGCTGGGCCAGTGCCGGAAGATCCTGCGGGAGGGCGGCTGGCGAACGCTGGTCAGCGACGACACGGCGGGGGCGGCGCGTGAGGTGGCGGAGCTGGGCGACCCCCGGCACGCGGCTCTCGCCCCGCCCGCGGCGGCGGACCTGTTCGGCCTGGAGGTTTTGCGGTCCGGGGTCGAGGACGACCCCGACAACACGACGAGGTTCGTCGTCCTGTCCCGGCAGGCCGCGTCGGTGCCGGTGGCCGACGCCCCGACGAGGACCAGCCTGTTCTTCAACGTGCGGAACATCCCCAGCGCGCTGTACAAGGCGCTGGGCGGTTTCGCCAGCAGCGCTGTCAACCTGACCAAGATCGAGAGCTACCAGATCGGTGCGGGCCTGAACGCGAGCCGGTTCTACGCGGAGATCGAGGGGCACCCTGACGAGCCGCGGGTCAAACTCGCCCTGCAGGAACTGCGCTTCTTCTCCTCCGAGGTGCGCATCCTCGGGGTGTATCCCGCGCACGCGCACCGGCTGAGCGGACGGCGGGACTGACCGGCCGCCACGGCGGGCGCCGCCCAGGGTCACCCGGCGGCCCGGGCGTGGCGTCCTGGCTCCTGCACCGGTGCGTCGCCCCGGCGGCCCACGGCGCGTCCGGCTTGTCAGGCGGCGGTGGGGGTCTGGTGCTGGGGTGTGCCGAGGAGGGCGAGGCAGCTGGGCCAGAGGGTGCCGAGTTCGGCGGGGCTGTTGTAGAGCTTGGCGAAGAGGACCTGGCCTTCGGCCTGGGCGACCAGGGCGCGGGCGGCGGCGTGGGTGTCGACGGGGCCGATGTCGCCGCGTCGGCGGGCTTCGGCGACGGTGGCGTGGACGAGTTCGACCTGGGCTTCGAAGATCTCCTGCAGGCGGCGGCGGACGCTGTCGTTGTGGTTGCTCATCTCCAGGGAGAGGTTGCCGAACATGCAGCCCAGGACGGATCCGCAGCTGTCCTGGCCGGCCTGCTGGCGTGCCTCCATGCCTTCGAAGAGCCGCTTGAGTCGTGGCAGGGGCGGGACGTCGTGGTCGAGGGAGTGTTCCCACGCGCGGCGCTCGGCGGCCCACTGCTCGTCGATGACGGCGAGCGCGAGGCTCTCCTTGGACTCGAAGAAGTAGTAGAAGCTGCCCTTGGGCACGCCTGCGGTCCTGCAGATCTCGGCGACGCCCAGAGCGGAGTAGCCGTGCTGCTCGACCAGTGTCCGGGCGGCGGTCAGGATCTTGTTCTTGGCATCGCTGGTGCGTCCCACACCGTAAGTATACGACCGATCGGCTACTTCGGTCCCGGCTTCGCGCGGTCGCGGCCCGCGCGGCCGTCCGGTCCGGGCGCGTCGACCGTCTGCGGCTGTCGTGTGAACCGGCCCCGGGCACAGATCCGTGCCGGCTGCACGGCGATCGCCGCCACGGGACGCGGGCCGGCCGGGCGCCACTGCCAGCGCCCGGCGCGGTAGGAGCCTGAGCTTTGCAGCAGGGAGGAAACACGTCATGGATTCGCAGGGGTGTTGTGCGCAGCCTGTTCGCATGGGAAGTAGGCGAAAGACCATGTCGGAGGCTTCCGGTACGAGCCGGGTGTCGCTCGTAGAACCCGCAGGCACGTCCACGGGTGCGCGGCGTTCAGCGTGGGCGCACGTCCTGCAGGCCGCCGCCGCACTGGCGACGGGAATGGGCGTCGGCCGTTTCGTCTACACCCCGATCCTTCCGTTGATGCATGCCCAGGCCGGACTGTCGGCCGGGGCCGGGGCGAACCTGGCGACCGCGAACTACGTGGGCTACCTGATCGGCGCGCTGGCGGGCACCCTGGTTCCCCGGCTGGTGCGTTCCTCGGTGGTGCTGCGCTCCAGCCTGCTGGCGCTGGTGGCCACGCTGGCGGGTATGCCGCTGGTCCACGACACCGCCGTCTGGCTGCTGCTCCGCCTGGCCGCGGGCGCCTTCAGCGCGATGATCTTCGTGATCGCCGCATGCTCCCTGCTCAGCCGTCTGCGCGAACATCCGGCCCACCTGCCCGGCTGGGCCTTCGGCGGAGTCGGGGCGGGCATCGCCCTGTCCGGCCTCCTGGTCCTGGTGCTGCGCACAGTCGGCAAATGGCAGACGGCGTGGTGGGCCTCGGCGGCGCTGGCCGCGGTACTCACCCTCGGCGCCTGGGGCCTGCGCCCCGAGCCGGGGCCCGGGCCGGCCCCGAAGCCGGCCGATCCGACGGCGGCCGGTCCCCGGACGCACCGCTGGTTCAGCGCCCTGTTCGCGTCGTACACGCTGGAGGGCATCGGCTACATCATCGCGGGCACCTTCCTCGTCGCCGCGATCAACCAGACGTCGCCCGGCTGGATCGGCAGCGGGGCGTGGGTGCTGGTCGGGCTGGCGGCCATTCCCTCCTCCGCCCTGTGGGCGGGTCTGGGGCGGCGCTGGTCCCGGCCGGGCCTGCTGCTGGCCGCGCTCGCCGTGCAGGCCGTGGGCATCGCCCTGCCCGCACTGATCGGGGGAGTGGCGGCCGCGCTCATCTCCGCAGTGCTGTTCGGCTCCACCTTCATCGGCGTGAGCACCCTGGCCCTCGGCGCGGGCACGCACCTGCGGTTCCCCCGCGCCGTCGCCCTGCTGACCGCCGGCTACTCCGTCGGTCAGATCCTCGGCCCGCTGGCCGCCACGCCCCTCCTGCACCACGGCTACCACCAGGCCCTACTTCTGGCCTCCGGTATCGTCCTGGCCGCCGCGCTGGCCGCCTTCGCGCTGAGCATCGGTTTCCCCCACGTCATGCCTGTGCTGCGCGCCGTGCGCAGCGCGTCCGACCTGGGCCACGACCGGGGCGCGGCCGAGGCGGAGGCGACCGCGAAGCCTGAGAGTGAAGGGGATCCGCGGTTCCTCTCCACATGTTCCCGCCGTACCACCCCCAGCGGCGGGGACGCTGGCGGCCACCCGGTGAAATGCGCACTTCAGGGAGGCCGCCCGCCATCATCTCCGGGTTCCGGCCAGGAACCCGTAACGGGTGTGCACCGAGAGGTTCCGGCGTCGAAAGGCCTGCGTTGAAGAGCAGTAATCCAGTGCTCCTGAGCCGGGGGTTCAAGCGCCAGGGCGGCCGCAAGACCACGGCCTGGGACCCACTGGCCGAAGTGGCCGTCGTGCGGGACCGGATTGGCGCGGGCCGGGAACCCGACCCCGGGCACGAACCCGGACCGTCGCCCCTGCCGCAGCTCGTCGCCGCCGATCTGATGACGATGCGGGGCGTCCTCGTGCGCACCGGTGCGGCGTTCGCCCTGACGGCGCTCATGACGGTGCTGTCCTGGACTCTCCCCCTGGTCCCGCCGGCGAGTCTGGGCCCGTCGTACGGCATCGCCGGCGGAGCGGGCGCGATCGCCGTGGTACTGGTGCTGCTCCAGTGCCGCCGGGGCCGGCCGTCCCCCGCCCTGGCCCTGGTCCACGCGCCGGTGCTGGGCGTCTTTCTGGGCGTGCTGTCCAACACGGTGTCGACCGACGCCTCGTCCGGTGTGTTCGTCCAGTTCGTCCTCGGGACGATGGCCGCCTTCGCAGGTGTCCTGGTGGCCTATGCGCTGCGCTGGATACGGGTGGCGCACCGGTGGTACGGATTCCTCTGCGCGGCATTGGCGGGCGTGCTCCTGCTGACCGTGGCCGACGCGCTGCTGTCCGTGGTCATCCCCGCGGACGGCCTGGGGCACCACAGCGTGGCCGCAGGTGTCGTCTCCGGGCTTGCCGGCATCGCGCTGGCCACGCCGTTCCTCGCCATGCATTTCAGACAGGTCGAGGACGGCCTCATGCACGGTGCCCCCCGGCAGGAGGCATGGGCCGCGGCCCACGGCCTGAGTCTGACGCTCGTCTGGCTCTATGTGGAGACGCTCAGACTGACGGTTTTCGCGTCGGCCGAGGTGTGACACGGCCACACGCGTGCGTCGATCCGGCATCCGGAACGTACATGCACACGGCAACCACTTGGGATTAACTTTACTATGCAATTCTTTCATGGTTGGTCCGCCATTTGCGCCGGGCGGTCCCGAAGGTTTCGCGGGTCATCGAGGGGAACGGCCGAATACGCAGGGTGAGCAGAAGGCTGCTGGGGGCCGCCGGCACGGTCTTCGTGGCGGGGAGCGTCATGGTGGCGCTGGCTTTTCACTCGTCCGAGGACACCGCACACCGTGATCGCGCTCTGCCGGTCATCGCGGCGGTTGCTGTCTGCGACTCATTGTCCGACCGACCCTACGACGTCTCGTGCGGCACCGCTGCCTTCGGCGACGTCCGATTCAACCGCACGGCGGGTCACCTGGGCAAATGCCCCCGGACGACCGCCGTGAGCCTGCGCAATGTCAGCCGGATCCCGGTGACGGTGACCCTGGTGAGCGGCAAACACGAGGGCGACCGGCGCTTGTCTCCCGCTTCCCAGCTGATGCCCGGCCGTTCCGTGACCCTGCGCCCGCGCCACGACGAGAGATATGTGTTCGACATCCTGCTGCGCCCGATGAGGCACGGCGTGGGTGCGGTCAAGGTCCTGGCCGTCGACTGAGAACGGGCGGACACCGGTCCTTCCCGGACGTGGCCCGGTTGAACGGCAGCCCGCGGCCGGAGCAGCGAGAGCTGCACGCCGGACGACTGCGGGCCGATCGTCCGGCGAGTGCCCCCAGCCAGAAGCGGACCGCTGCTACACCGTGGTCGTCAGCATGCTGGGGTGAGTGTGCGAGGGGCGGTCGTTCGTCAGGAACCGGTGTGCCGCGGCCTGTACTGTACGAGCGGTGGGGCGGGGTTCGTAGAGCGGGGCGGCCCGGCGTTCGGCGAAGGGCCGGCAGAGCGCTCGCGGCAGCTGCGGGACGCCCGGAGGCCGGCCGCCGGAGCGGGCCCGGCGAGCGTGGGATCCGGTGGCAGCCCGCACCGCACCGCGGGGCGACTCAATGGGCGGCGCCCACGGCACTGCGGTTCACCGCGATCGCCCTTGCCACGAGGTCGGGACGGGTGAGGGTGAGTGGATGGGCGAACTGTCCGGCGACGGCCGCGTACGCCTGCCGATGACGGGATCGACCGCCGACGCCCGCACCACCTGCTCCGACTCCCAGCGCCGACGTACGACGTCCTCCGGCACGGCATGGCCGTTCGGTGCGTCCGGCCGAGCGATGCCGGCACCGGCTCCCATGGACCAGACCGCGTCGACGACCACGTCCTGGAGGCGGAAGAACTCCGTGGCGACCATGCCGGGATCCGGTTCGCCGGTCAGGTACTCCGACAGCGCGGCTGCCTGGAGGACCGCCGACGACATGCCCTGGGCGTGTGCCGCGCTCAGCGACGCCACGGAGTCGCCCAGGCTGACCAGGCGCGCGGGGAACCGTGTCAGTCCCGTGAAGCGCCGGCGCCTGCTGTCCGGCTGGTGGACCCCACGGGGTCCGCGGGTGACCGCCTGGCGTGTCACGGGGGGCAATAGGCCCGGGAGCCCGGCGCAGATCGAACGGAGGTCCTCGACGGTGCGAGGGGGTGGCGCGGTGCCGGACGTCGTGAGGCCCACCGCCCAGCGCCCGCCCTCGATCGCCATGGCCTGTGCCACCGCCAGGCCGTCCGCCCGGGAAAGCGGTGAGTACAGGGCGATCGTGTGCCCGCATGCCAGGTCGGCTGTCTTCTCCTTCCGTTCGAACCAGACGGAGTGGTGACTGACACCGGTCGGCAGCAGCTCCGGCGACGGCCGTTCGTAACCGCCCTGCTCGACCCAGTCGGACAGCTTGCTGGCACGCCCCATCGTGTCCACCACGAAGTCGGCGTCCACCACCTCCTCGACGCCGACCAGCCGCAGCCGTACGGCGCTGACCGCGCCGTACCGGTATTCCAGGCCCGTGGCATGCCCCGGGATGACCTCGATGTTGCGCCGTGACAGGACACGGTCACGAATGCACGATTCAAGGAACGGGCGTGAGGCGAGGACGGTCCTTGTGGAGCCCGTGGACGCCTGCCGGTGACCGTCGAGGAAGAAGGCGGTCTGTTCGGGTGTGACGAGGACCGCGCCCAGCCACTCCGCCTCCTGCGTGATCCCGGGCAGCCGGCGTTCGAGCTGGCTGAGCCCGCCCGGAAGCAGCCCGTGGACCTGGTGGCCGTGCGGGACGCCGGGGCGGGGGCGCGCGGGCAGGTACGCCTGGTCGCGTTCCACGACGAGGACCTTGCGTGCGTGGTCCGAGAGGATCAGCGCGGCCAGCAGTCCCGCGATACTGCCGCCCAGGACGCACGCCGTGTCGAAGAGGACCGGTGCGTGTGCCGGCCGGTCGGAGCGGACCAGTCGGTCGAACACCGCGATCGGCGAGCCCTCCATGATCACTCCCTGTGCCCGTGCTGGCCGGAGGTGTTCCCGTCACTGCGCGCTCAACCGCTGCCGTGCCGGTCGGCCCCACCCCGAGAAACACAAGTGTGACGACAAGTACATCGGACCTGTTATTGCTGTGTCAATGAGTGCAACGCGAGCCGTGCGTGCGCACCCGCGCACGGGTGCGCCCCCCATGTCGATTCTCGCCGTCTCCTTGACGGCACAACTGAGTTGGTGTCGAATTCACGCGCGCTCCTCATGTGTGCGCGAGGAGAGCTCCTGCCCGGCATCCCTCCTGCCGGCGGTGCGGAAGGCGGTTCGGGTGCGGCGGACTGCGGGTGCGGTGAGCCCCCGTTTCGTGGGACGCGAGACCGAGTTGCGGCAGGTGGCCGACGCCTTGCTGCGGCGGCGCGCTCTGGTGCTGGTCGAGGGCGAGTCCGGCATCGGCAAGAGCCGGCTGGAGGCGCTGACACTGGGATCGGTGGTCGACGCGGTGCGGCAGGCCGTGCGCGGCCGCGCCGGCCTGGCGGACCTCGGGCTGTCGGCGCTGGCCGGGACACTGCGGCCGCTCCTGCCCGAATGGGCCGACCTCCTGCCGCCCGCACCAGAACCCCTCGCCGACGCCGGCGCCGCCAGACACCGTCTGATCACGGCCTTCACCGAGCTCCTCACCCGGCTCGACATCGACATCCTGATCATTGAGGACGTGCACTGGGCGGACGACACCACCCTCGAACTGCTGTTGTTCCTCGCCTCACGTCCGCTCCTGCCGCTCAGCCTCGTGCTGACCTTCCGCCCCGAGGAAGTGGCAGCGGACTCCCTGCTGCTTCGCCTCTCCTCCCGAGCACCGGCGGGCGAGGGGGTCAGCCGTACCCGCTTCCGCCTCGGCCCGCTCCCGGTCGCGGACACGGCGCGACTCATCTCCTCGATGCTGGACGATGAGCACGTCTCCGCCGCCTTCGCCAGGTTCCTGCACGAGCGCACCGCCGGTGTGCCGCTCGTGCTGGAGGAGTGCGTCCACCTGATGCGGGACCGCGCGGACATCGTCCGGCGCGACGGCGAGTGGGTCCGGCGCACCCTCGACGAGATCACCGTGCCGCCCACGATCCGCGACGCCGTCACGGAACGGGTGGCCCGGCTCCGCGTCGACGCCCAGCAGGTGCTGCTGGCCGCCGCCGTGCTCGGCGAGCCGGCCGACGAGCGCACGCTCGGCGACGTCGCCGGCCTGTCCCGCGGCGCGGGCCCGCAGTCCGCCGCCGTGACCGAGGCGGCGGTCAAGGACGCCGTACGCATCGGTCTCCTCGTCGAGGAGGGGGCGAACCAGGGCCGGTTCGGCTTCCGGCACGCCCTCGCCGCGCAGGCGGTCCACGACCAGGCGTCCCCGGCCGACCGCCGGGCCGCCCATCGCCGCGCCGCCGCACTGCTGGAGTCCGTACGCCCGCGGCCGGTCGGGCGGCTCGCCCACCACTTCCGCCAGGCAGGTGAGCGGGCGCGGTGGTCCGAGTACGCCCAGCAGGCCGCGGACGTCGCCCTCGCCACGGGCGACCACCTCAGCGCCGTCGCCCTGCTGCACGAGCTGATCACCGAACCGTCCCTGCCCGCTGAAGCGGTCGCGCCGCTGGTGCGGAAGATGCCGTTCCTGGCGTTCACCGGCTACGCGCGGCGCGCGGAGGCCATCGCGGCCCTGCGCGCCGTCCTGGAGTCGGACCGGCTCGGCGCACACGACCGCGCCGAGGTACGCGGGCAACTGGGCCGGGTGTTCGGCCTCGGGGACTACGCCGCCGCGGCGGCCGAGTTCGAGCTGGCCGTCCCGGGCCTCGGCGAGGGTACGTACGTGGATGCCTGGGCCATGACCGTGCTCGCCCTGCCCTGGGTCGGACCGTGGCCCCTCGAGACCCACCTGCGCTGGCTGGACCGGGCGCAGCGGTTCGCGGACGACTGCGAACTGCTCGCGCACGAGCGGCTCAGCCTGCTGGTGAACCGGATCACCGCTCTCCTGGAACTCGGTGAGCCGTCGGGCTGGACACTGGTGAACGAGCTGGGCGAGGACACGTCCGACCCGCGGACCGCCGTGGAGACGGCCCGCGCCGCGCTGAACATCGGCGACGCGGCCATGCGGTGGGGCCGGTACGACGAGCGCGGGTCCGGCTGACCGGCGCCGTGGACGCCGCCTCCCGCCACGGCCTGCAGGTCATCCGGGTCATGGCTCTGGTGAACCTGCTGCGGCTCGACTACCGCACCGGCGCGTGGCAGGGACTGGCCGGGCGGGTGGAGGAGTGGTCCGCCGCCACGGACGACCCGGCCTGCCGACTGGAGGCGCGGCTGCTCGGGACACAGCTGCGGCTGGCGGCCGAGGGGGGCGACGACCGTACCGAGGACGTGCTGCGCGCCATCCGCGAGGAGACCCAACGACGCCGCATCATCCCGGTGTGGCTGGAAGCCGCCACGGCCCAGGCGCAGTTACGGCTGGCCGCCGGTGACGCCGAGCAGGCGTACGCCCTGACCGAGGAGCCCGTGCGTCTGATCACCGGCAAGGATCTGTGGGTCTGGGCGACGGAGATCGCGCCCGTACGCGTGGCAGTGCTGACCGCGCTCGGGCGGCAGACCCAGGCCGAGCAGTTCGTCGAGGCCTTCGCACGAGGACTCGACGGGCGCCACGCCCCGGCGCCGGAGGCCTCCCTCACGATGTGCCGGGCGGTCTGCGCCGAGGGCAGGGGCGCATTCGCGGTGGCCGCGCAGGCGTGGGACGAGGCAGCCCGGGCGTGGTCGCGGCTGCCGAGGCCGCGCGAGGCGGCGCTGGCCGAGGAGGGCGCCGCGCGCTGCGCGTGGGCTGCGCGGGGCGTGCGACGCGGTGGCCGCCGGGGATACGGCAACCGGCTCTCACCCCGCGAGCGGGAGGTCGTGCGCCTGGTCCGTCAGGGGCTGACGAACCGGCAGATCGCGGTCGCACTGTCGAGGTCCCCGAGCACGGTGGGGGCCCAGCTGAAGTCGGCGATGCGCAAATACGGGGTCAGTTCCCGGACGGTGCTGGCCGTGATCGCCACTCAGGTGGACGACGAGTGAGGGTTCCGCCCCGGGCCACCGAGATGCTGGGCGCTGGCGGGCCGGCCCGGTCGCACGGCACGTGCGGGGGATCGCCGCGCCGGGAGACGCCCAGGGGCGCGGTCGGGGCCGGCACGACTGTGCCGCCAGGCGGTGCGGCGTCGTCGATGTGGAGCTGCGCGGCGGGAAACGGCCAGACGCTCAGCGGCGGTTCGGACCGCGCGAGCGAACTCGTCAGCGACCGAAGCGACCGACCGTCCCGCTGACCGCCGCTGCCGGTGCGCCGGTGGCGACGCCGGAGAAGGACAACCCTCGGGACCGTCGCGCCGCTCGCGGGAACGGACAACCGGCCCCGCGCCGCCGGCCGGCGCGGACAGGCGACGACCCGCCGCGGTGGTCCGCCCGGTCTCCCGGGCGTCGCTTCGAGGCCGGCGCGGCCGAAGGACGCCCGGACGGCGTACGGGGCGGCCCTGTAGTCGCGTCTGCCATCGCAACGCGGGGCCGCCCTCTGAGCCCGTGGGGCGGGCGTCGAAACGGTCCCGTCCGCCCGCCGCCGCGTGGGCCCGGGACGCGGAGCGCGAAGGCCCCCGCGTCCCGGGCGGGAGCCCGGTCAGGTCATGGGCGGCAGGTTGGGACCCGTGGTGTCGAGCTGTTCCGGGGCCGCGACCTGCGGCACCGGCCACGTCACGCCGTGCGGAGACCAGCTCTGGCCCGTCTGGTGCAGGAAGTCCTCGGGCGGCTGACACAGGGGCGGCTGGGTGCCGTCGGGGATCATCGACGCCCACTGGATGCCCTGCGTGCGGTTCTTGAACTCCTGCTGCATGGCGGCCAGCAGATCGGGCTGCTCGATCAGGTCGACGGCACCCGCCGCCAGGTACCGGGCGGCGGACAGCAGCGCCTGGTGACCGATGTTCGTCGCGGCCGTGGCGGTGACGCCCCAGTTGTGGTTCGGGATGCCCGGCGGGTACGCCGCCGACAGCAGCACCGCCGTGGGTGCCTGCCAGCTGATGTCCGCCGTGTCGGTCGCGAGGCCGCCGGTGTAGGCCGCCGCCGGCGGCGTGAGCGGGGTCAGTTCGGTGGGCATGCCCACCTCCGGGCGGCCCAGCGACTTCTGCACGGCCATGGCCAGCGCGTGGTCCTCGTCGGTGAAGCGCGGCGCACCGATCCGCCGCATGTTGTCGTTGAGCAGCTCGGCGCCGGCCTTGTTCGCCAGCAGGTTCCACGTAGCGGAGTGGAACTTTTGCACGAGGCGAGTCTGGCTGGCCTGGGCGGCGGCCTTGGCGCACTCCACGATCTTGTCGTACAGGACGCGGGCCCGGTCGGGGCTTTCCTCGCGCACGAAGAACCAGATGGAGCACATGTCGGGCGTCACGTTAGCCTCGCGCTTTCACGAGGTGGGGTGTCCGAGGCTTGATCAAATAAGCGGAGAGTGCTCCTGACCTGCAACGATGGGACTTGTCTAGGGTCC
>NZ_JBVKCG010000040.1:0-39835 GCF_055634995.1 Streptomyces sp. NPDC111744
CGCGGAGCGGGTACCACATCGCTGCGCGATGTGCAAGCGAACACCCGTGCTGCGCACGGGTGTTGCGCTCCCGCTCCGAGGGAGCGCTGGCTGACCGCTGCGCGGTCAGCGCACCCGCCCTGCTTCGCAGGGCGGGTGACGCTCCGTCCGCTGCGCTCCCGGAGCGGTGGGGGGGCGCCCCCCCCACCCCCCCGGCGGTGCCTTCGCTGCGCTCCGGTCACCGGGTGGCGTTGCGCGCCACGAGGCGCCGGCCCCGCTGCGCGGGGCGGCTCAACGGGCCTGCGGCCCGAGCGGCAGTAAGGGTGGGCCTCTGTGGAGGGCTGGCCTGATTCTGGGTCAGCGTCTACGGGACCAAGTGCTCCCGATTCCCGCAACGTGCAGGGCCAGTGCGGTCAGCCCCAGGAGCATCACGTTGACTGACGAGAACGTGTGATTGGTGCTGATCTCGGCCGCGTTGATGAGAAACGATATGAAGAACAGCACTGCTGCGACTATGCCGAGCATGACGAGCTCCTCTCGATGGGAAGTGAAGCCCGTATGCCCGGCCACCGCCCCCAACAGGCTTGTGCGGCGCCTCGGAAGTGGTCTGCCGGCTCGTGCGCAGGCAGGCTGACGGTTCCTCAGGCGTGGACGCGGGGGTTGCTTGCCGCCCTGTGCGAGGCGGCGTGATGTGCGGGCCGGCCTGTCGGGGGGACTGCGAGATGCCGCAGGGACAGGCCGGCGGTGGCGAGGAGAGCGGTGAAGAGGGCCAGGAGGAGGACGGACACCCACATCTGCCGACTCCCGGGTGCCTGCCAGCCGGTCCAGGCGGCGGATGCCGCCCACAGCAGGACGCCCGCGGCGTAGAAGGAGCGGACGCGGTGCAGCTGCCGCACGGCCCGCAGGAACTGGATGCGTTCGGTCTTCGGTGCCATGCGAGGCCGTGTACCCCGATGTGCGATGAACATCGGGGCGGAAGGAATCTTGTGTCGGGCTTTCCGGGGAGTCTCGCACGTCTGCATCTCAATGTGATGCAGCATGTAGCATTGGCGTAATTCAGGGACACCCGGTGGGGAGTGGTTTGCGTGTTGATCTACGAGTATCTTCCGCATGAGCTTGCCCGGCTCGGGGTGGTCGCGAAAGCTGCCGGACTCGATCACTGCCGGATAGCCGCTCAGGTATGCCTGGCTCGGGAACGCGCCGGGAGGGCCAGGGCGGCCCCGTCCGAACCGCATCACGTGAGCGAGGTGTTCATCGCGGAGTTGCGGCGCCTTCAGTGGGAGCGGATCGCCGGTCTCATGGAGAAGGAGCGGATGGCCGCGTACCTGCCCTCCCACGACTCGCGTGCCATCCGCTACGAAACGCAGCGTCTGCAGCGGCTGATGGCAGACGTGGCCGAGGCCGAGCGGTCAGGTGTCGCGGCTCCGGAAATCCGGCGGCACCGCGTCTACCGGATCGAGGCCCGGCCCACCGCCGGCAGTCCCAGCCCGGACATGCCTGCTCCCGTCGTCCACCTGATGGCGGCATCATCCGGTGAAGCGGCCACGAGAGCCTGGGCCATCCACGGAAGAGACGGCGGCCTCTACGGGCGCGGTGGATACCGGATCACTTCTGTCCAACAAGTCCTTCCCGAGCCGGGAGAACTCTTTTGATCCAGCTCCGAGAACACCAAGTGGAACAGAAATCTCGGTTCCGAAAATGGGTGGGATTCCCCGCAAGATCGTCTGTGTCCCCGGAGGGTGCGCGGGGCACGATCGTGTCCGCGACCGGATCGGGCAAGACGATCACCGCCGCCGCATGCGCGCTGGAGTGCTTCCCCAGCGGCCGGATCCTCGTCACCGTGCCGACCCTTGACCTGCTCGTGCAAACCGCCCAGGCGTGGCGGGCGGTGGGGCACCGCTCCCCCATGGTGGCGGTGTGCTCGCTGGAGAATGACCCGGTGCTGAACGAGCTGGGGGTGCGCACCACTACGAACCCGATCCAGCTGGCCCTGTGGGCCGGGCACGGACCGGTCATCGTGTTCGCCACGTACGCCTCTCTCGTGGACCGTGAGGACTTCGAGGACCCGATGGCCAGGGTCGCGTTCGCGGGCCGCTGGAGGCCGCTCTGGCGGGCGGAGAGCGCCTGTACGGACAGCGCATGGCCGGTTTTTCGCTCGCCATCGTGGATGAGGCCCACGGTACGGCGGGGGATCTTGGGCGGCCGTGGGCGGCGATCCACGACAACGCCCGCGTCCCGGCGGACTTCCGGCTCTATCTCACCGCCACCCTGCGCATCCTCGCCGCGGCCCGGCCGCAGAAGGGCGCGGACGGCCAGGAGGCGGAGATCGCGACCATGGCAGACGACCCGGAGGGCACCTACGGCGCATGGCTCGCAGAGCTTGGCCTGAGCGAGGCGATCGAGCGCGAAATCCTTGCGGGATTTGAGATCGACGTGCTGGAGATCCGCGACCCCTCGCCCGTTCTCGGGGAGTCGGAGGAAGCGCGGCGGGGCCGGCGCCTGGCGCTGCTGCAGACCGCGCTCCTGGAGCACGCCGCCGCGTGGAATCTGCGCACCGTCATGACGTTCCACCAGAAGGTCGAGGAAGCCGCCGCGTTCGCGGAGAAGCTGCCCCAGACGGCAGCCGAGTTGTACATGAACGACGCCTCCGATGAGGACCTGGCCGCTGCGGACAAGCTGCCGAAGTCCTCGATCGACGCGGAGTTCTACGAACTCGAGGCCGGCCGCCACGTACCCCCGGACCGGGTGTGGTCGGCGTGGCTGTGCGGCGACCACCTCGTCACCGAGCGGCGCGAGGTACTGCGCCAGTTCGCCAACGGCATCGACGCGGCCGGCCGCCGGCTCCACCGCGCCTTCCTCGCGAGCGTTCGCGTGCTCGGGGAAGGCGTAGACATCACCGGCGAACGGGGAGTCGAGGCCGTCTGCTTCGCCGACACCCGCGGCTCGCAGGTCGAGATCGTCCAGAACATCGGCCGCGCGCTGAGGCTCAACAAGGACGGCTCCACCAAGGTCGCCAGGATCATCGTGCCGGTGTTCCTAGAGCCCGGCGAGGACCCGGCCGACATGGTCGCCTCCGCCGGCTTCCGCCCCCTCGTAGCCGTCCTTCAAGGACTCCGCAGTCATGATGAACGACTCGTCGAGCAGCTCGCCTCCCGCGCCCTCACCAGCGGCAAGCGCAAGGTCCACGTGCAGCGGGACGAGGACGGGCGGATCGTCGGGGCCGGCGGCGAGAGCAACGGCGAGGACCAGGAGCAGGACAACACCGACGCCGCTGCCGAGTCAGCCCTGCTGCACTTCTCCAGCCCGCGCGACGCGGCGACCATCGCGGCCTTCCTGCGCACCCGGGTCTACCGGCCCGAGTCCCTGGTCTGGCTGGAGGGTTACCAGGCCCTGCTCCGCTGGCGGAAGGAGAACGAGATCGCCGGCCTCTACGCCGTTCCCTACGACGTCGAGGTGGAAGTGGGGGTCACAAAGGATTTTCCGCTTGGCCGATGGGTCCACCAGCAGAGGAAGGCGCTGCGGGCAGGTGAACTGGAAGAGCGGCGCAAGACCCTGCTGGACGCGCCGGAGGCCGGGATGGTGTGGGAGCCGGGCGAAGAAGCCTGGGAGAACAAGCTCGCCGCGCTCCGGACCTACCGGCGGGCCACAGGGCACCTCGCTCCGCGTCAGGACGCGGTGTGGGGCGAGGGCGAGGCGATGGTGCCCGTCGGGCAGCACATGGCCAACCTCCGGCGGAAGGGCGCAAAGAACGGCCTGGGCAAGGACCCGGAGCGGGCCGCAGTGCGCGCGGCGCAGCTGACGGAGATCGACCCAGACTGGGACTGCCCATGGCCGCTCGACTGGCAGCGGCACTACCGCGTCCTGGCGGACCTGGTCGACGCTGACGGCCACCTGCCCGACATCGCCCCCGGCGTGCTGATGGACGGCGACGACATCGGCAATTGGCTCCAGCAGCAGAAGCAGCCGGGTACTTGGGCGCGGCTCCTGCCCGAGCAGCAGGAGCGGCTGACCGCGTTGGGCGTCAAGCCGCTTGAGGCGCCGTCTGGCGCCCCGTCGGCCGGACGCGCGGCGAAGGGCCCGAGCAAGGCACAGCAGGCGTTCCAGCGGGGCCTGGCGGCCCTCGCGCAGTGGGTGGAGCGGGAAGGGGCGGGCCGGTCGGTGCCGCGCAGTCACAGCGAGGAAATCGCGGTCGACGGCGAGGCACAGCCAGTGACCGTGAAGCTGGGCGTATGGGTCTCGAACACCAAGGCCCGGCGCGACAAGCTCAGCGCGGAGCAGCTGGCCGCGCTGCGCAAGCTAGGCATCGCCTGGGCGTGACGTCGACGCTGTCCGGCCGGTAAGCCGCACCGTACGAGACCCCGGGGCCGCGATGGTCCCGGGGTCTCGTACGTGTGGGGCTGCAACGCGGTGGTGCAACGCGCCCTATGTTGCAAAGGTGTGTTGCAGGCCGCGGCGGCATCTGATGTCGCTCACCCACGCGGGCTACCAGCGGCGCAGGTCCTTGGTGAGTTCGCCGTACCACTCGCTGCGGCGCGGCACGTACTCGTCGGGCGCCGCTCCGAGCGCGACGACCTGGTCCTTGATCCCGTAAGTGACCCGGTAGGCCAGGACCTGGGTGGCAAGGTCCATCCACTCCTGCGTCTTGTGCGCCGGTGGCACGGGACCGAGCACGGTCACGAACCACATGGGCAGCAGGGCGCGGTCGCGGATCGCGTCGGCCAGACGGCCGCGCAACAGCCAGTTCAGCTTCCTCTCCGCCTTGTCGCCCTGCTCGATCAGCGACGCCTTCGCCTGCCTCTCATCCTGGGCCAGTGCAGCCTGGGCGGACTGGGCAGGGCCGGCCAGTTGCCGGGCCCGCTGATCGTGCCTCTCGGCGAGGGTGCGGGACATGCCGAAGTCCATGACGGCCTGCTTGAACTCACGGGACGTGCGCGGCTGACTGGCCAGGATGCCGGCGGCCTCCACCACCTTGTCACGGTGTTCGTCACGTTCGGCGACCGCGCCTTCGTACTCGCGGACCTTGAGGCGGTGGGCCTCGCGCTGGTGTCTGTGGAGCAGGCCGGAGCGCACGTGCCAGCCGTGGTTGGCGGTCCTGGCCAGCTTCTTCCACTCCGGGTCGATGGTGTCGAGGTCGGCGAGTGGGGCGCCGCCAGCGGCGAGCAGGTGGGCTTCGAGGGCCTGGACGCGGCCGGTCAGCCGCTTGAGGGACTGATCCGTGTCCTGGATGTGGCCGCGTACGTCGTCGTCCAGCTCGGTGAGGTCGTTGCGGACGGTGCTGAGGTCGTCCTCGAGGCTGCGGATGCCGCCCCGGATGTCGCGCAGCTCGTAGTCGAGGTCTTCGACCTCCCCCAGCTTCGAACGCAGCGAGTGCAGCTCGTGCTCCATCCCGCCGGTCCGGGTCTCCAGACGGCGGACCTGGTAGCCGTAGTCGTCGCTCACCGCCGCGCCCCCTGCGCACCCGCGCCCGTGCTGTCCATCGAGGACCCGGCGACGAGCATCCAGCCCACGGCGGCGGCGATGATGAACCACCGGCTGATCACGCTCAGGCTGATGAGGGCCATCAGGAGCGCGACCACGTGCAGTCCAATGGCCCCGAAGCGGCGGTCACGGTGTTGTTCGGCATCGACCTTCTGGAAGCAGCCGGCCGCCGTTCCCGCGAAGTGCGGGACCAGCAGGACCAACCACCAGGTCGAGCGGTCGAGGACGAAGACGAGCGCGATGAGCACCGCGCCGACAGTCGCCTGGCCGCGCCAGGACCACGTCACGATGCGCTCACTGCGTCTGCGATCGGGTTCGGCCAGACGCTCGGGAATCGTCTTCTCGAACTCCACCAGCTTGCTGGTGGAGTTCACCAGCCGGGTGTACTCCACCGCGAACTGGTCACCGTCGGAGTGCTTCAGCACCTCGGCATGGCGAGCACCGACCCTCTGCTGAAGTTGCGCGAACTGCTCCTCGATCTTCTGCTCGGTGCTGCCCACCGAACCAACCCCACCCGCGATGCGACGACACGCCGACCGGACACTTCCCACCGGCAGCCACCGCCAGCCGTCAAACTGATCGACCGTACCCGCAGCTGTCCGGGAGCCGCCGGGCAATCAGATGCAGTGGCCGAAACCATGCCGATCAACCCCGTGCATCGGCGCCTGCCCGGGGTCACGTTGGCGGCAGACACGGAGCCGGGCCCGTACAGCACTACGAGGGTGCTCCCTCGCCCGCCGCGTCCCAGCCGTCCAGAAAGGCGGCCAAGGCGCGGCGTTGCTCTTCCTCACGGGCGATCCGTCCGACGTCGCGCGCGGCCCCGCCGTCGCGCGCGAGGAACACCGGCGGCGCCCGATCCCCTCGCCCGCCGCCCGGTACCTGTCCCACCACCCACTTCTCTTTTCTTCCTGCTGTGGGGCGTGGACTCGGGGGCGTAGAGGGGATGTCGGCCTCCCGACCACGGCAGGGTCAGCGTGGTGACCTGCGGATTCGCGGGCGGGTGCGGCAGGGGGTTCGGACGGTTGTCGGACGGGTTGTCGGCGGGGATGTGGACCTGGTCCACGGAGGTGTTGTCGCTTCGTGACCGTGGTCGGGTCTTCGTGGTCGGCGCTCTGGTCGGGGCCGGCTGCTGCTGTGACCGGTAAGCGGGCGCCGGGCAGGACGGTGCCGCACCGGACGGGAAGCGAGCGGATCCGTGATGATCGGCGTGGACGCGGGCAGCGGGGGACCGGCTGGCGCTGGGTGTGCTGGCGCAGTACCGGATGGCCACCACCGAGCAGATGCACCGGGTGATCGCGCCCGAGGTGCGTATCGAGCAGACCCGGCGGCGGCTAGCCCGCCTGCGGGAGGAGGGGCTGGTCGAGCGCATCACCTTGCCGCAGGCCGGGCGGACCCGGGTGTGGTTCCCGACCTCGTACGGCGTGCAACTCGCCTGCGAATGGCCCGAGCTGCGCGGGCACCGGCCCTCCAGGACCGTGTCCTATCCGACCGCCGTGCGGCTGAAGGCCGGCCACACGCTGACCGTGACCGAGACCGCGCTCGTCTTCCTCAAGGACGCCCGCCGCCGCGGCGACGTGTGCCAGCCGCTGGACTGGTCCCCGAGGTCCACCACCCGATCGGGAGCGGCGAGGCCGTCATCCCCGACGCGCTCCTGTACTACCGAACCGGCCCCGCCGACGGCGACAACGGGTCGATGCTGCGGGCGTTCGTGGAAGTCGACCGGGCCACCATGGGCCCCGAACGCCTCGCCGCCAAGCTCACCGCGTACGAGCGCCTCCACCGCTACGTGCCCGTGGTCCCCGGGCGCCGGCCGACCTTCCAGGAACCGGCGCTGGAGGAGTGGCGGCGGCGCTACCCGCTCTTCCCCCGCGTCCTGTTCGTCCTGGACGGCACCGGACCCGCCGGTGTCGAGAACCGGATCCGCGCGCTGCGCGCCGGGGCCGGACTGCTGGCGCCGTCCCGCTTCCTGCACGACGTCCCCGTCCTCGCGGCGCCGCTGGCCGACCTGCTCCACCACGGCCCCTGCGCACCCCTGTGGCGTCCCGTCCACGACCCCGACCGGCGAGTTGGCTGGACCAAGCCGGGACATCGGCAGACCTAGACTAGACCTCGATGTAGGCGACGACCACGACGGTGCGCAGCGCAGTGACGAAGTACAGGACCCGGACGGACTCGACTTCGTCGGCGTACTGGCGCAGCTGGGGGCCAGAGGTGTCGCCGGGGAGCGGCTCGCCGACGTCCGGGTCGACGGAGATGACGACCAGGGCGCGGTCCAGTGCGTGGATCTCCGCCTCGCTGGTGATGTTCTCCAGCTGCTTGGCGGCGGAGTCGGAGAAGGCGATACGGGCGCGGCGAGGCCCGTGCACCGACGGCATCAGGCGACGGCCGGGCGCTGGGCAGCGAGCCGGGCGAGGTGGGCCTCGCGCAGCTCCTCCCACGGCGTGCAGTCCTCCACCGAGGGCAGCCCGTTGGCCGCGATGTCCTCGAGGACGGCGGCGAACTGGTCGGCGTTGGCGCGGGTCTTGGCCGCGTACGCGCGCAACCCATCGGCGGCCGCGGGCTCCAGCTGTTGCCGGGCGTGGTCGGCGGGGGCCGGCTGTTCGCTCATCGAGGCCTCCAGGAGGGCGGAACTGGCGTCTGCTCCAACGGTATCGGCCGCCCCGGCCCGAGGGGACCACTCCGGACGAACCCGGCCGTACGAAGGTGCGGGACCCAGGGACCCAGGTGGACCCAGCAGCCGTTGCGGATCGTGTCCACCAGCGAAAACACCGGTCTCGGGACCCAGGGACCCAGGTTCTGGGGCGGTTGCCGGGTCCAGCTGGGTCCGCCCGCGCGATGACACAGATCAGCTGAACAGTGACACAGATGGACGTGCCCACCTGGGGAAACGGGGGGTTGATGACACAGATGACACAGGTCCGCCGGACTGTTCAGGCCAGGATGCCGGGCACGCTCTGGCCGTCCGGGATCTGGAGGCGGGCGGCCATTCCGCAGCCGGTCGGCAGCTGAAGGAGTCAGCCGCTCCTCGGGGTACAGCAGGGGGCGCCTGGGGGTGCAGGAGCGCAGCGGATAGACCGGCCGAGCTGCCGCTATCCCCGTATTGATGGTTTGCCCTAGAAGGTGGCCTAGGGGCGCGATAGCGCCCCTAGCGTGAGCCGCGCCGTGGCTGCGGCACGGTGCCTTTTCCTCGAGGCACCGGAGCAGCGACAGACAAGGAGCACTGATGGCGAACTTCCAGACTGGCGAGATTCCCCCCGGCTTCGCGTTCACCGAGAGCGGCGGGCTCATCCACTACAAGTACGGCATCGTCCTGGCCGTCCCGGCAGCCAACCAGGCCAGCTGGTCGGGTGACATGTGGATCAGCTTCGCCTCCGCCTGGGCGGATGCACGGATCAAGGTGAACTGGCACGACGGCTCCAACTGGAGCGCCGCCGTGGACCTGGACGTCACGCAGGCAGGCGGCCGGGTCCACAACGGCGCGAAGCTCCCGACGAGTACGCAGAAGATCGCCATCGGCCGCGTCAAGAAGAGCGTGAGCGACACCGAGGACGACATCCCCGTCAGCTGGCTGCTCCAAGTCGCAGAGGCGTGACCCAGCTACCCCTCCTTTATCCGCCGATGCCTGGTCCGGCCCAGCAGACCGGACCAGGCATCGGCGTAGTGACCGTGGCCTTGTCGGCCGTGCTCTACCTGGCCGCTGCGGTCTGTGGCGGGCGCCCGCGGCGCCGTCACCGGCGGGCGTCACCTGGTGCGAGCAGGCTGGTCACCTCGGCGATGGCATCTGAGCGTGATCAACCACCACCAAGACCCACTTCCGCAACAAGCGCCACCGCAGAAGTGACCTGCGCCACTCAAACTTCACTTCACTGACACTGATCAACCTTCGTTGTCACAGGACACTCGATCCCGCCCCGGAGAAGCTCCACAGGACCCGGGAAGCGGACATAAAGGAACATATTCGAGGCGGTGTGACACTTTTCCGGGGGAGCGTGACAGGTGGTGTCACGCTCACGCTCTGTCAGCGTGACACCTCTCGGGAGCGCATGGCTTCCCGCCATCCTGCCCGGACCGGGCGCGGGCGAGGAACGCGGCGAGATCTCCGCTGTCCCGTCTCAGTCGGCCTGGTCCGAATCTCAGATGATCTGGTCTGGTTTCTCGTTGCCTCAGGTGATCTGGTTCCAGGCGTGGAAAAAGGTCACCGGGGGAAGTCGAGGGGCCGTCGGCGTCCGACCTTCCGCCGGGCGTGAACACCTGAAGAAGGCGCCTGGGCCGGTCGAGGCTATGATCCGCATCTTCGAGCGATTGGGGACCTGGTGGGGATATTTCGGCGCGGAGTGCGTCGTGATGGGGTGGACCTGCCGCGCGACGGGGAGTTCGCGTTCCTGTCCGAGGCGGAGGCTGCCCGGTTGCGTACCTTCGTCCGCGAGGCATTCGCGGAGCGCGGCATCGAGGTAACGGTCGAACCGGGTCGCGTGACCACGGACTCGGGTTGGCGCTTCGGCCTCTCCAATCTTGCGGCCGTGTGCCACAACGACAGCCGCGGCCCCCGGTGCTGGCGGGCGCTCGTAGACGAACATGTCGACCGGGTAATCCGATCGATGGATGGACCTCAGGCTCTCAAGGCCCTGCCGCACGAACAGCTCCTGGCCCAGCTCTACCCCCGCTTCATTCCCAGCGATCCCGCGCTCCTGAAGGCTTTCGGGTACGGTCCCCAATCGGTCCCGGGGCTGTTGGAGGTGCTGGCGCTCGACCTCTCGGAAACCGTCGACATGCTGACCGCGGACTCCCTCTCCAACCTGGGTGACATCACGGCGCTTCGGGACCGTGCGTTCCAGAACCTACGAGCCGTCCGCGTTGACAAGCACAAGGTGGTCAGGGACAAGGACGGCTCCCACTTCGACGTGCTGATGGGCGGCTCGTACTTCATCGCGAGCCTCGCCCTGGTCCTGGACGAGGTCGTACTCCGCTATACCAAGGACGCACCGACGCCGGACGGAATCCTGGTCGCGCTGCCGCACCGGCACCAACTCGCCTTCCACGTCGTCCGCGACAGGAACGTGGCCTCCTCGCTGCACGCCATGGCCCGGTTCGCCGCCATGGGCTTCGAGCAGTCACCGGGCGCGCTGAGCCCCTCGGTGTTCTGGTGGCACGAGGGCAGCTTTACCCAGGTCGCCACCCAGGACGACGCCGGCCTGCACATCAAACTCACCCAGGAGGCCATGGACCTGGCAGCACGTTTCGCGGGCGGGTAGCCAGACCTGGCTCGACATGCAGTCTTGCAGCCACTTCGAACGCCGCCGGCGGACCACAACGATTGAGACGACGGACACCATCTGCGGGCAGCGGACCAGATCACATGAGATTCGAGGGAGCTCATCGTCTCAAGCGATGTGGTCCTCGCAGGTCCCAGCCCTGACTCCGAACCAGATCAATCGAGACGGGACACCACGGCTCCCTCCCAGGCTCCCAGGTCATCTCCCAGGAACGCGTCTGCCTGGGGAAACGGCCCTTCCACCTCCCAGACATCACAGGCGTTCCGGGGTATTTCCGGCCCCAGCCTCCCAGGTCCCTCACAGGTCTGTCTCCCAGACGCTGGAGGTCTGGGAGACAGCGGAGCGTGAGTGCCAACGCGTGCCGGAGGGGCCGTGCGATTACTGCGCTGCGACTGGGCGCGGGCAGGAACACAGCGAGGTCACCTGTGGCTTCGGGTTCGGTGGTGGCGAGCCGGGCCGCGAACGCCAGCTGGTCAACGTCGGCGCCGGGGACCAGGCGGGCGAGTTCGGTGAGCAGCGCGGCGTGCGCGAGGACCGGCGGGGGTGAGGAGGCTGGCGGCGGTCTCGCGGGCGGCCGGGGCGCGGTAGTGCCCGAGGTGCGCGGCGAGGGCGTGGGCGAGCCAGGAGTCGACGTCGGCCTGGACGTAGCCGCCGGCGCGGCGGGTGAGCTCGTCGCGTGCGGCTTCGTCCCCGTCGCGGGGCTCGGTCTGCTCCAGCGTGCCGAGCTCGCGCAGCGGCCTGGAGCTCATCGGCGCGGGCCGCGATGCGCGCGGCCTCGCGGAGCTCGGCTTCCCGAGCGGCGGCGGCCGCGGCGTCGGCGGTGAGCTCGGTCTGGACGACGTCGTCGGCTTCGGGGTCGTAGACGGTGCCCGGCGCCGCGTCGGCGAGCCGCTGCGCGATGCGCTCCCACTCCGCAAGTTCCGCGGGGCCGCGGACGTCGTCCGCCAGGTCCTCGTGCCTCGAGTCCTGCCGGGCGTCGAACCGTGCGTCCTCAAGGGCCGCCGCGACGGCGCCGGCGTCCATCCCTTTCGCCCGGCGCCGGACGACGCGGCGGCCTATGCGAGCGGGGTCTACCGGCTCCCGGGGCGCGGCGACGCGCGGGGCGAGCGGGCGGCGCGCAGTGCGCCGGGGCGGCCAGGGCGTGGTCATCATCGGCCTCGTATTCGTGGTGCGGATTCGGAGCGGGCCGCCGCCAGAGCGCTGTACGACGGCCCACCGAATTGAGCCGAAGCACGATAGTTGTCACAGGTGGAGCTGAGTGAGCTGGCGAATGGGAGCAGTCGAAGCGGTCTGGTTGTCACAAGCGAGGCGTCCGACTTGTCACATGTGCTGATTCAGCACGATTTCTGTCACCCGAAAGGGTAGTCACCGGCTCTTTACACATCGCCCGGCCCCCGCTTCGGCGGTTTACATCCTTCGCTGGCTCCGCACGACGTGCGGCTGGCTTGCCGCCGGGCCGACACTCATGTCTCCGCCCGCTCCGGCCAGGCCTCCAGTTCCGCGCACGGGCGCGCCCTCAGCACATCGTTGGGCCGAGGCATTCGGCCTGGGCTCAGGTCAGCGGGGTGTTGGCCAGAACCCGGCGGAGAATGTTCCAGGAGAGGTCGGACTCGGTGGCGAAGGGGCCGCGTTTCTTGGTCTCTTCATCGATGTAGTTGAAGGCGTCGCGGTTGTAGCTGTCGCCGTCGTCGTCCTGGACGGCGGTCTGTTCGGGGTTGAGGTAGACGTGGAAGCTGGCGCCGAATTCGGCGGTGTTATTCATGTAGCCGGGGCCGGTGGCGCCGCCGCCGCCGTCGATCGGGCAGTACACCCGGTGCACGGCGTAATTGTCCTTGGACAGCCACGCGCACTGGCCGGGGGTGAGGGTGAGCAGGCCGAGCTTGCGGGCGTTCCAGTCGAGGTGTTCGTAGACCATGACGTCGAGCTGGCCGGCGAGGCAGAAGACGATGCCGGTCGTGTGGCCGTGGGAGTGGATGGGCGAGTAGTGCTGCGCCGGCCAGATTTCCAGGACGACGGGTGAGCCGACGTCGCCCTTCTGGTGATGGTCGTGGGGGTGGAGGTGGCCGTGTTCGGTGGCCAGGTCGTCGTAGTCGCCGCGGCCGGAGCAGGCGACGCGGATGTAGGGCGGATGGGTGTGGTCCTTCTTGTACTTCTCCACCAGGATCTGGCGCAGCAGCCCCACCTTGTCACCGGGTTGTGCGGCGGGGGCGAGGTGTTTGCGCATGGCTTCGACCTCCCATGCGGACAGACGCAAGTCTTCGGCCTTGCGTGCAAGGTCCATGACGGTCGGCGGAATCATCAGCTGGCGGGCGTACTCGTCGAAGGAGGTGGCCTGTCCGATCACCAGCGACGGTACGGCCTCGGCGCCCTTGAGGCGCAACTGCCGTTCCTCTTCCTTGGTGATGTGGAAGGGATACTTCGCCTTGCCGTACTCCGGCTGGTCGGCGGCGGTCTGGGTGGCGGTCAGGCTCATGAGATGACTCCTTCGTGCTTTACAGCCGACGCGGGCTGGACGCGCCACGTTGGCTGGGGTAGACGAGCGACTTTCCCGGGCTGACGCGTCGGCATGGGTGCACGTTGCGACGGTCTTCGACCAGCCGGCCTGCGCGTTCGGGGAGTCGGGCTCACCTGGGAAAGGGCAGTGCAGGCCCGGAACTCTCGAGCGGTGGGCGGTCCCCAGCCCGTGAACGTTTCCAGCGACCGTCCGAATGCGCGGAGCCGTTGTGGCGCTGGCGCGGGTGAAGGCGGCCGGCCGCCGTTGCGCTATTGGGGGGTGGTGGTTGCAGGTATGCGGAAGGCGACGCCTGGCATCGGTCCGCGACCGAAGTGGTTGTCCAGTGCGGACTTGATCAGCGGCCGGGCAGACGCGTGGCCTTGAGGCCGTCGAGGGGATACTCCTGGGGCAGGTGAGCCGGGTCGCCCGGGACGGTGATCTGTACGGTGATCGGCCGGGACGAGCCCGCGGCAAGGAACTGGTCGTTCTCGGACTCCAGGTATGCCTTGCCGTCCTGGGCGATGACCTTCACACCGGATGCCTCAGCTTTCGCGCCCTTCACCGTGGGCAGGTCGAAGGAGATCCGGAACCTCTTGACGTCCTCGGCCTTGCCGCTGTCCTTGCTGACGGCGGTGAGCGTGAGCTCGAAGCTGTACACCCTGCCCCTGGGTTCGCTGTTCTCCCATGTCCGGTTGAACTTCTTGGACACGGCGATCTCGTCATAGCTGGGCGGGACCGGCAGGGGGGTGATGCGCCCGGCACCGTTCATGATCTCCAGGGCACCGACGGGCACCCTTCCCCGCCCGATGCGCTGCGAGTGGTCGGGGAGCGTAGCGGTGGTCAAGTCGAGGTGGTTGACGTTGCCTGCGGAGTCGACCGCGTAGAAGTTGCCGTCCTGGTCGAAGAAGGTGGCCGAGTACGACTTGCGCGAGCCTGCTGCGGCGCTGGCTTCCGCGGGCGGGAAGACCCCCTTCTTGAGGACGGTTTTCATCGGCTGCCGGCTCGGATCGACGAGCAGCAGGTCGCCGTTGTCTCCCTCCACTGAGATCAGCCGCCCGTCCTTGGGGTGATAGGCGAAGTCGTCCCACCGGCCGCGTCCCGGTGCGTTCCGGGGCGTGGCCTTCCTGGCCGCCACGTCGATGGCATAGCTGTGTACGTCGGGGTTGCTGACGACGAAGAGGGTCTTCCCATCGGGATCCATGTCGCCGTCGAACCAGGGTCCGCTCGGCAGCCCGTCGATGACCTGGTCCTTCAAGGTGCCAGCCGTCACGTCGATGGTGATGAGCTTGTTGTGGCTCACTGCCAGCAGCAAGGGCTCCTTGTCGTCGCCGCGGTACTGCGCGCCCATGGCGGTGTAGCCGGGCTCGTAGGGCGGGACATTGTCGACGACGCGCGTATCACCGTCGATGGGGTCGAAGCGGTAGATCCGGGTGTTGGTCCTGCCGACGGCGAGATACACCTTGCGGTGAGCCATGAGCCGGGCGTCCTTCCACGAGACTGGGGAACAGCTCGTGATCTGCCCACGCCCACCTGCCCATATGCACTCTGCGTATCCGTTCGAACACAATAAGCCACCGATGTCCGGCATTGTGAGCACGGGGAGATCGCCACCGGCTCAGAACTCCGAGCCCACCCTCTCGACTCCCCAGTCGCCGGGCTCACTGCGGACGCCGGTCGGACCGTGGAGTCCCAGCGATGGACCCCGCCGGGAAGCCCCCTGACCCGCTTACAGCGGAACAACATCACACCCCAATGAGCTCAAGGGGCCGCACCGACGACGGCCCGCAGACCCACCAGTGACAGCAAGCCTGCCTATGTGACAACCATCGTGCTTCGGCTCAAATATTGAGCCGAAGCACGATAGTTGTCACCGGCGGAGCCGGATGAGCTGGCGAATGGGGCCGGTCGAAGCAGCCTGGTTGTCACGAGCGAGGCACGCGGCTTGTCACAAGATGCCCATCAGCAGCTTCTCTGTCACCAGACACGAAGATCGGGAGCCCCCGAGCTCTCAACCTTCCGGGTGCGGCGGAGGGGAAGGCAGCGGAGAGCGCCAGCGGATGGGGTTGCCGTCGGGACCGTCGGTGAGCCATGAACCGTCGCCCAGGGGCACCAGTTCGTACGGGTTGGTCGCCTCGACGGCGATCTCGCCGCTGAGCGTGCCCGTGCCCACGTCGAGCAGGTGGTAGCGGAACCACTCCTCCTCGTCGTGGCCTTCACCGCCCAGAGTGACGACGGCCAGGTCTGGGGTCAGGTAGCCGCCGCTCCATTCCACGAAGGTCTCCTCCGGGTCGTATCCGAAGGCTTCGACGGGCAGAGTGAAGAGCACTTCCCCGCTGGGGTGGCGGTGGAAGGCGACATCCGCCTGCCCGTGGTCGACGGTCATGAACTGCTGCCCGTCCGGCGCCAGGTCGATCAGGACGCGGTCCCCCCACGGGTACGTCACGAACTCCGCCTTGCTGTCGGCCCGGGCCGTGCCCCTGAGAATGACCGAGCCGTCCTGGCCCTCACCAATGTCGAGGTAGGTGCTGCCGTCCACCGGGTGCACGTAGTGGCCAGCGCCGTGCCCGACTGTCTCCAGTTCCCGGCGGACAAGGACCGCCCCGCTATCGGCGTCGTGCACGACCCACTGGTCTCCGCCCCCGCGTCCCGCCATCGCGTCCGGCCGGTAGACCCATACAGTCCGGCCGTCCAGGGACAGCGCACAACCAGGCCGGTGACCATGGCGACGGTCCGAGTAGGGCTCGAAGTTCGAGGTCCACACCAGGCCACCGGCGCGCGTGAGGCAGACGACGCCGTTCAGCGTCGTGTACACGACTCGCTCCAGATCGGGCCAGACCGCCGACTCCACAACCTCGTCGCCGGGCCGCGGCTGGAACACCGCGGCGGGCTCCAGTGCCCCGAGCACGCCGGAGTCCATCACGTAGGCATGGATCTGCCCGTTGCGGTGGCGTGTGATCACCTTCAGAGGTCGCACAGGAATCATCCACCGAGGCTAACGCCCAGTTCAGGCCGACTGACAGCCGGGATCGGTGGGCGCACCGGTCCTCCAAGGCGACCACCTCCGAGAGCGTTCAGTCACACCAGCTGGTGACAACCAGCCTGCCTATGTGACAACTACCGTGCTTCGGCTCAAATATGGTTTATAGCAGGCCCTGAATTCGGCCGTGTCAGAACTGAAAATCTATGGACTGGACGTGCGTGAAATCCGCGCGCAGGCCATCGGCCCGGGTGCCCCATTCCGTGAAATACGACTCGGTGATGGCCTCCGCGACGATCGGATGCAGGTCCTCCTCCGTCGCTCCGGCCTCCTGGAGCTCCAGGATCTGCTTCGCGTAGGTGGGCGAGATCGGGGTGGTGATGGTGCGGATGCGGCCGTCGTCCGAGCTGCCCGAGCAGGTGAATCCGAAGTGCGCCGTCACCTCCACCATCATCCCGCTGGACGTGGCAGCCTGTTCGCGCGCACGTGACCTGACCTGCGGTTGCCACTCGGACTCGGTCGCCTCCACCAGGGCGGCCTGGAGCCGCTTCTGTGGCTTCTTCAGCTTCCCGGCGCGGTAGCGCTCGATCGTGCGAGTCGAGGTGCCCACACGCTCCGCCAGGCTCCTCGCTGACTCCTTCATTCGCGTGAGGAGGAATTTCACCTGTGCATTTGCCGACTTCGGCGCGGGCCGGGTGAAGACCTTCCGCTCCGCCCGTGCAAGGGCCTCCAGGACCTTGCCGCGGTGCGGGGTCGGCTGCTGCTGCTCGTGGTCGCTCATACCTCCGAGGGATCACGGATCGCCTGTGGACAGATTCCGGGCGTCGCGGCCCCAAGTCGCCCGTCAGCGCCGGTGTGACCGTTCGCGTGGGTTGGCGGGTGTTCACGAGATGTGGCGGGAGGGGGCCGCTTCGGCATCTGTTGGGCGTCGCTTCTTTCGGTAAGCCCACGCCCACTGGATAGGTAAACGGCTCGCACTCCCCACACGGCCGCACCGAAAGTATGATTACCCAAGGGCTTCGAGTTGCTACTTTCCGTGTCGAACCGTTCATGGTCCGGTGGAGCTTGTCAGCTCCGCTCGGAGGTTGCTGAGGCGGCCCCGGGTGCACTGAGCCTCCGCCAACTTGAAGGTGCTGGTCAGGAGGCTGGCGTGACTGGTTCTCGGGGTGCTCACGCTGGTCGCGGGCGGCAGTCTGAGCGGTAGATCGTCCGTCAGGCTGTGTTGTATTGCTGGCGCCAACGCCCGGAGTGGCGATCTCCGTGTTATTGCGGCAGGTTGGCCTCGTCCGCCTTGCGGAAGATTTCTCCGCACGTGGGGGAGGGCACCGACTCGCGGGCTGCAAGAGCGGTCAGCGTATGGCGCACTTCCGTGCTCAGCCGAAGGAGCTGAAGGCTGGTCTGGCCGCCCTTGTAGGCGTACAGGCGGAAGACTTTGACCGCGATTTCGTCGCGGTCGTCGGCGAAGGTGTCTGGGAGCCCGGCGAGTAGTTCGAAGTCTTGCTTGCCGGTCGCCGCGTCGGCCACGGCGCTGAGGGGCAGCGTCTCGAACTCTGCTGCGGATAAGGAAGTGTCCACCGCGACAGCGTGGGCGGCTAAGGCCGCGGAGACCTCAATGAGTCGTTCCCCCACCGCCACGTCAATGCCCCAGGAGTACAGCCGCTCTCGGCGGCGACCCTGGCGCCATGGCTCCTGGTCCAGAAGTGGCAGCAGGACGCGGCCCAGGTACGCGCAGCGACGCCACAGCGTGTCGCGGTCCGAGGTCATGATCGATCCTCTCTGCAGCAGTCGGAGGACCTGCCGCCCGAGCGGCGCAGGCCCTCCAACTTCCCACTACATGCAGGCTGGGTACAGGACGGAGCTGGACGTTCTCTCAGCGGTTGACTTCGAGATTTGTCAGGACGAGCAGGGCACGCAGGAGGCGCGTGGCGCGAGCGGGATCGGTACGCAGCTTGCTGAGGATCCGCCAGTTCTTGAGGTGGGCGAAGCCGTGTTCGACCGGTGCGCGTCCGACGGCGAGGACTCGGTTGGCGGTCTTCTGGCCGGGGGTGAGCTTGTGGGTACGGCTGGCGTGGAAGCCGGTGACGATCACGGGGTCGAGTACGTCGTTGTCCAAGCCGCGGAAGCCGAGGTCCGCCAGCGCACCGAGGCCGGCGGCGCGTAAGTGGGCCAACATGTGGTCGTGGCGTGCGGCGGTGTTGTCGTGGGTGCGGCCGGGGCGGGCGGCAGATATCCAGATCAGGCGGCCTCTCTCGTCGGTCAGGGCGAGAAAATGCAGGCCATGATGGTGGTGTTTGCCGGAGTAGTTCCGCCGGTCGGCCTTGCCGGTGCGGCGCTGGGTGGGGATGAGGGTGCCGTCGATCAGGACCACCTCCCCGCCCTGCTTGGCGATCTTCTTCAGGGCGCGGTCCAGGCGCGGCGCCTGGGCGGCCAGCAGGGTGATTAGCTCATCGCGCCAGCGGCGGACGGTGGACTCGGACACATTGTTTCCGCCGGCCATGTCGGCCAGGCGCTGGTCGTGACGCAGGACAGCCAGGACGATCACTGCGATCTTCCCAGGTGGCAGGATCCGCCACCTGGACCGTATCGCCTTCAGATGGCGGCGCAGCAGATCGGCGAGGTGGTCGACGGTCCGCGTGGACAGCGGCAGACGGCACCGGTAGACAAGCGGGCAGGTGTCCTCGGCGCGTGCTTTGGTTTTCGTCACACAAATCCAACGGCCGCCGGGGGCACCGTGGTTACGCCCGCGCCGCCCGCCCCGGTTGGCGCTGGAGCAGTTCACAGGCGGGTGGCGAACCGGCCGTCGGGCAGTTTGCGCAGCCAGCCGCGGTCAACCAGCCTGACCAGCTTCCCGCGCAACGGCTCCAGCTTTGCCCGCACGCTGACGTCCACGCCCAGCCTCTCGCCGACCTGCCGGGCCATGACCGGCCCGGCCGCCTGCCGCACGACGGCGAGGATGCGCTGGTAGTCCGGCGGAAGCATGATCTCCTCCACGTCCGGCGCCCGGTGCGGGATCAGCATCACAGCCCGTCCACCCACCTGCCCGGGCGCCGGCGCGGCCGAGACGCGCTCGTCAGCGATCTGCTCGCTCACCCGCTCAAGGACACGTTCGGCGACGGCGAGTTCGTCCCGCTCCGCCCGTATTTCCGCCAGCTGTTCCTCGAGTTCGTCCAGTTCCGCGCGCCGCGCGGTGATCCGTTCCAGCAGCTCGGGATCCATGCACCGGATCGTAGAAGGCCGCCCGGCCACAGTGAGCGGGAACTGGCGAACCGACCACTTCGCCAGACGATCTACTCCGCGGACTGTCGCCCTCGACCAGCGTGAGCACCCCGGGAACCGGTCACGCCAGCCCCCTGACCAGCGTCTTCAAGTTGGCGGAGGCCCACTGCACCAACGCTAGGAGTGCCAGTTGGCCATTGATGAAGCCACAGCAACCGAGGGCCCTACCCACGTCCTCGGCAGTGACAATGCGGAGCCGTCGCCGCAGGACCTTGCGCGCGGCGCGCAGGCTCGGGAGGAACTGGCTGCCCGCGGCCTCGAAGTCTGGGCCGAGAAGAAGTGGTGGGGCTTTGAGATCCACCTCAACGCCGAGGCCGCCGAGATGGCGGCGGACATCGCTGAGCTCATCGGTGACGTAGGGGGTGAGGTCCTGCCGTCACCCTTCAACAAGATCGTTGAGGCGTTCTGCAAGGCCAAGGCTGTGTGAATTTCCGCTGTGTCTTCCGGGTACGGCTGCAAGCTCGTCTCGCCGTGGATCGCGCCCGGCATGCTCATCCCGGTCGGGAAGATCCCCAAGGAAGACACCAGCCTGTGGTGGGCCGTCTTCGAAGAAGGCAGCGGATGGAGCGAGGACAAGCGGTTGCCTGCCCATGCCAGCGAGTCCAATCCCGCGCTGGCCTCGTTCGGCGGCCAACTGTATGTGGTCCACCGCGGCGGCGGCTCCGACAAAAGCCTGTGGCAGGCCCTCTACAACCCTGACGCCAGCTGGGGCAACGACGTCGAACTCCCCAAGCACGCCAGCGACGAAGGCCCGGCCGTAGCGGTCTTCAACAACCAGCTGTACTGCGTCCACAAGGGCAACGGAACCACCGACCTGTGGTGGACCGTCCGGACGACCACAGGTGGATGGTCCACCGACCAGCGTTTCCCCCGGCACGCCACGAGCGCGGGTCCGGCCCTGGCCGTATTCAAAAACCGGCTCTACTGCGTTCATCGCGGCGGCGGGTCAAGCGCTGGCCTCTGGTACACCACCCTCAACCCCGACGGCAAAAGCTGGGCCAACGACATGGAGATCCCCCACAACGCCACTTCCTCCAACCCAGCCCTGGCGGTCTACAAGGGCAAGCTCTATTGCGTCTACAAGGGCAACGGGAGCGACAACAGCCTGTGGTGGACCGTCTCCGAGAACGGCAGCACTTGGAGCGCGGGCCAATAGTTCCCCCGGCACGGCAGTAAGGCCGGACCGGCCCTCGCGGTCTTCAAGGACAAGCTCTACTGCGTCCACCGGGGCAACACGGACCAGAGCCTGTGGTACACCGTCTTCGAAGAGGGCAAAGGGTGGACTGCGGACAAGGAACTGAGCAAGCACGCCAGTAACGCCGGTCCCGCCCTGATCGTCTACCGCGACAAGAACGGCGCCCACGACCAACTGATGTGCGTCCACCGCGGCTTCGGAAAGAAGAGCGCCGCCGGCGATGGCACCGAGGAACAGCAGCTGAACACACAGGACACCAGCTGACGGACTGATCGCGCCGTTGCCGGCCCGGCATCGCCTGCCGGGCCGGCAACGGGCCCGACCACCGGGCTGCGCCGGACACATCCCGGAGACAGTGATGGGACCTTTGGCCGGGCTCCTATGAAGTCACGGAAGCCCGACCGGCCACGCGCCAGACGGCATCGCCCGGCAGGCCGACGATTCCCCAAGAGGACAACCGAAGCGTCAGTCAGGCGGAGAGTCAGACCTCCGGGCGATGCCATGGCTAATCCTCACTGTCAGGCGGCCGACCTCGGGTCGATCTTCCAGCGCATGTTGGTGGGCGCGTTGGTTCCGGTGAAGTGCTTGAGGGTCACGTACACATCAGGGTGGGGGTAGTTCTGCGACTGCGAAGTGATTGCCCACTGCCGGAAGTTCGCTCCGGCCGGGGTGATGGTGTAGGTCTCGGAGGTGCCGTCCTCGCGGACGATCCAGTCCTGTTCCGGACCGCCGTTGCAGTTGGTCACGGTCAGCGGGCCGTTGTCCTTCGCGTTGTTCGGCACCGTCAGACAGGCCGAGGTCGGGTTCTTGATCGGTTCGGTCTCGATGACGTAGTGGTCGCCGTACTTCTGCTTGAGTCGCCAGACCGACCCCGAGCCCTCATTGGCCAGCGGCCAGGGGTACCACACCTGGACGTACTGCGGCCGGTTCTCATTCTGGCCGTCGGTCTGCAGGTAGAAGCCGGTCGAGGCGTTGCTGATGACCACCGCCTGGTTGCTCGGGGGGTAGCCGGGGCCGTTGGCTGCGGCCGGGGCGGCCGCAGCCACGCTTGCGGAGAGTGCCAAACCGAGGAGGAGAGCGATCTTGCGCATGGACGGTCCCTTTCGTCGAGCGGCAGCTGCCAGTGGCATCTGTCGTCGGCATCCCTGCTCCATACGGTCGACTGCCAAAAATGCCCACCCTGGAATTACTCCGAATGAGGGAGGGGTGTTCGGATTGGCGTACGGCTCGACGGCTCGCCGGTTCTGCATCCACGGTAACCGCTCTTGCAATTAGAGGTTGTCTCACGTGGTGTTGCCTCAGCTACTCGACCGTGCTCGTGAGAAACGTGTAGACCTCGACGGCGAGGTTTCGCATTTCCTCACCGGCCGCGTGCACGGTGGTGGTCTCGAAGTGCCACTCCTCGGACGGAGGCCGATCGTGGATGCCCCACGTCAGGTGTACGTAGCCGCCCGAGTGGTGTTCCGCCGAGATCGTCAGGTCGCGTTCCAGAGAGCGCCAGGCGCGCGCTCCTTCCCAGCCGCGGAAATCCTCGGCCAGTGAGGAGAGGAAGGTGTCGAGGCCGTCGCCGTCCCACGTCCGAACCAGGGTCTCGATACTGACCCATTGCCCGCGAGCTTTCACGACGAAGTCGAGTGTGGGGTCGTCCTCGAACGGTCTTGCCAGCTCGGAGAAGAGCAGGTGGACTGGTCGTGGTCCGGTGTCTCCCACACGTACTGCGGGGCTGTCTTCGGTCATTTGTGCAGGTTAGAAGTCGTGGGGCTCGATGGCCAACTGCTATTCTCGCACTGCCCCGAGGACGGGCCACAGGCCTCAAGTGGGGCATGATCGTCCGCTATGGCTGTGGATCTTGCGCGGGACCTGGTCCCCGATGGACTGTGGAAGATTGCCGCGCCACTGATACCACCGTTCCGGCCCAGACAGCAGGGTGGCGGGACGGCACCGGTGGCGGATCGGAAGGTGTTCACGGCGGTGGTGTACGTGCTGACCAGCGGTTGCGCCTGGCGGTATCTGCCGCCGACGTTCGGCACCTCGCCTGCCACCGCGCATCGCCGGTTCGCGGCGTGGACCAGGGCCGGTCTGTGGCGCCGGCTGCACCGGGCGGTCCTGGACGAACTCGGTGCCAGAGGTGCGCTGGACTGGACCTCAGCGATCATCGACGCCGCGTCCGTCCGTGCGAAAAGGGGGGCTCGCTGACCGGGCCGAACCCGGTCGATCGCGGCAAGAAGGGCAGCAAGCTGCATGTGCTGTCCGAAGCGCAGGGCATCCCGCTGGCCGTCGCAGTGTCCGGTGCGAACGTGCATGACAGCCAGGCGTTCAAGCCGCTGCTCCTGGGCCTCCCTGCCATACGCTCCCGGCGCGGGCCACGACGACGGCGACCGGTCAAGGTCCGCGCCGACAAGGCGTACTACTCCGCCGAACACCTTGCCTGGCTCCGCTCACGAGGATTGATCCCACGCATCGCGCGCCCGGGCATTGAGTCCGGCGAGCGGCTCGGCCGGCACCGCTGGAAGATCGAGAGATCGATCGCCTGGTTGTTCGGTTACCGCCGTCTCACCGTTCGCTATGAACGCAAGGGCAGCCACTTCCTCGCCTTCCTGGGCCTCGCCGCAGCTCTCACCTGCTACAAGAAACTCGCGAAACTCACCACGTGAGACAACCTCTAAAGGGTGTTGCAGAAGCCTTGGGTTTGGGCATTTTCCCTGTATGGGTGGGGTGTTGAGGGCTGATCCGTTGCGGGTGGAGACGTTCACGGGCTTGCGGATGGACCGGTTCGCGAAGTTGGTGAAGGCGGTGCGTGAGCGAGGGGGGAACGGGCCGGGCGGTGGCCGGCCCTGGTGCCTGCCGCTGCCGGACCGGGTGCTGCTGGTGGCCGTCTACTACCGCACGAATCTCACCATGCGCCAGCTCGCGCCGCTGTTCGGCATCTCGCTGGCAACCGTCTGCCGAGTCATCCAGCGGCTCCGTCCGCTGCCGACTCTGGAGTCGGCTCCGCGGCCGGTGGCGGACACCGAACGCTTGTGGATCGTGGACGGCACTCTCATCCCGGTCCGTGATCGAAAGGTAGGCGCCTCGTCCCGCAACTACCGGTTCTCGGCAAACGTACAGGTCATCATCGCCGCGACACCCGCCTGGTCGTCGCGGCGGCCAAGCCGGCGCCGGGCAACAAGGCCGACGCCCACACCGAAAGAGAGCCGGTCGCCCCCTCCTGCGCGGGCAGGAAGAGGACAACGCCGAGCACCGACGGTCCGCGCCCGCGTCGAGCACACTCACCAATACCATTGGGTGCATATGCGATTATCGACGATTCCCGACCGCCGTGTTCGAACTGTGTGGGAGCTATGGCCTATGCTCCGTACCCAGGCGCAGCAATAAGAACCGACTCGAAGTATCGCCCGTCTTCATCCCCAGAGATTTCGGGAAGTGTCCTTCTCCAAAGCCCGATGAAGACATCTGGGATCACAACATTCAAGCCATCGTCTTCGATTTCGAGCTGGAACATTTCAGAAAGCCTAGAGATGACGACGTCGGCAGGTTCCTCGAACAGAGAAAGGTCGCGGAAAATAATCCGAACGCCTCTGTCAGGGCGGAACAGTTCAATGGCGCGCACTACTCCCTGGGGATCGAAATCAAGAGAAATGGACAGCTGGGAGTCATAGTGAGCGAATCCCTTGTTCCTGACCTCCCCCACGGCAGGGGGCACGAACCCAGGCAGCTCCCTAAGTGCCTGCTCGGCAGCTTCGATCGACATGCCGATCTGTAGGTTGCCAAACCCCCGGGGAGGGTCGAGATCGATTACCATGAACGCCTCCAGGACGATGCCTGCGGTGGCCTACCACAGGGTCAATTGCACGTGAACTTGTTGGGGTACGCCACGCAGTGCTTGGTACTGCTCGTTTCCGGCTAGACCGCCAATCATATCGCCGATGGCATTGTTGTACTTTCCAGGGAAGCGCGTAACGATGTCATTAATGTCATTCATCATAGCTTCATCGATGCGGCCGGAGTTTACGAGATCCGTCTGCATCATCTTCCACGCTTTGGGTTCTGGGCGACTGCCCTGACCCGTCGACCAGACCTGCCGATGGTCCACCTTGTCCATCCGGATTGCCGGTCCCTTGCCGTACGAGATGGCACTTCCGGTTGAGGCGTCTTGCGGCATGTGATTGATCTCTTGGGGGCCATTGAAACCCGGCTGATTCGCCGGCTTCAGGCTGCCGTGCGTCCCGCCGACGTTACTTCCATCGCAGTTGTGGACCAGGACTGCCGCAGCCCCCGCCAGCACATAGTACGTGTGCGTACTGGAGACAGTCAGGTTGTTGACCGTCGCGGTCTGTGTCCACGCCCTCACTGCGGTGAGCTGGATGTACGTGCCGGCGGAGGTCTGCAGCAAGTCACCCGGTCGGAGTTCCTTGGCCTTCGCCCATCGGTGCTGCTTCGGGAGCCAGATCGGGTGGCCGTCGGTTGCTGTGACGGACTTCCCGTTGGCGAGTGTCAGGCGGACGAGGTGCTTGGTGCCGTGGCCCTTGATGGTGGCTGTGACTGTTTGGACACCGAGCCCGCCGAGCACCGGGTCCGTGGACTTCACCTTGTCGCCCGGTTTCAGGTCCTTGATAGCTCTCGTCTTACCGCTGGCGAGGAGGACCTTCGTGCCCGGCGTGAAGCTGTTGCACTTGCCGGAGGATTCGGCGGCGTCCTCACCCTCATCGGAGGCCTTGGCCGTGTCCTTCTCCGCAGTCTTCGCAGCCGATTCCTCCGCCGACTTGGCAGTCTTCTTCTCGACCGCCTTGGCCGCCTTTTCCTCGGCGGTTTTCACGACCTTCTTCTCGACCGCTTTCGCGGCCGTGTTCACAACCGTCTTCTCAGCGGTCTTCACCGCTGCTTGTTCGGCGCCCCGCGCCAGGACTCCGCCGCCGAAGCGCATGGAGCCTCTCGCGGCGGCCAGGGCCAGGCCGCCCTCGCCGAACGTCGCGACCGTGATCACAATCGTCGCCGCCGCCATCAGGCAGGAGCCGAGGGAGGGGTTGGTGGCGCAGCTGACGATGTCTGCGACGCCTGAGTACTCGTACGCCACGTGTGCGACCGTCTTCGTCGCCGACCATGCCGCGTGCCTGATCTGGGACCATCCCCAGAACTGGCCGTTCGGGTCTTCCTTCGTCACCGGGCTGTTGTCTGCGTAGGCGTAGCCGCCCAGTTGGAGGAGGTCGCCGAAGTCCATGACGGGGTCGATGGTCGTGAATCGGCCCAAGACAGGGTCGTAGTCCCTCGCGCCGAGATGGATCAGGCCGGTGCTTGATTCGTCGTCGCCGCCGATGTACGTGTGCGAGCCGGCCCAGGCTGCCGCTCCGGCCAGGTCACCTCGCAGGTTGCCCCACGCGTCGTAGGACCGGGAGGAGATCGCCATCCCCGACGCCAGTTTGATCTGGACCGTGCCCGTGCCTTGGGTGTTGGTGATCTGGGCGGCGAGGGTGTGGGCGGAGGTGGCGCTTGAGGTGTAGCGGATCACCGTGGGGGCGCCGGCCTGCGCGTAGGTGCGCATGGCCTTCGTCGTGGTGTTCGTCTGGGAGCCCATGACTTCGGTCTCGCCGAGGTCGAGGGTTGTCCAGCCGCCGGTCGTCTTCGCGATCCTGTTGCCGTCCGCGTCGTACAGGTAGGACGTGGTGCCCGTGATCGTGAATTTCTGGGTCGATGCGCTCGCCGTGCATGCGGCCAGGGTCAGGTCGGTGCCGGCTGTGGTGGCGGGGGCGTTGAGGCACAGTTTCGACGCCGTGTTGTAGAACGTGCCGTCCGCGCGGAGCGTGAAGGACTGGTTCGTGGCGTCCGGGACGCATGGCTGGAGCGTGATCGCCGAGCCGGAGGCCGTGCCTGCGGCCGTCGCGCACTTGCCCAGTACGGTCAGTTTGCCGCCGTTGGCGCTGAACTTCTGGGCGGTCGTGCTGTTGCAGGTGTAGATCTGGATGGCTGTGCCGTCGGCGGTGAGCGAGCTGGCGTCGTCCAGGCACAGTCCGCCGGGGCCCGTGATCGCGCCCTTGCCTGCGCCGAATCCGGACACCGAGGTCAGCAGGCCCTCACCGTCGTAGATGAAGGACTGGGTGTCGCCGTTGATCGTGCGGGTGTCGGTACGGCCTGCGTCGTCGAAGGTCGCGGAGTTCGTCTCGGTGACGGTTTTGGTGCCGGAGTCGGCCGGTGTGACCGTCTTCTCCGTCCAGCCGGTCAGGGTGTCCGGCTGGTTCGTGTCGCCGTAGGCGTAGGAAGTCGATCCGTTCAGGGCGGTGTTGAGGTCGCCCGACGCGGTGCGTTGCGTGCTGTGGTTGGTGACGGTCGTGCGGTTGCCCAGGTTGTCGTAGCGGTAGGACTGCCAGTACGGAAGGGAGTCGTAGGCCGCCGTGCCCGTCGCGACCGTCGACGCGGACGGGGTGGCGCCGACTGCGCCGGAGGCCGTGGCCTGTGTGTCCGTCGCTTTCCACGTCGTGCCCGTGGAGTCCGTGCATTGCTTCGCGGTCGCGCCGGTCCAGGCTTCGACGAGCTGGCCTCGGGCGTCATAGGTGAAGCACTGGTTGTCCCAGGTCGTGGTCGTTCCGGAGGCCGAGCCGGTTGCGACGAGGCTGGTGTTGCCGGCCTGGTCGTAGGCGTACGCGGTCTGGGAGACCAGGCCGTTCGCGGTCTGTGTCGCTGCGTAGGAGTGCAGGAGCAGGCCGGTCGGTTCGTCGTACAGGGCGCTGGTCCACACCCGGTACGGGTTTTTGCCGGTCGTGCTGCGGGTGATCTGGCCGTACGGGTTGTAGATCGCGCCCGTGGTGTACCAGTCCCAGCCGGAGGTGGAGATCGGCAGGTCCTGGGCGTTGTAGCGGGTGATGACCTTCTCGGCCGTGGTCATGCCGCCGGGGGTGGCGGGCAGCGTCGTCGACTGGAGTTGGCCGGTGGGAGTGTAGGTGTACGACCAGTGGTAAGAGCCCGACAGGTTGTTCGTCTGCCCGCTGATCGCCGGGATCGTCACCGTCTTGCCGGTGAGCTGGCCGTTCTCGGTGTAGCCCGTCGCCTCGGTGATGATGTCACCGGATGCGGAGCCGGGGGTGGTGTGACGGACCGATGTCGCCGGCATGCCTATGCCGTTGGCCTCCGTGTCGTATGTCCATTCCACCGCGGGCAGGCTCGCCGAGCCCACCGTGAGGGACTGCTTGCGGCCGAGTGCGTCGTAGCCGTAGTGCAGGACCTTGCCGGTGGCGTCCTTGGTCTGGGTGACGTGGTCCTGGTCGTCGTACCAGGTGTGGCTGGTGCCGGCGTTGGGGTCGGTGCTGGTCAGGACGCGGTGACGGGAGTCGTAGGTCCAGGACCAGATGCGGCCTGCCTCGTCCTTGATCTGGTGGAGGTTGCCCAGGGGGTCATAAGTGGACTCGGTGTAGGTGCTGGCCGAGCGGTCGGCGTTGGTGTAGGTGATCTGCTTGACCGCGCGGCCGAGGGCGTCACCGATCGTCTTGGTGGCGGTGGCTCCGGTGGGCGGGACGACGGTGACCGAGGCGTCCGTGTCGCTGTAGGTGTTGGTGGCGGAGGAGAATTCCGCGTTGTGGTGCAGGGTGGTCGTCTTGACCGGGCGGCCCAGGCCGTCGTAGGTAGCCTTCGTCGAGTTGGGGATCGGCTGCTGGCTGGTCGGCAGGTACCAGGACTTCGTCGGCAGGCCCAGGACGTAGTAGCCGTTGTCGGTGCGGGCCGCACTGCCGTGGTCGTCGTAGCGGACCGAGGTGACGATGCGGCCGAGGCCGGTGGCGTCAGGCGACTGGGTCTGGACGGTGCGCATCATGCCGTCGTAGAAGGTGACCGAGTCACTGTAGGTGCCGTTGTCACGCAGGGTGCTGGTGGTGACTCGGGTGGGGGTCTTCGAACCTAGGGCGTAGCTGATCTTCGTCGAGGGCAGGGCGTCGTCGTCGCCGGGGAGCCAGCCGGTGGTCAGGCGTCCGAGCTGGTCGTAGGCGTAGCGGGTGACGTTGCCGTTGGGGTCCTTGGCGGTGAGGGTGAGGCCGCGGGCCGGGTCGAGGGTGGTGATGGTCGCCTGGCTCTTGGCGTTGGTGACGGTGGTGCCGATGACGACGAAGGCGCTGCTGCCGGGGTTGTAGGTGGTCCTTGTCTCGTGGGCGGGGCTGGCGCCGTCGCTGACCTTGGTGGCGCGGCCGTAGGCGTCGTACTCGGTGAGGGAGCTGGTGACGCTCGCGGTACCGTCGCCGTTGAGGGTCTTCTCGCTGGTCGCGTCGCCGGCCGCGTTGTAGCCGGTGGTGACGTCGGAGACGACCTTGTCGGTGGCCGCGGTCGTGACGTCGTCGCAGTCGGTGGCGGTGGTCAGGACGCGCTTGGGCAGGCCGTAGAGGTTGGCCGACGCATTGTTGTCGAACGTGGTGAGGGTACAGGTGGTGTCGCCGGTCGCCGGGGTCGTGTCACCGGGGGACGACAGGGTGACGGTGGAGACCTCACTGAGTTTGGGCAGGCCGTCGTCGTCGACCGTGGTGGTGGTGCGGGTGCCGCGCCACTTGCCGTCGTAGGCGGTGAGGTCGTCGACGCGGCGGATGTAGGAGCGGCGGGCGACCAGGTCGGTGTCGTCGGTCCGCTTGCGGCGGGCGGTCTCGGTGGTGGCGCCGGGGACAGTGATCACCCGGCTGTGTGCGGCCGCCGCGGCTTCTGCGGACAGATAGGTGACGGTCTCGGCTGCCTGGCCCGCGTATTCGTCAACGTCGTCGGAGCTGAGGGTGGCTCCGGTGTCGTCTTTCAGGGTCTGTCCGGATCCGCGCAGGTAGTACGCGGTCGACTTGGAGCGGGTGGCGGCGGGGCCGTCGGGGTCGCCCACCTGTGTGGTGACGTTGGCGTAGCCGCGCCAGTCGCTGTGGGTGCGCTGGGAGGGCTTGGTGAACTCGGCGTCGCTCTTGGCCCAGTAGCCGCCGCCTCCGTAGGTGTAGGTGGTGACGAGGTCCGGTGAGGCGAGGGCGGTCGTGCTGACGACGGTGTCCTGCTCGGTCACGCGGGCGACCGTGAACTTGTTGAACCAGGCAAGCGGCGGGTTCTCGACGTTGTCGTCGGGCGACCAGTGCACCGGGTAGCAGGCTGCCGTGTTGTCGGCAATGTCGGTCGTCGCAGGGGCGTACGTGCAGCCCTTGTTGTAGTCGACGACGGTCTTCTTGCCGTTCTCGTCGGTGATGCCCGTGATGCGCGGGTGGATGTAGCTGAGTTCCTCGTCCTTGCTGTCGTCGCGCACCCGGTTGGGCATCGCGGTGCCGTCGAAGACGACGGCGGGCAGGTTCGAGGCCTCGCCGGGCATATCGTCCAGGTCGGTGGCGTCGGAGTCGTAGGCGCCCCGCTGGACGCTGGACAGCCACATGCCCGGAGAGGTCTGGTACCAGGCCTTGTTGAAGGCTTGGCTCAGCGTCCACTCGTCGATCGGGGAGAGGGTGCTGGTGCTGTCCCGGTGAGCCCAGGTGACGACCTTCTCCAGGCGCTTGCGGGTCCAGAAGGACGGGAAGGTCGGGCACTGCTTGGCGGTGTCCGACTTGCACAGAAGAGTGCGCGGGGTGTCGTACCAGAAGCGGTACTTCTCCGGGTCGTCGGTGGTGAAGTCGTCACCGTTGCACTTGCCGTTGTTCGCGTTGAGGCAGCGCTCGTCGGTCTTGAACTGGACCTTGGCAGCTGGGACCGCCCCCAGGCCGTCCTTGTTCAGGCCGTATTCGATGGTCAGCGGATAGGACCCGCGGTCGTACTTGACGTTCTGCTTGGTGGACTTGTTCTTCGCGTAGTAGTTCTCCTCCTGCTGGTAGGTGATGACCATGGCATTGCCGTGCAGGTCGACAACTTCGTCGAGCTGCCACGCCCAGGCCTGGTTGCAGGAGGAGTCCTTGAAGGCATCGGCGTGGCACGGTTCTGTCGGGTCATTGCCGAAGACGGGGACGGTGGAGACCGAGTCGGTGTCGGCATGCCCGTTGCCGACCTTGTCCAAGCCGAAGTAGTACTTGGTGCCGTCGCGGGTGGTGGCGATCCAGTACTCGCCCTTGTCGTCGTCACCACCGCCGTCGCCGTTGTCGGCACCGGTTTTGAGTTCGACCTTGGTGCCGTCGTCCGTCTTCGGGTGCCACTTGCCAGTGTCGTCACCGTCGCCGTGTACGAGCTCGACGGTGGTGCCCCCGAGGGTCATCACGGCGTTCGCGGATGCCCAGCACAGGTCACCGGTCTTCTTGCTCTTGCCCTTGTTGTTGGCGTCGGCGCCGTCCTGGTCCTGGGCGCAGCCCCGGTAGGACCGTTCGATGTGCCCGGGTTCGTAGGACCAGCCCTCGCCGATCCAGGAGGTCTGGGGGTTGGCGGCGGAGGTCTTGCCGTCCACCGCCTGGGAGTTGTACGAGAATGCGATCGTCGGTGTGGGGCCGGCGGAGACCGGCGGGGTGTCGATGCCGTACGTGTAGGAGAAGCCGCCCGAGGACGAGCCGGCCGCCCAACTGCCCGCCGAGGAGAGCGGCGTCGCGCGGAAAGAACCACCGTTGCCTCTACCGGTGTCGACTGTACCGACGACCCCGCCGGCGCCGGCGGAGGCGGCAGCTGTCATGGCCTTCGCGGCCGCGTCGTGCCAAACCGCGGGCCGCACACTGCCCTTGTTCAGGGCCTTGGTTGCATCGGCTGTGGTGGTACCGGTCGTGGTGTCGGCGTCCATGGGGGTCGACAGGTCGAGGGTGGCTTGGACCGTGGTGGTACCGAGGTCGGTTGTCTCGTTGCCGTCGGCGTCCGTGGCCGTGCTGTCGGCCTGGTGGTCGGCGGAGTTGTCGAGGGGCTCCGGGGTGGCACAGGCCTCGTTGTCGGGCTGGGTGAGGAAACACTCGGGGTAGCGGACCAGCTGGAGCCGGTCGGACCATTGGGCGCCGAAGTAGTTCTTGAACGCGGTGTAGTCGATCTGCACGCGAGCCGGTGCGGGGGTGTCGTCGCTGCTGGTGATCTGCATCAGCAGACCGGTGACACCGGCCGCGGCGGTGTCGGTCTGGTCGAGGACGTTCACCGACCAGGTGCCGGTGGGCACTTGTGCCGGATCGTCGGAGGCGGCACCGATCTTCACCGGTACCCCGCCGTCGACCTGAACGAGTCCGTCGTCGGCGGCCGCCAGTGTCTCCGGGGTGACGTCGGCGGTGCCATCGGGCCCTGTTGCTGGGATGGCGGTGCTGCCGTCCGGCGGGTCGGTGTCGTCCTGGGCCGGGTCTATGGCGTACTGCCGGGCGTACCCGTCCAGCGGCTGGTCGGCGCCGTCCACCGGGTCGGTAGCGGGGACATCCACCATCGCGGCGACGTCGTCGTCCGGGGGCGGCTCGGCAAAAGCCTGGCTGTCCAGCATCCCCACCGAGAGCGCGAGGGACAGCAGCAGGACGCCTCCTGGGGCCATCGCACAGCGGATCCCACGATGCCAGCGCAGACGTGATCGACCGAACACGAAGGAACCCCCCGGTGAGCCCGGCCGGGATATAGCCCCGGTCCGGCGATGCGGATGAAGCCGGCAGACGTAAGAAGTGCCGCGTGAAAAGGTATGGAGAAAGTAAGGAGAAGTCAGGCGGGATTATTGATCAACTGTTGAGTTCTGCGCCAGAGTGTTCGATCGCCTGTGGGATTGATCAGTGAAGCTTGCATGACAAGCAATGCTAAACAAGGGCAGATCGGCCGCGATTAGGGGCCTGAATCAGCCCACGTGGTCACCCCTGGGCCGCCTACGCCCCCCAGGGGCCTTGCCCTGCCCAATCCACCCCTTCATGATCTGCACACGACCTCCCCATGTCCCGGCAAAGGGCCGCCAAAGTGGTGCGCGGAGGCCTGTTCGCATGTCGCCACCGTCAGAGGGGAAACGGTCCGGTGTCCTCCGCTTCTTGGCCAGGCAGACTGAGCCACCGCCAAACACGCCTGCTCGCAGGAGTGTTGGCCCTGATCGTGGCCGTCGCGACCGCATGGGTGCTGCTCCCCGACCATGACAGCGGCGACGACACCGCGACGCACAGGGCGGCACCGCATCCGCGCACCGAGTCCGAGGCCCGAACCCTGGCGAAGCGCACCGGCACCTCCGTCGAGGTGATCACCGCCCGCACGGCAAAGACCACGACCTGGGCCAACCCCGACCACACCCTCACCACCCGGATCCACGTCTCACCGGTACGCACCAAGGTCGACGGCGAGTGGAGGGCGATCAACCCGACGCTGCGGCGCAGGCCCGACGGGAACTGGACCACGACAGCCACGACCACACCGGTGGTGTTCTCGGGCGGGACAAGAGGCAAGTCCCACAAGTCCGATGCCAACCAGGCGTCTTACGTCCACCCCGCGGCCTACCGTGTGACCACCGCGGCCGACGGAACCAACAGCACCCTCGTCACCCTCACCACCGCCGGGCACACGATCAACCTCACCTGGCCGGGCTCCCTCCCCGCCCCCGAGGTCGAGAGCAACGAGGCGCTGTACCGGGAGGTGCTCCCCGGCGTCGACCTCGTCGTTGCTGCGAACGACGGCGGTTTCTCCGAGGTCCTGGTCGTCAAGTCGGCGGAAGCGGCCGACAACCCCGCGCTGAAGGCCATCTCGTATGGCCTGTCCTCGCCGGACCTGACGATGAAGCTGGACTCACGCAGCGGCTCCATCCACGCCTACGATGCCGACGGCAACGATGTGGCGGCCACGCCGACCCTGCTGATGTGGGACTCGGCTGGCAAGGAAGCGGCCACCGACAATCTCACCCACGGTGACGGCGGCCCGGACGACCCCGACCCCACACCCAGCACGACACAGGACCCCTCCGCCGACCCGAGCGCCACCGCGGGCCAGGACGGCTCGGACACCGCGCTGCACAACATCGAGAACGACCAGAACGCCGACACGGACTTCGGCGCCACCCCCGAGCCGACCGCAACCACGGAGACCGACGGCGACGCCTCCCCGACCGCGAGCGACACCACGCCCCCCCGGATCCACCGAGTCCGGTTCAGACGCGGGAGTCACCGAACCGGCCGGCGACGAGGACGCGGTCGTCGTCCCTCCCGCCACCGCCATCGACCAGGAGCTGCCCGGTCTCGCCGGGCCTCAGCCCGGAACCCACTCGTCCCGTATCGATCCCAAGCTCGACGGCGACGGCCACATCACCATCTCGCCCGATCAGGAACTGCTGACAAGGGCCAGCACGCGGTACCCGGTCTTCATCGACCCGAACACCAACACGGATGCAGGCAACTGGACCACCGTGTACAAGCGCGGCAGCTGGAACACCGCAACCTTCTTCAACGGCCGGGGCTTCAACAAGGGCACCAACGAAGCACGAGCCGGCTACGAGTCCGACACCTACGGCACCAGCCGTTCCTTCTTCACCATGGAGTGGCCGGAGAAGGTGCGCACCACGCACATCACCGCGGCCACCCTGAACATGAAGGAGACCTACTCCTGGTCTTGCACCAAGAAGGACGTCGAGGTGTGGCGGACCGGTGACATCGACAAAAAGACCAGTTGGTCCAACCAGCCCGGCTGGACAGCTCACCTGGACACCAAGTCGTACGCAATGGGCTATCAGAAGCGCTGCGCGGCCGGAAACACGACCTTCGACGTCGAGGACGCAGCCCAGTACGCAGCCGACCACAGCCTGGACCACTGGACCCTCGGTATCCAGGCCTCGAACGAGGACGACCAGTACGCGTGGAAGAAGTTCCAGGCCACGAACGACAACGCGGGCCCGAACATCGACGTCACCTTCAACACCAAGCCCAACAAGCCGACCAAGCTCAAAATGAGCCCCGGCAAGTGCACCACCAGCTCGCCCTACGTGACGATCGGCGGAAACGACCAGCTCGTCTTCTCGGCGGCCACCTCCGACCCGGACGGCAAAGACGACCTCGACGTCATGCACCTGACGCTGAAGAACGTCGGGACCGGCACGGTCTACAACCGTGAGGCGGACGCCTCCGGCAAGAGCACCACCAGCTATACATTCGACAACACCGACAGCAACGGCAATTACGTCCTTAAAGACGGCACGTACTCCTGGAACGTATACGTCAAGGACGACACGGGCGGCACCGGCGGCACGTCCGCCCCCAGCTACACCTGCTACTTCAGGATCGACACCGTCGCCCCGAAGACACCGAACATCGCGTCCGACGACTTCGAAGAAGCCGATGTCGACAACGACAGCGGCGAGGACCAGTGGTCAAAGGCAACCTTCGGCCAGTCCGGATGCATGCTCTTCTGGAACTCGCCCGTCGAGAAGGTCACGAAATACATCTACAGCTGGAACAGCACCGCCTACGACAAGACCGCCACCGTGGCCGACGGCACCAAGTGCACAACCAAGTCAGGCGACGTGGTCACCAGCAACTTCTTCCAGGCAGCGGCCTCCGTCACACCGCCACTGGCCGGAATCGCCGTCCTGTACGTCAAGGCCGTGGACGCCGCAGGCAATCAATCCACGGAGAACTCCTACCGGATATTCGTAAGCCCCGAGGACCGCGACGAGACCGCCGCCGACCTCACCGGTGACGACAAACCCGACCTCCTCGCCATCAACGAGTCAACGGATGACGACGGGAACACCCAGTACAGTCTGCGCAACTACCCCTCCGGCAAAGATGGCGACCTCTTCGTCGGCTTGAACCCGTCCTACGGCAAGGTCACCAAGAACACCGCCTACACCGACGGCTGCACATCCCCCAGCCCCAGCTGGAAGGACGCGCTCATCACCCACACCGGTGACTACTACCCGGGCGACGGACTCCAGGACCTCATAGCCCGCATGGACGACGGCAAGCTCTACGTCTACTCCGGAGACGGTTTCGGCGGCTTCAACGCCTGCGCCCGACTGCCGATCCTGCTGCCCACCAAGGGAACGGACACCACCGGGGCGAGCGTCAACGTCCCCGACCCGTCCGCCTTCGACCAGATCCTCGCCGTAGGCGACGTCACAGGCGACAGTCAGCCGGACCTGTTCATGACCTCCGGCACCCAGTACTGGGCGTTCACCGGCTACACCGGCGGCTCCTTCGCCAGCGCAACTCTCCTCAACGACAGCAGCGCCTGGACCACCCGGGATCTCGTCACAGTCGCCGACATCAGCGGTGACCACGTCCCAGACATGATCTACCGCTCGGACTCCGGCCGGCTGATCCTGCGCAAGGGCAAGGCCAACTCGGCGGGCACGGGCGTCGACATCCTCTCCCTGGCCAACTCTGCGGCGAGTGGCGACGGCGCGGACGCCGAATACGCGGCCAGCGGCTGGTCCAGCACCGACGTCCCGCGCTTCTTCGCCATCCCGGACGTCAACAACGACGGCATCCCCGACCTGTACGCCCACACGAGCAGCGGCAGCGTACGCCTCTACTTCGGCGGCAAGACAACAATCGGCAGCTACAACACAGTGATCGGCACCTGGACAGGAAAGCTCGCCTTCGGCTAAACCACACTCCGGGGAGCTGGCGGCTGTGGCCGCCGGCTCCCCCACGGGCCTGAACACTGACACCGTCCGGCACACGCCACAAACCGAACGTCACCAAGCCGACAGCCAGCGGGTTGGGAGACCGAGAGGACGACGAGGCTCAGGACGATGTCGGTCAGTGTGGAGCCGATGATCGGAATCATGTCCATCAGGACCGTGAAGACGCCGAGCGCGGCACCCCGGCCTCACCCCCACAGGCCGCACGGCCCTCCCGCATCCCCACGCTCGTCAACGCCGGACTCGGCAGCGTCAGCACCCTCACCCTGATCAGCGTCCACGCCCCCTGGCCCGCCGTACTCGCCCTCGCCCTCGCAGGCTTCGCTTTCGTCCTGGTCCAGTACGTCCTCCAAGCCCTCGCTCCCCAGGACTCCCACGACCGCCACACCTGACGGAGCCAGCGCCCGTCGACGACTACGCCCCGACGTGACCCCCTGTCTCCGATTCCTCGCAGAAGTCGTCACCTTCACCCGCTGAACAGGCGTCTGGCCCGTCACCACAGCAGCAGTGTGAGTGACGGGCCAGGCAGAGTAAGCCTGTACGCATCCGCAGCCGGCCGGTAGCCGGGAACAAGGGCAACGCAGGCCGGACAGAGTGCGACCGGACCGAGAACCCCGCCCGCCTCCACCCAGCTCACCTTTAGCCGCGGTGGTCGCCACCGCCACGGTGGTCGCGGTCGTCGCCGCGGTGGCCCCAGGATGCCTCGTCGATGAAGCGGCCGTGGTCGTTGCGCAGGGTCGCGATGTCCCGGTCGTTGTTCCACACGTAGTTGCGGCGGTCCTGGTAGACGTCCGCGTAGCGGTCACGGCCCACGCCGATGTGGACCCGGACCGTGGAGCGGCCGTCCAGGCGGAAGTGCCGGAAGGTGTAGGTGTGGCCGGCCTCGTCCGACAGCGTCCAGCCGTCCAGGTTCACATCACGCCGAGCCGTGTTCGTGACATCCACCCACTCATGGTTCAGCGACCAGTTGGAGCGGTCGTCGCGGCCCGGGGAGTCGACACGTCACTGATCACCACAGCCCGGTCGTGCGGGCGGGCGGCGGGCTGGCCGACGGCCGCGGCAGGCAGCGCGAGTGCGCCGACAGCGGCGGCGGCCACGGCAGCAGCGGCGGTCAGACGGCGGGCGGTCACAGAAACGGACACGAGGTCCCCCTTCGGAACTGACACCCTCGGACCCTAGACGCGAAGGCGCAGGCCAGCGGGGAGTGTTGTGTGGGTGGCGGCCCGGTCGGCCGCACACCCACACCCTGCCCGCCCCCGAACCCGATCAGTGCGGAAAACGAAGAATGTGACGAATCACGGATATTTCAGTAACTCTCACCTTCAAGACACACCAATGCGATGAACATGACGAATTGACGGGTCATCGGTCCTGAATCCCGCGCCAGCGGCAGACGTGGAGCTCCGTCCCGCCAAGCGGCGCCCCCGGGAGCCGCGTGCCCGGCCGATGAAAGCGCGTAACAGTCGCCGTCGTCCGAACGGGTTCGGCTGGACGCCGAACAGGTTCTTGTACTGGTCGATGTAGGCGACCTTCATCGCAGTGGACGGTCCAGCTCCGCGGCGAAGAAAGCCGAGGCGGACTTCAATATCGCGTTCGCCCGCCGCAGTTCCTTCACCTCCCGCTCCAGCTCCGCGATCCGGGCAGCCTCGGCGCTGGTAGTCCCAGCCACGATGCCCTCGTCGGTCTCGGCCCGTTTGACCCACCCGCGCAGGGCCTCGGGGTGCACGTCCAGTTGGTCGGCGATCCGCTTGATCGCTCCGGCCCGACCGGCCGCGTCCTTGCGTGCCTCGACCGCCAGACGCGTCGCGCGTTCACGCAGTTCGTCGGGGTACTTACGGGGAGCAGCCATGATCGGCATCCTTCCGGGTCTTCGATGTCTCCATCAAACCCGGGGCGATTCACCCACCCTCTCCGGCGGGTGGACTCCACCCAGTGGAGCGGATGCCGAGCACGGTGTCGACCACTCCCGGCCAACTCTTTGTCCGTGAGTTGCGCACGTGTCACACCGGAGTCCTGCCGCACCGGAACCCCAGACAGGACCCAGAACACGAGTTTGATCACAACGGCAGGCAATCCCAGTACCGGAGGCGAAGCAGTCAGTGGTGCCCGGCTCACCGAATGGTGTTTCGAGTGTGCTCCGCCCATACTTCAGCTACCGCCTCCTTGGTTCGGATGACCCAGGCGCGCTCATCGTCCTTAGGTGGGCGGCGGCCGTTCCCGCCACCGGCCCGCGACAGACCGATATGAGCGCCAATCAAGCGGATGATTCGGCTATTGGAAATGTAGGCTGTGTGCACAAGCAGCACACTCCCCTCTCCGCCCATTGGGTCGCGCGGAAAAGCGCCTTCCATAAGAGATCGAACCATTATTGATCGAACGGATGGCGCAGCCGTCCCCCATGTCTGAATCACGCTTTGCTGGAGCACGTCTGCCACATCCTGCGGTAGTCCGGCCGGCATACCCGAAACAGGTAAGGGTGAGGCTGAGCAGTAGGCCAGGAAAGCACCTGGAACATCATTCCCTTGGGCTAGCCTGGCCAAATACCCCCGGAACCACCGTAGGGCGCGAGGCAATAGCAGTTTGTTGCCGATCCACCCCGCCGGTAAAATTACCGGGAAAAGGATCGCAGCGCCGAGCCACCTGAACCTGAAGTTGAAAGGTTCTCCGGTCAACACGCTGATCGCCGCGTGTGCTTCGCTGTACTCCAATCTATGAACTAGATCCAGATCGGCATCCTGGCTGCTTTGCTTATCTTTCCCCCTGGACGTCTTGGTCAATCGGTACCACAGGGCACGCGACGCGGAATCTCGACCGCTTTGCGGGGCGGGTGACCCCGTCCACCAAGCTTCATAGTGACCTTCCGAATGTTTGGACAGGTCCTTCAGCAGGCCAATCGCTTCGTCGTCCGGCGCCCAGAGGCCGAGCCACCGGCGATGGAAGACGTTCATAGCTTCGCGTGCGGCTTCTGCCCGTTCTTCGAGGGCATCAGCGATGGAGCCGCCTGTGCCGAGTCGCCATGGGATAAAAAAGAGAAACAAGGAAACCATCATCAACCATAAAGGCACACGGTGCATCGAGTGGTCGAATCTGGAAGTAACGCCCACCGCGACAAGCCCAAATGCCATCAGGGCAACGGACCCCGTAAGTAAGGATGCCAAAACGGCTAAGGCGCTTGGGGTCGAACCGGCGCCATGGGCGACGATCCTTCTCCGGACGCGGAATCTCCTCTTGTGGTGAAATTGCAGAAATGGAGTTCCTAGCGTGGTCCAACTGAGCAGGCCGTTCAGGCATATCTCTTCTTTGATCTCCTCGTATGGAGGAACGTCGCTTTTATATAGCTCGGGGTGCTTGGACAGCGAGGGAACCTCCGGCGGGGGGCTGATGAGGCCGCGTCTCCGCAATGTGTCACGGAAAGACGGACTGACACTTTCGGTTTTCCTCACCAACTGACTAGTGACCAATGCCTCCCATATGACCGAACCGCCGTGACTGTGACCCACGAGATGGTACTTTCGACCAGACCGCTCAAGACGAATGAGCCTCGCAAGCAACTCGTTGCTAGCACTTATTCGGGCTATTTGAGCGTTCGCCCCGCTCCATTGGAACAAGGTTGCGTCCTGAGAAGTGGTGTACCGGTTCCCACCTGATCCGGGCGTTTGCCCCGGCGTCGGAGTGAGTGTCCGGATACAAGAACGGCCACCGG
>NZ_JBVKCG010000041.1:0-37466 GCF_055634995.1 Streptomyces sp. NPDC111744
TCAGCCACCGCACCCCCAGCACTCGGATCGGACGTCACGCAACATCCAACCGCCACGACCACCAACCCGGCGAACCAATGTGGTCAGAGCACTAGCCGCGTGGGCGCGACCAGCCCCACCACCCCGCGGCCCGCACTCACCCGAACCCGCCCCGAATCGGCCGCACATACAACCGCAGCGCGATCCGATCGATCACCATCTCCTCCCGCAGCACGAACTGCTGGTTCAGCACGGCGAGTTTGGCGCGTTCCGTGGAGAGCCGCGGCCGGTACCCGCTCACCAGCGCGTACTTCTCCACCACCGCCCACACCTCGTCCACCCCGGCCAACCGCCGCCGCAGCGTCCCCGCCCCCACCTCACGCCCGTACAACGTCCCGGACACCGACGCCGGTTCAGCCAGTGCAACGTCCCGCGTGCCGTTGAAATCGGCGGGATAGGCGAGCTCCGTCCCCCGCGCATGGGCCGGCAGAAACAGCACGGGGTCGCCGGGCCGCAACGCACGCGACACCGCCTCCGCGACCGCACCGAGGTCATCGGGCCGTGTGCCCGGCACACGGTCCTGCCGCAGCAGTGGAACCTGGTGGGTGAAGGCGAGGACGAGCGCCAGGACCCCGGCCAGGGTGAGCGCGGGCGACCTGGGCGTGGTCGCCGTGCCGTGCGACCAGAGCCGGCCGAGCACCCCGACGACCCGGTCCGCGCCGAGCGCCACCAGCAGGGGCGCCCCGGTGAGCGCGTACAGCACATACCGGTCGACGTACAGCGGTGTCAGCTGCGATGCCAGCATCAACGCCACCGGTGGCAGCACCGCGAGCGGCAGCGCGACCGCGGCGAGGGTCACCTCACCGCGCCGGCCCACCAGCCGGGTCAGCCCCAGCAGACCGAGCACGAGGCATACCCAGTACACCCCGTCGGTCGGGCCGAGGTACTGGCGCAGCAGCTCCTGCGCGGTCTCCAGGTCCGGCTCCCGCAACCACGCCAGCTGGGCCGACTGCGCGTGCGAGACGACGACCATCGGTGCCAGGGACAGCGCCACGCCCCCGGCCGCGCAGCCCCACCCCCGCCACACCCTTCCCGACGATCGGGCCAGTGCCAGAGTTCCCGCATGCGCGAGCAGTAGCAGGACCGCGAACTCGTGCAGCCAGCAGGTGACGACAAGGACGGCGCCGTACCACCACCAGGCCCGCCACCCCCTTCCGCCCTCCGTCTCGGCCTCCCCTGCGTCCTCCCTTTCTTCCGCCGCCCGTACGAACAGCAGGGTCGCGCCGGTCGCTCCCGCGGCGACCAGGGTGTAGGAGCGGCCCTCCTGCGCGTAGTGGCCGACCAGCGGCGTGATGGCGTACGTCAGGCCGGCCCACAGGCCGACGCGCGGCCGGGCCAGGCGGGTGCCGAGGGCGGCCACCAGGCCCGCGGTGACGACCGCCGCGCACACCGAGGGCAGCCGGAGGTCGACCTCGCCCGGGTGGCCGGGGGCGACGGCGAGGACGACGTGCATCAGCAGGTAGTACAGTCCGTGCACCGCGTCCACGCCGTGCAGCAGCTGCCAGATCTGCGGCACAGTGCGCCGGGCGACCTGGTAGGTGACGGCCTCGTCGCGCCACATCCCGCCGCGGTGCAGCCCCCAGAGCGCGACCGCGAGCATCACCGCGGCCGGGACGGCCACGACGACGGCACGGCGCGCACGACCCGGCGGCCCGACGGGCGGTCCGCCCGGTCCCCCCGATCCTCCCAACGGCTTCGGCCGACTCGACGGAGTCGGCCGGCCGGTTGCTGTCGTTCGCGATGTCCGCGGATGTGCTTTTACGAGAGGCCCGATACTCACCACGGCCCGATCTTTTGTGATTAGCCAACCTTTGCCGGGTATTGACGGCGTATCGGCATGGATACACCATCCGCGCGGCTTACGCTCGCGGTTGATGAACCGCCGCTCGTACTTGCCGCTCCCAAGCGCCCCGTTCGCCCTGCCTGTTCGACTCCCGCGCCTGCGCCGCCCCGCGCGCACCGCATGCCCCCCGCGCTCGCCGCGTCTCACGCGCCCCCTCTGCCTCGCCGGTGTCTGGGTCGCCACGCGTGCGCTGATGCTGTGGCTCCTCGCCCACAACAACGAGCGACTCCTGGGACACGGTGCGGTCGCGCGCGAAGTGTGGCGGCTTTACTTCCACTGGTACGGCGTCCTGTCGCACGGCGCGTTCCCGGCGCACGACACGTTGTGGCAGTACCCGCCGGGCGCCGGCGCGGTGCTGCTCGCGCCGGGGCTGGTGCCCTGGCTGAGCTACTTCCAGGCGTTCGTGGCGCTCACCCTGGCGACCGACGCGCTGATCACGGCGGCGCTCGCGCGCGCGGGCACGCGCCCCGGTCGCACGCTGCTGGGCGCGGCCCTGTGGACGGGCGCCCTCCCGCTCCTGCTGCACCTCCCGCTCGCCCGTTACGACGTGGAGGTCACCGCCTTCGCCGTGCTCTCCCTGCTGGCGCTGCCGCGCTCCACGCGCGCGTGCGGGGCGCTCGCGGCGCTGGGCGCCCTGGTGAAGGTGTGGCCGGCGCTGGTGCTGCTGGGCGTCGAGCGCGGGCGTTCGACGCGCACGGCGTGGACCTGGGCGGCGGTGGCCGGGGCCACGACCCTCGCCGCGTTCCTGTTCTCCTTCCGCGACCCGCTCGCCTTTCTCCGGCAGCAGGGCGGCCGGGGTGTGCAGGTCGAGTCCCTCGGCGGCACCGCGCTCAGCCTGGCCCGGCACGCCGGCTGGCAGGGCACGACCCGCTACCAGTACGGCGCGATGGAGCTGGTCGGCCCCCATGTGCACGCGGTCGCGACCGCGTCCCTCGCGCTCACCGCCGTCGCCTTCGCGTTCCTGCTCCTGTGGCGGGTACGGGCCCGGCACTGGACCGAGGCCACCCCGTACGACGCGGCGCTGAGCGCGGTACTCCTCTTCACCGTCACCAGCCGGGTGATCAGCCCCCAGTACATGATCTGGCTGCTCGGCCTGGCCGCCGTCTGCCTGACCTCGCGGCACACCACCCAGCGCCCGGTCGCCGCGCTGATCGTGACGGCGACCGCGCTCAGTGCCGTCGCCTACCCCACGTTCTACGCCGAGGTCGTCCACGGCACCTGGACCGGCTGTCTGCTGATGCTCGCCCGCAACGGCCTGCTGGCCACCGCCGCCGTCCTCTCCCTCACCCGCCTGTGGCGCGCCACTCGCCGCCCGGAGGACGCCGTCCGCGCCCCTCGAGTGCGAGAAGTCGCATCAGCCGTCCGCTGATGTCGGCGGCACCTGCTTCACTGAAGAGTGACCGCGGCTGACGAACACCACGGGCCAACTGACGGAGGGGACTGGCATACATGACCTGGCTCATCACCGGCGGCGCCGGATACATCGGGGCGCATGTCGTACGTGCGATGACCGAGGCGGGCGAGCGGACGGTGGTGTACGACGACCTGTCCACCGGCTTCGCCGAGCGCGTGCCGGAGGAGGTCCCGCTGGTGGTGGGCTCCACCCTGGACGGCGAGAAGGTGGCGCGCGCCCTGGCCGAGCACGAGGTGACCGGGGTCGTCCATCTGGCGGCGAAGAAGCAGGTGGGCGAGTCGGTGGACCGCCCCCTGCACTACTACCGGGAGAACGTCGAAGGTCTGCGCGTCCTGCTGCAGGCGGTGACGGAGGCGGGGGTCCCGTCCTTCGTGTTCTCCTCCTCCGCGGCGGTCTACGGCATGCCGGACGTCGAGCTGGTGACGGAGGAGACGCCGTGCATGCCGATGTCGCCGTACGGCGAGACGAAGCTCGCGGGTGAGTGGCTGGTCCGCGCGACGGGCAGGGCGACCGGCCTCTCGACGGCCTGCCTACGCTACTTCAACGTGGCCGGCGCGGCCCGCCCCGAACTCGCCGACGTGGGCGTCTACAACCTCATCCCCATGGTCTTCGAGAAGCTCACGGAGGACGCGCCGCCGCGTATCTTCGGCGACGACTACCCGACGCCGGACGGCACCTGTGTCCGCGACTACATCCACGTGGTGGACCTGGCCGAGGCCCATGTGGCCGCGGCCCGCGCCCTCCAGGCCGAGCCCGGCCGCGAACTGACCCTGAACATCGGGCGCGGGGAGGGCGTCTCGGTCCGCGAGATGATCGACCGCATCAACACGGTCACCGGCTACGACCGCCCCCCGGCCGTCACCCCGCGCCGCCCCGGCGACCCGGCCCGCGTGGTCGCCTCCGCCGACCGCATCGCCAAGGAACTGGACTGGCAGGCCAAACACGACGTCCAGGACATGATCACCTCAGCCTGGGACGGCTGGCTCCGCCTCCACCCGGAGGCGGCCCGGTCCTGAGCCGCCCGCCGGCCAGGATCCGGCCCGCGGCTGCCGCCCCCGCCCGTCGGCCGACAGCAGGCACACCCCCGGCCCAGAGGCAGCCCGGGCCCGACCCACCGCCCTGCCGACCCGGATCCGACCAGCTGCCGCCACCCACAGCCATCGACCGACAGCAGGCACACCCCGGCCCAGGGACCGGCGGCCGTCCCCGGGTCGGCCGACCGGTACCGACCGCCCACGCCCGCACATCGCCCCCGTACCCTGCCCCGGTGATCCTCCTCCCCCGCCTCGACCGCGCCCTGGGCGCCGTCATCGGTTCCGCCGTCGGCGACGCGGGGCCGTACCGGAGCGGTGGACGGACGTACTGCACGTGCCGCTGCCGGGATACGGCGACCGGATGCTGCGGATGGCGGACCTGGCGGCGCTGACCCGGCGACTGGGTACGTGATGTGTGGTCAGTCCACGGGCCGGCGAGCTCGTTTGAGTTCCTCCGAGATGGCCCAGGCATCCGCCACCGGGCCCATGTGGGTGAGTTTGTCGGGGTTGAGGACCAGGCGGATCGCCTGGATCCGGCCGTCGAGGATGTCGAGGGAGAAGGTCTGGAGGACCTTGCCGTCGCGGTCGTGGAAGACCGCGCCCGGCTGGCCGTTGACCTCGTGCTGCTCACAGGTCACCTCGACCCGGGCCAGTACCGGGAAGACGGCCGCGAGGAGGCGGGCCACGTTCTGGGCGCCGGCGACCGTCCGGGCCAGCTGCGGGGCCTTGCCGCCGCCGTCGCCGACCAGGGACACGTCGGCGGCGAGCAGGTCCTGCAGGCCTCCCAGGTCGCCTTCGCGGAGGGCCTCGAAGAAGCGTGACGCCAGTTCGTCGCGTTCCCTCCGGTCCGCCTCGAAGCGGGGGCGGCCGTCGGCCATGTGGCGCCGGGCCCGTACGGCGAGCTGGCGGCAGGCGGACTCCGAGCGGCCCACCGCCGACGCGACCTCGGGGAAGCCGAAGTCGAACACCTCGCGCAGCACGAAGACGGCTCGCTCCAGCGGGCTGAGCCGTTCCAGGAGCAGCAGGGCCGCCATCGACACCGAGTCGGCCAGCTCCGCCGACCGCGCCGGGTCCTCGTAGGGATCGGCGAGCAGCGGCTCGGGGAACCACGGACCGACGTACTCCTCGCGCCGGACGCGGGCCGAGCGCAGTACGTCGATCGAGATCCGGGTGACCGCGGCCGACAGGAACGCCTTCGGCGACCTGACCTCCGTCGGTGAGCCCTCGAACCGCAGCCAGCTCTCCTGGACCGCGTCCTCCGCCTCGCTGACGCTGCCCAGGATCCGGTACGCGATCGAGAACAGCAGCGGCCGCAGCTCCTGGAACTCCTCGGTCCTGTTCATGTCCACTCCCCCTTCGACATCCGTGAACCGGCCGCTCAGAAGGACGCGGGGCCGAATCGGCCCACCGCGACGACCAGCGCGAGCACGAGGTAGACCAGGTTCAGCGCCACGAACGCCCGCTCGCCGCGCCGACCGTGGGTGATCATCGCACCCACCATCAGCAGGACCCAGGCGGCGGCCGTCACGGGCACCAGTACCGGTGCGACCCCGACGACCGCGGGCAGGATCAGACCGGCCGCGGCCAGGAGTTCCAGTACGCCGAGCGTCCTGACGAAGCCGGCGCCCGCGTCTCCGGTCCAGCCTCCGCCGTGGGCCGCGGCCAGCTTCTCCCGGGGTACGAACGTCTTGCTGATCCCACCGGTCAGGGCCACCGCGGCGAGCAGTCCGGCGGCGATCCACAGGGCGAGGTTCATCGTCCACTCCTTGATCGAGGATGCCTGCGCCCCCTACGACGAGACGGCGGCCCGGCCTGTGACATCCCCGGCGGAGTGGTTCACAGCGCTTTGAGCGCCTCCGCGGTGCCACGGGCCAGCGCCGCCAGATACCCCTTCGGCAGCTTCGGGGTGCGGATCACCACCGAACGCCAGTACAGCGGGCCGGAGATGAGGTCCATGGCCAGGTCGTCGTCGAGGTTCGCGGCGAGTTCGCCGCGCCGCTGGGCCGCCTCGATGATCTTGCTGGCGACGCCGTCCTGGCCCTCGCGCAGCGTCTTCTGCATGGCCTCGGCGATCTCCGGGTTGCGGGCCGCCTCGGCCTGGAGGTCCGGGATGATCTGCGAGGCGACCGGGTGGCGCAGCGCACGGGAGGTGACCTCGTACAGGAGCCGCAGGTCGCCCTCCAGGGAGCCGGTGTCGGGCACCGGCAGGCCCAGCACGGCGAGGGCCGAGACGACGTCGAGTACCAGGTGCAGCTTGGAGCGCCAGCGGCGGTAGACGGCGGTCTTGCCGACGCCCGCGCGGCGCGCGATGCCCTCGATGGACATACGGGCGTACCCGACCGCCGCGAGTTCCTCGAAGACGGCGGCCCGGATGGCCTCGGTCACGTCCTCGCGGAGGACGGCCGCCCCGGCGGGGGATCGTCGGCGCGGACGCGTCTGGGACTCCTCGGCGTTCGTCGTCATGTCTCCCAGCATAGGGGCGTAACGACGAAACGGTTGCGTCCCGACGAGGCCCGCCACCCGATCGTCGCAACAGGACCACACTGAACGACTCGCAGCTCACCGCCGTACCGAGCACGAGCCCGACTCGTCGCTGCGCAACGAATCGGTCGCGCCCCGACCTCGGAAGTGTCACGGCGCACACCAGTCCGTGACGACGAAACGGTTGCGTTCCGACGCCAACTCGGCCTACCCTCCCGTTGCGACGATACGGTCCCGTCCCGACGCAGGAAAACGCAAAGAGAAGCGTAAGGAAACGCCGGATGACGGGCCCGGCGCCCAGCCGGACGCCGCACCCCCACCCTCCGAGTGAAAGATGCGGATGTGACCCAGGTTCTCCACACACCGCCCCCGACCCCGGTCACGGCCGAGGACGACCTCGCGGCGCTCGCCGCCCGGCACGGACTCTCGGTCAGCGGCGCCCGTCCCTCCCTGCCGGAGTACGTCCGCCAGCTGTGGGCGCGGCGGCACTTCATCACCGCGTTCGCCACCGCCAAGCTCACCGCGCAGTACGCCCAGGCGAAGCTCGGCCAGGTCTGGCAGATCATGACCCCCCTGCTGAACGCCGCGGTGTACTACTTCATCTTCGGCATCCTGCTGGGCACCAAGAAGGGCGTGCCGGACTACATCCCGTTCCTGGTCACAGGCGTGTTCATCTGGACGTTCACGTCGAGTTCGATCATGACCGGCACCCGCGCGATCGCCGGCAACCTCGGTCTCGTCCGTGCCCTGCACTTCCCGCGGGCCGCGCTGCCGATCTCCTTCTGCCTCCAGCAGTTGCAGCAGCTGCTGTTCTCCATGTGCGCCCTGGTCGTCATCCTGCTCTGCTTCGGCGTGCCGGTCGCCGCCTCCTGGCTGCTGGCCGTCCCGGTGCTGATCCTGCAGTTCACCTTCAACACCGGCATGTCGCTGATCATGGCCCGCTGGGGCGCCAAGACCCCGGACATCTCCCAGCTGATGCCGTTCGTGCTGCGCACCTGGATGTACATCTCCGGCGTCATGTGGAGCATCGCCAACCTGACCGGCAAGCACAAGGGTCTGCCGAGCTGGGTTGCTCCGGTACTCAAGGACAACCCGGCCGCCGTCTACATCGATCTGATGCGCTACTCCCTGATCGACAGCTTCCACGCCAGCCAGCTGCCGCCGCACGTGTGGCTGGTCGCGACCGGCTGGGCCCTGGTCATCGGCGTCGGCGGCTTCATCTACTTCTGGAAGGCTGAGGAGACGTACGGCCGTGGCTGAGAACGTGAGCGACACCCGCATCCCCACCGTCGTCGCCGACAGCGTCGACATCGTCTACCGGGTCAACGGCACCGGCGCCGGCCGCGGCTCCGCCACCGCCGCCCTCAACCGCATGCTGCGCCGCAAGAACGCCGAGAAGGCGGCGGGCGTCCGTAAGGTGCACGCGGTCAAGAACGTCTCCTTCGTCGCGTACAAGGGCGAGGCGATCGGCCTCATCGGCTCCAACGGCTCCGGCAAGTCCACCCTCCTCAAGGCCGTCGCCGGTCTGCTTCCGGTGGAGAACGGCGCCATCTACACCGACGGCCAGCCCTCCCTCCTCGGCGTCAACGCGGCCCTGATGGGCGACCTGACCGGCGAGAAGAACGTCTACCTCGGCGGCCTCGCCATGGGCATGTCCCGTGAGGAGATCAAGGAGCGCTACCAGGACATCGTCGACTTCTCCGGCATCAACGAGAAGGGCGACTTCATCACCCTCCCCATGCGCACCTACTCCTCCGGGATGGGCGCGCGGCTGCGGTTCTCCATCGCCGCCGCCAAGGATCACGACGTCCTGCTCATCGACGAGGCGCTGGCCACCGGTGACGCGTCCTTCCGCATGCGCTCCGAGGAGCGCATCCGCGAACTGCGCCAGCACGCGGGCACGGTCTTCCTGGTCAGCCACAACAACAAGTCCATCCGCGACACCTGCGAGCGGGTGCTGTGGCTGGAGCGCGGTGTGCTGCGCATGGACGGGCCGACCGAGGAGGTTCTCGCGGAGTACGAGGCCTTCACCGGCGACAAGGCGAAGCCCAAGCCGAAGCCGAAGGCGGCGCCGCCGAAGCCGGCCGATGCTTCGAAGGTCGCTCAGCCCTCCTGAAGCAGATGTACGACCACGAGCCGCGCCGTCCCTACACGGTGCGGCTCGTGTCCGTCTGGAACACCCACGTCCGGTAGACGAGGAAACGGAAGGCGGAGGCGAAAACGATCGACAGCGCCTTCACCGCATTGGATTCCAGCGGTCCGTCCAGACGGAGACCGTGATAACCGGCGTAGAACAGACCGCTTTCCATCACGACACCGAGACCGCTGAAAACGAAGAACAGTGCGATCTGCCGTCGTGTGCGCGAGGCCCGGTCGCGATAGGCGAAAAAGCGGAAGCCCACGTAATTGGTCGCCATCGCGATACAGCTGGCCGGCACCGTGGCGGCCATGGCAGGCCAACGCAGGCCGTGCAGCAGCAGGTTGAAGGCCAGGAAGTTGACGAGCACGCCGCTGCCGCCGACGACCCCGAATTTCGCGACCTCGAACAGGACCTGAGTCACCGGACGCCGCCTGGGCGGCGCGGGATTGACCACCGTGAGTTGCACTGTCACACGGCAGACCATATCCGACACATCTCGATAAGCAGGAAACGGTAAAATTCGCCGCCCTTTTTCCCTAAGCATCGGCAAGAATAATCACCGTCGGGAAAGAATGCGCCCCGAGCCGTCACCGGCCCGGGGCGCCCTTCATGTCGTACGACTACGAGTGGGTGCGCAGCAGCGTCCGCATCGTCCGCATGGCCACCGACAGGTTGGCCAGGTCGAAGGAGTCGGAGCTGCGGATCTCCTCCAGCGTGGACCTGGCCCGGCCCAGGATGGCGGCGTTCTTCTGCTCCCAGGCCTGGTAGCGCTGCTCGGGGGTAGCGGCGCCGTTGCCCGCGGCGAGCACGTCGGCGGTGAGCATCGCGTGGGCCGCGTAGAGGTCCTCGCGGATGGAGGCGCGGGCCATCGACTGCCAGCGGTCGGCACGCGGGAGCTCGATGATGCGGTCCATCAGCTGGGTCACACCGAGACGGTCGGCGAGGTCGTAGTAGACCTCGGCGACGTCCAGTGGCTCCTTGCCCATGCGGTCGGCCACCGAGACGATGTCCAGCGCCGGGAAGGCCGAGGAGAAGCCGGCCACGCGGGTGGCGACCTCGGCCGGCACGCCGGCCGAGGTCAGCTCGTCGTACACGTGCTGGTACCACTCCAGGTCCGCGCCGCGCAGCAGCTTGGGCAGCTGCTGCCAGACCTGTTCGACCCGCTCGGAGAAGAAGTCGACGGTCTTGATCAGCTCCAGCGGCTGCGGCCGGTTGTTGAGCAGCCAGCGGGTGCCGCGCTCCACCAGACGACGGGAGTGCAGCCGGATCCGGGTCTGGACGGCCGCGTCGACCTTGTTGTCCAGCTCCTCGACGGCGTCCCACACCGGGGCGGAGCGGAAGATCGCACGCGCCGCGGTCTGCGCCCGGACGATCTCCTCCAGGGAGGCCCCGGTCTCCTCGCGCAGCCGGTGCAGGTAGGTCGTACCACCGGTGTTGACCGTGTCGTTGACCAGGACCGTGGTCGTGATCTCGCGGCGCAGCGGATGGGTGGCGAGCGCGCCGGCGAACCGGTCACGCACGGCCGTCGGGAAGTACGCGTGCAGCAGGCCGCTCAGATACGGGTCGTCCGGCAGCGAGGTCTGCAGCAGCTCGTCGGCGACCGTGATCTTCGTGTACGCCAGCAGGACGGCCGTCTCCGGGCCGGTCAGGCCCTGGCCGGAGCCGAGCCGCTCGCGGATCTGGCGGTCGGTGGGCAGGAACTCCAGCGCCCGGTCGAGGTGGCCCTCCCTGACCATGTGGCGGATGAACCGCTGCTGGGCGTGGAGCATGTCCTTGGACTGGGCCAGCGCGTTGGCGATCGCCACGTTCTGCGCGTAGTTGTTGCGCAGCACCAGGGCGCCGACCTCGTCGGTCATCTCGGCGAGCAGCTTGTTGCGCTGTTTGACCGTCATGTCGCCGTCCGCGACCATGCCGTTGAGCAGGATCTTGATGTTCACCTCGTGGTCGGAGGTGTCCACGCCGGCGCTGTTGTCGATGGCATCGGTGTTGATCTTGCCGTCCCGGCGGGCGAACTCGATCCGGCCGAGCTGGGTCAGGCCCAGGTTGCCGCCCTCGCCGACGACCTTGACGCGCAGGTCGGCGCCGTCGACGCGGATGGCGTCGTTGGCCTTGTCGCCGACGTCCGCGTTCGACTCGGTCGACGCCTTGACGTAGGTGCCGATGCCGCCGTTCCACAGCAGGTCGACCGGCGCCTTGAGGATCGCCTTCATCAGCTCGGCCGGGGTCATCTTGGCGACCTTCTCCTCGATGCCGAGGGCCTCGCGGATGTGGCTGTTGACCGGGATGGCCTTGGCGCTGCGCGGGAAGATCCCGCCGCCCGCCGAGAGCAGGTCGGTGTTGTAGTCGCCCCAGCTGGAGCGAGGCAGGTCGAACAGGCGGCGGCGCTCGGCGTAGGAGGTGGCCGCGTCCGGGGTGGGGTCGATGAAGATGTGCCGGTGGTCGAAGGCGGCGACCAGGCGGATGTGCTCGCTGAGCAGCATGCCGTTGCCGAACACGTCACCGGACATGTCACCGATACCGACGACGGTGAAGTCCTCGGCCTGCGTGTTGACACCCAGCTCCCGGAAGTGCCGCTTCACGGACTCCCAGGCGCCGCGCGCGGTGATGCCCATGCCCTTGTGGTCGTAGCCCGCGCTGCCGCCGGAGGCGAAGGCGTCGCCGAGCCAGAAGTTGTAGCTCCCGGCGACCTCGTTGGCGATGTCGGAGAACGTCGCCGTGCCCTTGTCGGCGGCGACCACCAGATAGGTGTCGTCCTCGTCGTGCCGGACCACGTCCTGCGGGGGCACGACGTCGCCGGCCACCATGTTGTCGGTGATGTCGAGCAGTGCCGAGATGAACGTCTTGTAGCTGGCGATGCCCTCGGCCAGCCAGGCGTCCCGGTCCTTCGCCGGGTCCGGCAGCTGCTTGGCGACGAAGCCGCCCTTGGCGCCGACCGGCACGATGACGGTGTTCTTCACCATCTGCGCCTTGACCAGGCCGAGGATCTCGGTACGGAAGTCCTCACGCCGGTCGGACCAGCGCAGACCGCCGCGCGCGACCTTGCCGAAGCGCAGGTGCACACCCTCGACACGCGGCGAGTACACCCAGATCTCGAACGCCGGGCGCGGCGCCGGGAGGTCCGGGATGGCCTGTGGGTCGAACTTCATGGAGACGTACGAGTGCGGGGTGCCCTCCGCCGTCTCCTGGAAGAAGTTGGTGCGCAGCGTCGCCTTGATGACGGTCAGGAAGGAACGCAGGATGCGGTCCTCGTCGAGCGAGGCGACCTGGTCGAGCGCCGCGTCCAGCTCCTCCTGGAGGGCGTCGGTGATCTCCAGGCCGGCCTTCTGCCGGTCCGGCGACATCCGCGCCTCGAAGAGGGAGACCAGGAGCCGCGTGGTGTGGACGTTGTTGCGGAGCGTCGTCTCCATGTAGTCCTGGGAGAACGTGGAACCGGCCTGCCGCAGGTACTTGGCGTACGCCCGCAGTACCATCGCCTGCCGCCAGCTCAGCCCGGCGCTCAGCACCAGTGCGTTGAAGCCGTCGTTCTCCGCCAGGCCGGTCCAGGTCGCCGCGAAGGCGTCCTGGAACCGCTCACGGCCGTCGTCACCCAGGTAGTCGCCGTTGCCACCGCCTGCCGTCTTCGGCATCCGCAGCCCGAAGTCGTAGATCCACGCGGTCGTCCGGTCCGAGCAGCGCAGTTCGTACGGCCGCTCGTCGATCACCTCGACGCCCAGCCGGTTGAGGACCGGCAGCACGGCCGACAGGGAGATCGCCGCACCCTTGCGGTAGATCTTGAAGCGGCGCTCCTCGGGGGCGGCGCCCACCGGCTCGTAGAGGCTGAGCGCGAAGTCGTTGCCCGCCTCCTCGGTGAGCCGCTCCAGGTGGACCAGGTCGGCGACCGCCGCGCGCGGGGTGTGGTCGGCCTTGTAGCCCTCGGGGAAGGAGTTGATGTAGCGGCGTTGGAGCTCGGCCGCGCGCTCCTCGCCGCACTCCGCGTTGAGCGCCTCGGCGAAACTGTCGGCCCAGGAGCGGGCCGCCTCGACCAGGCGGCCCTCGATGCGGTCCTTGTCGGCGTCGGACAGCTCGGGCAGCTCGGTGCCCTGCGGGACGCGGACGACGAAGTGCAGCCGGGAGAGGATCGACTCGGTGTTCCAGGCCGTGAAGTCGACGCTGGTGCCGCCGAGTTCCTCCTTCAGGATGTCGATGATCCGCAGCCGGACACCGGTGGTGTAGCGGTCGCGGGGGAGGTAGACGAGGGCCGAGTAGTAGCGGCCGTACTCGTCCTGGCGCAGGTAGAGGCGGAGCCGCCGGCGTTCCTGGAGGTAGAGGACGCTTGTGACGATCGACTCCAGCTCGGGGACCGGGGTCTGGAACAGCTCGTCACGCGGGTAGGTCTCCATGATCTGGAGCAGGTCGCGGCCGTCGTGGCTGTTGGGCGAGAAGCCGGCCCGCTCAAGGACCGCGTCGACCTTGCGGCGGATGACGGGCACCCGGCGCACCGACTCGGTGTACGCGGCGGACGAGAACAGCCCGAGGAAGCGGCGCTCACCGACGACATTGCCGTCCGCGTCGAACTTCTTGACGCCGATGTAGTCCAGGTACGACGGCCGGTGCACGGTCGACCGGCTGTTCGCCTTGGTCAGGATCAGGAGCCTGTGCTCGCGGGCCTTGGCGCGGGCGTCCGCGGGGAGCCGCTCGAAGGAGGGGCTGACCGGGTGGCCCTCCCCACCGGCGTGCTGCGGGTCGGAGCGAAGGATGCCGAGGCCGGTGCCGGGTACGGCGGCCAGGGAGTCGTCCTCGCGCAGCTGGTACTCGCGGAAGCCGAGGAAGGTGAAGTGGTCGGCGGCCAGCCAGCGCAGCAGTTCGCGGGCCTCTTCGGTCTCGTGCGCGGGCAGGTCGGTCGGCAGCGCCTCGGCCTCGATACCGTCGGCGATCCGGATGGCCGCCTCCCGCATCTTCTCCCAGTCCTCGACGGCCTCGCGGGCGTCGGACAGGACGCGCAGCAGGTCGGCGGTGATCTGCTTGAGGTCGGAGCGGTCGGTCTCCCGGTCGGTCTCGACGTGGATCCAGGACTCGATGTGCGCGTCGTGCGGCAGTTCCGCGCCGACGGCCGGAGTGGGCAGCATCTCGATGAGCTTGCCGGTGAGGTCACGGCGGACGACGAACTGCGGGTGGATGACGACGTGGATGCCGCGCCCCTGCCGGGTCAGCTCATTGGTGACCGAGTCCACGAGGAAGGGCATGTCGTCGGTGACGACCTCCACCACGGAGTGGCTGCAGGTCCACCCGTTCTCCTCGACGGTCGGGGTGTGGACCCGGACGTTCGCGGTGCCCTGCGGGCGGGTCTCGGCGAGGCGGAAGTGCGAGACGGCGGCGCCGAAGACGTCGACCGGGTCACGGTCGGCGAGGTCCTCCGGCGCGGTGTGCAGGTAGTAGCGCTGAAGGAACGCGAGCACGGACTCCTGGTCCGCCGTCCCCGTCGGTAGGTGCCCCCCTGCCGGGCTGTTCTCAGCTACCCGGGCGGCCCGTTCGAGCAGCTCGGCCTTGGCTTCGTCCAGCTTGGTCTGCATTGTCCTCTGGCTCCTGTCGCGCGCCATTGCGTGACGTAGAAGGAAGTACGGGTTCTTCCCCCTGCGGCTCGACGCCACGGCCGGGGTCTCCGGTCTGCTTCGACGCTATGCCGCAGGGTGAGACGAGCGGGGGGTATTCGGCCATTCTCGACATGCCCCGAGGGTGTGACGTCTCTCTCGGCGACGCCACTGCCAGGGCTGTCCTGGGTGCCCTCCGCCCGCGAAGACCAGCGACCGCCGCCCGGCCACGGAGGTGTTCCGTGCTCACCGGGCGCAGGGCAGAGGCGACGATGCCCCCGCGAACTATCGCGCTGATCACGCCACCAGGCTATCGCTCCTCACCCAGGAGCCGTCATGAGCCGTATGTGTACAAAACAGGGGGTGGAACTTTGACGTTCTGCACAGCGACGCAGAGCGGACTTGGCCGACGGTGGGTGGGCGGGCGGTTCTTTCGGGGCGCCGCACTCGTGTCGGCTGCCTGGCTGCGGGCGGTCGTACCTCGCCCAGAGCCTTGAGGGCCTGGGAGGGGTGCCCCCAGGCGGCACGGCTGGGCGCAGCGGCACCCTGCCGGCGCCGGTTAAGCGACGCCCCCGCCCCCGGCCCCCACCGGCCCGCCCGCACCGCTCACGCCACCAGCCGCTCCGCCTCCTCGACCGCCTCCGCCAGTGAGTCCACGACCGGCACCCCGACCTCCTCCAGGCTCGCCCTGCCGTGCGACCCCCCGGTGTACAGCACCGCTTTCGCCCCTACGGCCTGCGCGGCCACCGCGTCATCCGCCGCGTCCCCGATCACCACGGTCCTCCCGGGCCGCACGTCCCCCAGCGACCGCAGATGCCGCACCATGTGCTCCGCCTTGCTGCCCCCGGACGGCCCGACCCGCCCCTCGACCCGTATGAAGTGCGGCTCGATCCCGAACCCCCGTACCAACGGGACCAGTTCGTCATGCACATACATGCTCAGCAGCGACTGGCTGCGTCCCGCCGAACGCCATCCGGCCAGCAGCTCGACCGCTCCCTCGGTCAGCCCGCACACGCCGCGGTGCTCGGAGTAGTACCGGTGGAAGATCTCGTCCATGACCACCCACTCGGCGTCGGTCGGCAGCCGCCCCATCAGCCGCTCGTAGAACTTCGGCACCGGCACGCAGTACAGCGCCCGGTACTGCTCCAGCGTGATCGGCGCCAGGCCCAGCTCGGCCGATGCCGCGTTCGTCGCCCCGATGATCGCGTCGTTGTCGTGGAACAGCGTCCCGTTCCAGTCCCAGACGATGTGCGCGTTTCCGTGCTTCCCCATGCCGAAAACGCTACCCGCCACCACCGACAATCAAGACCGACGGCACATCACCGCAGGTCACAGACGTCCGGCTGGGTCCCGTCGGCCTCGCTCAGCCGCCGAGCCCCACCAGGTTCGGGATCTCCTGCGTGGCGTACCAGAGCAGCTCGTGGTCCTCGGCCCCGTCCACGACGAACTGCGCGTCGTCATCCCCGCCGTCCGCCGCCTCAAGCGCCCCGGCCGCCGCGGCCACGTCCTCCTCCGCGTCGCCGGAGTCGATGTGCACCGCGGCCGCCTTGGCCAGCGCCACCGTCCCGGTCACCCGCACCTCGCCCAGTGCCGCCGGGTCGAGCCCGCGGTCCGGGTCGGCCGCCGCCGCGCCGTCGGGAACGTCCACGGCGACCACGACCCGGCGACGCACCGCGCCCGGGTCGGCGGCCAGCAGCCGCAGCGAGGCGAGCGCGGCCCGGTTGAGCGCGGCGTACTCCAGTTCCTCTATGTCGTCGGAGAGGTACCACTCGCGCAGTGCGGGCGTGACGGCGTAGGCCACGAACGGACCGGTCCCCAGCTCGCCCGTCTTGTGCGCCTCGGCGAGCCCGGGGAGGGTCAGGGGGACGTAGACGCGCATGGCTGGCCGCTCTCTTCTGGACTCTTCGACTTCTGCCTCTCCCGAAGGTCCTGGCGCCTCCCGGAGGGCCTTCAGGATACGTGCGGGCGTCCCCTTTCGGGCCCCGGGCGGTGACGTCGGTGGCGTCCACCCGGTGCCACGCGATTCACCCGGTGCCGCCGCCCGCCCAGCGGCTTTCCCACACCCCTGATCACTCGGATAGGTGAACCCTCCTGGGCCCCGACAGGGGGAGTCACCGCCTTGCTGCCGTCGTCCTGGGCCCCGTACAAGATCCCCAACCGCAAGTTACCGCCCGGTACCCGCCGGGCCCGCCGAACGGGGACCCCCATGAACAAGGTCATGACCAGGACCGCCCAGCTCCGCCCGGGCAGCCGTCCACCCGGCCGCCGTGACTCCCGCCGCCCCGGCGCGCCCTCCTCCCGCAGGCCGCTGACGCCGCCGGCGGCCCCGGCGAGCCCGCGCCCCACCGACCTCTTCGCGGAGCGTCTGCTGGCCGTCCTCAGCGGCCGCCGCCCCGTCCACTGGATGCTCCGGCACACGGCGGGACCCGCCTACGACGACCTGGCCCGCCTCGCCGAACGCGGCCCCCTGCGCACCCGCGGCACCGACCCCGTCGTCCGCGACATCGGTTACTACGTCCCCCGAGCCGGCGCCCTGGAGGTCTTCGCCCGCATCGCTGCGGGGGACCAGCTGCGCGCCATGGCCTTCCGCCTGGAACAGAGCCCCGACCTGCGCTGGCGCTGCACGGCGGTGGAACTGGGCGGCCCGCGCGCACCACGCGGCGACTAGTCCGAGTGCCGAAGGCCGAAGGCCCACCGACCCCGGACTCACCGACCCCGGGTCACCGGCCGAACCACCGCCACGCGCCCGCTTGCACGCCGACAGCCCGCTCATCGACCGACCGAGGACGAAGTGCCACCAAGCCCCGGGCCACAAGCCGACGGAGCCACCGCCCCCGGCCACAAACCCAAAGCCCGCCAGGCCCCGGTCACAAACCGGAAGGCCGCCCAGCCCCCCGGCCACAAACCGAAGGGCCGGCCCCCTCTGCGGGGTGCCGGCCCTGGTGGAGCGCTGTCGGTGCCGTCACTTCCTGCGGCGGCGGCTGCCCTTCGCCTGCTTGCGGCGCTCGGCGCGGGTGAGGCCGTCCGCCTCGGAGCGGGCCGGCTCCTCGTCGTCGTAGTCGAATTCGCCCTCGACGATGCCACCCTCGCCGTCCACGGTGGCCGCGGAGAAGTGCATGCCCCGCCGCTGCGGCGCCTCCAGGCCCTTGGCGCGGATCTCCGGGCGGGAGCCCGCCTGCGCAGGCACCGCGTCCTGGACGCCCTCTGCCGGGGCGGCGGCCTCGACCGGAACCTCCTCGACCTGCTGCTCGACCTGGACCTCCAGGTTGAACAGGTAGCCGACGGACTCCTCCTTGATGCCGTCCATCATGGCGGTGAACATGTCGAAGCCCTCGCGCTGGTACTCGACCAGCGGGTCCTTCTGGGCCATCGCGCGCAGACCGATGCCCTCCTGGAGGTAGTCCATCTCGTAGAGGTGCTCGCGCCACTTGCGGTCGAGGACCGACAGCACGACCCGGCGCTCCAGCTCACGCATGATCTCGGAGCCGAGCTGCGTCTCGCGCGACGCGTACTGCTCGTGGATGTCGTCCTTGATGGACTCGGAGATGTACTCGGCGGTCAGACCGGCCCGGTCGCCGGCGGCCTCCTCCAGCTCCTCGACGGTCACCTTGACCGGGTAGAGCTGCTTGAAGGCGCCCCACAGGCGGTCAAGGTCCCAGTCCTCCGGGAAGCCCTCGGCGGTCTCCGCGCCGACGTACGCGTCGATGGTGTCGTCCATGAAGTGCTGGATCTGCTCCTGCAGGTCCTCGCCCTCCAGGACGCGGCGACGCTCGCCGTAGATGACTTCGCGCTGGCGGTTGAGCACCTCGTCGTACTTCAGAACGTTCTTACGCGTTTCGAAGTTCTGCTGCTCGACCTGCGACTGCGCGGACGCGATCGCGCGGGTGACCATCTTGTTCTCGATCGGCACGTCGTCCGGCACGTTGGCCATCGACATCACGCGCTCGACCATCTGGGCCTTGAACAGGCGCATCAGGTCATCGCCGAGGGAGAGGTAGAAGCGGGACTCACCGGGGTCGCCCTGACGCCCGGAACGACCGCGCAGCTGGTTGTCGATCCGGCGCGACTCGTGCCGCTCGGTACCGAGGACGTAGAGGCCGCCGAGCTCCTTGACCTCTTCGAACTCGGCCTTCACGGCGCGCTCGGCCTTCTCCAGGGCGGCGGGCAGGGCCTGCGCCCACTCCTCGATGTGCTCCTCGGGGTCGAGGCCGCGCTGGCGCAGCTCCGCCTCGGCGAGGTCGTCCGGGTTGCCGCCGAGCTTGATGTCAGTACCACGGCCGGCCATGTTGGTGGCCACCGTCACGGCGCCCTTGCGGCCGGCCTGCGCGACGATCGACGCCTCGCGCTCGTGGTGCTTGGCGTTGAGCACCTCGTGCTGGATGCCGCGCTTGGAGAGCTGCTGCGAGAGGTACTCCGACTTCTCGACGGAGGTCGTGCCGACGAGGATCGGCTGGCCCTTCTCGTGCTTCTCCGCGATGTCGTCGACGACCGCCTCGAACTTGGCGACCTCGGTGCGGTAGATCAGGTCCGACTGGTCCTTGCGGACCATCGGCCTGTTCGTCGGGATCGGGACCACGCCGAGCTTGTAGATCTGGTGGAACTCGGCGGCCTCGGTCATGGCCGTACCGGTCATGCCGGACAGGCCGGGCAGTTCCTTGCCGTTGTGGTCGTGGCGCTTATAGAGGCGGAAGAAGTTCTGGAGGGTGATCGTGGCGAGGGTCTGGTTCTCGTCCTTGATGTCCACTCCTTCCTTCGCCTCGATGGCCTGGTGCATGCCCTCGTTGTAGCGGCGGCCGGCGAGGATACGGCCGGTGTGCTCGTCGACGATCATGACCTCGCCGTCGAGGACGACGTAGTCCTTGTCCTTCTTGAAGAGCTCCTTCGCCTTGATGGCGTTGTTCAGGTAGCCCACCAGAGGGGTGTTCACCGACTCGTAGAGGTTGTCGATGCCCAGCCAGTCCTCGACCTTGGCGACGCCGGACTCGTGGATGGCGACCGTGCGCTTCTTCTCGTCGACCTCGTAGTCGCCGGTCTCCTCGACACCCTTGAGCGGGTTGCCGGCCTCGCCCTTCTTCAGGCGCAGGACCAGCTTGGCGAAGTCGCCGTACCACTTGGTGGCCTGGTCGGCCGGACCGGAGATGATCAGCGGCGTACGGGCCTCGTCGACCAGGATGGAGTCCACCTCGTCGACGATGGCGTAGTTGTGGCCGCGCTGGACGAGCTCGTCCTGGGACCACGCCATGTTGTCGCGCAGGTAGTCGAAGCCGAACTCGTTGTTCGTGCCGTACGTGATGTCCGCCGCGTACTGCTCGCGGCGCTGCGCCGGCGACATGTTGGAGAGGATGCAGCCGACGTTCAGGCCCAGGAACTTGTGGACGCGGCCCATCATCTCGGAGTCGCGCTCGGCCAGGTAGTCGTTCACCGTGATGAGGTGGACGCCCTTGTCCGCCAGCGCGTTGAGGTACGCGGGCAGGGTGCCGACGAGGGTCTTGCCCTCACCGGTCTTCATCTCGGCGACGTAGCCGAGGTGGAGGGCCGCGCCACCCATGATCTGCACGTCGTAGTGGCGCTGGCCGAGGACGCGCTTGGCGGCCTCGCGGACAGTGGCGAACGCCTCGGGGAGCAGGTCGTCGAGGCTCTCTCCGTCGGCGTAGCGCTGCTTGTATTCATCGGTGAGGGCCCGCAGCTCGGCGTCGGAGAGGTCGACGAAGTCCTCTTCGATGGAGTTGACCTGGTCCGCGATGCGGTGCAGCTTGCGCAGGATCTTGCCTTCGCCTGCACGCATGATCTTCGAGAGGACGGACACGGGGGTTTGTCTCCTTGCCGGTCGGGCCTGGGACGGTCGGTTTCCATTGGACGTACTGAGCAACGGCCATCGTATGCGAGGACCCGGCCGCGCCGGGAGGCCTGGCGGCCCGACGACCGTCCGCCGCTTTCCCGAGGGCTCTGTAAGCCCCCTTCGTGTGACTCTTCCGGGTGGGCATTCGGTTGTACCGGGGGTGTCGCCAGGTTGTCTTCCGCTTCATTGCCGCTTCATAGGGGACAACGGCCGGGGCATGCGGATAGTGCCGCACGCAGACGAGGAATTGCACGAAATGTGATCGCATGGTCACGGGCCGCGAAATGTATGGCGTGCCGGGCGCCGGGACGAGCAGAATCGGCCGATGAGACCCGTCACGCTCTCCACCTCCCGGCTGCTGCTGCGCGCCGTCGGCCCGCAGGACACCGAAGCGGTGTACACGGCCGTCCAGGACCCCGACATCCAGCGCTGGACCACGATTCCCTCGCCCTACCTCCCGGAACACGCCCAGAGCTTCACGGAGCAGATGGTCCCCGACGGCTGGTCCGAGGGTTCGATGTTCACCTTCGGCGTCTTTCTGCCGACGGGCGAGCTGGCCGGGATGCTCGCCCTGACCATGCGCTCCCTGGGGGCGGCCGAGGTGGGTTTCTGGACCGCCAAGGAGCACCGCGGCCGCGGCTACACCACCGAGGCCACCCTCACGGCCGCCCGCTGGGGTTTCACGCAGCTGGCGATCGACCGGGTCGAGTGGCGTGCCGAGGTCGGCAACCAGGCCTCCCGCGCGGTCGCGGAACGCGCCGGTTTCCTCATCGAGGGCACCCTGCGCTCCGCCCTCGACAACAAGGGCGTACGACGCGACTGCTGGGTGGGCTCCCTGCTTCCGTCGGACCTGGGCCTGCCCTCGGCCGCGCCCTATGTGCCGACCCCTTCTCAGGGATGAAGCCCCAGGTCGGACGGGACTGTCAGTGCCGCCCTCTATCGTCCGAGGCATGACGACCCTCCCGCGCCCCACCGCCGCCCTCTCGGCGGACGAAGCCCGCCGTATCGCCCTGAGGGCACAGGGCTTCCTCGGCGCCCCCGACCGCCGTTCGGGCGTCCGGGGCGTGCTCCGCCACCTCGGCGCGGTCCAGCTCGACACCATCTCGGTCCTCGCCCGCTCCCACGAGCTCATCCCGTACGCCCGCCTCGGCGCTGTCGGCCGCAAGACGGTCGAGGCTGCCTACTGGACGGACACGCACGCGTTCGAGTACTGGTCGCACGCGGCCTGCATCCTCCCCATCGAGGAGTGGCCGCACTTCGCCTTCCGCCGCCGCGCCTACCGCGGCCGCCCGCACTGGAGCCATGAACTCCCCGACGGCGCCTACGACCAGGTCATCAAGCAGCTGCGCGCCGAAGGCCCGCTGACCGCCACGGAGTTGGGCGGCGCGAAGAAGACCAGCGAGTGGTGGGACTGGTCCGGCACCAAGGTCGCGGTGGAGCGCGCGCTGATGTACGGCGAGGTGGTGTGCGTCCAGCGGCGCGGCTGGAAACGGGTGTACGACCTCGCCGAGCGCGCGGTCCCGGCCGTGCTGCTGCACGACGAACTGGACGACACCGAGTGCCTGCGCCGCCTGGTCCGGCTGGCCGGGCAGTCCCTGGGCGTCGGCACGCGCGCGGACATCGCCGACTACCACCGCCTCAAGGGCGAACAGGTCGACGCCGTGATCGCCGACTCGGGTCTGGTCCCGGTGGAGGTGGAGGGCTGGTCCAAGCCCGCCTGGGCGGACCCGGCGGCCCTGGCCGCGCCTCCCCGCGGCCGGCACCGTACGACCCTGCTCTCCCCCTTCGACTCCCTGATCTGGGACCGGGCGCGCACCGAGCGGATCTTCGGCTTCACCCACCGCCTGGAGGCGTACGTCCCGAAGCCGAAGCGGGTGCACGGTTACTACGCGATGCCGGTACTGGCCGGCGGCCGCCTGGTGGGCCGGGTGGATCCGGCGCGTGAGGGGAGCGGTGTCCTGGTGGCCCGCCAGGTCACGCTGGACGGCCCGAAGGCGGTTCCGGCGGTGGCGGAAGCACTCGTCGAGGCGGCGAGCTGGGTGAACTGCACGACGGTACGGGTGGAGCGGGTGGACGCCCCGGAACTGCGCGACCCGCTCGTCCGGGAAGTCACCCGCGCGCTGATGGCCGCGCTCCGCTGACGGGCGTCGCCGGCCTCAGCGGATCTCCAGGATCTTCTCCCGCATCGCGTAGACGACCGCCTCCATCCTGGAGTGCAGCTGCAGCTTCTCCAGGATGTTGCGCACATGGTTCTTCACGGTGTTCTCGGAGATGAACAACTCCTTCGCGATGTCGCGGTTGTTCATGCCCGTGGCGACGAGTTTGAGCACTTCGAGTTCACGGTCGGTAAGCCGTGGCGCCGGCACCAGCCGGCGCTCGTCGGTGCGCTGGATCATCGATTTGAACTCGGTGAGCAGTTTTGACGCCATGGACGGGCTGATCTGCGACTGCCCGTCGGCCACCGCGCGAATGGCGGTGGCCACCTCGTCGGTCGAGATCTCCTTCAGCAGATATCCGGTGGCGCCCGCCTTGATCGCGTCGTAGAGATCGGCCTCTTCGTCGCTGATCGTCAGCATGATGATCTTCGCGCTGGGCGCGACCTCCTTGATGGAGGTGCAGGCCTCGATACCGCCGCGTTTGGGCATTCGGACATCCATCAGCACGATGTCCGGCAACAGGTCGGCGGCCTTGTCGACAGCCTCGGCGCCGTCGCCCGCCTCCCCGACGACCTGGATGTCCTCCTCGGCGGCGAGCACGATCTCCAGGCCACGGCGGAAGAGGGCGTGGTCGTCCACGACAAGGACCCTGATCGGTTCCTTGCGCGAAGTGCCTTCCGCGTCCGGGCCCAGGCCGACGACGCCGCCGTCGGCATCGTCCTGCAGCGGTCCGAAGCTGTCCGCCATCGTTCCTCCCCCTGAAGGCTGTGGCCTGTGGTGCTGTGCCATCGCCAACCCAAGGCAGCGACCCATCGGTTGGGCCGTTGCGGCCATGATTCCATGCCCGGGCGACAACGCGGTGACAGAGCGGGGCGCGAAATGGTCGCGCACCGGTGCCCCCGGGGGCGCACACGCTTCCAGGGGCACAGGCCCAGCTGCCGGGCGGGCGGGTCAGCCGCCCAGTGTGCCTCCCGCCGCCGGGGGTTGCGCCTGGGCGATCATCGGGTCCGTGCTGAGGTGGATGACACCGTAGTCGTACGCGTGCCGCCGGTAGACGACGCTCGGCTCCTTGGATTCGGAGTCGACGAACAGATAGAAGTCGTGTCCGACCAGTTCCATCTCGTAGAGGGCCTGGTTGAGGCTCATCGGGGAGGCGACGTGGGTCTTCTCACGGACGACGAGTGGGCCTTCGCCCTTCACCTCCAGGGAACCCATCTTCTTTGTGGGCACGCCGTCGGGCTCTTCCTCGTGGACGGGGCTGCCGTTCCCGTTGAGCGTCGCCGCATCCGGGACGTGGTCGGGAACCTCGGCGGCCGAGATCCGCTGTGCGCCGCGGCGCGAGAACCGCTTGTCGTGCTGCTTGCGCAGCCGCGCGTCCAGCTTCTCCGCCGCCAGGTCGAGTGCCGCGTACGGGTCACTGGCCGCTGCCTCCGCCCGGATCACCGGACCGCGGGAGCGGAGCGTGATCTCCACTCGGTCGCAACGGTCGGCCTGTCGGGGGTTGGGCTCCTTGGACACCTCGACGTCGAGGCTGATCACCTTGCCGTCGAGCTTCTGGATCTTCTCCAGCTTCAGCTTCTCGGCCACGTGCTTGCGGAACCGCTCGGGCACCTCGGTCTTGCGGCCCTTGACGACGATGTCCACGCAGAACTCCGTTCCCGGAGCGCTCCGCTCCACTGGCGGAGCATCTCCCTTTTTGCACCCGACTCCGGTGAACCCCGGAGCCTCGGACTCGGCGACTTCACCTCCTCCCCCATGGGCAAGATCTGCACCCCAGCACCGCGATGATTACGGAAAACCCGCGGCACGGCATTCGGATATGGGAGGGGTGGCCTGCGGCTTTCTCCCTCACAACCGAACATATCTCGCCCGGACGGATGTCGTCACCCTCTACTGATGCGTACCTCCATCCAGGTGAATTGACCCAGTCACTACCTGCAACGACGCACGTTGGCAGTCAGTTCCGGTTCATTTCGAAAGAATCCGGTGCGGCCGCGACCACAGCCGCACGGATCGGCCACGCGAGGGCGTTCCCCTCGGCCATTCCCGGTGCGTCCCGTGTCCACTTCGCTCGTTCTTCCCTCGGTCCGGCCGTCCGTTCCTCACTTCCTTCCCAGGCCGCGCGCCGATACACAGCCGTTGTCTCCTCTCCTGCCCCTCCGGACCCCGTCGCCTCCCGTACCGCACGCGCCGCCTCCGCAAGGGTGGCGCCGGTCGTGACGAGGTCGTCGACGAGGACGACGCGGCCGCCCGCGAGCAGCCGGGCACCGCCCGCCGGCACCTCCAGCGCGCCGTCGATATTCGCCAACCGCTGTCGGGAGTTGAGGCCCGACTGGTCGGCCACGGCCCTCCGCTGCCGCAGCACCGGGGCCACCCGGGCCGCGGCCCCGGTGCGCCGCAGCTCCGTGGCCGCCGCGAGGGCGATCCGCCGCACCGGATCGTGTCCCCGTGCCCGCACGGCCCACGGCGCGGAGGGCACCGGCACGAGAAGCACGGGGCCGCAGGCACGGGCACCGCCGCTCCGGTCACCTGCCATCACGTCACCGGTCCCGCCCCGGGCACCGCCGCCGACACCGACACCGACACCGACCGTCGCGTCGTCGGACCAGGACGCCACGATCCTGACGGTCCGGGCCGTGCGAGCGGTCGGCGCCGTGCGAGCCGTCCGGTCCTCCCCGAGTCCGGCCCGCACCGCTCCCGCCAGAGCCCCGCCCAGGGCTCCGGCGAGCGCCAGCGCGCCCCGTTCCTTGTGGGCGAGGAGAACCGCCCGTACCTCGTCCGCATAAGGCGCCGCCGCGTACACCGCCGGCAGCCCGGACGGCTCCGGCACCGGTCGCACCCGGCGCGGTGCGTCCCCGCTCAGGGCGGCACGGCACTCGCCACAGAGCACCGTGCGAGGCTTCCCGCAGCCTCCGCACTCGGCCGGGAGCACCAGGTCGGTGAGGTCCTGCCACCACCCCCGCATGTGCCCACTGTGCCAATGCCCGGCCGCACCGGCCACCCCTGTGGACAACTGCCTGTGGACAACTCCAGAGGACACGCACAACGCGTCACCCACCTGGGTAGGGAGACCGGTGTTCCACCCGAGAACGGTCGCCCTGACACGCGCAAACCACGGTTGCCCCGCACAACAGAGCGGCCGTCCCGCCGGCTCTGCGCCGGGCCGGGACAGCCGCTCTTACGCCGTGCTCCGCGCTCAGCCCGGATAGACCGGCGCCGAACCGTCCTTGACCACCTTCTGCCACTGCGCCCCGGACGGCAGCCGGACGATCCCGTCGTCCTGCGAGCGGGCCACCAGCGGCACCCGGTCGTCCTCTGACGCGGCGATCGCCAGGACACCCGTGAGGGCCGCCGGGGCCGGTCCGTCCGGCGTGGAGCCGTCGACCTGGACGTACCGCGTCTGCTGCACTCCGCCCTGCTCGCGCCCGACCACCACGAGCCGGCTGTCCCCGGCCCAGGACATCGCGGTGACCTCCTCGGAGCCGGGGGTGGCGGACCGCAGTTCGAGTACCGAAACCTCCTGCTGCTCATCGGACTTGGTGCGCTCGATCCGCCCCACGAGCAGCGACTGCTTGCCGTCCTTCTCCACGACGAGCGCGATCCGCACCCCGTCGGCGGCGACCCGCACATCCTCGATACGGCCGTTCAGCTCGGGGATCTGCACGGCGAGCGGCTGGCCGACGCCCTGCGCAAGCATGTACAGCTGCGGCTTGCCGGGGTCACGGTCGGCTACCCACAGGTCGCCCCGGGCGTCCCAGCTCGGTGCCGTCAGCCGGTCGTGCTCGGTCGCACCGTGGCTGGTCAGCACCGCGTCCCCCAGCGAACCGTCCGATGTGAGCGAGGTGACGTACAGCGTCTTGCCGTCGCTGGTGACCCCGGCCGCGGTCCGCTCGTCACGGGCGACCGCCACCGACCGCAGCGGCCTGGTCCCCGCGCCGAACGGGCCGGGTACGGCGACCGCGCTGGTGCCGGTACCGCCGGTCGTCATCCGCACCAGGCGATGCTTGCTGTCGAGGAAGTACAGATAGTCGGGCCGCTTCGCGGAAGGGCGCCAGGCGGTGGCCTCGGCCTGGTCCTCGGTGACGTCACACATCCGGCCGCCGTTGACGGACTGCAGCGCGACCGAGTCCACGGTGGGTGTCAGGTTCCGCAGCGTGAACAGCAACTGGGTCGCCATCTCGGTGCACTTGGACAGGCCGATCCGGGACGCCCTGACGTTCAGCGGCACGGTGAGCCGGTTCTGGTCGTCCGGTGTCAGCCCGGAGACACCCGTCTTCAGCGCCGTACCGGTCGGGAAACTCGACCGGACCACCGGGCCGAGCCAGGCGGTCGGACCGTTGAGCAGCGAACGCACCAGCTGGGTCGTCGGATCCACCCGGCTGCGCACGAAGACGGGATCGGCGACCGCCACCGGCTGCCCGGTCTCCCCGGCCGAGGTGTCCGAGGCGAAGTAGTACTTGTTGACGGACGTGTAGTTGCGTTGGAAATCGGACTTGCCCATCACGACACCCTGCGGCAGCGAGTCGATCCGCCACTGCCCGCTCTTGGTGTCCTTCGTCAGATGCACCGTCTTTCGGTACGTCCCGTCGGCGGGCGTGTACGCCTGTTGCGCGTCGACGGTGGCCACCCGGCTGCCCTGGAGCGAGTAGGTGATGCTGTTCGTGTCCTCCCGGCCGATCGGGCGCGGGTCGGTCTGGACACTCGGCCCGTTCGCCAGCACCGTGGCCTGCGACTCCGGCTGCCAGGTCTTCGCGGCGGCCGTGGTCAGATACCTGCGCGCCGTGTCATAACGCGGATCGTCGCTGGTCAGAGCCTCCAGGAAGCCCTGGACGATCTCGGTGGAGGAGGCGTCCTGCTGCGGCGGCATGGCGAACACCCGCACCTGCGTGTCCTGCCGTGGCGTGGACTCGACATCCCGCAGGTCGCCGCTGTCCGGCATGGAAGCACAGCCCGCCAGCAGTACGGCCCCACAGGCGGCGTACGCCACCGCGCGCACCGGTCTGGGCCGGACGCCCCCCTCGCGGTCAGCGACCACGAAATGCCTCCCCTGGCTTGTTCGACTCGTCCGGCCCGCCGACGCTCCCGTCGTCAGCCGGCCCGGTCCCGGGCATGCCCTCCTGGCGCCGAGCGCCGCCACTGGGCCTGGGCACCACGCGTGCGCCGTTGCCGGGCAGCGCGGTCGGGTCGGCGGTGGGGGCCGCAGTGGCCATCCGCTGTGCCATGGGAGCGAGCTGCGACGTCTGCCCACCGCCGGACTGCACCGGCACGGTGGCCCGCTTGTCCTCGCCGCCCCTCGGCAGACCGGCGTCACTGAGCCCCCGGTTGCGCCGGGAGTCCTTGGGTTCGAGAGGTATCGGCGAGCCCCGCAGCGGCTCGTCCGCGGTCCTCGGCAGCGTAAGCCGGAACTGCGATCCGCCGCCCGGCTCCCCCCACGCCTGCAGCCAGCCGCCGTGCAGCCGCGCGTCCTCCAGGGCGATCGACAGTCCCAGGCCCGTACCACCGGTGGTACGGGCGCGTGCCGGGTCCGCCCGCCAGAAGCGGCTGAAGACCCGGGTCGCCTCGCCGGGCTTGAGCCCGACGCCGTAGTCGCGCACCGCGATCGCGACCGCCCCGCCGGCCGAAGCCAGCTTGACGACGACATCCTTGCCCTCGCCGTGCTCCACGGCGTTGACGACCAGGTTGCGCAGCACCCGCTCCACGCGCCGGGCGTCCGCCTCGGCCACCACGGGCTGCAGGTCGCCGAGCACGCGTATGTGCGTGCCCTTGCGCTCCGCGAGCGGCGCCGCCCCGCTGACCACCCGCCGTACGACCTCCCTGAGGTCTATCGGCTCGGCCTCCAGCGCCGCCGCGCCCGCGTCGAAGCGGCTGATCTCCAGCAGATCGGCGAGCAGTGACTCGAACCGGTCCAGCTGGTCGGCGAGGAGTTCCGCGGACCGCGCGGTCACCGGGTCGAAGTCCTCACGCGCCTCATGGATGACGTCGGCCGCCATCCGCACGGTCGTCAACGGCGTACGCAGCTCGTGCGAGACGTCCGACACGAACCGGCGCTGCATCCGCGACAGGTCCTCCAGCTGCTGGATCTTCAACTGGAGGTTCTGCGCCATCTTGTTGAAGGCCTCGCCGAGCCGCGCGATGTCGTCCTCGCCGGTGACCTTCATCCGCTCCAGGAGCCGCCCGGCGGACAGCCGCTCGGCGATCCCGGCCGCCATCCGCACGGGCGTGACCACCTGCCGCACCACCAGCCAGGCGATGGCCCCGAGCAGTACGACGACGAAGAGACCGGCGGTCGCGAGCGTGCCCTTGACCAGGCTGAGCGACTTCTCCTCCTGGGTGAGCGGGAAGAGGTAGTACAGCTCGTACGGATCGCCGTTCGGGTCGTTGACCTGCTTGCCGATGACCAGCGCGGGCTGCGACTCCTTGTCGCTGTCCTTGTAGACGATGCGCGTGTAGGTCTGCGCGGCCGTCGTACCGCCGTTGATCCGCGTGCGCAGGTCGTCGGGCACGCTGGACGTCGGATCGACCTGACCCGAGGCGCGCGGTCCACGCCCGCCACCGCTGTTGTCGCCGGCGGGCAGCGTCACCACGTCGAAGGCACCCTGACCGCCGCTGGAGAGGGACTCCACGAGGTCGCTCATCCACTGGATGACGTTCTGCGACTGCCGTCCGTCCGCGGACGCGGAGGTGTCACCGGTGCCGGTCGCGGCCTCGTCGGCCTTCTGCTTGGCCACCGCGAAACCGCCGGTGGCCTGGCTCTGCGAGGCCTTCACCTTGGCGTCCAGCAGGCCGTTGCGCACCTGCCCGATGACGACGAATCCGAGCAGCAGAACGACGCCCAGCGACATCAGCAGGGTCGTGACGACGACCTTGAGCTGGATGTTGCGCCGCCACAGCCGCATGACCGGCAGCAGCGGTCGCCGCACCCAGCGCATGAACAGCCGCAGGACCGGGCTGCCCTGAACCCCGCCTTGGAGCAGTCCGCCCTCGAAGAGCAGCCGCCGGCGCGAACCGGGCCGCTTTCCGCCGACAGGCCGCCCCGGGCGGTCCCCGGACCGGCCGGGGGCCGAAGCGGCGCTGTCACCGGACATGTCAGCTCGGCCCGGCCTTGTATCCGACACCACGGACGGTCACCACGATCTCCGGCCGCTCCGGGTCCTTCTCGACCTTGGAGCGCAGCCGCTGGACGTGAACGTTGACGAGACGGGTGTCCGCCGCGTGCCGGTAGCCCCAGACCTGCTCCAGGAGAACCTCACGCGTGAACACCTGCCACGGCTTGCGGGCAAGCGCGACCAGCAGGTCGAACTCCAGCGGGGTCAGCGCGATCGACTGCCCGTCCCGCTTCACCGAATGCCCGGCCACGTCGATGACCAGGTCACCTATGCTGAGCTGCTCCGGCGCCGGCTCCTCCGACCTCCGCAGCCGGGCCCGGATCCGGGCGACCAGCTCCTTCGGCTTGAACGGCTTCACGATGTAGTCGTCCGCGCCCGACTCCAGGCCCACGACCACGTCGACGGTGTCGCTCTTCGCTGTGAGCATCACGATCGGCACCCCGGACTCCGCCCTGATCAGACGGCACACCTCGATACCGTCCCGACCGGGCAGCATCAGGTCCAGCAGCACCAGATCGGGCTTGGTCTCACGGAAAGCGGCCAGCGCCTTGTCGCCGTCGGCTACGAAAGACGGCTCAAAACCTTCACCACGCAGCACAATGCCGAGCATCTCGGCCAGTGCGGTGTCGTCGTCGACGACAAGGACTCGTCCCTTCATAAACGACATCATCCCATTAGCTAATCGTTACCTGGCGTGACCTGGCACACAGCTCGGCAAGAGCCTCAGCCGTCACGGGCGAAACGGCGCCTTCCTCGGTGACGATCGCCGTCACCAGCTCGGGCGGCGTCACGTCGAACGCCGGGTTGTACGCCTGTGTCCCCAGGGGTGCCACCGGAATCCCGCCTCCCGCTCCCGTCACCGGCACCTGCGGTGCTGTGATCTCGGTCACCTCATATCCGGGGCGCTGTTCGATCTCGATGGAGGCCCCGTCCGGCGTCTCCGGATCCACCGTCGTCACCGGCGCCACCACGATGAACGGCACATGGTGGTACCGCGCGAGCACCGCGAGCGGATAGCTCCCCACCTTGTTCGCCACCGAACCGTCGGCCGCGATCCGGTCCGCCCCGATCAGCACCGCGTCCACCTCCCCCGCCGCGAACAGCGAACCGGCCGCGTTGTCGGTGAGCAAGGTGTACGCCATGCCGCTGCGAGCCGCCTCGTATGCCGTCAGGCGAGCACCTTGCAGCAACGGACGCGTTTCGTCCACCCAGAGCCGCCTGAGCCGCCCCGCCCGGTGCGCCCGGAGGGCCACCGCGAACGCCGTTCCCTCCCCTCCCGACACCAGCGAACCGGTGTTGCAGTGGGTGAGGATCCGGTGCCCTCCGGCCGGCAGCAACTCTTCCAGCAGCGCCAGCCCGTGCCCGGCCATCCGGGCGCTGGCCTCGGCATCCTCCCGGTGCAGCGCCCGCGCCGCATCCAGCGCCGCCGCGGCCGCCGCCCCGGTGTCACCGCCCTTGGCCAGAGCGGACCGGTACGCCGAAGCGGCCCTGCGCACCCCGACGGAAAGATTCACGGCCGTGGGCCGGGCACCCGCCAGCGCCGCCGCGGCGTCGTCCACGTCGAAACCCCGCGCGGCGGCGAGTGCGACGCCGTACGCCCCCGCTATCCCGAGCAGCGGTGCCCCACGCACCGCGAGCGTACGGATCGCCTCCACCAGCGCCGACGCATCGGTGCACACCAGCTCGACCTCCTCGGCCGGCAGTCTGGTCTGGTCGAGAAGGACCACAACCGGCCCTTCGGGCGGCTCCTCCCACTGGATCACTGGCATCCCCGTCGGCCGCTTGTCCTCGCCGGTTTGCGCGTACTGATCAGCCATGCGGTCAGTCTGCCCCGTATCCGGCGGACAATTGAAGGTACGGAGCCTGTACCGCGGCAGGTCACTGGGCGACCGCCCCATGGCACGATGGCAGCCAACCTGCCACCGCGACCGCGGACGGGCACCGTGAAGGAGCTTCGATGAACGACACTCCGGGCTGGGCCTCGCCCGGATCCGCCCCGTCCGACGGGCGGGAACCCGGCGCGTCCGCCCCTGCCGACCGCCCCGTCCCCGCAGGGCCTGCCGATCAGCCCTCCGATCAGCCGGGTGCGGACCCACAGGGCGCCGGCTCGAAGTGGTCCACGGAGCAGCCACCGCCCGGCCAGTGGTCCGCGCCCACGGGCGCCCCGGCACCAGGCCAGGCACCGCCGCCCCCACCTCCCGGCCCCGGCTGGGGCGGCCGGCCCCCCGGCGGCGGATACAGCGGAGGCTTCGGCGGCCCCGGAGGGCCCGGTGGCTACGGCGGCCCGGGGGGCTACGGCCCGCCCGGCGGTTACGGAGCCTGGGGCGGCGGCTGGGGAGGTCCCCCGCCCGCCGCCAAGCCCGGCGTGATCCCGCTGCGCCCGCTCGGCGTCGGCGAGATCCTCGACGGCGCCGTCTCCACCATGCGCACCTACTGGCGCACGGTTCTCGGCATCTCGCTGACCGTCGCCGTCGTCACCCAGGTCGCGGTGATCCTCCTCCAGGGCCTCGTCCTGAACGACACCGCGACCACCGACGCCCTCAACGACCCGAGCGCCTCCCTGAGCGAGGTGTCCCGCGCCGCGGGCGAGGTCGTGCTCAGCTCGGGCGCCGTCCTGCTGATCTCGCTGGTCGGCACCATCATCGCGACCGCCCTGCTGACCACCGTCACCAGCCGCGCCGTGCTCGGCAGGTCCGTGACCACCGGCGAGGCCTGGCGCGACGCCCGCCCACAGGTCATCAAGCTGTTCGGTCTCATCGTCCTGATGGGGCTCATCGCGGTCGGCGTCCTGCTCGTCGGCGCACTGCCCGGCATCGTCGTCGCGATCGCCGGCGGCCCGGGCGCCGCCATAGCCGCACTGCTCATCCTGGGCATCCTCGCGGGCGCCGTCGTCACCCTGTGGCTGATGATCCGCCTCTCCCTGGCCTCCCCCGCCCTGATGCTGGAGAAGCAGAGCATCACGAAGTCGCTGGGGCGCTCCGCCAAACTTGTCAGGGGCTCCTGGTGGCGGGTCTTCGGCATCCAGATCCTGGCAACGATCATCGCCAACGTCGTCTCCTCGATCGCCGTGATCCCCTTCGCCGTAGTCGCCGCCTTCCTCAGCGGCAACGGCTTCACCGGCTTCCTCGAGAGCACCAACGCCAACGTCGGCTGGACGTTCCTCATCGTCAGCGGCATCGGCTCGGTGATCGCCTCCATGCTCACCTTCCCGATCAACGCGGGCGTCACCGTGCTCCTCTACATCGACCAGCGCATCCGCCGCGAGGCGCTCGACCTCGAACTGGCCCGCGCAGCCGGTGTCGAGAGCTACGGCGCCGGCACCCCCGGCACCGTCCCGGGGAGCTGATGCGGTGAGCCCGACGGGGGGAGTCCTCACAGCACTGCCCGCGGCCCTGCCACGCGTCGCCGACGAGGCCGTACACGGCCTGCTGCGAGCCCGGGAGACGGCCTTGGTGTCGCTGGCCGGCTCGGGCGACGAACCGCCCGTGACAATCCCGCGCGACCCCGCACGGGAGGCGGCACGGCGTGAGCTGTCCAAGCGGATGTACCACGAGAACGACCCCGGGCTGTTCCAGCGTGCCCTGAACGCAGTCCTGGACTGGGTCGACCGCCTGCTCTCCGCCGCCGCGTCCGCGACACCCGGAGGCACGCTGGGCCTCGTCGTCGTGGTGGTGGCCGTCGTCGCCGTCCTGGGCGCTTGGTGGTGGCGCCTGGGCTCCCCACGCCGCCAACCCGCCTCCGCCGCCGCCCTGTTCGACGACCGCCCCCGCAGCGCCGCCGAACACCGCGCGGCCGCCGAGGCACACGCCGCCCAGGGCCACTGGAACCAGGCACTCCAGGAACGCATGCGCGCCGTCGTCCGCGCCCTGGAGGAACGCGCCCTGCTCGACATCCGCCCGGGCCGCACCGCCGACGAGGCCGCCGCCGAAGCCGGCCGCGTCCTGCCCGCCCACACGGACCGGCTGCGCTCCGCCGCCCGGGAGTTCGACGACGTGACGTACGGCGGCCGCAGGGCGGCCCAGGCGTCGTACGAGCGCATCGCCGAACTCGACCGCGACCTGGAACGCACCAAACCGATGCTCGCCAGCAGCACCCGGAGCACGGCGAGCACGGCCCACAACACCCGCCAGGGAGCCGCCGAATGACCACCGGCGTAGCCCTTCCGCCCACCTCCACCGCGCCCACCGTCCGCCAGGTGTGGACCCGGACCCGGGGCATCGCCCTCGCCGTGGTGCTCCTCCTGGCCGGCGCCGTCGCCATCGCCGTCGTCCGCTCCGACAGCAGACACGGCGACCTCGACCCCCGCTCCGCCGACCCCTACGGCAGCCGGGCCGTCGCCGAACTCCTCGCCGACCGGGGCGTGTCCACCCGCGTGGTCACCACCCTGGCCGAGGCTCGGGCCGCGGCTGGTCGGGACACCACCCTGCTCGTCGCCGTCCCCGACCTGCTCACCCCGCGCCAGCAGTCCCAGCTGCGGGCATCGACCGCCGGATCGGGCGGCCGCACGATCCTGGTCGCCGCCGGCAGCACCTCCGTCGAGCGGCTCGCCCCCGGCGTCACCGCCGACCCCGCCACCAGCCTGAAGTCCACGCTCGCCCCCCACTGCAGCCTGGCCGAGGCCCGCCGCGCGGGCAGCGCCGACACCGGTGGCATTCGCTACACCACCACCCACCTCGACGCCGACTCCTGCTACCCCAGCCAGCGTCTGGCCACGCTGATCCGCGTCCCCGCGGCCTCCAAAGGCGGCGACACAGTCGTCCTCGGCGCGCCCGACATCCTGCTCAACGACCGTCTCGACGAGCAGGGCAACGCCTCGCTCGCCCTTCAGCTCCTGGGCTCCCGCCACCATCTGGTCTGGTACCTCCCCTCGCTCTCCGACTCCTCGGCCGCCGGCACGGGCGACCAGAAGTCCTTGTTCGACCTGCTCCCCTCCGGGTGGCTCTGGGGCACGCTTCAGCTCTTCGTCGCCGCAGCCCTCGCCGCCTTCTGGCGGGCACGCCGACTCGGCCCCCTGGTGCCCGAGAAACTTCCCGTGGCGATCCGCGCCTCCGAAACCGTCGAAGGCCGCGCCCGCCTCTACCGCAAAGCCAACGCCCGCGACCGCGCAGCCGCCGCTCTTCGCTCCACCGCTCGCACCCGCCTCGCCCCCCTCGTCGGCGTCCCCGTCTCCCAGGCGCACGCACCCGAGGCCCTGCTCCCCGCCCTGTCCGCCCACCTCCACGGCGACGGCCAGGCCCTGCACTCCCTCCTCTTCGGACCGCCGCCCGGCGACGACGCGGCCCTCATCGCCCTCACCGACCAACTCGACGCCCTCGAAAGAGAGGTACGCCGTCCATGATGGACCCGACCACTGACAACGCCGGGAACACCGGGAACCCGGCCGACGCCCGGGCCTCCCTGGAGGCCCTGCGCGCCGAGATCGCCAAAGCCGTGGTCGGCCAGGACCCCGCCGTGACCGGCCTCGTCGTCGCTCTCCTCTGCCGCGGACACGTGCTACTTGAAGGAGTCCCCGGAGTCGCCAAAACGTTGCTCGTTCGCGCCCTCGCCTCCGCGCTCGAACTGGAGACCAAGCGCGTCCAGTTCACCCCCGACCTCATGCCGAGCGACGTCACGGGCTCCCTCGTCTACGACACCCGCACCGCCGAGTTCTCCTTCCAGCGCGGCCCGGTCTTCACCAACCTCCTCCTCGCGGACGAGATCAACCGCACCCCGCCCAAGACACAGTCGTCCCTCCTTGAAGCCATGGAGGAACGCCAGGTCACGGTCGACGGCACACCGCGCCCGCTCCCCGACCCGTTCCTGGTCGCCGCGACCCAGAACCCGGTCGAATACGAGGGCACGTACCCCCTCCCCGAAGCCCAACTCGACCGCTTCCTCCTCAAACTGACAATCCCTCTCCCCTCCCGCCAGGACGAGATCGACGTCCTCACCCGACATGCCGAGGGCTTCAACCCGCGCGACCTGCGCGCCGCCGGCGTACGCCCCGTGGCCGGGCCCGCCGACCTCGAAGCCGCCCGCGCCGCGGTCGCCAAGACGACCATCTCCCCCGAGATCACCGCCTACGTGGTCGACATCTGTCGCGCCACCCGCGAGTCGCCGTCCCTCACCCTCGGCGTCTCCCCGCGAGGCGCCACCGCCCTCCTCGCCACCTCGCGCGCATGGGCCTGGCTGACCGGCCGCGACTACGTCACCCCTGACGACGTCAAGGCCCTCGCCCTGCCCACCCTCCGCCACCGCGTCCAGCTCCGCCCCGAGGCCGAGATGGAGGGCGTGACCGCCGACTCGCTCATCAACGCGATCCTCGCCCACGTCCCGGTCCCCCGCTGATGCCCCTCACCGGACGCGCCGCGCTCCTCGCGGCAATCGGATCGATCCCCATCGGCATCTGGGAACCGAGTTGGACGGGCCTCCTCGCCGTCAACGGTCCACTCGCCCTGGCCTGCGCCTGCGACGTCGCCCTGGCGGCTCCGGTACGACGCCTCGTGCTGACCCGCTCCGGTGACGCGTCCGCGCGCCTAGGGGAGACCGCCGACGTCACCCTGACCGTGACCAACCCGTCCGGACGCACGCTCCGGGCCCGGCTCAGGGACGGCTGGCCGCCCAGCAGCTGGCAACCCGGCACGGAGATCGAGGCTTCGCGCCACCGCCTCACCGTCCCACCGGGCGAACGCCGACGCCTGACGACTCGCCTGCGCCCCACCCGCCGCGGTGACCGCCAAGCAGACCGCCTCACGATCCGCTCCTACGGCCCCCTCGGCCTGTTCTCCCGCCAGGGCGGCCACAAAGTGCCCTGGACTGTACGTGTCTTGCCCCCGTTCACCAGCCGCAAGCACCTGCCGTCGAAACTCGCCCGATTGCGTGAGCTCGACGGCCGCACCAGCGTCCTGACCCGCGGCGAGGGCACCGAATTCGACAGTCTGCGCGAATACGTTCCGGGCGACGACACCCGCTCCATCGACTGGCGCGCCACGGCACGGCAGTCGGCGGTCGCCGTACGCACCTGGCGTCCCGAACGCGACCGGCACATCCTCCTGGTCCTCGACACCGGCCGTACCTCCGCCGGCCGCGTCGGCGACGCCCCACGCCTGGACGCCTCGATGGACGCGGCACTCCTCCTAGCCGCCCTCGCCTCACGCGCGGGCGACCGCGTGGATCTCCTCGCCTACGACCGCCGAGTCCGCGCCCTCGTCCAGGGCCGCGCGGCGGGAGACGTCCTCCCGTCCCTGGTCAACGCGATGGCCACGTTGGAGCCCGAGCTCGTGGAAACGGACGCGCGCGGCCTCACGGCCACGGTGCTCCGTACGGCTCCGCGCCGTTCCCTGATCGTCCTCCTGACGACGCTCGACGCAGCCCCCGTCGAACAGGGCCTGCTTCCCGTGCTCTCTCAACTGACCCAGCGCCACACGGTCCTGCTCGCTTCGGTGGCCGACCCGCATGTCGCCCGCATGGCGACGGGACGCGGAAACACCGACGCGGTGTACGAGGCGGCGGCAGCAGCACAGGCGCAGAGCGAACGGCACCGCACGGCGGAACAACTCCGTCGGCATGGAGTGACGGTTGTGGACGCGACGCCTGAAGATCTCGCACCCGCATTGGCCGATGCATATCTGGCCTTGAAAGCGGCGGGTCGTCTCTGAAGCTCCGTGGGCGGAAAATATCGAGGTGGGCCCGCCCGTTGGGCCTGCCAATTACTCCACGCATCCTGAAACCTTTATAAACGCGAAAGAGCCCCACACCGTGAGGTGTGGGGCTCTTTCTCAATATTTGTTCGGCGGTGTCCTACTCTCCCACAGGGTCCCCCCTGCAGTACCATCGGCGCTGTAAGGCTTAGCTTCCGGGTTCGGAAT
>NZ_JBVKCG010000042.1:0-33923 GCF_055634995.1 Streptomyces sp. NPDC111744
GAGATACGACAAGCTTGCTGTCCGCTACGAAGCGACGGTGCTCGTCGCAGCCATTAACGAGTGGCTGTGAGCAGCACTTCTGAAACACACCCTAGGGCCAAGATGCCAGGTCCTCCTCCCGCTCACTGCTCTTGCCCCCACGGCGAAGCGGGAGCGGGAGGTCTGCGAGCGGCGGTCCGTGCGCATCGGCATCGGCGCGCCCGCTCGTGTCCCGCCGCCGTCGAGCGGTACGGCGACGGGGTTTCTCTCACGCCGGAGAGGGTGTGGGTGTTGCGGCCCGCAGCGCTCCAGGACTCCGCCGGGGAGGAGAGTCGCCGGAACGCTGCGGGTGACTGATCCGGACGACCAGCTGCTCCGCCTGTCCACCCGACCGGCATCTCCACTCGCCGCCGATCGGACGGGCTCAGCGAGCCTCGCAGCGGAACCGCCGGACTGGGAAGGCCGATCGATGGATCTTGCCCTCAGGGTCCTCGTGCATGACCGGTCAGGCAATCCGAGCCCCTGTCCGAGGGACCGTCAGGCCGGCAGTCGGCCATGTGACCGACAGGCCCGCGTGTCCGTGGCGGCCTCTGCCTACCGAGTGGAACCTCGCGGCGCCTTCATCATCTTTGTCTCCGCAATGTCCACCGCGTTCACGCCGTCCTCGGCGCAGTGCTTCGTCCCCGACCAGGTCAGGAAGTACGGCACGAACGTCACCGGCCTCGTCGTCGCCAAGTCCGGCCACTGGATCTGGGAGGAGCAGCCCACCTACATGATCAACCACCTCGAGAGCTTCCTCGGCACCTGACCGACCCCCTCACTGTGCGGTGCTCGGCCGGGCCGGTCACTCAGGCCGGGGCCACCGCCCCCGGACCGCCGCCACATCACACGAACATAGTTGATTGACTAATCCATAAAGCGCGCTATCCTGTCGCCATGGCTCGCACCAGGGAGTTCGACATCGACCAGGCGGTCGACCGTGCCATGGACCTGTTCTGGCGCCGCGGTTACGCCGAGACGTCCCTGCAGGACCTGCTGAAGGAGCTGTCGATAGGCAGCGGCAGTTTCTACGCGGCCTTCGGCTCGAAGGAGGATCTCTACCTCCGCGCGCTCGATCGCTACACCACCCTCCAGGGCAACCGTCGGGAGGAGATCTTCGAGGAGACCGCCGAGCTCAGGCCCGCGGTCCGCCGGATGCTCACCTCCCTGATCGAGGCGGACCTGGCCGACCCCACGCGCGGCTGCCTCGTGGTCAATGCCTCCACACAGTGCGCCGACCAGCCCGCGGTGGCCGACCGCGTCAACACTGAGATCCGACGGGCCGAGTCCTTCCTCGCCAGCGCCCTCGAACGGGCACAGGCGCGGGGCGAACTCTCACCCGAGAAGGACCCGCGGAAGCTCGCCCGGTTCCTCACCACGTTCATCCAGGGCATCCGCATCGTCGGCCGGGCCCGCATGGGACAGCAGTTTACCGAGGACGCCCTGACCACAGCGATGCGCGCACTGGACTGAGCCCCACAGCAGTCCCCGCGATCCACCGTACCTTTGTCCCGTACTCGACCTATCATAATTTTGTATGGATCATTCCAGAAAGGCAATGTCATGGAACTGCACCTCAAGGACAAGGTCGCCGTTGTCACCGGAGCGAGCAAGGGCATCGGCCTGGCCGTGGTCGAGAAGCTGGTCGGCGAGGGCGTCAGGGTCGTGGCCGGCAGCCGGAGCTCCACGCCCGAACTGGACGCCCTGGCGGCGAAACACAACGTCACCATCGTGTCGGTCGACCTGTCCACCGCGGAAGGGGCCGACCGGCTGGTCCAGCAGGCCGTGGAGCAGTACGGCCGCGTCGACGTCCTTGTGAACAACATCGGCGCCGCCGAGCCCCGTGAGTCGTTCCTTACGGTCAGCGACGCCGACTGGCAGCGGATCTTCGATCTCACCTTCTTCAGCGCCGTACGGGCGAGCCGGGCGGCACTCCCCCACCTGATCCAGGACGGCGGCGGGGCGATCGTGAACATCAGCTCGATCAACGCCCGGCTGCCCTTCCCCATGGTCGTGGACTACTCGGCGGCGAAGGCGGCGCTGACCAACCTGAACAAGTCGCTGTCCGAGGAGTTCGCCCCGCAGGGCGTCCGGGTCAACTCGATCGCCCCGGGCCCGGTCCGCACTCCCTTCTGGACAGCCCCGGGCGGCTTCGCCGACGCCACCGCCGCGGCCGCCGGAGTCACCGCCCAGGAAGCGCTCGACGTGGTCGTGCCGCAGAGCATGGGCATCACCTCCGGCCGGGTCACCGAGGCGCACGAGGTCGCCGACCTCGCTCTGTTCCTCGCCTCGCCCGTCTCCGCCAACATCACGGGAACGGAGACGCTCATCGACGGCGGCCAGACGAAGACCCTCTGACCCCCGGCCCCGACGAACCACCTCGCGCCCCGGCGTCACGGCACACGTTCCGTGACGCCGCGAGGGCACGGGACCGTTGCCCTGCGGGACCGGACGCGGAGCCTGGGCCGCTCACCGCGCAGCCAGCGAAAGGTCCACCCGTTGGCAGACGTCCGGCTGACCGATCGCGCACCTCTGACCGACCGATCGCGCAAAAGGACACCGCAGGCCGCCGTGTCGGGAACGCCGGCGATTTCGACCGCGTCATAGGACACGGCGCCTGACCACCACTTCTGTCCGGCCCCATCCACTGGAATCGCCCCTGCACGGCGGCACCTTCACGGCAGCCGCCCGGACGGACACGCTCCAAACAATGTTTATGCTTCAACTTCCGAAACCAAGTGGAGAACACAACATGTCGGTCAACGACCCGATCACCCCTGAGCCGCTCCTCCAGATCGGCCTGGGCTTCATGGCCTCCAAGACCCTTCTGAGCGCGGTGGAGCTGGGAGTCTTCACCGTGCTGGCCGACGGCGGCCGCGACCACGCCTCCCTCGCCGCCGAGGTGGGCCTGCACTCCAGGTCCTCCGCGGACTTCCTCGACGCACTGGTGTCGCTCGGGGTGCTGACCCGTGACGCGGACGGCACCTACGCCAACACCCCCGCCGCGGACCTCTTCCTGGACCGCGCCAAGCCGTCGTACGTCGGCGGAATCCTCGAGATGGCCAACGCCCGTCTCTTCGGCTTCTGGAACAACCTCACCGACGCCCTGAAGACCGGCACCCTGCAGAACGAAGTCGCCCACAGCGGCGCCCCGTTCTTCGCGACCCTCAGCCAGGACCCGGTCGCCTGGCGCAACTTCCTCAACGGCATGAACGGCGTCAGCACCCCGCTGGCCGGCGCCCTCGCCGCCGACTTCGACTGGACCGGCCGCCGCCACGTCATCGACCTCGGCGGAGCCCTCGGCGCCGTCCCGGCCGCCGTGCTGCGCAGCAACCCGGACATCACCGGCGCCGTCTTCGAACTGCCCCCCGTGCAGCCGGTGTTCGAGGAGTTCGTCGCCGCACACGGCCTGGCCGACCGCCTCGCCTTCCACGGCGGCGACTTCTTCTCCGACCCGCTGCCCGAGGCCGACGTCTACGTCATGGGCCAGATCCTCCACGACTGGAACCTGGAGCAGCGCCTGTTCCTGCTGCAGAAGGCCTACGACGCCCTGCCCGAGGGCGGCACCCTGATCGTCTACGACGCCATGATCGACGACGAGCGCCGCCACAACACCTACGGCCTGATGCTGTCGCTGAACATGCTCATCGACACCGAGGGCGGCTCCGAGTACACCGTCGCGGACGCCACCGGGTGGCTCCAGTCGGTCGGCTTCGCCAAGGTGGAGGCACGCCATCTCATCGGCGGCTACTCCGCCGTCTACGCCACCAAGTGAGCGTAGGACCCGGCATCTTGCGGTGATGTGGGGTGTGCCGAGCGGTCCGGCCGGGCCGCTCGGCACACCCAGCCGCCATGCTGTGGGTGACTCGGGCGGCTCATGAACTGCCGCCGCGGACCGCCTTGCCCTCCAAAGGCGGAGCCGTGAGCGCACCGTGGGTACGGCACTCCGGCCGCCGACAGCCCGGAGCAGGGCGCCGGACGAACGAGAACGCCAGCACTGCACCGACGACGAGCACCCCCGCGCAGATCGGCATGGCCTTCCGGAACGACAAGTTGAAGGCGTCCGCGTTCTGATAGGCATCAGAGCCCATCCCTGTCAGCACCGGCAGCGCGGCAACCGCGACCAGCCCCGCCACCCGCGCGGCCGCATTGTTGACGCCGCTGGCCAGCCCCGCCCGCGATACGTCGACGGACCCGAGCACGGTGGCGGTCAGCGGGGCTACCAGCGTGACCATGCCGGCGCCCATGGCCAGTACGGCCGGCAGCACGTCCGTCAGATAGTCCGCGCCCTCTCCGACCCGCAGCATCAGCAGCATCGCCGTCGCCGACAGCAGCGGCCCCACGGTCAACGGGATGCGAGGCCCGATCCGATCGGCGAGCGCACCGGAGCGGGAGGAGAAGAGCAGCATCAGCGCCGTCGTCGGCAACAGCGCGCTGCCCGCCTCCAGCGGTGAGAAGCCCGCCACGACCTGCAGCTGGAGCGCGGTCAGGAAGAAGAAGCCGCCGAAGGCCGCGTACACGCACAGGGTGACCAGGTTGACCGAGGTGAACTGGCGCGAGGCGAAGATGCCCGGCGGCAGCATCGGATCGTCCCGGTGCTTCTCCACGTACACGAACGCGACACCCACCGCCACACCCACGACCGCGCAGAGCACCACCGCGAGCGAACCCTCGCCGGCCTCGATCAGCGCATAGGTGATCAACGCGAGCGACACGGCGCCGAGGAGGGCACCCAGCACGTCGAAACGGCCGTGGCTGCGCCCGTCGGTCGACTCGGGCACATGGCGCAGGGCGATCGGGACGCACGCCACGGCCAGCGGAATGTTGAGCAGGAACACCCAGCGCCAGCCGGGACCGCCCACCAACCAGCCGCCCACGAACGGCCCGACGGCCGCGCCGATGCCGCCGAACCCCGACCACACCCCGACCGCCCGGCTGCGGTCGTCGGGATGGAAGGACGCCTGGATCAGCGCCAGCGAACCGGGGCCGAGCAGCGCACCGCCCACACCCTGCAGGGCCCGGGCCGCGACCAGCACCTCGGCGTTCGGTGCGAGGCCGCACAGCAGTGACGCGAACGCAAACCACACGACACCGGTCACGAAGATCCGCCGACGGCCGTAGCTGTCGCCGAGGGAACCACCGAACAGGATCAGCCCGGCCAGGGTGATCATGTACGCGTTCACGGTCCACTGCAGGGCGGCGAGGCCGGTACCGAGGTCCTCACCGATGCGGGGCAGCGCGACATTGACGACGGTCGAGTCCAGCATGGCCATGCTGGAACCGAGGACCGTGGTGATCAGGATCCACTTGCCCTGGGGGGAGGCCATCCGGACATCAGGCATGTCCCAGGGTATCCAGCGAGCCCACTGCCGAACGCACCGGGTTCGCTCGACCGTCGTCGCTCATTCGAGGTGCTCACGGCGGCCGGCGAGTTCTTGCTCAAGTTCGCGAACGCGGCCTCGAACCGGGGACGCCTCGGCGACGGAATCGTGTACTTCTCGAACAGGCGGTCGGACTCGGCCTGCGAGATCGCGTTGCCGAAGCCGTAGCGGAACTGCTTGGTGGTGAGGGAGACGGCCTTGTTCTTGTTGGCGGGGTTCCCGAGCGCCGGGAAGGCGGACCGCAGCTGAGCGAGCGGGAACGGCTTGACGCCCTTCATCTGGGCGAAATGCTGGGTGACGGCGTCGATGCCGAATCCCGCGGCCACCTCGGACTGCCGACGCGCTTCCTCAACGGCGTTCGCCTCCCCCGGCCCAGCAGGGAGCCACCGCGTCGAACCCCTGGGAGTCGAACAGGTCCACCTGGGGCTGCCACGAGTAGGAGTGGAGCCACAGACCGTGGATGAACACGACGGGGACTCGGTCCGTGGACATGGCTTCCTCCTTGGACACCATTGTCGCCGCCACGTCAGCGATCCGCAGCGCTCTCCTCGGCGTCACCTCCGCCCAAGGAGTCGGGCTCCCCGTCGGCACGGTCGCGTCGGTGGGGAGCCCAGGGGGACCACACGGCCGAGGGCGGGGCCTACGGTGCCGGCGCGGAGAGGTCCGGGCCGGCACGGTCCCGTGCCCAGCCGCCGTGTTCGGCGGTCAGGCAGCCAGCGACGCGGTGTCGGCGTGGGCGGTGATGGCCTTGCCCGCCTCCTGGATGGCGGCCTCGACCTGCTCAGGGGTGTAGCCGCTGACCGCGATGAACTCCACGTCCGTGATGCCGATCCAGCCGAGGACACCACGGATGTAGGGAGCATGGAAGTCCATCGGCGCGAAGGCGGGGTTGTCGAAGTCGCTGCCCGACGCCCGCAGGACGACAACCTTCTTGCCCTTGAGCAGACCCTCGGGACCGTTCTCACCGAAGGCGAAGGTCCGGCCGCCCATGACCACCTGGTCGATCCAGGCCTTGAAGGTGGCCGGGACGCCGAAGTTGTACATCGGCACGCCGAGGACCAGGACGTCGGCCTCCTCGATCTCGCGGATCAGGACTTCGGACTCCGCCACGGCGGCCTTGGTCCCATCGGTCGCGGCCTCGGCCGGGCCGAAGACGCCAGTGATCCACTCCGGCGAGACGAAACCGGGAGTGTCGACAGCGAGGTCGCGGTAGGTGACGGTGCCGTGCGGGTTGCGGACCTGCCAGGCCTGGACGTACTCGGCGGACAGCCGTCGGCTCGCGGAGCCTTCGCCACGGGCGCTGGAGTCAATGTGCAGCAGGTGAGTCATGAGGTTGTCTCGGTTCTTTCTGTAGCGTTCAATCCAATTTCGAAGCGACCGTCCGTCACACGTCCACCCGACCGGCCTGAGCGCCACCCTAGAGACATGTAGTTGAATTCTCAATCAATGAGAGTTCAATCACTTACCGGAGCGAGGGGAAGCGATGCGCTCGCCGACCCCGGGGCCATCACGCAACGCCCACACCGCCCGACGCATGCCCGAAAGGGCAAGGCCCCCGGGGGATTCCTTCCGATTCCCCCTTCCGCCGACCCGGCGAGCGTGACGGTCGGTAACTTTCCGTAGACACTCCGAACAAGCGACCGCACCACATCAATGCAACATTCGGTGCCGGCCTCACGAACGAAAGGCAGCCATGTCTCACGCTGCTGCAGTGGTGTTCAGGAACTTCGACGAGTCGGAACGCGACCTGCTCATCCGGACCGCGAGGACCATACTCTCGGATGTCGGATCGCCCCTGAATCCAGCTGTCCACCCTTCCCTGGGAAAGGCTCTGGCACAACTGCCCGTCCCGTTGGCCGAGAAGCTCGGCAATGCTTCATCACCGTCGGGTCTTACCATCTTCCGAGGAGTCTTCCGCGTGAACGACGTAGCGCTTGGCGACACCCCCGAGCACTGGTCGAAGGCGCGCGGTGACGAGCTCTGGGACATCCTCGTACTGCTGCTCTCCGCGGCGCTGGGGCGACCGATCGCGTTCCCGGACCGCCAGGAGGGACGCTTCGTCCACAACCTCGTACCGTCCCCGTGCCGGAGTGCGGCACAGGCAGTGGCGGGAAACGCACACCTCGACATCCCCCGCACCGAGGACGCCTTCCACCCGCAGCGAGCCCACTGTCTCCTTCTGGCGTGCATGCGCAATCACGGCGCCTCCCCCACGACGGTGGCCAGCATCCGGCACATCTCACTGGCCGAAGGCGATGTCGACACCCTCATGCGACCTCACCTCCCGATATATCCCGGTTCAGACCGCTCACCGGCACAGTTCGCCGGACGACCGACGCCCGTTCCCGTCCTGTGGTCGACCGACGAAGGCCTGATGATGCGATTCGACCCCGGCCGTACTCCGTTGCAGGATGCATCGCCGGAGTTCAGCCGGGCCTACGGGCACCTCGCCGCGGCTCTGACCGACGCGACCCTGCAATGCAATCTGGGCGCTGGTGACGTCCTGGTGGTCGAGAACGACGTCGTCGCGCTCAGCGGTGCACCGATCGCTGCACAGCACCACGGCGGGGACCAATGGTTGAAGCGCACCCTCATCCAGACCCCGCTCGGGGCACGACGTCGTCCGGCCACGGAGGCCGAGGAACACGGATACGGTCACGCACCCCTGGTGGCGAATCTGGCCTGAACCCCTGACCGTGTCTGTCACACACCGCGCGCCGGACCAAAAAGAGACAGACCGTTCTATGCTGGGCGGCATGTCGAAGACAGAGGAAGCATCCACCCCGGTTCGCCGCTCCGCGGCACGGGACCGGCTGCTCGGCACCGCGAGCCGGCTTTTCTACGGTGAGGGCATCCGCGGCGTCGGGGTGGATCGCGTCATGGCCGAGGCCGATGTGGCGCGAGGCACCTTCTACCGGCACTTCGACGGCAAGGACGACCTGGTGCGCGCCTACCTCGAGGCAGCCGACCGCCAGATCCGGGACGGCGTCAGTGCGGCCGCGAAGATGTTCCCCTCCCCCGCCGACTTCCTCGCCGCGGTCGCGCACGGCATTGGCGACGAGGTGTGCGGCGCGGGCTTTCGCGGCTGCCCCTTCATCAACGCGGCCGCCGAGTACCCGGACCCCGAAAGCGTGATCCACCAGGCAGTGCTGCAGCACCGTGCCTGGTTCCGCGAGGTGCTGGTGGACGCGTTCCGGCAGCTCGGCGCGACCAGCCCCGGACACTCCGCCGACGCGATGGTGGCCCTGCGCGACGGCGCGATGGTGGCGGGCTACCTGGGCGACGCCCGGGCGGCGAATGCCGTCCTGACGCATGGAGTGACCGCTCTGGTCGCCGCCCGCTGAGCGGCTCAGGCCGTACTCCACACCCACCCTGCACAGCCCTTCGCGCCACTGGGCCGGATCCAGCGGGGCGAAGGTGTCGGCTTGGTCCGACACCTCGGAAGGGGACGGCCGGCCGGCGTGGTCACCGAGCCGTGGCGGCCTGCTCGACAAGGTGGGTCACCGCGTTCGGGCCGGTCACGGCGATGGCGTGTGGGCCGGCGCCCTGGATCGTGTGCGCGTGGGCACGGGCGGCCATGGCCCGCTCGGCCGCCGCGGGAAGGGTGTGGTCGTCGTGGGCGACGAGGTACCAGGAGGGGATCGTCTTCCAGGCCGGGGTGCCCGAGGGCTCGCCGACGGCCTGGGCCGTGATGGGTCGCTGCGTGGCGGCGAGTTCCGCGGCTTTGGCGGTGTCGACCTTGTTGCTCAGGAAGACGTCCCGGTACTTGTCGGGCTTGATGTAGAGGTCGGTTCCGATGCTGCCGTCGGCCTGGGTGAAGGGAACCGGGCTCAGGGGCGCGTTGGGGTCGTCGCTGAGGTGGCTGCCGGGGAACTTGGCGACCAGGTCCGCCGTGCTCTCGCCCTTGTCCGGCGCGAAGGCGGCGACGCGACGACGTAGACCAGTGCCTTCACATGACTCCTTCCCCGGCTGAAGCCGGGGGCTTCTCGTTACGCCGGGCGGGTGGGGTTGCCCTGTTCGCCGAGCTGCTCGGCCAGGCTCGTGGTCGGCGCCGCCACGATCTCACCGGTCGGCGCGTAGGTGAGCAGCTTCAGCGTGAGGACGGAGCGGTGCATGTGCGGGCAGCCTCGCACAGCCGCCTCGTCGCCATACCGGTCGAGCGCGAACACCGCCGACTCGCCCTCGCCGAGCTTGAAGTCACCCCGCGCGTCCGCTCCGTCAGGCTCCAGCGCCACCGTGGAGTGCAGGATCGAGGAGCGTTCCGTGCACTCGAAGACCGTCCCGCCGGCGGGCATCCGCAGCGTCTGCGGGGCGGCACCGTACTGGAATCGGGGAGCCACCCGGACCTGGAGTGGACGGTGCCGCACACACGGCACCCGCCGGATCGGCCGGTGCCGTCCAGCGTCCTCCACAGCACCGGTGATCGGCGTCAAGTCCTGCACCTCGCCCACTCCGCCCGCTGTAGAAGCGGGTGATCAGGACGTTGGTGTCGGGGAAGTAGAACTGCTCCGTCCGTGCGGGCACCGTGGCGCTCAGCCCGAAGGCCCCACCCCGGTCCGCATCCAGGAGCGCCCCAAAGACACTGGGAACGTCGAAGGACAGGCACCGGTACCGGTGGACGGTGCCGTCGGCCGCAACGAGGACACGCCGGAAGCGCCTGGGCGGCCGCGACCCCCGTGCGATTGAGCCGACTACAGACCCTCGGCTCTCGCACGCGTCACATGCCGAGCGCCCCAGTCGTCGAGCGCGGCAAGGACGGGGGACAGATCGTCCCCCACCGGCGTCAGCACGTACTCATAGCGTCTGGGGTGTTCGGAGTACCTCCGGCGCGCGATGACACCGGATTTCTCCAGCTTGCGCAGCCGCTCGGACAGCGTGGCCGCGGGCGCACCGGTATTGGCCTGTATCTCGCTGAACCGGTGAGTCCCGAAGAGCAGTTCCCTGATGACCAACAGGCTCCATCGGTCCCCGACAACCTGCAGCGCATCGGCGATCGAGGAGACGCGGGGGGTTCGACCGTCAATTGTTCTGACTCTCAAATTCACGCCACACAGAGCAACCCTCCGGGCCACAAGCCCATCCAGGACAGAAGATATCTCCAAATTCCACCCAAAGTGCTCAGCAGCTGTGCCCATATGGCACCAAATGACACCGAGGCGCTTCTGGAAACGAGGCCCGGTCACGTTACCCACCATCTAGCAGTACCGATCAAGACCTGACACCCGAACGTGCGCGGCAAGGCGGAGGTATATGTCCGAAGGGGCGGACAAATCCCGCCGAGCGCAGAGGCTGCAGATCAATCCTCAGAGGAATTCTGTGTCCGGTCCGGGGCCGGTTGAGGGCGGCGGGAAACGCTGCGAACGCCCACCCAGGCGAGCTCGGCGCCATCCCCCGGTCTTCACGCAGACGCGGAATGTCCTGCGGCGTCCTCGCGAGGTGACGACCATGTCAAGGGCAATCCCCCCGGGGCGGCCCTCAGTCAGCCGGAAGCACTATGCCAAGCGCAATCATTGCCGGCGACGCGGGACCGCCTTCCGACCGCTCCGTCTTGTAGCCCTTGACCCCCGGAGCAACGGTGCGGGGATCGATCGCCTCGGACGGCGCCCCTGTCTCGTACAGCCCGCCCGGCTGTTGATCACGATCGTGCGGAAGGAGCCAGAACACGCGGCGCCGGAACGTACCCGACGCCCGGGACGGCTTCGCGTCCTTGCCGAGAATCGCGTAGCCGACCATGCGCCCGTCACGGTGGTAGGCGGGCTTCCCCCTGCGCGACGGCAATCGGTCCAGAGACTGGCGCACGTAGTCGAGCAGCGTCGGGTCCTCGAGCCACACGAGTTCGGTCTCGTGGGCGATCTCGTCGGGGTCGATCAACGCGCTCACGGCTGCCGCTCCTCGATATCCGGGTCGGTAACCAGGCCGATGCCCGGATAGTACTTTCGTGAATTGGACAGGACCATGTCTTTCGGTGAAGCCATTCCCAACGCCTCGCGCACCCGAGCGGCGAACGCGCGGGCAGAGACAGGGTTAGCACCTTCAAAACCGCACCAGCGAGTGTACGCGCCGTACAACTGCGCCTGCTCGGCTCGCATGCTGTCCTCGATCTTGCAGGACTCCGTCAGGAACCTGCCCACGTGGTCCTCGGTCTCGGCATACGCAGTCGTGGCGATCTGGACCCGAACCGGTCCTGCCAGGTCCTTGTCGCCTGCGAAGTAGCGCCGGGCGCCGTCCACCAGCCAGGCCAGGATGCCCGGCCCCTCCTCCCGCACCAGAACACTCGCCAGGTTGTCGATCTTCCGTTCCTCGGGAACCACTTGTTCGAAGGGGATCAGGCGCATCCGACGCCAGAAGGCGAAGCCTCCGGTATTGACCTCGGGACGATGGTTACCCAGCAGCCACAACTTGTGCGTCGGGTGGAAGGAGAAGAAGTCCTGCCGCATGCGCCGAGCCTTGAGCTTGTCGCCGCCGGTCAGAAGTTTGACCCGGGCCTCGTCGAAGCGATCGCCCGGCTTGAGCTCGGAGCACACGATGATGCGTCGCCCGTGCAACTCGGCGAGGTCGGTTGGATGCCCCTCAAACACCTTCGCCATCAGGAAGCCGGGGGGAGCGGCATCGGCGTAGTCGCCCATGAGCTGCAGCATCACGTCCAGGAGCACGCTCTTTCCGTTCTTGCCTTGCCCGTACAGGAACGGCATCACCTGGGCCCCTACGTCTCCGGAGATGGAGTACCCCAGTAGCAGGTGCAGAAAGTCCGCGGTACGGCGTCCTTCGGTATCGGTGCCGAACGTGTCGTCGAGGAAACGCTGCCAGCGCGGGGTGGGCATGGCGTGCGGTGCGACCGTGGTCGACCGGGAGTGGTGCTGCGTTGCCGGGTCGGGCGGCAGCAGGGCACCACTACGCAGGTCCACGACCCCCTCGGGCGTGCACAGGGCATACGGATCGGCGTCCAGGAGCGCGGCGTTCATCACCATGCCCGGGGACGCCTTCGCCTGCATGAGCAGCGCGTTCATCCCTGATGTGGACAGTGCTCGGCGCTGGTGCCGGCGCAGCTCGGCCGTGGTGTACGCCCCTGTCGGATCGGTGACAGCGATGGCTTCGGCCATCTCCCCCACCGCCCACAGGACAGTTTCCTCCTCGTCCAGCTGCCAGCGGTGGCCCGCCCAGCGGTACCAGCCCAAGCCGGGGACATGGCGATAATCGCGGCCGTAGAGCTCCACGAACAGCTTGGCGTTGCCACGGTCGCTGAGGGAGTCCGGCAGCAGGCCCTCGGGCGTGGCAGCCTGGTGAGGAGGGGGTGAGGGGGCTGCGGCTTGAGCGGGGACGCCCGGAATCGCGAGGGCCTGTTGGATCGCGCCCTGAAGGATCTGTTGCGCTGCGGCTGCCGGGTCGAAGGCTCCCGGACCGCGGGAGGTCGGGGTCATGCGAGGTGTCCTTCAATGTGCAGCGGCCGCCGGGTACCGGCCTCGAGTCCGCTCCGGATGATCTGGGTCGAACGCCCCTCCTGGCCGGGGCGGGCGTAGTCTGCCGCTCCTCTGAGGACACGCTCCAAGTCGCTGACGGTGGCGTAGCCGCCGGCGGCCAGCCCCCCCGCGGTGTACGCGGCCCGGCTGAGTTTGTCGGTGAATCCCATGCCCTCGGACACCGCGGCGCAGGCGATCACCTCCCGCAGCGCGGACTCCAGGATCTGCGCTGCGCGGCCGCGGCCGCCCCCTGCCGCGATGACCGCTTGCCGGGCACGCTGCGGAAGGACTCGCAGACGCGGGCCGCGACGCTGCTGAGGCAGGTCGAGATGGCCGGTGCGGGTCAGTTCGACGGCCAGCCATTCGGGCAGCCTTCCGGGGACCCGCACCGGGCCGATCGGCATGTACGTGCCCGCGCCGGTGGTGGTACCAGGAGCGACGACGTATCCCCCGTCGGCTCGGACAGCGACCTGCCAGGCCAGTACCCGCGTCACGCCTGAACCTGTCGAAGAGCGGAACTGGCGTCTGTCGTCGGCGCGGTACCAGATATGCAGGCCGCCCGAGGGGGTCCGCACCCTCAGCGTGTGTTCGTCGTCCGCAGGATCCGCCTTTCCACGGAGCGCGGCCAGCAGAGCGAGCGTGTGAAACCCGTGTTCGAGGCCGTCGAGGTCGACCCGGTTATGGATCTCGATACCCGGAAGAAGGCTGTCCCTCCCTGGCAGAGGGCTCGTGTGGGCATCGACGTCCAGGACCACGAGGCCCGCGGGGCCGCAGGCCACCCCGACACCGTAGTGCGGGTTGCCCGACCACCAGGCTTCGACGCGGTCCCGGTCCGTCGTGGCCGCGTAGAGGCCGTGGCACCACAGACCCGCAGCGATGCAGGGGCAGTTCACATGGGCGTGAGAACTCTCCTGACAAGAGGCGCAGTCGGGCGCGGGAGTCGTGCCGGCAGGAGCGAGCGGGAGCACCGGCCATCCCTGGGCCGCACACCAGCGGGCGATGCTCAGCATGTCGAAACGCCATTCGGCGTGCCGGTCGTCATCGGCCATGCGCGGAGCACCTCCCCTCGTTCAGTCGCTCTTCCCGTAAGCCCGGCTGAAGATCATTACCAAGGAAAAGTCCTGGTCAGTTGGTGGTATTGGCCTTCGGAGCGACCGAAGCGACTCAACTTCCAAACGGGTCAACACAACGTAGCCGAGGACCCGTCCAGGTTGCTTCAAGCCTCACGCCTGACTCGCATCAGCGACCGAACTCCCGCCCAGCGGCTCGCACGCGTTAAGTCGCTGAACATTCAGTCGCTGAGAAAAGTCCAGGTCAGAGAGGATCCGGCAGTCTGCCCAGCGACCCAAGCGACTCTGGTTCCAATGTATGACGCGCACCCCTACATCCCCGGCACGGGGACATATACCGGAACCTGAGTCACTTCAGTCGCTCCCGGCTGGTCCCGGCCTCCTGACCTGCATGTTTACTAGCTACTGAAACTCAGCGACCCAAGCGCCCAAGAGATCGAGCGCCTCACGACAAGCGGTACGGCCCCACCCCATCAGGCAGACCTGTCACCCGAAGAGGCAAAAACGTACGCCCGATTCGGACGCACTTTTTACCGATGTTTTCCGACCATTCACCTCGCACCAGCTACTCGAGCGACCGAAACGACTCGAACCTGGAACTGCACTCACCAAAACGACGACGCCGACGTGAATCCGCCGGTACCACTCCGGTCTCCGGAAGCAATACAAAGCAGTAGTGCGCCTGAGGTGAGGAACCCGCCCCCTGCCCATGCGGGCCCATCCCTGGCCTGGAAATCAGAGGCGCCGGGGGCGCGGGCCCAGTCGGCATGGCCGGGTGGCGAAAGTGCCGCGGGACGACGAGAGCCGCTTCTTCGACCCGAACCCAATGGGGACGCCACCGAACGTGGTATTACGCCCGCGGATGTCGAGTCCCCTCTGCGGGTCCGCCCCCGAGCGCTGCACGAACGATGTTCCGCTTCCGTGCAGCGGGAGAAATCGACCTCGGCCTCGGAAAGCTGCGGGTGGACAGCCACTCGATCTGTTCTGAGCGTTGCTTCGGGAGACCGGGCGACACTCGGCAAGCCGGTGCTGATGGACCCCGAGGGGGGACTACGGCCATCCCGTGCTGGTCCATGCCACCTCAATCAGCCGTACGCCGAGCAGTCGGGTTCCTTCGCTGTATCCCGGCCCGGTCAGGCCCCGGCCGGCGCTATGTCCGCCGCGCGACCGCGTTGCGAACGCGGAGTCTTCGCACCCACCCTGCCCGGCTCGATGGTCCTGGGATCGACGGCCTCACCAGGAGCGCCCACCTCGTAGTCCCCGTTCGGGGCGCTGTCCCGGTCATGGGGCAGGAGGAAGAACGTCCGCCGGGTGAACAGACCGCTGTCAGGGTCGCGTTCGGAGTCCTGAGCGAGGTTGGTGTAACCGACAAGGCGTCCGTCACGGTCGTAGCGGGGCTTGCCTCGTCGAGTGTTCACCTTGTCCAGGGCTTGGCGGACGTAGTCCAGGTTCTCCGGACTCTCCAGCCACACCACTTCTGCTTCACCGGTGAGCTGGCTGTCTTGCAGCATCGAGCTCATGGCCGCAGCCCCTCCTGGTTTCTGTCGCCCGTCGCCCCGTCGGCGTGGGCGTCCCTGTCACTCACTCCGTGGCACCACGCTGGACTCTGGTCGGCGTGGCGCACTACATGGTACGAGCAGCAGTACACGTACCCCGGAGCTTGGGTGTTCATCACTGCTCCCCCCGGCCATGCCCGTGGTCGCTCGGCCCTTGCCCATCGCGGTCGGCACGCAGCGCGATACCGGGGTAGAGCTTCTTGTCGTTGTTCTTGATCATTTCGGTTGGCGAGGACAGCCCGACCTCCTGGCGGATACGACCGGCGAACGTCCGGCTCGTGGCCGGGCGGATACTTTCCTCCCCGCACCAACGTGCGTAGGTCTCGTACAGAAGCTTCTGCTCCACCCGCAGGTCCGCGTTCATCCGCCCACCATGGCCCACGACGCAGCGCTCCGTGATGAAGCGCCCGATGTGGTCCTCGGTCTTCTCGTACGCCTCAGTTGCCAGGCGGACGGACGAGGGCCCGCTCAGGGGATCCCGCGACGACAGATATCCCTGGGCCCCCTCGATCAGCCACTGCAGAATGCCCGGTCCCTCGTCACGGACGAGTTCAGCGGCCAGGTTGTCGATCTTGCGCTCGTCAGGGACCTTGCGCTCGAACGGAATCAGACGCATACGGCGCCAGAACGCGTAACCTCCGGTGCCGACTTCGGGCCGGTGATTGCCCAGCAGCCACAGCTTGTGGGTCGGCGTGAAGGTGAAGAAGTTCTGCCTCATGCGCCGCGCCGTGATCGCGTCGCCACCGGTGAGCAGCTTGACCCGGGCCTCGTTGAACTTGTCGTTCGGCTTGAGCTCGCTGCAGACCACGATGCGCCGGCCGTGGAGTTCCGTCAGCTCCGTCGAGTGTTCGGTGAACTTGCCCTTTTCCATGAGGAAACCGGGCGGGGCGGCATTCGCATAGTCGCCGAGAACCTGCATCATCACGTCCAGCAGGACGGACTTGCCGTTGGCTCCTGACCCATAGAGGAAGGGCAGCACCTGCGCGCCGACGTCGCCAGTGACCGAGTAGCCCAACAGCAGGTGCAGAAAACGAGTGGTCTCGAGCCCTTTCTCGTCATCCCCGAAGGTATCCCGCAAGAAACTCTCCCAGCGGGGGATCGGCAGCTTCTGCGGACCGACGGACGTGGCACGCGAGTGCATGTCCGACAGCGGGTTGGGCTTACGCAGTTCACCGGTCCGGAGGTCGACGACGCCGGTGGGCGTGCACAGGGCGTAGATGTCCCCGTCGAGGACGTCCGGGTCCAGGCTCAGGCCGGGCGCTGCCTGAGCCTGCTGGAGGAGTGCCTTGACGCCCGAGGTCGACTGCGTGCGGCGGCGGTGGGCTTCCAGCTTGCCGTCGCTGAATTTTCCGCGAGGGTCGCTCTCGGGAATCTGCTCGGCCATGTCACCGGCTGCCCAGATCGCTGCCTTCTCCCCACCGGTCCTCCGCCACCGGTACTGGTCCCACATGAACCATCCCAGGCCTTCGACATGGCGAAAGCGATCGTTGTACAGACGTGCGAACAACTTCGCGTTGCCACGGTCCGTCAACTCGACCGGAAACGGCCCCGATTCGGCAGCCACCGGCATACGAACGCTTCCATTCTGCTGCGCCGGAAGTGCCGGCTCGCTCACCAGACGGAAGTCGAGAGTCTGCTGATGGATCTGCTCAGCGGCCAGCTCCGCGTCGAAGGGGACATGCTCGGCGCTGCTCATGAGCGTCCTCGGAGATGGAACGGGCGCTGAGCGCCGGCGGACAGTGCGGAGTTGATGATTGACTGACTGCGCTGTTCCTGATGGGGCCTGGCGTGGCTTGCTGCCTCGAGGAGTTGTTCCCGAACCTCGTCCTCGGTGACATGCCCGCTCTGCACCAGGCCGCCGGCCGTGTAAGCCGCCCTGTTGAGCTTCTCCGTGAAGCCTGCTCCCTCCGCGACGGCCCCACATGCGCGGACGTCCTCCAGCAAGGGCTCCAGGACACGGCCGGCTCGCTTGGGCGCACGCCTGGCCTTCGGCAATGCCATCGAGGGCTGGGGAACCCTCGCAGCGGGGACATGCCCGGTGCGGGCCAGGTCTGCTGCCAGCCACCTCGGCAGAGGGGCGGGCTGACGCGCCTCCCCGACCGGCTTGTAGGTGCCTGCGGTCGTACGAGTGGACGGCGCGACGATGTATCCCCCGTCGGACCGTACGTCGACCTGCCACGCGAGAGCCGTTTTCGGACTCGAACCGACCGAGGAACGGTAGCGGGTGCCCGGATCAGGATTGCGGTACCAGATATGCAGGCCGCCCGACGGGGTTTGCACCCGGAGGGTCCGTGCGTCTTCCGCCGGACTCGGTTCCCCCCTCAGCGCGGCCAGGAGCGCGAGGGTGTCGTAGCCGGTGGCCAAGCCAGTCAGAGTGACTTCGGGCCCGATCGGGATCCCCGGCAGCAGACGCGAGCGGTCGGGGACGTCCGTGGCATGGGCATCGACATCGATGACGACAAGATCGGCAGGCCCGCACGAGACTCCGACCCCGAACCGGGGCTGGGCCGTCCACCAGGCGTCGATCTGCGCGGCAGACGTTGTCGCCGCGTGGAAACCGTGACACCACCGGCCTGCAGCGGGACAGGGGCAGGAACTGACTGCATGTCGGTGTGTCCTGCACAGCTCGCAGTTCGCGGCCGGAGTCTTCTGCCACGGAGCGAGCGGATGGACCGGCCACCCCTGGCCCGCACACCAGCGGGCCACGGCGTGCGGCTCCGATGTTCCCGCTGGGGCGACCGAGGATGTCGCAACGTGGCGTGACACTTGGCGTCCTTGTCGATCTCTGGATGGAGACCCCCGGCAGTCCGTGCACATGCTGCCTGGTCAGCCGCTGCGGGGCGAGACTGACGGGACTGACGGGACTGAGAGTCTTGGCATGCGGAACTGAAGATTAGCGCACCAAAGTGACGCAGACGGGCGGGTGCGTTCAGCGTGTCGAAAGTTCAGTCCCGTCAGTCCCTCAGTCCCGCCGCAGGGCGGCTGTCGGCGCGGGCGGGGCGGGACTGAAGCTCGCAATTCCGGTCCCGTTCAGTCCCGCCCAAGAAACTGCAGGTCAGAGCACGTGTTACAGCCCCTGACGGGACTGACGGGACTGAGTGCGGGAGTTATCAGCTGAGTATCACTAAGTACTCCCTGACCTGCACCGTTGTCTTCGTGGGTGCGCATACACGCGCGCATCATGGAAATAACTACAGGGGTCAGTCCCGTCAGTCCCGCACCTGGCGAGAAAAGTACTTCTGACCTGCGCTTTTGCAGGGCGGGACTGAACGGGACCGAAGAGCCCTGTTTCAGTCCCGCCCCGTTACACCGACCATTTCACCGTCGGCTTCTGTGACTGCACCAACCCCAGTCCCGTTGGTCCCGTCTCCGTTTGCCGTCGTCGGGTAACGCTGCGCCCCGATGACGTTCTCCCTGTCAACGGTCCGTCCGCATTCGGCTCGCCCTGTGGTGGGAAGCCGAGCGGTCCCGAGCAGGGGAACAAAAGCCAGGCCGACCGGAGTCGGTGTGTTTGCCCCGGCGGGCAGCCAGGCACGTTTCGTCGCCGCGGTGGCAAAAAGCAACGTAGTGAGGCAGCGCCCTTCTGCACCTGGTCGTCGAGCACGGTCAGAAGCCCCTGTCGATCGTGGTGACGGCAGGGCAGCGTGGAGACTCGCCGCAGTTCGAACCGGTGTGGAGAAGGTCCGCGTGCCGCGCATCGGGCCGGCCCGGCCACGCGTCTGCCCCGATCGCGTGCGTGCTGACAAGGCGTACGCTTCCCGCAGAAACCGCGCCTACCTGCGCCGACGCGGGGTCCGCTGCACGATCCCGGACAAGGCCGACCAGGCGCGCAACCGCCGAAGGCTCGGCTCCCGCGGCGGCCGGCCGCCGCATTTCGACCCAGTCGACTACCGAGAGCGCCATGCGGTCGAGTGTGGGATCAACCGCCTCAAGAGACATCGCGCTGTCGCCACGCGATACGACAAGCTCGCCGTCCGCTACGAGGCGACCGTGCTGATCGCAGCTCTCAAAGAATGGCTTTGACCGAAGGCGGCTTTCCCGTCCTTGTTCACCAGTCCCGACCGGAGGTCAGCTCCTCCCCATCCGCGTCCATGAACCCGTATGCCGACGTGACGAAGCAGAACTCGTCACAGATCCACTCACGCGCAACCGTCTCGATCCCGCTCCCGGCCGCCATGAACTCCCTGTCCAACAGGTTGAACTCCTCCGTCGCAGCCTGGGTGAGCGCATACAAGGTCTCCAGATCCGACGGCTGCTCGACCTCAACGCGTTCGCACAGCCGCAGCAGGATCGCCTTCCCCTGATCGACCATGTGATCAGGGAAGTACGAGTCGTCGTACATCTGCCGCAGGAACGCGTGTCCCGCTACCTGCTGGTTTGTGATCGGCATGATGCTTCCCTACCTCCGCGAAAAGCCAACGCGCCGATCATGCACAGCACCACTGACAACGACGCCCCCATCGATAACAGACCCCACGCGACCAGGACTTCCACAACAGGCCCTAGAAGTGACCTAGTAATATTGGGTCGCATGAGCATCCCTAGCCCTCGGGGGGAACGAGAGAAGCTAATCACTGCTCTCACCCCCAAGCTGCGCAGGCACCTGAAGATCCGTGCGTTCGAGCACGGCATGGACATCCAGGAGGCGGCGGAACACGCCCTCAAGGCTTGGTACGAGACCGATGGTGCGCCGGAAGTGGAGACGGACGGCGCGAAGACGTGGGGGACGTTTCTCCCCGCCGGGGAGCCGGAGCGGTTCAAGTCGGTCTGCGCCGAGCGAGGGGTGACGTACGTGCAGGGGCTGGCTCAAGCCCTGACGCTGTGGCTGGATGCTCACCCCTCCCCCAACGCGCCGCTCGTGAGGCAGCCTGTGGTGCGGGTGATAGTGGCCAACCAGAAGGGCGGCGTCGGCAAGACGTTTCTGTCCTCCGGTATCGCCCAGGCCCTCGCAGAGGCCGGTCACCGCGTCCTGCTCGTGGACTACGACCCGCAGGGCCACCTGACCGCTGAACTCGGCTTCGAAGACCTCACGTATGAGGACGGAGTCGAGACGCTGATGATGCACATGGACGGCTCCGCCAAGGGCGACATACACGATCTGTTGGTGGCGCTGGACGAAGACATCTTCGGTGACCGGCTGCACCTTCTGCCCGCCAGCGACGACGCATTCCTGCGCGACGTGGCCCTGTCGAAGGTCAGCTTCAGTGAGGCCGCCCTCGAACGGGCTTTGGAACCCCTCGAGGACGACTACGACGTCATCATCATCGATGGGCCGCCCAGCCTGGGCCTGAACATGGACACCGCCCTGTACTACGTGCGCCGTCGAGAGGGCGAACTCGAGGACCGGTCAGGCGTCATCACTCCCGTGTGGGCGAACCGGGCTTCCCACCGGGCAGTGCGCCTGCTGAAGGCGCAGAAGGACGACTTGTGCAACAAGGGTCGGATCCAGGTCGACTACCTCGGGTTGATCATCAACGCGTATGACAGCCGGCGGGGCAAGCTCGTTCAGGAGAACAAGGACGAGTGGGAGAAGAGCAGTTCACCGCCGGTGCTGGCGGTGATCGGCGATCTGAAGGAAGGCCGGGAGGCTGCGGACGGAGAAATCCCCCTGCTGGTCTACGCCCCGGAGAGTGAACACGCGCAGGTCATGCGCGACCTGGCGAAGGAGCTTGCCGTATGACACCGCGCAACGACCGACGGATCACCCGAGGCTTCAGCGTTGACGAAGCCGATGAGTCCTCGTCGTCTCCACGCCGGGTCCGCACCCGAGAGCAGATCAGGAACGGTGAGGGCCGCCGCCCCCCGGCCGCTGTCGAGCTGGCTCTCCTGGCGCACAACCCGTTCAACCCGCGGGAAGAGCTCACCGAGATCGCCGAGACCGCGGAGTCGTTGAGGGCCAAAGGACAGATCCAGCCCGTCACCGTCGCCCGGCGTGCGGCGTTCCTGAACGCTCATCCGGACCAGGATGAAGCGCTGGGGCGAGCCGAGTACGTCGTCATCGACGGCAACCGGCGGTTGGCCGCTGCGGCGTTGGCAGGCCTCGAGGAACTACGGATCGACGTCAATGACGATCTGGCCGCGACGGCTGCAGACCTTGTGGAAGCAGCGCTTATCGCCAACGTCCACCGGGTGGATCTGCCTCCCATGGACCAGGCGAAAGCCATTCAGAATCTCGTGCAGATCCACGGGACTCAGGGCGCCGTGGCCCGCAGGCTGGGCAAGACGCCAGCGTGGGTCTCCCAGCGCCTTGCTCTCCTGGAGCTCACTCCTGACCTTCAGGAGAAGGTCGAGTCAGGAGAGCTGAAGGTCGAGCCCGCGCGGCGCATCGGCCGCCTGCCGAAGGAGCAGCAGGAAGCCGAGGCAGAGAAGGTTGCCAACGCCTTCAAGCCTCCGCGTCAGCGTCGGAAGCCGACAGACAACGAGACCCCTGCCGTCAACGCCGTCAACGGTCCGGCAGACTCGGCCGAGGAGCAGAACGGCGTCCGCGAGACCATTAACGCCGTTGATACCTCTAGCGATGTTCCGGTGAACGAGGTAGCCGCCAAGGGCGGTGCGGACGCCGTGGACAGCAGCGGGAACAGCCAGCCAAAGAAACTCCCGTACGACGATCCGCACTACGTAGTGCTGCACCTGCACGTGAAGATGACATCTGCAGACTTCGCCCAAGGTGCACGTGCTTGGCTGTCCATCCTCCGCGAGCAGCACCCGGAGGACTATCAGGCGCTCCTCCACGAGTTTTCCATGGAGGAACAGCAGCCGGCCTGACCGACGGTCCGACATCTCTCGCAATGCCCAGGTGGGTTTCCCTTCACCGTCATCGAGCCAAGGGAAACCGCCTGGGCATTGCTGTCCGTACTACCGCCTGGCTTACGTGTCCGGCACCGGGGACGCGTCGGCCGCAGTCGGCGGCCCAGGTTCATGTGAAGAGGTCGGCCGTACACCTCCCGGGCTAGAGGGCGTCTGAAAAGCCTGTCAGCGGGCTGATCTTGCGAGGCGCCGCACGAGGAGCATGGTCATGGTGAGGTAGATGGCGTTCTCCGAGCAAACGCGCAGGTACTCATAGTCCTTCGACAGCCGGCGACACCGTCCCAGCCAGGCGAACGTCCGCTCTACCACCCAACGCCGCGGGACCACCGCGAAGAGAGGCACTGCCGGAGGCGGTGTCCCATCCTTCGCCCAGGTCGAGCAGAATCCTCCGTCGCGGCGCTGCACGACCCGCACGGTGATGCCGGCGACTTCCCGGGCCCCAGCGTGGAAGTCGGCGCCGCGGTAGCCCTGGTCCGCCCACACGTGCCGAAGGCGCGGGAAGGCATCGGCGGCCTGGGAGAACAGCACTGCGGCGCCGTCGCGATCGCCGACGCTCGCCGGGCTCACGCAGGTGACCAGCACGGTGCCGCGGGTGTCGACGAGCAGGTGGCGCTTGATGCCGCTGACCTTCTTGCCGCCGTCGTAGCCGTGCAGGCCGCCGCACTCACTGGCCCGCACCCTCTGACTGTCCACGATGGCCGTGCTGGGAGTGGGAGCACGGCCGTGCTGCATGCGCTCGCGTTCGCGTTCGCGTTCGCGCAGCACGGTCAACATCCGCTCCCACACGCCTTCTTGCTGCCATCGCCGCCAGTAGTGGTAGACGGTCTGCCACGGGGGCAGGTCGTGCGGGAGCAGTCGCCAGGCACAGCCGGCCCTCAGCCAGTACACCAACGCGTTGAGGATCTCCCGCCGGGCGTGTATCGCCGGTCGCCCACCGGGCTTGACCGCCGGGACCAACGGAGGGAGGATCTCCCACTCCGGATCAGACAGATCCGTCGAGTAACGGGTACGTAGCCCGCACACCCCAGCCCCCGAAAATGCGCCACCACCCCGCTACCAGGCGACGTGCCCGCTGACAGGCTTTTCAGACGCCCTCTAGCGGCTTCGCCTCGTGCCTCGAAACCTTGGTAGAGGTGTTAACGGCGTTAACGGTTCGGCCGCGTCGGTGCGCTCCCCATCCGGATAAGCGCCACGGTCGTGCGGCATTTGTCGGGGCAGGCCGCTGATCGACAAGCGGTGGTCAGCCATGCGCGACGAGGCGCGGATCCGTCTGACGGCACGAAGAGCCGCAAGGCCCATCGATGCGAGGCGGGAAGCAGGTCCGATTGATGCCAGCCGCGGGCCGGCCACCCGTGTCATGACCAGTCGTCGTTGATCATCGGCGAGGGCGTGGTACCGCGCGGCCGCGGGCGTCGGCCAGGAGACGACGGTCGAGTTCGCGAAGGATCCCGCCGCGTTGGCGGGTTTCTCCGTCTACGGGTCGGGAGGGCGGTTCCGCCAGGGCATGGCTCCTCCGCGAACGAGGCCGACCGAGTCCGCAGGAACGCCGCATCGGCCAGACGACGTGCAAGCGCGGACCATCGAGCGGGCGGTCCGGCTCACGGGTGCCGGGTCGCGAGGGAAGGTCCGGTGATGATGCTTCGTTCCTGCAGGGATACGCGTCGATCGTGCAGGAATTCGCCCACGTCCGGGCCGCAAGCTGGAAGGCGACCCTCACAGATCCCGACTCAAGCGCGGAGGCAGCGCCCCATGCGGACGTTCGTTCACACATCCCATCCGGCACGAGTGGTCTTCGGCTCCGGCACCGTCGGCCGGCTTGCCGAGGAAGTGCGGCGGCTCGGCGGCAAGCGGGTCCTGCTGGTGTCCGGCCCTGCGCTCGAAGAGGCGGCACAACGCGTTCGGGAGGCACTCGGCGGCCTAGTGACCGCGGAGTTCGACGGTGCCGTCATGCACACGCCGGTGGAGGTGACCGAACAGGCGCTCACCGTTTTGCGCGAGGCGGACGCCGACTGCCTGGTGTCGGTCGGCGGCGGCTCCACGACGGGCTTGTCGAAAGCACTGGCCCTGCGTACCGGCCTGCCCCAGGTCGTCGTGCCGACCACCTACGCCGGCTCCGAGGCCACCCCCGTCCTCGGCGAGACACGCGACGGCCGCAAGATCACCCAGTCCTCGGCCGCGATCTTGCCGGAGACCGTCGTCTACGACGTCGACCTCACGCTGTCACTGCCGCTGCCCACCTCGATCACCAGCAGCGTGAACGCCATGGCCCACGCGGTGGAGGCCCTGTACTCCGCTGACGCCAGCCCGACCACCGACCGCCAGGCTCTCGAGGCGATCTCGCGGATCGCGCGGGCACTGCCGCGCCTGGCTGCCGACCCGGCTGACCGCGAGGCCCGAGCCGATCTGCTGCAGGCGGCGTGGCTGGCGGGGACGTGCCTGGCCACTGTCGGCATGGCGCTGCACCACAAGCTGTGCCACACCATGGGCGGCAGCTTCGACCTGCCGCACGCCGAGACCCACACCGTGATCCTGCCCCACGTACTGGCGTACAACGCTCCCTCCGCCCCGGAGGTGATGCGCCGCATCGCCCAGGCTCTCGATGTGCCCGACGCCGCGAGCGGCCTGTACGACCTCGTCGCCTCCCTGGGCGGGCCGACCTCACTGCGTGAGCTGGGCATGCCCGAGTCCGGCCTGGCCGACGCGGCCGAGCTCGCTTTGGCGACGCCGTACCCGAACCCGCGGGACCTCACCCGCGAGGGCATCGAGGGACTGCTGACCGACGCCTGGAACGGGCGGCGGCCCGAGGGCCCCGCTACTACGGCCACCGTCCTGGCCCAGCTCACCGAGCAGGTCGTGGCGAGCTTCGCACAGGCCCCCGACGCCCGTCTGCGCGACCTGCTCAGCGGCCTGGTGCGGCACCTGCACGCCTACGTGGCGGAGCACGACGTCACCGAGTCGGAGTGGAGCTACGCGATTGACCACCTCACCCGGACGGGGCAGCTGAGCAGCCCGATCCGGCAGGAGTTCGTGCTGCTCTCGGACGTACTGGGCATCTCCAGTGCCGTGGACGTCCTGACCAACTCCCGCACTCCCGAGACCACACCCTCCGCCGTACTGGGACCCTTCTACGTGGAAGGCCCGCCCGAGGCCGAGCACGGCAGCGACATCTCGGCGGGCCTTCCCGGAACTCCGCTGTGGGCGGACGTGACCATCGCCGACACCTCCGGTGAGCCGCTCAAGGACGCAGTCGTCGACGTCTGGCAGGCCAACGAGGACGGCTTCTACGACGTTCAGCTCCCCGATCAGGAAGGGCCCGTACTGCGGGGCCGACTGCGCACCGACGCCGACGGCCGCCTCACCTTCTGGTCTATTCTCCCCTCCCACTACCCCATCCCGGGCGACGGCCCGGTGGGGCAGATGCTCGACGCGGTCGGCCGCCATCACTATCGCGCCCCGCACGTCCACTTCATGATCAGCGCACCTGGCCATCGCCGCCTGATCACGCAGTTGTTCGTGGCGGACGGCTCCCATCTCGACAGCGATACGGTTTTCGGTGTCAAGGACCCGCTCATCGTCGACTTCGCCCCGCAGACCGGACCCGCGCCCGACGGGCGCGCTCGCGACGGGGAATGGCGTCTGCTGAAGCACACCTTCCGGATCGCCCGCATGGTCGACTGACCTGGGGTCGGCGGAGGCGGGTTCTACCGCCTCCGCCCCTCGCGGCGCATTGCGGCCGGAGTGGTGCCCAGTCGGCTGCGCATCACTCTGGTGAGGTGCTCCTGGTGGGAGAATCCGCACTCGAGGGCCACCTGTCCAATGGGCGCGGAGCCGGTGCGCAGCAGCTGGCTGGCGCGCTCCAGCCTCAGACCCAACAGGTACTGATGCGGTGAGCGGCCCGTACTCGCGCGGAACTGGCGTGTGAACTGGCTGGAACTGAGCGCGGCAGCGGAAGCGAGGTCGGCGACCGGCAGGGGTTCGGCGATCCGATCGTGCATGAGGTCGCGCACAGCGGCCAGCTGCCGGTCGGAGAGGCCAGAGGGCGAGAGCGCCGGAGCATGAGCGGTCAGACGGGAGACGTGCCGTCGGACGACCTGTGCGGCCAGCATGTTCGTCAGCTGGTCCACGTAGGTACGAGCCGACGGTTCCCAATGGTCGACGACCGAGTCCAGTTCACGCATGAGCTGCTCGGCGAGCGGGTCGATGACGCCAAGCTCTTCGGCCGGCTCGACCGGTCGCCCCTCGTTGGCCTCGCGCAGTGCCTCATCCGTGAGGTATGCGTGGACCGTGTCGAGGCCGCCTGTCAGTTCCACGCTCAGTTCCCTGCCAGCCGGCTGGAGGAACAGGCCGCCCGGTGAGACCGTCCGCGACTCGGTCGCATAGCCCTGACCACGTCGTACGGTGACAGATCCGCTGAGATGAAGGATGAGCAGGTGGGTCGGGGCGGGCGCGAAGTCCGCCTGGTAGGGGTGCTCGCGCTGGGACGACACGTAGAGATCCGTTAAGCCGAGTCCGGCGCTGCTGGACCGGGTCCGTACGTCAGGCTGCTGCAGGACCCCGAGGGTGTCGGCGAGACCGAGTTCCGGCACAGCACTACCTCCTCATCGCACTCGCGTCATCCAGGTTTGGTTGATACCTTAACTGGATTGACCGATACAGAAATATCCAGGCTACCCCACTGCGTCCCCAATCGCCGATCGGTGCACATCCCACCGACCCCCGGGGGAGACCGGCGGGTTCGGCCCACCGGTCGCCACGACGGCGACGCCCGACCGATCGGATGCCGGAGAGGAAGAAATGCCGCTTCCGCCGACGTTTGGGTAGACAGGAGGAAACCACCATGACGAGCTCAGAAGGTAGCGGCATCGTCACCACCGAGCCGGTCCCCGACCTCTACCTCTCCTTGCTCCTCACCATGGTCGAGAGCGGGGAGAGCGTCACGAGCATGAGCATCACACTGGGCACGGCCAGCGGTGTGATCAGCGGCGACCTGGTCTCCCGGGACGCCTGGAAGTCCTTGTGGACGGAGACCGTCCTCACGAAGGCCAACGCGGGCCCGGGGTCGATGGGCCTGTTCCCCGACACCGTGGACCGCCTGCTCGAACAGGCGCAGAAGGACGCGAGCGGACAGGGCGACTCCGCGCAACACGGACCGCGCTTCGTGCATCTGAAAGACGTCACTCTCTTCGTACCCGGCGCCAGCCCGGTCACTCTGCCCTTCTGGCGCGGCAGGCTGAGTTCGGTGTCCGGGTGGACCCTCGGAAAACTCGGGGTCTGACGGAGCGGCCGAGGCTGCCGCGCAGGGAACGCACGGCATCGGGCAGACGGCGACGACAGGCGTGGAGCGCCCTGTCGCGATCCTCTGCAACCGGAGCGGGGTCCCGGCGGGCCGGGCCGATTGCCCAGAGGTGAAGGAGGGCGTCCTACGGATCGCACCTCATGTACGTGACGTCAATGAGGTACGTTCCGCGGAACGTTATGTCGCGCGGCGGAGCGGGACGACGACGCTCTGGCCCAGGCGCTTGGGTTCGAGGCGGTAGTACTTGATGTGACCGATCCTCTCGGTCTCCTCCAGCCAGCCGGCTTCGATGACCTGCTTGCGGGTCCGGCTGAAGACAGGCGCTGCCATGCCGACGAGTTTGGCCAGGTTGGCGGCGGTCTCGAGCACGGCGCCGGATCGGTCGGTGGGGTGAAGCGCGTACAGCATCACGACGAGGCGCTGGTTGGCGCTCATGCCGGCGGTCTTCTCCAGCAGTTGGAGGTTCTCGTGCTTGTCGTCGTTGCTCATCACTGGGCCTCCCACCGCGCAGGTGCGGTCTCGTCGAATCCGGGGATCTCCGGCGGGTTGCACGTCCTCACCGCTTCACGCTGCTCGACACCCGTCCCATGGAACGCAATGTAGGGGCTGATTCGGTAGAAGTTGTAGTTGCCGATCCGTCCGCGGACGATCAGGATGCGGTGTTTGGCCAGCTTCCTGTTGATTTTCCCGACTGCATCGGTGGACATGCCTACCCGCTTGCCGATGTCCGCTCCGGTGGCTCGGAGCGGCTCCATTCCTTCGGGCGAGACTCCGATCCACCACAGGACGAGAAACTTCTGACTGGGCGTGAACGCCTTCGATTCGGTGATGGCTTCGACGCGTGCCTTGTCGACCTGTGTGTGCCTACCTGAGAAGGCGTACGGCGCATAAGGGACCGGCTCGCCGGTGTCGGCGTCCACCAGTCTGCGTACTGCTCCCAAGGGGCCCTCCGCGCAAGGGGGTTGCTGGTTGGTGCATGTGGGACGGCTGAGGAGCCGGTCAGATGAACCTAACGTACATGAACAGGAAGTCAATCAACTCCGCCTGTCGGCCGTGTCGGATGCCGCGGAGGCCATCGACGGGCAGCCAGCACAACGTTTCCTCCCCCATGGAGTCATGTGCGTCACGTCAATCTGGTAAGTCCACAGAATCGTGGTGTCCAGTTCCTGTGGACGTGGTGGCGGTTCTCAGGATCCGTGTGCCAGTCCGAAGGAACGTGGTGCACGGCTGACAGAACTGGGCAATGCGATCCTGCGAACTGGGTACTCATGTCTGCCGATCGTGGTCTACGGCGGGCGGAACTGCTTCACGGTTCCAGGGATCCCCCTGTTATCGACATAAGTGCAGGTCAGGGGCCAAATAAAGGGCGCACTCTCTTATCTTGTACAGGAGGTGCCCGAGTGCGGGTTCATGCGGTGTAGCCCTGGTGCGTGACGACTTCAGGCTGCCCGTCTTGTCACGACGCCGGAACTGTTCGCCCGCCCGCCCACCCAGGTCCGCCCCGTCGCAGCGCAATTCATCGGTAGCGCAGCGCATTGGGCTCCGGTGCGCAGGCACGGCCACTGCCCACGACCCGCACCCGGGTACGAAACCCGCCGCTTTCCGGCGCGCACGGTGTCCGCCACGACGTACGGATTCGCGCCGGGAAGTGGCGGGGCAGCGGGGTCCAGGGGCCGGCGAAGGCCCCTGGTACCACGCGCCGCAACCACCATCGGACTGCACAACGTACGTCGACTCCCGGGACGGGCCAAGGCCATGCCGGGGGGCGGGTCGGACCCGCGCCTGTCAACGGCGATGCAGCGTCAGGAGAGCTCTGCGATTTCGCCGACGTATCAGCGTCGCCCCCTTCTGCACGGCCGGAGCGGCCGGGTCCTCCGCAGTCATTACGCAGGTCACCTGTAAGAGCCCGGCTGGGTGTCCCGTACATGACCCGGCTTCACCGAGCAAGAGTTGCCGGATCTTCTTGGACCTGCTGTTTCCAACTCCGCCCCTACGTGCTGACACCTGCCTCGCAGGCCGTCAGACGATTGCCGTGGCAGGTCGGCGTCACATATCACCTGCACTTATGCGATCTTCCCTCAGAAGTTCACTCGGCGCCGGCGTCGCCTTCGCCGTGGCGAGTGGGCTCCTCACCGCTGCGCCCACCGCGGCCTCAGCGTCTTCGCAGGATCCCGAACAACGGGTCATCGTGCGGTTGGCGGCGGCGCCGGCAGCCGCCTCCCGCGGTCGGCTGACCACGTCCGACACGGCTGCGATCGGCGAACGCCGCCAACAGATCGGGGCCGAGCAGAAGCAGTTCCTCCGGTCGGCCACGGCCGCGGGTGTGCACCCTCACATCGTCCGACATCTCGAACTCCTCACGGATGCCGTCGCCATGAGCGTTCCGGCGAGTCAGGTAAAGCGTCTCGCGGGGCTGCCCGGGGTCGCCTCCGTCCTACCGGACACGGTGGTCCACACGCAGAGCGAGGACAGTGTGCCGCTCGTCGGGGCACCCGCGGCATGGAAGCAGAAGACGCCGAGCGGCAGGGCCAACGGCACCGGCGTCACCATCGCCGTCATCGACTCCGGTGTCGACTACACGCACCCCGACCTGGGCGGGGGCTTCGGGCCAGGACACAAGGTCGTCGCGGGGCACGACTTCGTCAACAACGACGACGATCCGATGGATGACAACGGGCACGGCACGCACGTCGCCGGCATCGCGGCCGCCCGTGCCGCCGAGCCCGGTGGCATCACCGGTGTCGCACCCGGCGCCACCCTGACCGCCTACAAGGTCGTCGACGACAGCGGCTCGGGCTTCACATCCGACATCATCGCCGGAATCGAAGCGGCCACAGATCCCGCGAACCTGTACCGCGCCGACGTGATCAACATGAGCCTCGGGGCCGCGGGCGACGGCACCGACCTGCTGGGCCAGGCGGCGGCAGCAGCTGTTCGCGCAGGCGTGGTCGTGGTGGCCGCGGCGGGCAACGACGGTCCGAACGGCTGGACGGTCAACAGTCCGGCCGATGCGGACGGAGTGATCGCGGTCGGCGCGTCGACCACTGATCTGTCGATGCCCAGCCTCTACACCGGCGGAACGAAGCCGCAGCTGCTGCAGTCGTACCGTGGCGCGATCTCGGCCAACCCGCCGAAGAAGCCGGCCACCGCCGACGTGGTGGACATCGGCGCGGGCGGCCCGGAGGACTGGCAGCGCGCGGGCGACATACACGGCAAGATAGTCCTCACCTCGGCCTATGTCCCTGCCAACACAGGCGAGTTGACGGCGGATCATCTGTCGCTGAGCCGGGAGGCCGAGAAACGTGGCGCGATCGCGCTGATCGGCGGCCCCGGCGGAGGCGACGCTGCCCCGCAGGCCGTCCCTGCCGAGCCGGGCGTGGTGGGTGTGGCTCCCAGCGGTCCCTCGGCACTGGAGTCGGGTGACTCCCTGCGCATGGACTCGCTGGTGACCCTCGGAACGGACGAATTCCAGTACGCCACTCTGCAGCAGTGGCTGGCCAAAGGTCCGTTGAGGCTGACGCTTCACGGCACGGACGCCACCGACCAGATCGCCTCGTTCTCCTCGCGCGGCCCGAGCTCGCGCTTCGATCTGAAGCCCGACCTCGTGGCACCGGGCGTGGAGATCCGTTCCACGGTCCCCACCGCGCTGTGGAAGCCGGGCCAGTACCGGATGTCCGGTACCTCGATGGCGGCGCCGCACGTGGCGGGCGCCGCGGCGCTCCTGAGGCAGCTCCACCCCCAGCGGTCGCCCGAGCAGATCAGATCCGAACTCGTGGGAACTGCACATCACTTGGACGATGTGCCGGTGACGACGCAGGGGTCGGGTCGTCTCGACATCGCGGCAGCCGCGCGCAGTGAGCTGACGGCTTCGCCGGCGACCGTCTCCTTCGGACTGGCGGACCTCTCGAAGGCCACGATGCAGGCCACCAGGACGGTGACTCTCACCAATACCGCGGACCGCAGCATCAAGGCGTCGTTGACCGCCACGGGGTGCGCGAAGGTCAGTCCGGCCCGTGTCGTCCTCCCCCCGCACGGGACGAGCGAGGTAACAGTGACGCTGACGGCCGCACGGCCGCTCACGGACACCGAGTTGGACGGCGCCGTCGTGGCGAAGCCGGAGCGCGGCCCGCAGATGTCCGTTCCGTATCTCCTGCCGGTCCTCCACCTGGACACGCAGGCGTCCCCGGACCCGAGCGACGGCCACACCGTCGTGTACATCGACAGCCCGACAGACCTCAAGGCATCCCCGACGGTGACGGTCATCTCGCCGCGTGGAACGTCGCACACGTACAGCGCGGAGGTCGACCACGACCACTGGTACAGCCGGGCGCTGGACGTACCCGAGGCGGGTGTCTACCAGGTCGAGACGCGGGCCACGACGGTCAGCGGGCAGGTTCTGATCGGTTCCGACTCGTTCGAGGTCAGCGCACCCGCGTCAGGTGTCGGCCGCTGGCAGCCGGTGGGCCCCAGCAGTGAGTCGGGGACGCTGAACCAGATCCCCGGCCGACCCGGGCAGGCGGTGCTGGTCCAGAGCGGCAAGGCCGCGTTGTGGTTCACCGCCGACAACGGCAGGACCTGGAGCGAGCGGGGACGGCTGCCGATCGCCTCCACCGACAGCCACGGAAAGGTGGTTGTCGACGCCCATGACCCGAACCGCTGGTGGTACGCCGTCGACGACTCGGTCCTGAACCGGACGTGGATGCTGCGCACGGACGACCAGGGACTGAGCTGGCGGCTGCTGAACACGACCACGGGTCCGCTCAAGGCGTTCGTGTCGGATGCCGCGACGCGGACGCTGGTCGCGGTGTCCGAACAAGGCTCGCAGGTGAGCACGGACGGCGGCGTCTCGTGGAAGGATTCGTCCACCGAGGTCGACGGCCTCGTGTCGTCCGCCGCGGTCGACGGCGACGACCTGTACCTGTCCACCGCCGGTGATGTCTGGGTACGGTCCGGCATGACCTCGGGCATCCTCGGTCCGCTCCACAAGCTCTACCACGACACCGGTATATGGAACGTCGTGGCCGACGCCGGCACCATCGCCGCGTACGTCATCGACCAGGGCGTGGTGGTCTCCTCCGACCGGGGAGCCTCGTGGTCCCTGACCCTGAAGCTGCCCTACACCGGCAACAGCGTCAACGCCGATCACGGTGACCTGCTCATCAGCGCGGGCAGTGACGACACCGCCTATATCAGCCATGACCACGGCAGGACCTGGGCGGACTTCCCGCTCCCCTCACGCAAGACGGTGCTGGACGACTACGACCACTGGCCCGACGGTTCAGTCACCGTCTCGTCCGAGGGCGACGGCCTCTACCGCAGTGCTGCCGACGGCAGTGGCTCGCACCGCATCGGAGTCCAGGGGGCGTCGATCAACGCCCTGGCGGTGAGCAGGGGGAACCTGCTGGCCGCGACCAAGTCGGGCATCTTCCATACCGACTTGCCGGTGCCGTCCCCCGAGTGGGGCCCTTCCGACGCGCCGGGCGCCTACGACGCGGTCGTCACGCAGGTCACCATGGGTGGACCGGACTCCAAGGTCGCCTGGAAGGTGGTCAACTCCTCCGTGCTCGGCCAGTTCCGCGTCGAGCGCAGTGACGACGGCGGCCGGACCTGGCAGGAGCGAGGGATCTACTCCGGCACCCCGCTGTCCCTGCTGGCCGATCCGTCGGACCCGGACCGGGTCCACGTCTCCTTCTCCCGGTCCGACAAGTCCGGCCTCTACACCACCGATGACGGTGGCGCGTCGTGGCGCGTGCTCTACCAGGGTCACGGCTACAAAGCCATGGCGGTCGACCCGGCGAAGGCCGGCCGACTGTGGCTGGGCGGTTCCGACGGGCTGTTCCGCTCCGAGGACGGGGGCGTCACAGTCACCAAGGTGGCGGACGGCCTGGTGTCGGCAATCGAAATCGAAGGGAGCCGTCTGCTCGTCGGAGGCAACGGGATAAGGCTCAGCACCGACGGGGGCCGCACCTTCCGGACCTCCGACACCGGTGGACTTCCGACCCGCGTCATGGATCTGCAGCGGGTGGGACAGGCGCTGTACGCCGCTTCCGGCCGCTACACGTCCAGCGGGCTGCTGAAGAACGGCCGAGGCGTGCTGCGCAGCACGGACGGCGGACTCACCTGGGACAACATCTCGGGCGGGCTGGAGTGCACCGACGCCACCAGCCTCGCTGCCGATCCGGACGGGAAGGCCTTGTACGTCGGGACAGTGAACAGCGGGGTCCACCGCCTGGACCTGCTGCACTAGGGTGTGTTTCAGAAGTGGATCTTGATGTGTCAAGATCCACTTCGTGGGACGGCACGATCTGACGAACGCACAGTGGGCGAAGCTGGAGCCC
>NZ_JBVKCG010000043.1:0-32773 GCF_055634995.1 Streptomyces sp. NPDC111744
AGCAGTGGAACCCGGCGCCACCCCGAGACGACACTCGGGCCCTCGACCTGCCCACCCCTCAGCCCACGGCACGAAAACGGTCCACCGACTCCGTCGGCGGACCGTCACGAAACTTCGAGGTTAGGAGCGCCGCCGCCGTTGATGACCGCGTAGTGGAAACGGCCCGAGGGCGCGACGTTCTTCTCGCGCAGGTATTCCGACATCGTCGCCATCAGCAGGGCACCGTCCAGGCCGCTCTTGTTGCCGGGCGGCGTGCCGCCTTGCCCGGAGGCGCCGAGGAAGGTGAAGGTGGCCGATATCAGGGCGCTGGTGGTGTTCCAGAACGGCACCGTGATGTTGAAGGGGTGAGTCCAGGAAGGCGTCGAGCCCGTCGTACACACCGGCCTTGACTGCGTACGCCTTGCCGACCAGCTGCTCCTCCCCGGCGCTGCCGAAGAGCTTGACCGTGGCCTTCAGTTCGTGCGCGCGGATCGCGTGGGCCACTGCGATGGCGGCGGCCGTGCCGCCGGTGCCGAGGGCGTTGTGGGCGTCGCCGTGTCCGGCGCCGTACGAGGGGCCGTAGGCGTCGTAGTTGTAGACCAGCGGGTCGTGGCAGCCGCTGCCCTGCTTCTGGGAGAGCCCGGCAGCGCGTCGTACTCCGCGTTGAACCCGAGAACGGGGCCGGAGTCCCCGTAGGTGGCGACGAAGGCGGACGGGGAAGCCGGCGGATCCCCACTCGACGGTGAAGCCCTCGTCCTGCAGCAGGCGCGCGGTGGCGAGCGAGGACTTCCACTCCCGCAGCGACAGCTCGGCGTGCTCCCACACCTCGTCGCTCAGCTTGGTGATCGCCCCCTCGTTGGCTCCGATCCAGTCCAGGGCAGTCTGCTTGGCCTCCGTGTTCTTCGCGAGGCCGGTGGGGGGCTCGTAGGAGGCGGGGGAGACCCCCGTCTTCTCGTCGTATCCCAGGGTCGCCGCCAGCACCGGGTCGGCCTGGAGGACGACCGCCGTCGTCGCGGTGGCACTCAGGCCGAACATCTTGAGCAGGCGTCTGCGGCCCATGTTCAGATCGTTCACGTCCGTGTCGTTCCTCGATGGTCGGGGACGGAGGGGCTCAGCGGTCAGAGGCTCTCGCCGCCGTCCGCCGGCCCCGGCGCGCCGACCGGGAGGAGGCTCACACCTGTGCCCGGCGCATCCGGGTTGATCGAAGCCCGCGGGTGTACAGTCCGGGCCGAGGTGTGTCCGAGGCCGGCGCGGCAGCGAGCTCATGCCGGTGCGGAGTCTAACTGAATGGTGGGAACGACCAGTTGGCGGCGCCCGTCGACGCCGGTGAGCGGTCGCTGTGAAGCGCGGGTACGTGTATGGACGTGTGCACATCGGCGGCGCCGGGGGAGACACGTGTCGCCCGCGCGGCCGGGATGCTGGCAGCCGCATGCCGCGGCACGTGCCCGTGAGGGCACGTGCCGATCGGCCGGCCGGGCGCGTCAGCTGAAATCGGGGCCGGTGGTGCGCGTGCGCTTGATCTCGTAGAAGTTGGGCGTGGAGGCCACCGTGATCACGCCGTCCCAGAGCCGGGCGGCGTCCTCGCCCTTGGGGGCGGGGTTCACGACCGGACCGAAGAAGGCGACCGGGTCGCTGCCGGCGTCTGCGCCCGGAACGGCGATGATGGGACTGCCGACGTCCTGGCCGACCAGGGTGATCCCCCGGCTGTGCGACGCGCGCAGCTCCTCGTCGTAGCGGTCGGTGTCACCGGCGGCGGCCAGGTCGGTGGGCAGCCCCGCGTCCTGCAGGGCGGCTTCCAGCGTGGCCCGGTTCTTCGGCTCCTCCCGCAGGTGGTAGCGGGTGCCCAGGGCGGCGTACAGCGGTTCGAGCACCTCGGGGCCGTGGGCGAGGCGGGCGGCGGTCAGGACGCGTACCGGCGCCCAGGCCTCGCCCATCAGCACGCGGATGCGCTCGGGCAGTTCGTCCAGCCGGTTCTCGTTCAGCACGGACAGGCTCATGACGTGCCAGGACACCTTCACCGGGCGCCGCTCGGCGACGTCCAGGATCCAGCGGGACGTCAGCCAGGTCCACGGGCAGACGGGGTCGAACCAGAAGTCGACAGGGGTCGGGGACTCGGCGGAGGCGGTCGCGGACATGGGAACTCCTCTTGACGTTGCTGCGGGTGTCGGCGTTGCTGCGGGTGCCGTCGGGGCCGGGGAGGGTCAGTCGTCGGTGCGGAAGTCGGTGGAGGCCGACAGCTCGGACCAGGCGGCCAGATCGTCGGCCAGCTGCCGCTGCCCTTGCTCCACAACGCGCACGGCGTCACTGCCGAGCACTAGGTGGACCGGCGGCCGGTCGCTGTCCAGGACCTGGAGCACGGCCTGGGCGGCGCGCGCGGGGTCGCCCGCCTGGTTGCCGTCCTTCGCCTGCCGGGCGGCACGGACCGGCCCGAACACGTCGTCGTAGTCCGGCACGGTGCGCGGCACCCGGGTCATCGAGCGGCCCGCCCAGTCCGTGCGGAACGAGCCCAGCGCCAGGGAGGTCACGTGGATGCCGAACCCTGCGACTTCCTGGGCCAGCGATCCGGCGATGCCCTCCATGGCGAACTTGCTCGCGCCGTAGAAGGCGACCCCGGGCAGTGCCGTGAGCCCCGCCATGGAGGACAGGGTGAAGATGTGGCCGCGGCGGCGGCGCCGCATGTGGGGGAGGACCGCCTTGATGACGGCGACGCTGCCGAAGACGTTGACGTCGAACTGCCGGCGCACATCCTCCATGGAGGTCTCCTCGACGGTGCCCTCCAGGCCGTACCCGGCGTTGCTGATCAGCACGTCGATGGGACCGACGGTCCGCTCGACGTCGTCGACCACCGTTGTGACGGCGCGGTCGTCGGTGACGTCCAGCAGCCGGGCCACGGTCCGTTGGGGGGCCAGTGCCTCGAAGGCCTCGGCCTGCTTCGGATCGCGGACGGTGCCGACGACGAGGTGTCCGGCGTCAACGGCCGCCTGGGCGAAGGCCCGGCCCAGGCCGCTGCTGACGCCGGTGATGAGGAACGTCCTGCTCATTGAGTCTCCTGCGGAGCGTGGGCTGCTGGTGGTGCATCGTGGACTTCTTCGGGCGTCCGGCTCTTGGGTCCGGTCGGTCCGGGACTAGTAGGTGACCGGTCGTCTATCAAGGTAGCCGGTCGGCTTCCCCGTGTCAAAGATCCCCGCCGCCGCTGCTGTGCCGCGTTGCGCACGGGGGCCGGGGAGCAGGCGGGCAGCAAGAAATCCCCGCCGAGTTGCCGGACCGTGGTACCGGGCGTGCAATGGGGGGAGCTCGGAGAACGGTCAACCATCTGCATCGAGCGCTTCCCCTGTCTGTCCGAACCGAATCCGATCCGTCCGTCCCCCGGCGCGCATGCGCGCCGTTTCGGGGCTAGGAGGTCAGGTGCCATGGCGAGAGTCCTGTTCATAGTGACCGGGGCGACGTACTGGGTGTTGAAGGACGGCACCAGGTATGCGACGGGTTACTGGGCCGAAGAGTTCGCGATGCCGTACAAGGCGATCACGGAGGCCGGACACGAGGTCGTGGTCGCGACGCCGAACGGCGTGGTGCCCAACGTCGACATGATGAGTCTGCGGCCGTCGATGGCCGGCGGTGAGGAGGGGGCTCTGGAACTGGAGTCCGTCATCCGTTCCGCCGAGGTGATGCGGCGGCCGCTGAAGCTGTCGGACGTGCGTCTGGAGGACTACGACGCGGTGTACCTGCCGGGCGGGCACGGGCCGATGTCGGACCTGGCGTTCGACGCCGACGCCGGACGTCTGCTGACGGCGCAGCTGGCCTCGGGCAAGCCGCTCGCGATCGTCTGCCACGCGCCGGCGGCGATGCTCGCGACGAGGATTCACGGTGAGTCGCCGTTCAAGGGGTATCGGGTGACGTGTTTCACCGATGAGGAGGAGGACGCGGTGGGTCTGGCCTCCAGGTCGACGTGGCTGTTGGAGACCGAGCTGAAGGACAAGGTCGGCGTCGACTTCAGCCGGGGTCCGATCTGGGAGCCGTACATGGTGGAGGACCGCAATCTCATCACCGGGCAGAACCCCCACTCCGCCGCGGTCCTCGCGGACCGGCTGCTCGAACTCCTCAAGTGACCGCGTGACCCTGCTGCTCGCGGGCGGCCCGCGCGGTGTGCGACTCCGCGCGGGCCGGCCGCGGGCGTCGTGCGCGGCCGCCGCGCGGCGGCCGCTACGCGGTCGAGAAGCGGACCGCACCGCTGCCGCCGCCGACGCTCAGTCAGATGTGGTCCCCCTCCCTGACCAGGCGCAGCGCGATGTACGCGCAGCCCGGACAGCGAGCCGTCAGCCCGGGGTCCGGGCCGTAGACGTGGAGTTGGGCCAGCGGGCCGACCGCGCGCACTCCGGGCAGCGCCACCACGCGGCGGTGGGCTCCACCGCGAGGATCTCCGAGAGCGGACCGGCGAGGCAGTTGCCGTCGAGGTGGGTGGTGGTGTCGGTCATCGTGGGGTCTCCCGTGCGAGCAGCGCGTCCGCAGGTGTGCGGGCGGGTCATCCGAAGCGTTCGGTGCGGATGATGGCGGGGTCGCGCCCCCGGTCGACCAGCAGGTCGCCGACCGTCTCGACGAAGCCGGTTGGACCGCAGACGTAGACCGGGTCGGCCGGTGGCAGGGCGGCCAGCGCCTGGTCCAGGTCGGCCGGTGTGACACGGCCGGCAGGCCGGTCGCCGTCAGCCGGCGCCCGACGTGTGTACAGGAGGCGGACGGCCAGGTGCGGGGCCGTCCCGGCGAGTTCGCGGTACCAGACGTCGTCCAGGCTGCGCACGGAGTAAGCAGGTGGACGGGGCCGCGGTCGTCCGCGCGCCGGTGTGCCCGGATCATCGCCAGCGGGACGATGCCCGAACCGCCGGCGACCAGGAGTACCGGCCCCGGCCCCTCGGCCCGCCACACGAACCAGTTCCCGAGCGGCCCGCGCACCTCCACGTTCGCGCCGCGGAGCAGTTCGTCGGCCAGGTACGGTGACACCTCCCCCGTGGGCACGGCCTGCACGCCCAGTTCGATCCGCTCGCCGTGCGCCGGCGCCGCGAGCGAGTAACTGCGTACGGCCTGGTAGCCGTCCTCGGCGGTGAGACGTACGTCGACGTGCTGTCCAGCCAGGTGCCCCGGCCAGCCCGGCATGGTGAAGGTCACGGAGCGGGCGGTCGCTGTCTGGGGACGGCGCCCGATGAGGCGCGCCGGACCAGGCCAGGCGCATCAGTCCCCCCAGTTGCGCTGCTCGCGCCAGGGGTCGCCGTAGTTGTGGTAGCCGACCGACTCCCAGAAGCCGGGATCGTCCTCGTGGGTCAGGCGCAGCCCGCGCACCCATTTCGCCGACTTCCACAGGTACAGGTGAGGCACGAGCAGGCGCGCGGGGCCGCCGTGCTCGGGCGAGAGGGGGAAGCCGTCGTAGGTGTGGACGATCCAGGCCCGGCCGTCGAGGAGGTCCTAGCTAGTAGTCTAGAGCGGAAGGTTGGTGGTGTAGCCGCCGTAACTGCTGACGACCGCATAGCCGGCGTCCGTGTCGACGTCCTCCAGGAACGCGTCCAGGGGCACCCCGCCCCAGCGTGTGTCGAACTTCGACCAGCGGGTGACGCAGTGGATGTCCTGGACCGTCTCCTGCTGCGGCAGGGCCATCATCTGGTCCCAGGTCCACTCACATGTCTCACCGGACTCCCTGGTCACGGTGAAGCTCGAGGTCTCCGTGGGGACGCGGGGCGTGGGGACCGTGGACAAGACAGGGAACGACTCGGTCGGATACTGTCCGGGCGCAGCCGGTCCGCCAGGGAACCGGAATGGCCGTGGAAGCCGGGCGAAAACGAACTCACGGACGTCATCTTCCTCCGGGGAGCACCACCCTAGTCTTCCAAAGGGCCGGGCCCGCACGACCACTCGGTGCGAGCATGTCAGGAGGCGAACCCACCGTCGACGTTCAGCGTGACGCCGTTGACGAAACCGGCCTCGGGACCCGCGAGGAAGGCGACCGCGCCGGCGATGTCCGCGGGGACACCGTTACGTCCGGCCGGCGTCAGAGGGCGCCAGAACTCCGCGATCTCCACGGTAACGTTGTCCGTCTCGACGGCGCTGGGCTGGATGTTGTTGACGGCGATGCCGCTGGGCCCCAGCTCGCGGGCCAGGCTCCGTGTCAGGCCGGCAACGGCCGACTTGCACAGGGCGTACACCGAAGTCCCTAGCACGCCCGGGGGCTGCCGTTCCGCCAGGATGCTGCCGATGTTGACGATGCGGCCTCCGCGGTCCATGTGCGCCACCGCTTCCTGGGTGGTGGCGAAGTACCCGCGGAGGTTCACGGCAACCATCGTGTCGAAATCCTCTAGCGAATAACTCGCGAAAGGTCCCACGATCGCGGAGAAGGCGTTGTTGACGAGCACGTCCAGGCTGCCGAACCGCCGGACGGTCTCGGCCACGGCCTGCTTGACCTGCTTCGGGTCGCCGTTGTCGGCCCGAAGGGCGATGGCCGTTCCGCCTGCGGCCTGTACGGCCTTCACGACACCGTCGGCGCGGGCTTCGGAGCTGATGTAGGTGAAAGCGACGTTAGCGCCCTCGGTGGCCAGTCGCTTGACCACCGCCTCCCCGATACCGCGCGAACCACCGGTGACGAACGCGGTCTTCCCCGCGAGCCTGGCTGACATGTGCCTCGGTCCTTTCCTGCTTGCTCGATCAGCAGCATGTAATTGCATATACAAGCGAGCTGTGATCCGGTTTCGGCTGGCGCTCGGCTCGCTGCGGCGTTTGCGGGATGCCGGTGATTGACGTCCACACGTGACTCGGCCGGGATGCGGTGTCACGGCCCCGGCTTGGAAGGTGTCATGTCCAGAAAGGCACGTAGGTGGTGACCTGTGTACTGGACGTATCCGCCGCGACCGTGCGCTTCGGAAGCGTTGCGGCACTCGACGGCCTGTCGTTCCGGCATTCGGAGGGCGGCATCGTCGCCCTGATCGGACCCAACGGCGCGGGCAAGCCCACACTGCTCAACGCGCTGTCGGCATCACCCGCCTGACCTCAGGACGGGCGCTCCCGGACGGCACCGACCTCGGCCACCGAAGGGCCGATCGCATCGCGCGTGCGGGCGTCAGCCGGACCTTCCAGAACCTGCAGGTTTTCGAGTCCCTGTCCGTACTGGACAACGTCCTGATTCCCCGGCTCGCGCGGCGCCGCGGTCTGGCGGCGGCCGGCACCCTCGGCATCCCACTGGCACGCCGGCGGATGGCTGCCGACCGCCGTGAGGCACACAGGCTCCTCGAAGACGCCGGTGTCGCCCCGCATGCGCAGGACAGGGCGGGCACCCTCGCCTACGGGCTGCAGCGTCGGGTGGAGATCGCGCGGGCGCTGGCCGCGGAGCCCGGTCTGCTGCTGGACGAACCGGTGCTCGGCATCGACGATGTGACCTGAACACCCCGCAGGTGCGTGCCCAGAAGAAGTGGTACCAGGACTACACCACGCACTTCGGGGCGTACTCGGGTTTTTCCTCGTTCGCCGCCGACGCCTTGGTCATGCTCACCGACGCCATCGAGCAGGCCAAGACCACCGACGGGGTGGAGGTCCGCGACAGCCTGGAGCACCTCGGTTTCGACGGGCTCTCGGCCGGATCCAGAACTCTCCCGCGCAGCACTCGGGGCTGCGGACGAGCGCGCTGGCCGTACTGGAGGTCAAGAACGGTCAGTGGCACCTCGGCCACTGACCGGCCGCGGTCGCACCTTGCGTCGGCCCCGGCACCTGGGCCGGCCGGCCCGCTTCCGCCCGTGCGCACGGCTGGTCACTGCTCGGCAGGTCCCTCACCGAGCAGGCCGGCTTCGGAGAACGTCTTCACGAGGTGGTGGTGGTCGGCGACCCGGGTCAGCTGGAGCAGTTCGGTCTCGGCGCTCATGTAGGGGCGGTGACCCGGCTTGATGTAAAAGGCGTCGCCGGCCTTGAGGAACTCCTGACTGCCGTCGGTGTACTCCACGCGCACCTCGCCGCGGAAGAGGTAACCGAAGTGCTCGACGGGGCACGCCCGGTCGGGGAACGCGGTGAGGAGGTCGTCCATGCTGTAGCCGTTCGCGCAGGTCCCGAAGGCGTAGTGCATGTCGCCCAACTCGGCCCACTTGCCCACGTATCCCGGGGTCTCGACAGTGACAGACGCGTCGTCCTTGTTGAGGTGTATATGTCGTCCTTACGACCAAAGAGGTGAACCCCACCTTGGCGATGCGCGAAGGCGGGGAGAGGCCGCACAGCGAGGGCGCCCATTCATGTCGGCGAAGCGCTCATACGTGTCCCGTTGTGCGAGCAGGGCGCCACCCGTACGCGGGAGCTCATCCTGCGCTGCGCCACGAAGCTCTTCGCCGAGCGGGGCTACGGACGGGTGACTGTCGCCGACATCGCCTCGGCCGCCGGAGTCGCGTCGAAGACCGTGTTCGCGAGTGTGGGGAGCAAGAGCGACATCCTGAACCGGATCGTGGATCAGGGCGTGGTCGACTCCGGGTACGAGCAGGCCACGACTGCGATGCTGACCCTGCGGACCGCGCAGGCGGTTCTCGAGGCACTCGCCCGCGGGACGCGTACGGGCAACGAGAGCCAGTTCGCCGTGCACGAGGCGATCCACAAGGCGCTGCCCGTCCACGAGAACGGCGAGGCACTCTGGGAGCGCACCACCGCGGCCTACCGGGAATCGCTGCGCGCCGTCGCCCGCCATCTGCACACGCTGGACGCGCCGCCCTTCTGCCCGGTCGAGGAGACGGCTGACCTGCTCTGGTACTGGTTCGGCCCCCCGGGCCGGCGGACGTTGGTGGTCGAGAGCGGCTGGACGTGGGACCATGCCGAGTCCGTGCTCCTCCGGATGGCCGTGGCCGCGCTGCGCTGACGCCCGGTTCCGGAGTGGTGCCCCGGGTCCCCTTGCCGTCGAGGTGAGAGACGTACACCGGTGAGTGACGACACGTTCGATGACCTCGAGACACACACGTATGTGTGTCGTACACAGGATCCCTGTATGAAGAAAGCTGTGAAGATCGGCCTCGCCGGGTCGGGTACGGTGCTGCTCTTCCTTGCCGGAATGGGTGCCTACAACGTGGCCGACGGACTGGCTTCCGGCCTGGGTTCCGCGGGCCGGACCAAGACTGCGCGGGGTTTCGACACCGCGTCCGTGTCGAGCACCCCGCCGCCGAACGACAAGGCGCTGACCTTCGCCCGCTCTTTCCTCGCCAAGGTCTCATCAGCAACTGGACAGTGCGGCGAACGACACCGACGTGCCGCACGCGGCCTCAGTGGCGCTGCGGGGGTACACGCGCGGCCTGCACCTGACGAAGGTGTCGTTCGGCCATGCTCTGGCCCCTCGTCGGTGACGAAGGGCGCGACGAAGATCACCTTCGATGTCACCGCGCAGGTCGCGGGAGGCACCTGGAACTACGCGAGCGCGGTGGCGGTGCGGCAGAGCAGCGACGGAGTGCTGGCGGTCCACTGGAACAACTCGGTGCTCTACCCGGGGCTGGTTGACCGCGAGTCGCTGAGCGCGGGCTCGCTGCCGCCGGGCGCGGTCCCGGCCAAGGTGGTCGCCGCCGACGGGAAGACGGAGTTGTCCGCCTTCCCGTCGCTGCGGGACATCACGGCGACGATCCGCAAGAACGCCAAGCCCGCCGCCGTGAACACCGGTACGGGCGTGGCGGTGGTCCACGGCACGGGCAAGGGCGTCAAGACGCTCCGGTTCTTCTCCAAGGGGCAGACCCCGGCCGTCCGGACGACCATCGACGCCGGGCTCCAGGCGGTCGCGGAGACCGCGGTGAAGGACAGCCACCTCCAGGACAAGCCCGCCGGGACCGTGGCGCTCGACTGGAGGAACGGCCACATCCTCGCCGTGGCCCACACCGGTGCCGACGGCGACATCGCCATCGACGGCATCAAGTCGCCCGGCTCCAACATGAAGATCATCACCTCGGCGGCGCTGATCGACCGGGTGGGTCTCACCCCGAGCAGCACCGCGCCCTGCACGGCGAAGGCCACCGCCGGCGGTCAGGTCTTCCACAACGATCCGGGAATGCGGGTGAATTCCAGCTCCACGCTCGCGCAGGCCTTCGCCGTGTCGTGCAACACCTCCTTCATCAAGGAGGGGTTCTGTGCACAAGCTCGGTCACGGAGAGAGCGTGCGGCTGGAGGTCGCGCGGAGCACCTCGTGCAGGGCGACGACGCGTCCGCCCTGCACGATGAGTCCGTGAACGTCTTCGGCATGGGCAGCTGGTCCATCGGCGGCGGCGTGGCCACCACCGACCCCAGCATCCCCATCGACGTCCAGGGCGGCGACGAGGCGGCCCAGTTCATCGGCCAGGGCAAGGTCACGGCCACGCCCCTGTTCATGGCGTCGGTGGCGGCCACCGTCCGGGGCGCCGGGTTCAGGCAGCCGATCATCCTGCCCGACCAGCACCAGGACACGGCGCCCCACCCGATCTCCGCCCGCACCGCCGGCCCACTCGGGCCGGCCCAGGACGACGGTCGGCAGGCCGAGCGACGCGGTGAGCGCGGGGCGCGGGTCGTCCACCCTGAGGTCGGTGAGCAGCACGCCGTCGACCCTCCGGTCCGCCGCGAGCCGCTCGTACAGGGCCTGCTCGCGGTCGGTGGACGTGACGTGCAGGACCAGGCCGTCGCCCTGCTCGGACAGAACCGCTTCGATGTCGGCGATGAACGCCGGGTGGAAGGGGTCCGCGCCGATGAGACCCGGGTCCGGGTGAGCACGAGGCCGATGGCGCCGGCCCTGCCGAGGGACAGCGCATGCGCCGAGGAGCTGGGCCGCCAAACACCGGTTCAGTAGTCGGCCGCAGCGTCACTAAATCGGTTTGAACGCCGGTTGGGCAAGGAGTGAATGAGGGGTGACGTCAGTCACTTGGCGGCTGGAGGAGGTTGGCATTCGTTGCTGAAGCGAACGTTCGGAGGAGTGCTTCGCCGTGTCCTTCCCGGCGCTGGGACGCGGCCGGTCCGCCCGTCGCCGTCCCAGGCGGACCGGCCGACCAGCCGTCGGCGGCTTGGACTCACCTGCCCCCAGACAGTGTTGAGGAGCCTTCAGACTGGGTTCTGCGCGGCGCTCGGGAAAGTCGACGACAGGTTGGTGTTGGTCCAGTAGTCCATCGCGTTGTGGCCGAAGTTGTTGTAGACGATCCTGAAGTAGCGGTTGGACCACACGATCGGGTAGTAGCCGCTGTACCAGGTGTGGTTCGGGTCGGTGCCGATCGGAAGGTGGAGGGGGCCATCGACGCCAGGATGTCGATGTCGGGGTTCAGGCGCAGGTCATTCTGCCAGCTGTACCACTCGCTGACCGATGACGTGATGGGGCCGGCAGTCCGGCGGTCGCCGGGTGTTCGGAGTCCTCGATCCTCAGGGTCTCCGACGTCGGGCCCCAGGAGTTGCTCCGGAAGCCCAGTTCTGCGCCCCGGCCTGCGGGAACCACGCGTTCGCCTCGTGGTCGAAGCTGATGTGCGCCGCGTCGTAGGTGCCGTCGTAGAAGGCGAGCACCTTGAACGGGGTCGCGGCGTGGGTCGGGTGCGCCGGGCCCGTTTGGAGCCCGAGCACTACGGCGAACAGGGCGAGCAGTCTCAGGAGGGGGCGCAGCCGGGCGACTTCCGTACGGGGTCTGACCATGTGAAGGCCTTCCTCGTGCGTGACTGTGGGGGCGTGCCGTGTGCCGGCGCATTCACCACGTTAGATCGTGTTCATGCCAATGGATAGGTCCGGACCAACGCGAGATGCATGCAGGGTTCGGCGGCTGTGAAGGTTTCGTGCGGGGGCGGTCGGCTCGATGTGCGACTTGCCGCCGCGCACATAGGCGTCCGGTCGTCTACTATGAGGGGACAGTCGACTATCCGATTCGTCGGGTTGGCCGAGACGTCACGAACGGTTATGAAACCGACGACAGGAAAGGTCGAACATGCGTGTCGAAATCTGGGCTGACATCGCCTGCCCGTGGTGCTACGTCGCGACGGCCCGCTTCGAACAGGGGCTCGCTGCCTTTGCCCACCGCGACGAGGTCGAGGTCGTGCACCGGTCGTTCGAGCTGAACCCCCAGGCGGAGAACGGCAGCGTGCCGATCATCGACGCGGTCGCCGCACAGTACGGGCGCACCCGGGAGCAGCAGGTCGCCAGGGAGGAGCAGGCCGCGGCCATGGCGCGAGAGGTGGGCCTCGGCTTCCGCATCGGCGGACGCGTCTTCGGCAACACCTTCGATCTGCACCGACTGATCCACTTCGCCAAGACGCAGGGTCGGCAGGCCGAGTTCATGGCCCTCGCTTTCCGGTCCAACTTCGCCGAGGAGCGTTCGGTCTACGACCGGAAGACGCAGATCAGTCTGGCCGTCGAAGCGGGCCTGGATGCGGCGCAGGCCCGAGCGGTGCTCGACGACCCGGAGGCGTTCGCGGCGGAGGTGCGGGCCGATGAGCAGCTGGCGGCCGACCTGGGTGCCACCGGTGTGCCTTTCTTCGTGCTGAACCGGCAGTACGGAGTGAGCGGCGTGCAGTCGCCGGAGGTGCTCACCCGGGCACTGGACCAGGCCTGGGAGGATCGGGCCGCGGCGTGAGGTCGTGCCCGCGCCGGGCCGGGTCCGGGGCGGTCGCCCGCCCTGCGCTGCCCTGACCGCCCCGGCCCCAGCCACGGGAGCCGGGGCGGGCGCCGCAGCCGCTCGGCGGCGGGCGGGCCGGAGTCGGTCGGGCCGGCCAGGGACGGCCGGCCGAGCCGGCGCTCAGCGGGCGCAGCCCGTCCCTGCCCAGCCCGCACCCGCCCGGCGGCGTCGCCGCACAGGGCGCATGTGCGCCCGCCCGCGCCCGCCTGCTGGAACGCCGGCGCGACAGGGCCGCGGGGAGCAGACACGTATGTCGTGGTGACCGGCCTCGGACGCTTCGGCGCCAGGGTGACGAACGGCGTCTCGGCCACCAGCTGCGCGGGCCCCAGGGCTCGCCGTGGGCCTCTTCGTCACCGCGGACAACGCTGGCCCGATCCGCTCATCGCGAACCGCACCACGCCCCGGGGCTGTGGACCTTCCACCAGCCACGACGCGAACGGGACCGTGATGCTGCAGGCCGAGGCCGACGACATGTGCGTGACCCCGAACAACGGCACGGCGCCCCTCAGCGCCGACCGGACCGCGAACCACGGCTGGGAGAGGTTCACCGGTAAAGCGACTAACCGGCTCCGGCGACGGCCGTGGACAACCTCGGCGCCGCGCGTGCAAACGCGCCCGACGGCCGATCAGCAACCGCCTGCCGGCGAACCCGGTCCCGCGGCGGTCCGTGCCGGCGGCGCAGGCCGCGGCTGGCGAGCGCGCCGATCGCGCCGGATCCGGAGCGGCTCGACCACTCCGTACCGCTCGTGAACGCCGCTGCTGCGACCTGCTTGCGCCGTGTCATGACGCCATGCCGGCCGCGATCCGGCCGGCCGGTGCGGCGCGGGAGCACCGGCCCCGTCCGGCCGGGCGCGGGCTTCGACGCCGTCCCCCGTCCGGCTCGACCGCCACGCCGGGCTGGTGACGGGCCCGGCCCGGTCAGCGGCGTCCCGGTCGGGGCCGCTCATCGGGAGCCGGTGCCTCCGTGGGGTCGGCGGTGCCGGAGGCCGCGGGCGTGGCGAGCATGTCGAGCAGCGCCATCGCGTCGTGGTCGGCGCTCGCCACGTCGGCGTAGTAGACGACGAGGCGGTGACCGGGGGTGCCTTCGAGCTGCATGGACTGGTAGCCGAGCGTGACGTCCCCGACCTGAGGATGGTGGAAGTGCTTCGTGCCCGGGCGGTGCCCGCGGACGTCGTAGCGCGCCCACAGGTGGGCGAAGTCGGCGCTCTTGAGCATCAGTTCGCCGACGAGCTGGGCGAGGTCGGGGGCGTCCGGATCGGTGCCGGCCAGCGCCCTCAGGCGTGCGACACAGCCGCGGATGCGCGTCTCCCATTCGGGGAAGAGGTCCCGCGCGCCCGGGTGGAGGAAGTAGTAGCGGGCCAGATTGCGCTGCTTGGCCGGCCAGTCCTCGATGCCGGCGTACAGGTGCAGGCCGCCGGGGTTGGCGGCCAGTATGTCCAGGGTCCGGCTGAGGACGTAGGCGGGGCTGGGGCGCAGTTTCTCCAGCAGGAGCTTGACACCGGGCCGCACCGTGCGGCTCGGCGCTGCGGGCGGTTCGGGGGCAGTGCGGGCGGCTCGGGCGGCCAGTTGCCGCAGGTGCTCGTGCTCCTCCTCCTGCAGATGCAGCGCGCGGGCCAGCGAGTCGACGACCGAGGGGCTGGGCCGCGTCTCCTTGCCGCGTTCCAGCCGGGTGTAGTAGTCGATGCTGACCCCGGCCAGGGTGGCCAGCTCCTCGCGGCGCAGTCCGGGGGTGCGGCGCGGACCCGGTCCCGTGGGAAGACCGACCTGCTCCGGGGTGACCTGGGTGCGGCGGGCGCGCAGGAACCCCGCCAGGTCGTTTCTGTGCTGGTCAGGGCTCATGCAGCAAGTGTGCCAGTGAAGTCCACCTGCTGAGGCCGCCGTGGGGGGCCGCGTCACTCCCTGGAACACCGCTCCCCGGCGTCGTCCGGCCTGCCACGCGCACGCCGGGAGCGGGACAGTGAAGGAGCCGCCGGGAGGTCGTCGATCCAGCGGCTCCCCGTCCACGGGCTGTGCAACGGCAGCCCCCGTTTCGGTACGAAGGCAGAACACAACATGCGCAACACCACCCTGGGCAGCCACGGACCGCAGGTCGGCGTCATCGGCCTCGGCGCGATGGGTATGAGCTTCGCCTACGACATGGCCTCCCCCCGTGACGAAGCCACCTCCGTCTCCGTCATCCACCAGGCTCTCGACCTCGGCATGACCCTGATCGACACCGCCGACGTCTACGGCCCGTACACGAACGAGGAACTCGTCGGCCGGGCCCTGGCCGACCGCCGCGACCATGCCGTGATCGCCACCAAGGTGGGCATGGAGTGCATCGATCCCACCGGCGGCCCCGGCGGTGCCCCGCTGGTCAAGCCCAACGGCCGGCCCGAGCACGTCCGCGCAGCCGTCGACGCCAGCCTCCGCCGTCTGGGCACCGACTACATCGACCTCTACCAGCTTCACCGCGTGGACCCCGAGGTCCCTTTCGAGGAGACCTGGGGCGCCCTGACTGAGGCAGTCGCCGCCGGCAAGGTCCGTTTCGTCGGTCTCTCCGAGGTGAGCGTGGAGCAGATCAAGCGCGCCCAGGCCGTCCACCCGGTGCACACCGTGCAGTCCGAGTTCTCCCTGTGGACCCGCGACGTCCAGGCCGAGGTGCTGCCGTACTGCAAGGAACAGGGCATCGCCCTGCTGCCGTACTCGCCGCTCGGCCGCGGCTTCCTCCTCGGCCGCTTCAGCTCCTTCGACGAGCTGCCGGAGAACGACCAGCGCCGGCGCCTGCCCCGGTTCCAGCAGGACAACCTGCGGGCCAACCTCGACATCGCGGCCAAGGTGCGCGAGATCAGCGACCGCATCGGCGCTACTCCGGCCCAGGTCGCCCTGGCCTGGCTCCTCGCCCAGGGCGAGCACGTGGTGCCCATCCCTGGCACCAAGACCCCGAAGTACCTCGCCGACAACGCGGGCGGCGCAGACCTGAAGCTGTCCCCGGCCGACCTCGCCGACCTGGACGCCATCCCGGCCCCCGTGGGCGCCCGGTACTGACCGTTCCGCCCGGCGTTCGCCGGCGCCGACTCCCGCCGAAGGGCGCGGCCGCATGCCGCGCCCTTCGGCACGTGCCGCCCCACCGCGTCGCCTGCCACGAGCGCACAGCTGCCGGATGCGGCGTGGGAACCAGGGACCGAAGGGGCCGGGACCGGGTTCCCGTCCCGGAAGAGCGCTCAGCCCGCGCAGACGGCCGTGCCCGACGGCGTGGAAGCCGCGTCACGGCGGTGTGCGGGCTGGTGTGCGGTCCCGGTCCGTGTCGCGTACACGGTACGCACCGGGACCGCCGGAAGGGGTGGCCGGGCCGCCCTGCTGCCTGGTGGTGACCGGCACCAGAAGTCCCTTCGTTGGGATACGCAGCGGACCGTCTGGAAGGTTCACGTGATTTTCGACCGGGCCGCCGGCAGGTACGGCGACGAGTGGAGGTTGTCGCGTGCGGCGGGCGTCGCGGAGCACACCGTGACAGCCACGGGCCGCCCGGTGGCGCCGGCACAAGGTGCTCCAACCGCCCGGGTGACACCGTTTCAGGACACACACCAAGAGAAACCTGTTGCCTGCTTCGCCCGTGAACCGGCCGAAACAGCTGGCTTGTTGGCAGTCGAGGTATATCTTGTGCGCCAGTCGCCGCCGCGTGCTCCGGTTGCTCCGGCGTGCGTTGACAGTTGCCGGGAACCTTCTTAAAGTTGAACTGTCAAATGTTAGCCCTTTCGCTGTCGTGCCTTCGATGTGCACGCACCCGACTGCTGCCGGGGAGTCTGGACGCGGACCCCTCGGACCGTCCCACGGGTGCTGACCCTTGCGGACATCGCCTGGGCCGCGTGACCCTGCCGCGCCACCCATGCATGCCGGGACACGGACCCGAACAGCTCTGGAGAAACTCCCGCATGAACCGCAAGACGCTGGTACTGCCGGCAGTGGCCGGCCTGCTCACCCCAGTCTTCGTCGCGTGTGGAGGGTCCGGGAGCGGGGGCCAGGGCGGCAAGGCCATCGTCGTCGGCACCCACCGACCGATTCACCGCCACCAAGGAGGCCCCGGCGCCTCTGGACCCCGCCTACACGTACGACACCAGCACCTGGAACCTGCTGCGCCAGACCATCCAGATACTGATGATCACGCCCGAGGGCGAGGGCAGCCCGGTGCCGGAGGCGGCCGAGAGCTGCGGATTCACCGACAAGGGCAGCGAACGCTACGTCTGCAAACTGCGCGACGGCCTGAAGTTCGCCAACGGCGACGACGTGACGGCCGCCGACGTCAAGTACTCCATCGAGCGGTCCCTCCGCCTGAAGGCCGAGACGGGCGTCGCCGGCCTGTTGAGCACCATCGACACGATCGAGACGCAGGGTGACCGCGAGGTGATCTTCCACCTCAAGACGGCCGACGCGACTTTCCCCTACAAGCTGACCACCCCGGTCGCGGGCATCGTCGACCCGAAGGACTACCGCAAGGACGAACTGCGCGACGGCTTCCAGGTGGACGGCTCGGGGCCGTACACGTTCAAGGCCGACCTCACTGACGACTCGATCGCCGATGTCACCTTCGTCAAGAACCCCTCCTACCAGGGCAGTCTGAAGGTGCAGAACGACAAGGTGGTCGTGCGCACCTTCACCGACGCGCAGGCCATGGGCGCCGCGATCGACAAGGGCGACATCGACGTCATGATCCGGGCCATGACGCCCGCGCAGATCCGCAAGCTGGACTCCGACACGGACGGCGACGTCGGCCTGGTCGACATGTCGGGCCTGGAGATCCGCTACCTGGCCTTCAACACGGGCGCTCCCGAAGTCAAGTCCAAGGCCGTGCGCCAGGCGGTCGCCCAGCTCGTCGACAGCGGAGAACTCGTCTCCAAGGTCTACGGGATCCAGGCCGAGCCGCTGTACTCGCTGGTCCCGGCCACCATCACCGGGCACTCCAATTCGTTCTTCAACACGTACGGCAATCCCAGCGTCGCCAAGGCCAAGCAGCTGCTCACCCAGGCCGGCATCACCACTCCGGTGAAGCTGACCCTGCACTACACCACCGACCACTACGGCTCGGCGACCCAGCAGGAGTTCCAGATCCTGCAGAAGCAGCTCAACGACAGCGGCCTGTTCGACGCCTCCGTCCAGGGTCACCCCTGGGCGACCTTCCGGCCCGCCGAGCAGAAGGGCAAGTACGACGTCTTCGGTATGGGCTGGTTCCCCGACTTCCCCGACGCCGACAACTTCCCCGCGCCGTTCCTCGACAAGGACAACTTTCTCGGCTCGCCGTACTCCAACAGCACCATCCAGCGTACGCTGATCCCCGAGTCCCGGCGTTCCTCCGGCCAGCTCGCCGCCAGGCCCACCCTGATGCGGATCTAGGACATCGTCGCCGAGGACGTTCCGGTCCTGCCGCTGTGGCAGGGCAAGGAGTACGTCGCCGCGCGGAGTGACATCACCGGCACCGCCTATGCCCTCAACTCGTCCTCGGCCCTGCAGTTGTGGGTACTCAGCCGTGGCGTGGGTGACTGATCCCGCCTCCGGATCGGCGGCCCGGTGACCCTGATTCTCGGTCGCCCGGGCCCGGTCGCTGACCGTCGGCCGGCTGTGGCATCGTGCCCGGTACCGGTCGGGGCGGCGGCAGCGGCAGCCGCAGGAAAACGGCCCGCCGGAAGATCCGACGGGCCGTCACCGGTTGTCCGGTCAGGCGCCGGTGTCGCGCCCCCACGCCTCCGGCTGGGTGTTGTAGAAGTAGTCGCGGTTCCAGGTGATCTTGCCGTTCTCCACCCTGGACAGTGCCATGACGTCGAAGACGAGCATGACCTTCCCGTCCTTGTCCAGGATCTTCTCGATGCGCTGGCTCAGGACGACGTTTCCCACCTCCGCGATGTACTTCACCTCGAAGCTGTAGCCCTCGGCGCCGAGGTCCCTGCGGGCTCGCTCGAGGTCTTCCACCAGCGCGTCGAGAGTCCGGACCGGCTTGGCCTCCGCGAGGACCGACTCCCACGACACGTTCTCGTCGACGAGCCGCTTGCATGTGGCGATCGCGTCGTCGCAGGTCGGTCCGAACTGCTCCCAGAATTCGCGCACCAGGACTGCGGGTTCTACGTTACTCACACGGGCCTCATTTACTCATGGGTAATACTCGGCGGACAGCAGGAACAACTTCTTCGAAGTCGCTTCTGCCGCCACATCAGCATCACAAAATATGGTTGCACTGTCAATTAGTGCATTGAATTTGGTCCTGGTCCATGCCCGCGAGGCTTTCTGCGGATGCCGGTCGACGTGGGCTTCCAAGCCTGGACACAAAGGTGATCGACCTTCGTTTTCAACTGTCTTCGGGAAGGTTTATCATGTGCTCCCACGGACACGTCGTCAGGGCAGCAGGCCGACCAGAGCCGGTGAGGGTTTCCGCGGAGCGCCGCGCTGGCCGGTGCGGGAGCGGCGGCCACCGGCGCCACCGCGCTCGGCGCGGCGCCCGCGTTCGCCGCGGACCCCGCCGGAAGCGCAAGAGCCGGGTCGTGGCGGCCGAATCCGACGGCCCCGCAGTTCACCCTGGCGGTCATGCCGGACACCCAGTTCCTGTATTGGGGCAGCCAGGACAGCGCCGCGCGCCTCAGGAGGCATCCTTCCGCTACGTCATCGACCACAGCGTGCAGCCTCCCGTCTACGGCTGAACAGCGGGGGCGGGAGGCTTTCGACCGCGAGGGAAGCGGGGGACGAGCCGCCGCTTCCCTCGCGGCGCGGCGGGCCGGCCGAACCCGTACCCTTCACGTCGCGGCCGGTGGCCGGTCTACTTCCCGCCGCTCGTACGCGCGCCGCGCAGCGAACGGAACGCCGCCCGGAGTTCGCTCGAGAAGAGGTCGGGGACCTCCCAGGCCGCGAAGTGGCCGCCCTTGTCGACCCGGTGGTAGTAGAACAGCTTGTGGTAGGCACGCGAGGCCCAGCTGTGCGGTGCCTGGTAGATCTCGCCGGGAAACACCGTGATGGCGGTCGGCAGCGACACCGACACGGCGTTGAAGTTGTTGGCGTTGTTCTCCCAGTACAGACGGGAGGAGGAGACGGCGGTGTTCGTGAGCCAGTAGAGCGTGATGTCGTCGAGCATCTCGTCCTTGGTCAGCACGCGTTCGGGCTGGCCGCCGCTGTAGGTCCAGGCCGCGAACTTGTCGTACATCCAGGCGGCCAGTCCGGCGGGGGAGTCCGTCAGCCCGTACCCCTCGGTCTGAGGACGGGTCACCATCATGGCCGAGTATCCGGACCCGGTCTTGTCGAAGGCGGCCAGTTTGTCGAAGGCGGCCCTCTCCTCCGTGCCCAGGCCGGCCGGTGCGGGGGCACCGCAGGCGAGTTTCGCGGCGATCTCCGGCGGGACCGTGGCCGGGAAGTTGACGTGGATGCCGAGCAGTCCCGGGGGCCGCTGCACGGCCATCTTGTCCGAGATGACGGCGCCCCAGTCGCCGCCCTGGGACACGTAGCGGTCGTATCCCAGCCGCTCCATCAGCATGGCCCACGCGCGCGCGATGCGGTCGGGGTTCCAGCCGGTGCTCTTGGGCCGCCCCGAGAAGCCGTAGCCGGGCATCGACGGTATGACGAGGTGGAAGGCGTCCTCAGCGCGTCCGCCGTGGGCCGTGGGGTCGCTGAGCGGCCCGATGACCTTCAGGAACTCCAGGACGGAGCCGGGCCAGCCGTGGGTCAGGAGGAGGGGAAGCGCGTTCGGGTGGCGGGAGCGGACGTGGATGAAATGTATGTCGAGCCCGTCGATCTCGGTGACGTACTGCGGCAGCGCGTTGAGCCTGTCCTCGAGGTGACGCCAGTCGTACGTCGTCCCCCAGTAGTGGACGAGTTCCTTGAGGGTGGCCAACTGGACGCCCTGGGACTGGTCGCGCACCGTTTCCCGGTCGGGCCACCGCGTCGCCGCGATGCGACGGCGCAGGTCCGTGAGGTCCCGTTCCGGGACGTGCACGCGGAAGGGGCGGATGCCCTGCCGCTCGGTCGCTGCGGCCGGTCCCGCAGTGCGCTCCTCCCCGGCGTGGGCCCGGCCTTGCAGACCCAGGGTCCCGCCGGCCGCCGCGGCGAACGCGGCGGCAGACGTGGAGATGAAGTTCCGGTGAGAGTGCGCACTGAGGGAGGCATGGCGGATCTCCTTGGCTGGTCTCCGGTTCCGGGCGCGGAGCGCTCGGTGGGGCTTCCTCGACGACCGCTCCGCCGGTCGGCCACGGCGGGGAGCGCGTGCTGGACCTCCAGGCCAGGTGCCGCGCGCTGGACTCCAGTGCCACGTGCGGGTCCCTGCGCGTCCACCTCTGCAGTCGCGTGGTCCGGGGCCCTCGACGCGACCGATTGTTACTGTAAGTGACGATACCTATCGCTGGGTAAACGTGCAACTCGGCGTCCACGGGGCGACGCCGGGCCGGGCGCCGGGGTGCGGCGGTGAGCGGCACTTCTTCCGAGGGGGCCGTCGGCGCCGTCCGTGCGCATTGCACGCCACCTCGGAATCGTTTAGGGTGCAACTAAGTCCACGACCGTGGACATATGAGGGGAAGTCCCGCGCGTCTCACGCCTTCGGGAGGGAACCGCCCCCTTCGGCCGGCCTGCTCGGCCCCTTGCACAGGGTTTCTGGTTCCCGACGCTTCCTTGTCTCCACGAGAGGTATGTGCCATGTCCATCATTGATCCGCACGAAGACGACCCCCGCTACACCAGGCGCAGCGGGGTGTACGTCCCGGCCGGCCAGGGCGAGACCAAGTGGGTTGTCGGGGACACCTACACGCTCAAGGCGGACGCGGAGAGCACGAACGGCTCGCTGACCCTGATCGAAGGCATCGTGCCGCCCGGCGTCGGTGCGTCGCCGCACGCGCACAACCTGCACGACGAGGCCTTCTACCTGATCTCCGGCGAACTCGAGTTCCTCAACGGCGACCAGAAGATCGCGGCCGGCCCCGGCGACTTCTACTTCGTTCCGCGCGGTACCCGTCACCGCTTCTTCAACCACGGTTTCCAGCCCGCCAAGATGCTGGTCCTCTTCACCCCGGGCGGTTTCGAGAACCTGATGCTCGCCGGCGGTCAGAAGGCCATCCCGGGCGTGCTGCCGAAGATCGTGGACGAGGCCGCCAACGAGGCCGCGATCGACCCGGAGCTGTGGGAGAAGTACAGCACGGACATGCTGCCCGACCGCGACTGACGCCGGCGCGGGGCAGCCGACGACCGTCCGGCTGGCACGGTGGCCCGGCGCACCGGCACGGTGGCGCACCCCGATCGGCGCGCGACCGGCCCGCCGGTGAGGTGCCTCCACGGGGCGCGACGACGCATTCACGTCGCCCGCACGCCGGGGGGCCGTCACCGTGCGGGCCGTGTGCTGCCGGAGCCTTCGAGCACCCGTCGTCACGGGGCGCAGGGCCCACGGGGCGGCGGTGCGCCCGCTCACCGGGCCGCTGAGGACGGCGCTGCTCCCGTCGCTCCCGTCGGCCGGTCCGCCGCAGGGGCACAGGAACGGGCGTGCACAACCGGCCGCCACCGGCGCGTTCACGCGGTGGTGGCGGCCGTGTCCTCGTCCTGCGGTGTCAGGGCGACGGCCCGGAACGCGGCGTCCAGATAGGGCACCAGCCGGTGCGCGTCCTCGTCGTTGAGGCGCGTGCTGCCGAGGACGTCCCGCATGAGCAGCACTCCCATGCACATGGCGATCAGCAGGGCCGCTCTGCCCTCCGCGTCAGGTCCGCCCAGGCGTTCGGCCAGGGGCTCCTCGCCCTGAGCCTCGATGGTCCTCCGCAGCACCTCGACAGCCTGCGGGTTGGAGGTGGAGCGCAGCGTCATCAAGTACCCCCGCAGGTACTTGTCCGACCTGGCCCGGGTCAGCAACTCCTCAGCGGCGTTCACGTAGATGGGCGGCACCAGGGCCTGGGTGTCGGTGGTCAGTTCGACAGCCTCGGCGAAGAGCTCTTCCTTCGAGCCGAAGTACCGGCCCACGAGCCGGGGGTCGATCCCGGCGGCCTGGGCGATCTCGCGCAGCCCCACACCGTCGTAACCGGCGCGCGTGAAGGCGTCCAGGGCTGCCTGCAGGATCGCGCGCCTGGTGGCGGCCGCGTTCCGCGTCCGTCTGACGGGCCCGGCCTGGTCGGGGGCGTTGCGCGAGGTCATGGTGGCAGTCTAGGTCGCCGGTCCGTCCGGTCCTGCGACCCGTCCTCAACCGACCTGTTCCCGGCGGCGTGACCACGACCGCCGTGCTGCCGCCCGCCGGCGGCGGCGCGTCAGCGCTCGAGGGACCGCGCGTCGCCCATGACGATCACGGGATGCAGGGCGGGGTCGAGCGTCCGCAGCAGCTGTCTCATGTCCGCCTTCTTCAGAGTGACACAGTCGTGTGTGGGGCCACCGTGGTCGACGTGCAGCCACATGCTGCCGCCCTTGGCGTCTCCCTGCGGACGCACTCCGTCCAGGGGCGAGGTGCCGGTGCGACGGTTGTAGTCGATGTCGACCACGTAGTCGAACGTGCCGCTCAGCGGTTCACCGGCGAAACCCGTCCCCGTGATGCTGAAGGCCGGTGACTGGTGGTACGGCAGTTCGGTGCCGGGGTCGGGGAACCGCCCGCCCGCGTCGGTGAGGGTGAACACGCCGATGGGGGAGTGGAGGTCTCCCTCGTGGTGATCATACGTCCAGCCCCTCAGGGCGTTGTGGGCGGCCCAGGTGGCCCCTGCCGTCCAGCCCGCGTCGGTCCGCCGGTAGAGGACGACCCGCGAGTCGGATGAGTGGCGGCTGCGCCCGGTGACCAGCACCACCTGACGGGCGTTGCGGGGGACGTCGGCCAGAGTACGGGGACCGAGCCCGGGCAGGTGCGCGAACACCGGTGCCGTCGGCGTCGCACCGGCCTCGAAGGTACGCGCCGGTGCGCCCTGTGTGACCTCGGACGCTCCGGGCGACGTGCCGGGCGAGGTGCTGGACGACGCGCTGGGGGCTGCGCTGTTCGCCCCGGGGGCGGCGCCGGCCGTCCCGATGCCCGGTGCCGCGCAGCCGGCCAGCAGGACGGACAGGCTCAGGGCGGCCACCGGCATGGGCAGGCGCCGGGAACCGGACAGGGCGAAGGCGCCCGCCCGGTGCCCGCCGTGCGGAGTATGAGCCGGCAGTGAGCGGGACAGGCGGGGCAGGGGGGGCTCATGAGTCCTCGACTTCGGTGGGACGACGGGTAGCTGGTGGCGGGTGCCTGCGCCGGCGGACCGGTGGGGCGACGAGCGGGCCTGGCCCGCCACGGGATCGGGGCGGTTCTGGCGCAGGGGCCGGCCACCACGGGGCGGACGGCACGGTCCAGCCGCCGGGACCGCCCGGGGGCCGTCCGGCGGGTGCGACCGCCGCCCTGTTCGTCCGGGCACGAGCGAGCCGCGCCTCGACGGTCGCCGGGGGGAGCGCGTCGCGCCACGGCGGTCGCTGAGCGGGGCGGCGTCGTTCACCGCTGCCGTTCGGGCCCCGCCCGGGTGCGTCCGGCTTGTCCGGTTCCCCCGTCGGAGCCGCAGGGCGCACCGCCCTTGGCCCGCGGCCGCCGATCCCTTCGGCCCCGGCGAAGCCCACACAGCCGCAGAACGCGGCCCCTTACGGGCGGCGTCCTGACGGAACATCCGCCGCCGTCCCCTCGCTTCCCGCGTCCGTGCGCGAGCCGCGTGCCGTTGGCGGATCAGCCCCGCTTGGCGTCCTTGGGCGCCGAAGTTGTCGGCCGGATGGCACAGGCCGCCCGGGGTGAGATACGTGTCGAGCAGGTCGACGTAGCGCACCAGTACCGAGTTCACGAGCGCGGCATGGTCCGCGCTGCTGCGGCCGCCCCCGATGAGCGTGGCCTGGCCGTCACCGGCCGGCGGCGTGACCTGATCCCGGATCGTGGCGATCATGCCGCCGTCCAGGGCCGCGATCGCGCAGCCGAGGGTGTCGAGCACGTTGCGCTTGAGCGTGCGGCGTGCGCTGTTCGAAGGCCCGAACGGCCTGCACCAGCTCTTCGGCCAGAAGGTGGACATGAACCTGGGCGATCCGTCACTGGACGCCGTCGAGCAGACGTACCTGAAGAAGTACTGCTCGCTCATCCACGGCCAGCCGGTGATCGAGACGGTGCTGCACCTGGCCCGGGAGCACGGCTTCGAGCACCAGGATGTCGACGGAGTGCACCTGGAGGTCTTCCAGGCCGCCTACGACATCGCCGGCGGCGGCACGTTCGGGCCGAAGGCCGATCCGCGCACCAAGGAACAGGCGGACTACAACCTGAAGTACCTCACCGCGGCGGCCCTGATCGACGGCCAGGTGGGGCCGCGTCAGCTCGCCGAGGAGCGCATCCGCGCGCAGGACGTGCAGGACCTGTTGCGGCGGGTCGAGGTCCGCGCCGACGACGTGCTGACCGCCGGTTATCCTGACACGACGCCCGTCCGGGTGCACGTCGAGCTGCGTGACGGCACTCGGCTCTCGCGCGAACAGACGGACTTCGAAGGCGCCCGGACACGCCCCCTTTCGTGGCAGCGGGTGGTCGAGAAGTTCCACTGGCTCAGCGAACCCTATGCGGACGCGGCTCTGCGGGAGGACATCGTCGGCGCCGTCGAGGAGCTCGACGCACACCCGGTGGCCGACCTGACGGGGCTGCTGGCCCGGGTGAGTCCCACGCCGGTGCGCGCCCGCACCCGCCGGTTCGTGTGAAGCGGGCCCCCGCCCTCGTGGGCACGGGCCCGGTGCTGAAGGCCCGTCACACCGACGGCCTGTTGACAAGAAGAGGACGATGAACCACAAGATCACGTTCACCGGGATCGCCCATGTCGCGATCGTGGTACGCGAGATGGCTGCCAGCACCGACTGGTACCGCCGGGTGCTCGGGTTCGAGCCGGTGGGCGAGGTGCGGCCCGGACCGGCCGAGGCGGGGCACCCCCGGCAGATCATGCACCATGCCGGCAGCGGTCTCGTGCTGGCCGTGCATGAGCCGCTGCGGCGCAGTGACGACATGTTCGACCCGTCCCGCACCGGGCTCGACCACTTCTCCCTCACCGTGGCGGACCGGGCGGCCCTGGACGACTGGACCCGGCACCTGGACGACCTGGAAGTGCCCCGTTCCCCGGTGCGGGACGCGGAGTTCGTCACCGTCGCCGACCCGGACGGCATCGCCTGGGAGCTGTGGGCGGTCAAACCCGGCCACTGATCGGGCGGGTAGCGGCCGTGCGGCCGGTGAGCCGCCGCCTCGCCGGGCCACCGGAGGGGGGTGCTCCCGTGGAAGCCCACGGGAGCACCCCGGCCCGCCGCCGGCCACCCGGCGACCCCGAGCCGCACCGGGTGCCGTGCCCGCCTGGTGAACGGTGCGCCGCCGGGAGTGGTCCGCGGTCAGCGGCTCACGAGGGCTCGCCGGCGCCCCAGTGGACGGCGGCCGCCCGTTCCAGCAGAGCGGGATCGGCCAGCGTCAGCGGATGGGCCAGTGCGAACGCCACCGCCTTGAAAGCCTCGTTCACGGTCTCGTCCACGAGGGCGGCCTGTGCGAGCCGCTGCATGGCCGCTCGCTGCTCCCGCACCTCCGGCGGCACCTCGACGCCGTCGACCGCCTCCTGTCGGGCCTGGTCCGCGCCGGCGGAGAAGCTCCACAGTGCGTCCACGACCATCGCCTGCGACGCGAAGAACGCGTCCGCGGGCGCGTCGAGGTCCGGGTCGTGGTCCAGGTAGTCGGACAGGCAGGCCGCCTGGAGGGCGGCCGAGGTCATTCCCTGCCCGTACGTGGCGTTCATCGACGCCACGGCGTCGCCGATGCTCACCAGGCGGCGGGGGAAGCGGGACAGGCCGGTGTAGTGGCGGCGTCTGCTGTCCGCCTGGTGGAACTGCACCGGTTCGCGGGTGACCGCGCTCATGGCCACCTCGCCGAAGGGCGCGGGCAGTTTCTCGCACAGCGCCCGGAACTCCCCGACGGTCTTCGGGGGCCTGCCGTCCGCGTAGCAGGTGATGCCGACGAGCCACTGGTCGTTCTCGACCGGCTGGGCCAGGGCCAGCGCCAGTCCGTCGGGGCCGGGGGGCAGCGTGTGCTGTACGGCGACGTGTTCGGGGTCGTTCAGGTACGGGCCGGTGCGCTCGAACAGAGCGGTCGAGTACTGCACTCCGGTCCGCATGCGTTCAAGGCGGGGCCGCTCGTACCCGGCCCGCTCCAGCCAGTCCGACAGGTTGCTGGCGCGGCCCATCGCGTCCACGACGAGGTCGGCGGCCACCGTGCCCGCGCCGCCTTCCGCGGTGTACCGCACCCCGCTCACCCGGTCGTCCCGGTAGTCCAGCCCGGTCGCCTGCGCGGTCAGCGTCTCGACGTTGGGCAGAGCGAGGACACGGCCGCGCAGGAGGGATTCCAGCAGGGGCCGGCTGCACACGAGGAAGTGGGTGTCGCCGCTCTGGAGCTGCTTCCTGCCGTCGACGTACGTGACGATCCGGTCGGGTCCGACGTATGCGGCGCCCAGACTCCGCGTCTCCTCGGTCAGGCCGGGGAACCACCGCTCCATCAGCGCCAGGCCACCGGGACCCATGCCGTGCACCTGGCGCCCCTGGGGCACGCCCGCCCGGGGCTCGGCGCCGAGGTTCATCTCGTCACGCTCTACGATGACCACGGTGCGGGCGTGGTCGGCCAGGACCCGCGCGGCGAGCAGGCCGGCGATGCTGCCACCGAGCACGCACACCGTCCCGAAACGGATCGCCGGGTGCTCGGGCGGCCGGACCTGCGTGATCTTCTCGAACTCCGTGATGAGGGACAAATCCACCTTCACTCCCATGCGATGTCATGCCGTTGGTCGGGGCGCCGTGTCAGGGAGGCAGTGGCTTTCCCCCGGACCTTCGCTCACCGTGTCCCGCCCCATCCAAATGCTTGTGCAATCAAGTATAAAGGGTGAGAGCTGTGGCGTGTCGCCGCCGACCGGCGCGTTCAGTCGAGCCAGCCGCGCCGCGCGGCCTCGGCCGCGGCCTGGAAGCGGGTGACGGCGCCCAGTTCGGCCATCAGACGGTGGATGCGGCGTTGGGTGGTGCGCTGGCTCCAGCCCTGTGCGCCGGCGACGGCCGCGTCGGAGCAGCCGGAGGCGAGCAGCCTGAGGAGCTCCACGGTCCCGGCGTCGGGAACACCGGCCTGTTCGGCTCGCGGCGCGGCGTCGCGCACCGGCGCTGCGCGTTCCCACGTGGCTTCGAACAGGGCCTCCAGCGCGGTCAGCATTGGCGAGCGGTGGACGAGGTAGGCGGCCGAGTGACCGCCGGGCGCCAGGCTGAAGGGGATGATCGCCCACCGGTCGTCGGCGATGACCAGTTTCAGCGGCAACTCAGCGAGCACCCTGGCCTGTTCGCCGATGCGTATGCTCGGCAGGATGTCGTCCCGCAGGCGTCCCGGCCACGCCACCGCCGCCCGGTCGTAGATCACGCGGTGGGTCACGCCGGTGCGCTGCCGCTGCCGTTGCTCTTCCAGGTTGCTGCCGGGGCGGTCGACATAGGGAGGCCGGTCGAAGGCACGGATGCGGTGCCGGGCGTTCTCGGTCAGCCGGCGGACGGCCGAACTGATGTCCTCGTGTCCGGTCAGCAGCTCCACGGCGATGTCCGGATCGTTGATCCGGTGGGCCTCCCGGTGCTTCTCGGCGAGCTGCCGCACCAGCGAGCGGGCGTCGTCGAGCCGGCGCTCGCTCGCCCGGATCAGCGCGGTGAGCGCCACGTCGGGCGCGGCCGCGCTGAAACTCGGCGGACGGCCCGCGGCCCTGGTCGCGAGACCGCCGCGCACCAGAGCCGACAGCAACCGGCCGGCGGTACCGGCACTGATCCCGCAGACGGCGGCCACCTGTGACGCGGTGCTCCGGGGCAGCTCGACCAGGGCGGTGTACACGCGTTGTGTTTCGTCGTCGAGTCCTACGACGTCAAGTTTCATTTGCACTCCGGTGGTTCCTGGCCACCACCCGCCAACTGGCGGAAACCGGCCACAGCCGCATTATTGCGCCGCGCTCGATTCCGTTGGCATCGTCCCTCAGGCAAGGGGGCGTCGTCCTGTGCCGAGGCGCGGACGCACGTCCCCGTTTCGTATGCGCAAGCGGTAGTCCAGCGGAAGGTGCCCCATGCCCAAAGCTCCGCCATCGGCCCTCAGGAGCGTCTGCGCCTGTGCCGTGCTGGTCCTCACGATCGGGGGCGCCGCGACGGCACCTCCCGCCTACGCGGCGCGGGCGGCCGCGCCCGGGCACGGTGCCACGTCATCCACCACGGCACCGGCCGCACGCGGACTCATGGCCACGGCTTCCGCCACGCCGTCACGGCCCCATCCCGGCACCGAGCGGCACGGCGTCGTCCCGGGACAGGTCCTCGTCACCCTGGACCGGCACACATCGGTCACCGGCACGCTGCTGCACGGCACCCGGCTCGCCGCCCGCACCCCGCGCACGAGTAGCGCGGCGCTCAACGACAGGTTCCGGGCGCTCGCCGCCAGATCACTGCACCCGCTGGTGCCGGGGTCCGGTTCCCGGCTGGCGCACACCTACGTCCTCACGACCGGCCGCCGCGACTCGGCCGCCGCCGCCCGAGCCCTGCTTGGCACGCCGGGAATCGCCGCCGCCGAACCCGTTCGGTACGTCAACACCATGAACACCGGGGCGCGGCCCCTGCCGGCGACGGCGACGCGCGCCTTTCCCGCCGGGTCCGGTCACGGTTCCACGGACACGGGCCGGGCGACGCGGACCCCGGCCCGGCACGCCGCACCCCCGGCCGACGGCGTACCGGCCAATGACACCCTGACGACGTCGGCACAGGCCTTCCTCAACGCCGGCGGCGTGGACGCCGTCGGCGCGTTCGCACTGCTCCAACGGCGCTACGGACAGCAGCCCGGTACGGGCGAGACCATAACGAACGTGTCGATCGGCGACCTCACCGACCAGTCGATGGCCGACGCGGGCGACACGTATGTTCGCGACCACGGCCCGACCACCGTGGTGAGGAACGGTCAGCGCTATCTCGACCTGCCCTCGATGCCGCTCATCCCCGCGTACGTGGCGAAGGACTCCGGCGGCCTGGACGGCGCCGCCTCCACCGAGAACCAGGACCCGTCGCTCGACGAGGTCATGCTGGACTTCGGCGTGATGGCCCCGCTGGCCCACGACCGGCAGCGTCCCGAGGCGACCGGCAGCGGCTACACCGACCTGCTGGGCGTCGCGCCGGGCGCCGACTACCGTTTGGTGGTCCCCGAGCAACCGACCACCGACCGGATCGCGACCGCCCTGCTCGCCGCCGCCCACCAGTCGCCCAAGCCCGACGTGATCACCGCCAGCCTGGGCTTCGGCACCGATGCCGAAGGCTTCCCCGGCCGCTACCTGGAGGACGATCCGGTGATCCGGTCGGTCGTCACCTCCCTCGTGCACGACGACGGCATCGTGGTGTCCATCTCCTCCAACGACGGCACGCGGCTGTTCACCACCGCCTCGGTCGGCCCCGACGGCGGCAGCACCCCCACCGACCTCGCGTCCGACGACCGCTTCGCCAGCGCCATCGACGACGACGCGGAATCCACCACGCCCTCGAAGGTGCCCGACAGCGGAGCGATAGCGGCCGGCGGAACCACCCTGGACGACACCCTGTCGGCAGGACCCGGAGGCGACGCCACCACCGCCGAAACCCGGATCAGCGGCTTCGGAACCTTCTCCTCGGGCTTCGGCGGCCGGGTCGACCTGTCGGCGCCCAGTGACAACATTATCGCTCTGTCACATGCGCACGGAGGCACGCCGCAGGACGTCGACGTGTCCCTCAACGGCGGCACGTCCGCGTCCGCTCCCGAGATCGCCGCCGCAGCGGCCGTCGTCCTGCAAGCGGGCCGGCTGGGCGGCCACCATCTGACGCCCCTTCAGGTCCGCGACCTCCTGGAGGGCACGGGCCGCGCGGTCCCCGCTCCGCCGCAGATCGACCGCACGCTGCACGTCGGCCCTCAGATCGACGTGACGGCCGCCGCCGAGCGGGCACTGGGCGCGGCCTCGCCGTCCCCGTCGTTGACACGCCTGTCCGTCGCCCACCGTGTCACCCTCGGCGACCTCGGCGGCGACTTCCTGGAGACGACGGACCCGAGCCGCATCGACCTCGGCGACCGGGCCTCCGGCGGCACCGGCGCCGGCCTGACCGGACCGGTCACCTTCGCGGGCGACGTCACCGGCCTGACCGGACCCGCCCGGTACACCCTGACCGTCGGGACAACGGTGTTCCGCTCCACCGGCCCCGCGATCCGCGTCACACCCGCGCAGCTCCTGGCCGCCGCCGGCCTGCCCCTCACCTCCGCCACGGACCGGCAGGTCACCGTGACCTACCGGGTCCTGGCCGGCGGCCGTACCCGCGCCGAAACCACGCGCATCCTCACCATCGGCCCGAGCGACGGCAGCTACGAGGAGGCCGCAGCGCCCCGGGCCCCCGCGACGGTCGACGCCGGCCATGCGGTCACCGTCGCCTACGACCTCACCGGCGTCGCCCGCACGGCGAACCCGCAGCTCGTTGTCTCGACCGTCGGCCACTGGAACCCGGACCTCGCGCCGCTGTTCACCGCCGGCTGGCACCAGGCGCTGACCGCGGCCAGGGGAACCGTCACCGTCCCCGCCGACGCCTTCGCGAGCGGTGGCGGCATCTACGGCATCGGCATCGCACAGGCGGGCTTCGGCGGCAACCCGCTCAAGGTCGTCTACGGCGACTTCGCCCCGATCCGGGTGGCCGGCGGCACCCCGGCGGACCGACCGGCGGCGCCGCTCCTCACCGGAGCCGACGGTACCAGCGGCCACAGCGCCGAAGTCTCCCGCGCCGCGGGCGGATTCACCCTCCGCTACGACGTGACACCGGTGCCCCGAGCGCGGGCCGCGGCGGTCGAGTTCAGCGCGCCGGCTCCGGCCCTGCTCGGCCAGCTCGACACCTTCACCAACGCCAACGGCACCTCCTTCGACCACGACGGCGTCGACGCACCCTCGGTGCTGCACCGCACGCTGCCGGCCACCTCGGGATCCGTGCGGCTGGAGGCGGCGGCGCTCGGCCTGGGCAGCTCGGACACCTATGACGTCCGGGTGGTGGCCCTCGACGGCGACGGCCGGATCACGGGCCAGGCGTCCCCCGTCTCCACCCTAACCTTCGACGACGGACTCGCTCCCGGCGGAGCCGCGGTGACGAGCTTCGCCGCGGCCGGTGACCGATCCGTCGCGGCGCTGGCCACCACCTCGGGCGGGACAGAGGTCCGCCACTACTCGACGGCGACGGGGCGCTATGGCGACGTCATCACCTCGGACCCCGCCTCCGGCTCCTCCTACGAGGTCGTGGGCGCCACCGCGGACCGCGTCCTGCTGGTCCACCGCCACGCGACCGGCGACGACGTGCGGCTGGAAACCTGGAACACCGTGACGGACTCGCTGACCGGCGCTAAGGTGCTGTCCGCCGCCACCTACTCCTACGTCACCGGCCGGGTGGACGCCGTCCACCACGAGGGCGCCCTGCTGCTGCACGGCACCGGCAAGGCCGACCTGGTGCTGCCCGTCGACCTCGACACGGGCACGGCGAGCGACCCCGTTCCCGCCGACACCGGAGCAGTGGTCGCCGGTGGTCGCCGGTTCCTACAACCTGCTCACCATCGACTCCTCCACCGGCCACGTCTTCCTGGCCAAGGGCACCTCGACGCCGTTCATCTGCGGGTACACGCCGGCCGAGGTCGACCTCACCGCCCGCACGGTGACCACACTCGGCGCCGTGGCCTGTGCCCACGCCGTCGCCTCGGACTCGGCCGGGTCACTGTTCAACGTCTCGGCCGTCTCGGGAAGCGCCAGCAGGATCCCCACGGGCGTGCTCACGCCGCTCGACGAGACCACGGGTGCGGCCGGCGACCCCGTCACCCTGCGCCTGGGCACCCCGTCCGCCCTCGCGGTCGACGGCGTCCACAGGATCGCCGTCCTCTCCTACAGTTCCCCGGAGGGCACGCCGTACCTCGGTTTCGGGATGTGGGTGCCCGACAACAACGCCACCGGGCAACTCGCCGTCGTGGACCTCACGACCGGGAAGGTGATCCGGACGCTGAGCGGATTCACCACCGGCGGCCACAGCGGGGCGCAGAACGCGCTGCAGCTCGACCCCCGCACCCGCACCGGCTGCACGTTCGCCTGGGGGGACCGGCAGATCCAGCGGTTCAGCTACTAGAAGGTTGCTGAAGATCTTGTCGTGGGCTGTCCGGCCGTAGGCCGGGCGGCCCTCTTTCGTTATGCGGTGGCCGGGGCGAGGTGCCAGGTGT
>NZ_JBVKCG010000044.1:0-32333 GCF_055634995.1 Streptomyces sp. NPDC111744
ATCCGCCGCTACATCATCTGGCGAAACCGCCATGCCGACGACCGGCGCCTACGCGCCGTCGTCGACAGGGCGAACGTTGCCTGATGCGGCACTAGGTCGCCTGCGGGTCCCGTTGCGGGTAGCCGCCGACCGGGGGCGCGAAATCCTGGTGTCCGACCTCGTCCTCGACTCTGCCCACCCTGTCACCACCATGCTCGGTGACGGCTCCCGCACCCTGGTGACCACCGGCACCGGATACGGCACCGCCCTGGTCTGCCGACGCCTGGGCGACGAACTCGTGACGAGCGTGGACGTCGACCCATACCTGGTGGAGGCCGCGACCGACCGGCCTGCACCCGCGCACCGCCGTCTGCGACATCACCGAGACGTTGCCCGGCGACTTCGACCGCACCGTGTCCACCGTCTCCGTCCGGCCCGTACCCGCTTCGTGGCTGACCGCGCTGCGCCCCGGGGGCCGGCTGGTCACCACCATCACCGGCACTGCGATGATCCTCGTCGCCGACAAGACGTCGGACGGCGGCGCCCGCGGCTTCATCGCCTCCGACCAGGCCACGTTCATGCGCACCCGCCACGGTGACGACTACGACGGCGTCTCGCCGGCCGCCGAGACGGGACGACGACCTGCACTCAGAGTGCATGTGGTACCGCGGAGGGTGGAAAGGTACGTATGTTCAATCGGCAATGATCACGGCTGTATCACGGCTAGACGGGGCCGCATGGCCCGCGGGGGGTTCAGTGGTACCTCACCATGAGTTGGAGCACCGACCATGCACACCACCGCCCACGTGCATTTCCACGTTCTTGGCCCGCTCGAGATCTGGGAGGGCGAAAGGCGGATCAAGCCTGGTGGTCCTGTCAACGAACGCGTTCTGGTGATGCTGTTGCTGGAGGCGGGACGGGTCCTTCCCGTCTCCCGTCTGGTCCAGGCGGTCTGGGACGAGGAGCCGCCCTCCACGGCGGTGCACCAGGTCCGCAAGGCCGTCGCCGAGCTGCGGCGGCGGCTACCGTCCGGGCACGAGGTCATCGTCACCGAGCCGCCCGGCTACCGCGCGGTGCTCGACGACGGCCAACTGGACTTGCGGATGTTCGACATCAGGGTGCGCAGGGCGCAGGAGGCACGCGCCGAAGGACTTCTTGACAACGCTGTCATGCAGTTGAAGGCCGGACTGGAACTGTGGCGGGGGGGCTCCATCCTCGGTGGCACGGGCGGCCCCGTCATCGACGCCGTGGCGGCCGTGTGGAAGGAGCGGCGCCTGACCGCCACCGAACAGGTCTTCGAGCTGCGGCTCGAGCAGGGTGAGGCGAGCGGGCTGATCGGCGAACTGCGCAAGGCTGTCACCGCGCACCCCTACCAGGAGATCCTCCGGGGTCAGTTGCTCCTCGCCCTCTATCGCGCCGGACGGCAGGCGGAGGCGCTGGAGGAGTACGCGCGACTGCGGACCGTGCTGGCGGAGGAACTCGGCATCGACCCCGGCCCCAAACTGGCCGCGCTGCACGAGGCGATCCTGCGCGGCGACCCGGAACTGGACGCCCCACCGCCCCTCCAGGAGACGGCGGAGCCGCCGTTCGCGGTCACCGGAACCGCGCCGTGCACGCTCCCGTACGATCTGGCGGACTTCACCGGACGCCAGCAGGAGGTACGGCGGCTCACCGCTGCGCCACCCGCCGCCGGCGACCGCACCAGCCCGCACATCCTCGTCGTCGACGGCATGGGCGGAAGCGGCAAGACGGCCCTGGCCGTACACGCCGCACACCAGGTCGCCGACGCCTACCCCGACGGCCAGCTCTACCTCGATCTGCGCGGGTTCACCCCGGGCGAGGAACCCCTGCCACCGGCAACGGCGCTCGGCGTGCTGCTGCGGGCGATGGGGGTGGCCGGAAAGTCCGTGCCCGACGACGTGCTCAGCCGCATCGCGCTGTGGCGGATCACCAGTGCCCGCCGCCGGCTGCTGCTCGTCCTGGACAACGCGGTGGACGCGGCGCAGGTCCGCCCGCTGCTGCCCGCCTCCCCCGGCAGCCTGGTCCTGATCACCAGCCGGATCCGGCTGCCCGAACTGGAAGGCGCCGAAGGGCTCTCCCTGGGTCTGCTGACCGAGGAGGACAGCGTCGAACTGATGCGCCGCACCGTGGGCTCGGATCGCGTGGCCGCCGAACCGGACGCCACCGCACGCCTGGTCAAGCTGTGCGGACGGCTTCCGCTGGCCCTGCGGGTCTCCGCCGCCCGCCTGCGCAAACGCCCCCACTGGACGCTGCGCCACCTGACCGAGCGGCTCGGCGACGACGCCCGCATCCTGGGCGAGCTGGAATCCGGAGACCGTAGCGTCGCCACGGCCCTGCGCATGTCGTACGACGCCATGAAGCCCGAAGGCCGCGCCCGCTTCCGGCTGCTGAGCCTGCATCCGGGAGCCGACTTCGCGATACCGGTCGCCGCCGCGCTCCTGGACACCGACCCGCACACCGCCGAGCGGATACTGGAGCACCTGCTGGACGTGCACCTATTGCAGGAGTTCGAGCTCGGCCGGTACTCCTTCCACGACCTGGTGCACAGCTTCGCCCGGACCCTGCCGGCCGACGACGCCGAGCAGCGGGCCGCAGCGGTGCGCAGACTGGCCGAACGCATGCTGACCGACCTGGAGCGTGCCTGCGACGCACTGTTCCCCGGTCGGGTGCGCTACGGCAGCGCCCCGCCGGCCGACGACGGTACGAGAACGCCCGCCCTGCTCCCCGATGAGGCGCAGCGGTGGTTCGCTCAGGAGTGGCGCAACGTCGTCGCCGTCGTCCACCTCGCCGACCAGCACGGCCTGCACTGGCACGCCGTCTGGCTCAGCCGCGGCATCGGCTTCTACCTGCACGCCCAGAACTACTTCTCCGACTTCGAACAGACGGCCCGCCTGGCCGTCGACAGCGCGCGCAGCCACGGCGATCCGGAACTGCTGTGCGTGTCGCTGATCAACCAGGCGGTCGCCCAGTGGCAGCGCGATCTGTTCCAGGAGGGCATCACCTCCTCCAAGGAGGCGCTCAAGATCGCCTCCGGTCTCGACGACCCCCGCACCGAGGCGGCCTGCCTCAGCCGGCTCGGTGTGCTGTGCACCAGCGTGGGGCAGCTGGAGGACGCCGTCGGATACCTGTCACGGGCGAGCGAGGCACACCGCGCGCTGGGCTCCCCACGGGAGGAGGCGCAGGCCCTGGCCAACCTGTGCTTCGCCAGGGAACGCCTGGGACGTCTTCCCGAGGCCGCGCGGGCCGGTCAGCGGGCCGCCGCGCTGGCCCGCAGCACGGGTGACGCCGGCATCGAGGTCACCGCGCTGGCCAACCTGTCGCTGGCCCATCTGGGCCTGGACCAGCTCGAGGAGGCGGCCGACTGCCTCGACCGGGCCCGGGCGCTGAGCGAGCCGTTGCGCGCGCCGGCGCTGACGTCGCTGGTGCTTTGCAACCTGGCCGAGGCGGAGCTGAGGGCGGGGCGGCTGGACACGGCGCAGGAACACGGGGCGGCCGCGCTCGAGCTGGCCCGCGGCCACGGTTCGCGGGCCCGCCAGGCCGCGACCGAGAACGTGCTGGGCCGGGTGCACGGAGCGCGCGGGGAGCACCTGCGCGCTCTGGGCCGCCACCGGGCGGCGCTCGAACAGGCGACGGCCATCGGCCTGCAGACGGAGATCGTCCAGGCCCACCGGGGACTGGCCGAGTCCTTCCGGACGCTGGGTGATGCGGCCACCGCCGACGAGCACGACCGGGCGGCACGGAAACACGCCGCTGCCACGGCGCTGCCCACAGACCCGGTCGTGGACCCGGCCGCCGGGCCCCGAGCCTGACGCGTCCGGGCGCGGCGGCCGGAAGTGGAGACCGCCTCGACGGCGGTCGTCAGGACGCGGATCCGGCCGCCACGTCCGGCACCGGCACCCGTGCCGCCGGTGTCCGCACCGGCCGGCCCGCCGCCGGAAGCAGCCGCGCGGCGATCACTCGGGACAGGGCCGTCGCCCTGTCCGACCGGGAGCCGGGCGGCAGCGTGACGAACTCCGTGCCGGACGTGGAGCGCCGGCACCACGATCCCGGACCGGTCCCGGGATACCCGGCGGACGCCTGGCCGCCGCACACCACCAACCGGCTCTCGGTGACCGTGCGGCGCACGGCGTACGTCAGCAGGCCGTGCGGCGACGACGCCGACGTGCCCGGCTCGGGAGCCCAGCCGGGGGCGGCCGCGTCCGACACGAACAGGGTCGTGCAGACGGCGTGTCCGGCCGCCCTTTCCAACGTCCCGGCCAGCGCCAGCCCCAGGTAGGCGCCGACTCCCCAGCCGTGCACCGCGAACGGGCCGCTCACGCCCGCGTCGCGGACCTGGCGGACGAGCCCGTCCGCCAGGTCGGGCAGGGCGCGCGCCGCTTCCCGTTCCCGAGGGCGGGTGGACCCGTCGGCCGGGGGGCGCAGAACAACCGGCCGGACGGTGGCGGGCAGGGCACGGACCAGTCGGGTCACGTCTGTGACCGATGTGTCCGGTCCCGGCAGGAGAATCAGGGGGAATCGTGCTCCGCTCACCGTCATCACCGTCGCCTCCCGGCTCGACGTGGCCCGGACGTCAGCGGGTGGGGCCGACATCGGTGGCCAGGACCTGGCTGCGTCCGTCGGCGCCGTGCGCACCGGCGGATCCCGCCGCGGTGGCCGCCCAGCCGATCACCGCTGCCATGACCACGGCCAGTGCTGCGTGTCCGAACCACCGCATGTCGTGTTCCTTTCGAGCTGTCCGTTCTCTGTGTGCCACCACAGTGCGGCGCCCCGATCCCGATCACATCCCGGTGCGATACCGCCCGGTTACCCGGCAGGTCACCGCAGCGGTCAAGGCATCGCGGCCGCCTGGCCACCGCGCGCGAACCAGTACGCCGCGGCGATCAGACGCCGGACGACGGCCGTTTCCGCCTCGTCGCGCGGTCCGTAGACGAGCAGCGAACCGCGCGGTGCGACGGCCACTCCCCAGCCGGCCGCGACCACCGGTTCCGTCCACCCGGAAGGCAGCATCAGGTGGAAACTCCCGTCGTACGGCGGATGCACGTGCCCGAACTCCGAGCCCGCCAAGAACGCCTCGACGGGTCCGTGGGCCAGGACCGGGCCGAGGTGGAACGCGCAGGTCCCTCGTACGCAGACGTACGAGGGACCAATGCGGACCCCGTCGAACGCGGCGACCGCGTCGAGGACCCGCTGCCTGAGCCCGGCCGGTGCCGGATCGGTGAGCTGTTCGACCGGGGGGGCGGTCACGACCAGGGGCGCCGACCCCCGGCGCGGCGGCAGACGCATGGCCGTTCACCCTCCCCCCGTGGCGGAAGGCGGCCACCACGACCCGCCCGACGCCCGCGGCCGGTGCGAGCCGTGCGCACCTGGCGCAGGTTTTCGCCGTCCATGGCGGAGCGCACCGGTGTGGAGACCCCGCGCGAGGCCGGTGCCGTGTGCCGTGACGAACTCGCGGCGCTGGCCCGCTCCGTCGGCGGCCGGTGACCGCGGACAGCGGCGGGGTTCGTCCACCGCCCGCCGCGGCCACGCCAGGTGGGCGCCGGGGCCCGGCGCCGCGCCCCGCGCCGTCGCGGCGCCGCCCTCCGCCCCTCCTGCCGGGCGGGCGCACGGGGCGGACAACTGCTCACCCACCTCGCCGCGCTCCCGGGTCCTCGGCGGACGGGGTCTCGGCGAGGCGGATCCCCATGGCGTAGATCTCCCGCCGGTACCACCCGTGGCGGCGCCGGCAGCGGGCCAGGTCGGCGTAGCGGGTGAAGCTCCCGCCGCGCGCCACCCGGTAGGCGACGCCGGCGTCGCCGTACAGGTCGTCGTCCACGTACCGACCGCCGGGATAGGGCCGGTAGTCGTCCGCGACGTACTCCTCGACGTTGCCGCCCATGTCGTACGCGCCGAACGGGCTTCGTCCGGCCGGGTACATGCCGACCGGGGTGGTGGCCAGCGGGCCGTACTCCACGGTGTTGGCCAGGTCCTCGCCCGGCTCCTCGCCCCACGGGTAGGCGCGTCCGTCACCGCCCGAGGCCGCGTACTCCCATTCCGCCTCGGTCAGCAGCCGGAAGGCCCGTCCGGTGCGCAGGGCGAGCCAGGCCGCGTAGGCGTCGGCGTCCTGCGGGGACACGCTCCACACGGGGTGGTTGGCCAGCTGGGGCGGATACACGCCGAACCGCCACGAAGTGGGCAGCCCGGCGTCCGGGTTCTCGGTCAGGAACAGCCGGTACTCCGCGTTCGTCACGGGGTAGCGGGCGATCCGGAAGGCGGCGATGTCGGCCTCGTACTCCGGTGCCTCCTTCGCTATCCACGCGCGGGTCACGCCCACGTGCCGCCAGGCCGCGGCGACGGCGTCGACCCGGTCCGCCGCCAGTCCCAGCCGCACCCGCGCGGCCGGGACGTCCGCCATCGCCGGTGCCAAGGGGTCGATGCGCGGATCGCCCAGCAGGGCCAGCAACTGGCCCGCGGCCAGGCGCAGCAGCGCATCGGCCGCCGGGTCCTCCACCCGCCGGGCCAGCTCCCGCGGGTCCTCGCCCGCGAGCGTGCGGGTCAGCTGCCGCAGCCCGTCCTGGTCGACGCGGTCGGTGAAGGACGCGGGCAGCCCCATCGCCGTACGGTCGTCCAGCTCGTTGGGGTTGAGCGCGGGAGCCTCGGTCGTGGTCATGCCGCCGGCTCCGGATCCGGCTCCAGCGGGTAGACCCGCCCGTCGTAGGACGACGCGAGGAACCGGCCGCGGGCGGCGTCGTAGTGCAGGCTGGAGATGCCCGCCGTGGTCGGCCGCACCACGTACGGCCAGTCCCCGGTCGTCACGTCGTACACGGCCACCGTCCCCGCGTACGAACCCGTCGCGACCAGCCGCCCGTCCGCGGAGGCCGCCACGCACTTGACGGAGTGGTCGTGTGGCGTCGACACGGTGCGGCTCGTGCGGCCGTCCCAGATGCGCAGGGTCAGGTCGCGGCTGACGCTGGTGAAGCGGCCGTCCGGCAGCGGGGCGCATCCGTTGGCGATCCGCGCGTGGGCCTCCTCGACCCGGCCGGTCTCGGTGAACGTGTCCAGGGAGAACCAGGACACCGAGGCGTCCGCGCACACGGCGAACAGCGTGTCGCCGGAGACGGCGACACCCTTGACCGCGTTGGTGTGCAGCGGCAGCGTGGCGACGTGCTCGGGTTCCTGCCCCTCGCCGACGGCGAACACCAGGCCCTCGCCGGTGTAGGCGCCGACCACCACATGCGGCACACCGTCACGGGTGAAGGCCGCCGCGCAGTTCAGCGGTGAGCGGTGCTGGTGCAGGACGCGGCCGTCGCGGGCGTCGAAGACCCGGCCCAGCTGACCGCCTGTCAGCACCCGGTCGCCGACCTCGACGAGGAAGTTGCACAGGCTGCCGGTGGCGGCCAGCTGCCGTCCGTCCACCCACACCACTCCCGCGTCGCCGGTCGTCCACACCGCGCCGTCGGTCGTGGTGACGACCGCGTTGACGCACGCGGTGGGCTCCACGCCGGCCAGGTCCCACGTCCCGTCGGTGATCCGGTAGACCGCGTAGGACGAGCCGAAGGTGCCGAAGACGAGCGTGGAGTCGTCGAGGAAGGCGCACGAGCGGGCCCACACCTCGGCGGGGAGCTCGGCGGTGTGGGTGAGCCGCGGCCCCGCTTCGAGGCTGGAGGCGTCCCACACCCGCAGGGTGCGGTCGTAGCTGAGACTGACCAGGGACTCGGTGGCCGCGTTGTAGACCAGGCGCTTGATGCCGGCCTCGTGGGCGGGGGCCTTGCCGGTGCGGCCGTCGGCGATGGTGATGATCTCGCCGTCGTCGTTGCCCGCGTACACCACGCCGGCCCGGGTGATCGCGATGGTGTCGGTCTCCACGCCGCCCAGGTCGACCTCGCCGACCATGCCGCCGCTCTCCAGCGACCAGCGCCTGACGGTGCCGTCGTCGCTGGAGGTGAGCAGTTTGTCGCAGTCACCCAGCCAGGCGACGGAGATGACGTCGGCGGTGTGCCCCTCGAAGCGGGCCACCAGCGCGCCCGCGAAGTCGTAGACGCGCACCATGTGGTCCCGCGAGGCGGTGGCGACGAGTTCCCGGGTCGGGTGGAAGACCGACATCTCCACGTCGTCCTTCTGCTCGCTCAGGACCGCCCGCAACTTCAGGTCGGGCACCGACCACAGCCGGGCTGTGTAGTCGCTCGACGAGGTCAGCAGCAGCGTGCCGTCCGGGCTGAACACCACCTGGTTGGCCAGATGGTCGTGGACGGCGCGGGCGAGCGGCGCCCGGCGCGCCGCGTCCCACAGGATGACCTGGTTGTCGTAGCCGGCCGTGGCCACGTACGCGCCGCCGAAGGCCGCGACGCCGCTGATCGGCCCGTGATGGCGTATCACGCTGACTCCTCCAGTCGGATGGTGTGAGAGGTACGGGCGACCTTCGCCGTCAGGTAGCCGGTGTTGTGCGGGTTGACGAAGACACCCGTGGCGACGGTGCGCCGCACCCGGATGCCGCAACGGCGCAGTTGCTCGCACTTGTTGGGGTTGTTGGTGAGCAGGTCGATCTCATCGTGACCGAGGGCGCGCAGCATTTGCGCGGCCGCCGCGTAGTCGCGCATGTCCTCGCCCAGACCCAGGGCCCGGTTGGCGTCGTAGGTGTCCAGGCCGCGGTCCTGCAGCCCGTACGCGTCGAGCTTGTTGTACAGGCCGATGCCGCGTCCTTCCTGACGCAGGTACAGCAGCAGGCCGCCGGCGGTGTCGATCAGGCGCAGCGCCTCGCGCAGCTGGGGGCCGCAGTCGCACCGGGCGGAGCCGAACACGTCGCCGGTCAGGCACTCGGAGTGCATGCGCACCAGTGGCACGCCGTCCTGGACGGTACCCAGGCTCAGCGCCAGGTGCTCGCGTCCGTCCACCAGTCCCCGGAAGGTGGTGACACTGGCGGTGATCAGGTCGCCCGTCGCCGGGTACAGGGGGATGCGGACGCTCTGGCGCACCTCCGCCCGCGGCGGCACGTCGCCGGCGCCGTCGCGGTGGCGCAGCGCGGGCACGGACGCGGCCGGGAGGTCGGTGGTGCGGGTGTCGCCGGGTATGTGGGGCATGTTTCCTCCTCCTAGGCTGGCTCGTTCGTCGCCGGGGTCGTCAGGGTCCAGGCGGTGCGGGCGCGGTGCAGATGGACCAGCACCACCGACGACGCGACGCCGAGCGCCAGGAACGTGGCGTGCGGGCCCGCAGCGTGGTCGAGCGGGGGGATCACAACGGGGGACAGCAGTGCGACGGATCCGGTCAGCAGCCACATCAGTCCCGAGGCGCGGCCCATGACGGCCTGCGGCAGGTAGCGCACCCGCAGCATCACCACCGCGGCCAGCAGCGCGCCCTGGGCGACGGCTCCGATGGCCAGGGCGGTGAGGAACAGCGGCCACACCGGCACCGCCAGCAGGGCCAGTGACACCGCCCGGGCGGTCAAGGCCGCGGTCAGCAGCGTCCTGGGGCGCAGCCGTCCGCGCTGCGACACCAGCAGGTTGCCGGTCAGCAGGCTCAGGTTCACGGCCGCGAGGACCCAGCCGGCCTGTTGCCCGGACAACTGCCAGGAGTGGCGCAGTTCGAAGAGGACCAGGGACGTCAGGCCGGTGCCGCAGACGGCCTCCAGCACCATCTGCACGACGAGCGTGGTGGCGATGCGCCGGTCGGCGGTGATGTCGCGCCAGACGGCGCGCAGCCGCGCCGGGTTGCGCCGCCGGGCGTCGCCGGCGGCGCGGCGCGGCGGGCGTACGCCCGCGGCCCACACCGCCAGCGGCGCGAAGAACGTCGGCAGGTTCAGCCACAGCACGCCCCGGTAGCCCAGCAGGGGCAGGGTGGCCGCGACGAGGACCGGCCCGGCCAGCGTGGTGGCGAGGAACAGGCTGTTGAGGGTGCCGCGGGCCCGCGCCGGGCAGCGCGGGAACATCACGGGTACGTCTGTCATCCAGCCGGTCCGGTAGGCGACTCCGCCGACCGCCACCACCAGGGCGCACACGAACAGCACCCAGGGCTGCGGATGCCCGTTCTCCAGCAGCACGTTCATCGCCAGGGCCGCCGACGCCTGTGCCAGCAGCCCGTACAAGACCAGGCCGGCGGTGCCGCGCCGGTCGGCCACCGTGCCGAACCAGGGGGCGAGGAGCATGGACATCGGCACGGAGGCGGCCAGCCACGCCATCACCGTGAGCGAGCCGGTCAGGCGGTACGCCAGCAGCGGCAGAGCGGTCGCGTACAGGGCCTCGCCCACGTTGTTGACCGTGTTCCCGGCGGCGAACACCAGGAAGGCGCGCTCGGTGAACGGGGACGGCTCGACCACCTCGTCGCCATGGGCGGCACCGTGCCCGGCGCGCACCCTGCCGGCCGTGGTCACGGCCGGGCCGCGCCGGCCGCGGCGGGGAAGGGACGGGCACCGGAGGACCGCGGCAGCCACAGGTCGCGCAGTACGGTGAGAACCGGTCCTTCGCCGCTGCGGTCCAGGCGGAACAGCCGCAGGTAGCCGCCCCGGCCGCCGACGACCACGTACGCCCGGCCGTCCGCGCCGCGCAGCGCGGTCATTCCCTTGGGGAAGTCGGGCAGGTCCTCGTGCAGGGCCAGCAGTTCACCGCTGTCGTGGTCGTACGCCGCGATCTGCATGCCGTAGGTGACGACGCAGAGTGTGCCGTCGATCAGCGCGCAGTTCTCGGCCGTGTTGTCGAGCAGTTCCACGAACTGGCGCACCGGCTTGTCCTCGCCAACGACGAGTTCCTTGACGCCTCCGCCGCCGGTCACGCGCAGCCGGTCGCCGTCGACCAGCAGCCGCTTGGGGTAGCTCTCCAGCTCCGTCTCCCAGGAGACGCGGCCGGTGTCGTCGTAGGCCGAGAGCCGGCCCGTGCGGCATCCCAGTACCCGGCGCCCGTCGGGCAGGTAGGCCGACGCCCACGCGCTGGCAGGCAGTCCGTCCACGTGCAGGAGTTGCCGGCCGGTGTCCGCGTCGAACTCGAAGCCGCCCGCGTTGCAGGCCACCAGGACGCGGCTGTGGTCCGGCGAGACCGAGACGGTGTGGACGATGCCGGGCAGGCGGGCCTCCCACACGGTGGTGCCGTCGGGGGTGAAGCGGCGCACCGTGTCGGGCCAGAAGATCGCCACCCGGTCGTCGCCGCACGGCTCGGCACGGCGGGCGAAGCCGGGCGCGCCGTGGTACTCGTCGACCAGGGCCAGCCGGGCGTGGTCGCCGCGGGTGTCGAGGCGGACCACGGCGGTCCCGTCGTCGGTCGCGGCCAGTACGGTCGTCCCGTCGCCGGGCAGCGGGCGCAGGTCCCACACGCACTGGCGGTCGTAGTCGAGCCGGTGCAGCAGCTCGCCGTCCGGGGACAGGGCCGTGATCTCGCCGTCCTGGGTGAGGGTGTAGACGCGCCCCTCCTCGTCGATGGTGACGTCGATGATCTGGTGGCTGAAGCCGGTGACCCGTTTGCGGACGGTCAGTTCGGGGGCGGTGTTGTCGAACAGGAGCAGCTCCCCGTCGAAGCCGCCGATGTAGGCGGTGCTGAAGTCCGGTGAGAAGACGAGCCCTTCGACGTCGTTGCGGGCGAAGTGCATGCGTTCACCGATCGTGCCGTCCAGCCCGATCGTCACCACACCGTTGGAGACGTTGTGGGTGTCGTCGATACCGGCGTCGCCGATGGCCCAGAAGCGGTTGTGACGGGCGTCGTACACGACGCGGTGCACGTTGGAGGTGTCGATGCGCACCGTGGTCGGGAACGACCACTCCTCCAGCGAGCCGAAGTGGACTCGCCCGCGCCGGTCGGCGACGGCGTGCACGCCGGGGGCGTCGGTGCAGAACCATTCGAGCATGTCGTAGCCGTGCGGCCACTGGACGATCCGCTCGACGGCGAACGTCTCCACGTCGAGGACGACGACCTGGAAGTACCCGTTGTCGACGTACGCCTTGCCGTTCCACAGGCCGATGCCGCGCAGCATCGTGGGGGAAGGCTGTTCGCCCTCGAGCAGCAGGGAGCGGTCGGCGGTGGCGCGGGCGTCGAGGCGGTCGGCCAGATGCAGCGTGTCGGCGTGCCAGCGGCAGATGGTGCCGGTCTTGTCACGCGTGATGATCCAGTCGCCGGCGAGGGCGACGCCGTAGACCGGGTCACCGGCCGGGTCCTGGGCCGCGGCGGGGACGCCGGACGACTGCCGCAGGGTCAGGTCGTAATCGAGCCGGTGCAGACCACCGCGGACGTCACAGGCCAGGAGCCCGCGGCCGGGCAGGCTGACGATCCGTGTGATCCGTTCGGGGATCCCCATGGCGAAACTCCACTCCTGTCGGACGGGCGCAAAGGCAGCAATAACTGTCAGCAGAAGGCGTCAAGGGCGAAACAACGAAGATAAGCGTCAAGGGCGGAACAGGGGCAGGCATCAAGGCCGCACCGGCCCGGGCTAGCGGGCCCACCGGACGGAGGGGCGCCGTGACGGCCCGCGTGAGGCGACGGGGGCCCGGCACACACGCACGAAGACATGTGTGCCCCCTGGGGCTGGGTGACCCTGCCCCAGGGGGCGAATCCTCACTGCACTACAGGGTGAGGACGCATCAGATGGCGGCGCGGGTCACGCGGCGGACGAGCTTCGTCATGGGACTGCACCTCCTTCGCATTCTTACCTCGTGGCAGGGGGACTGACCGGGCACCTTAGATGGCGGCGCGGGTCACGCGGCGAACCAGCTTCGTCATGAGGGGCACCCCCTTTCAGGGATTCGGGCTCCACGTCGCGTGGTGCCGGACCGATGCGCCGTCCGCGGTCCGGACGGGCTTTCTGCCACCGGCGTGTACCTTGTGGGCACCAGGCGCGGGGCAAGTCTGTGGGGGGCACTGCGGATCCGGGCCGCCGCCGGGCCGCGGTCGGCCGGTCTCAGGCAACGGCCGCGGGGCACAGCTCGCCTGCATCGGCCGCCGGGCGGGTCACGTCCGCGACGGACGCGCTGCGCCGGGCCGCCCAGACGGCGTCGGTCAGCTCCTCCAGCAGGCCGACGACCGACGGGTCGGTGAACCCTTGTTCCGTGCGTGGCAGAGTTACCGCGTCACCGAGCGCGAGCGGCGGATGGGCGACGAGGACCGCACCGGAGCGCTCAAGGTTCACCCGCAGTCCCGGCTGGGCGTCCGCGGCACCTCGGGGACCCGGGGAGGCGCTCAGCAGCGCCGTCGGCAATCCGGTCAGGGCGCTGTCGCCCCAAGGGCGGGACAGCCAGTCGAGAGCGTTCTTCAGGACGCCGGGAGCACCTCCGTTGTAGGAAGGAGTGCTGATCACGAGGGCGTCCGCGGATGCGAGCAGCCGACGCGCCTCGGCCACCGCCGGAGGCCCGTCCGCCACGTCGAGGTCCTGGTCGTAGTACGGCAGGATCCGCAGATCCAGTACGGGCGTGTGCGCCTGCGCGTCCCGCCGGGCCAGCAGTCGGCGGATCGTGGCGACGGCGGTGCTGTTCACCGAGTCGCGCCGCAGACTGCCGGACATCAGTACGATCCTGGTCACCCCGGTCTCCCTGTCGTTCGGGCGGTTCCCCTTCGGGGCCGCCTTCCGATGACTTGAGAGTGACGCAGCGGGTTCCCGGCGCGGTCCCGATCCGTTACCGCGTCCTGCGGGCAGACCGGGAACCTGTCACGGGAAGCCGGGAGCAGCGCATGCCGTGGCGTGTGACACCCGGCGGCGACAGCCCGCAGGAAGAAGCCGCCGGCGACCATCCCGGTCTGCCCGGTACACCGCCGTGACCGGCGCACGCGTCCCTGCCTGGGGAGCGGGGCCCGTGACGGCCGCGACGGCGACCACCCGCGGCTCAGCACCGCCGTACGGGTGCGAGCCCCGGAAGCGGAGGAACCCTGGGTGGTCGACGACGGAGTCGCCGGGTTCGACTTCGCCGCCGGCGGCTGGCCCGCGTCCTGCCGTCGAGTCAAGACGGCGCAGGCACGCCCGCAGGCATAGCCGCACAAGCCCGTCAACCCATCTCCTGCACGAACTGGAAGAGGCGGGCTTCGTGAACAACGACCAGATCAGCGTGCGCATGGTGGTACTGCTACTGGTGGGCGCGTTAACCGTCGTCGTCGCTCTCCAAAACCCGGCGCTCGGAGCGGCGATCGGCGTCGGCGTCGTTGTTGTCGCCCTGCTCAACGAGCTGATGGGCAGATAGCCGGCGACCATCCCACCCTCGCGAACACGCGAGCGAGCCCCAGACCACATCGGTCCGGGGCTCGCGAGCTGTTCTGAGTGCGGCTGCTACAGGTCGAACTCGAGGTGCTCAATGTCCGTGAACCGGACCTCTTCCAGGCTTCCGGCGCGGCGGCCGCCGTCCTGGAAGTACACCTCCTTGAGCGCTTCGGCGGCGATCTGCTGGAGCTGCTGGTCGGTGGCGCCGGCCTCTTGGGCGTCGAAGAGGCGGGCGGCGTAGCGGGGCGGCAGGGCGACGGTCAGGTGGCGGATGCGGTCCTGGTCCGTCGACCCAATCGGTGCGGTGTAGCCGAGGCGGGCGCGTGTGTCGACGACGATGCCGCCGGTGGTCGCCGCCTTCTCGCGGGCCTTGGCCCGGATCTGCGGCTGCCACCGCTTCTTCACCTCGCGCTCCAGGCGCGCGGCGAGGTCCGGGCGGGGCTTCTTGATCTGGTCCTTCACGTACCGCTCGACAGTGCGCTGGGAGATCCGCAGCATCTGGGCGACCGGCTTGGTGCCGCCCAACTGCTTGACCAGGTACCGCATCTGCGGGCCCGCATTCTTGGGGGCCGGGCGGGTGAACGCTTTTTGCACCGCGGCGTCCAGGCCGTCCCCGAACAGGCTCATCGTCGCCTTCTCCTACTCTCCGTTGTCGACGTCGGTGACGGTGCCGTCCTTGATGTACCGGGCGAGGTTGAGCTGCGGTGCGTTGAACCGCTCGCGGACCTCTTCGCCCCACAGGACTTCCTGGGTGCCCTCGTGCTTGACCAGGCCGGGGTTGATGCCGAGCTTGAAGCCGCCGGGCAGCGGCTTGCCGTCCTTGTAGGGCAGGAAGTCCAGCGGGCTCTCACCGTTGGCCGCGTAGACGACGCAGTCGGACAGGACCGCGATCGGGTACTGCCCGGTGAACGACGCATGCTTGACGATCTTGCGGTGCAGGTTGATCCGGGTGCGGGAGATGACCGCCGCGCGGATGTCCGGCCGCCACGTTGGCCGGGACAGCGCCCGCCACGGCTCGCCCGGACGCCAGCCCTCGCCCCGGGGCCGCTCGCGCAGCTTGCCCAGACCGCCCTTCACTGTCGCTTTGACCGCTGAGACGACGATCGCCAGCTCCGGGTCACGGCCGCGGTAGCCGTCCATCGCGGCGAGGAAGTCGGCCGGCTTCAGGTCGGCGTCGACACCGAGGTCGGCCATCGTGGCGAGGTACGCGTCGCGCAGCCGGTTATACCAGCCGTCCAGGTAGCGGCCGTTCTCGTAGCGGACGTACGCCTCGATCGGCGTGACGTCGTAACCGAGCTCCACCGCGTACGCCACGGTCGGCGTCGCGTACCAAGCCGGACCCTCAGGGCGCTCCCCTTTCGGCGTGAACGGGCTGGGCAGCAGACTCGCGTCCAGGTCCGCCCACTTGTCCTTGCCGACCTTCACCCTCGACAGGTCCACGTGCGAGAGGTCCACCAGCCACGAGCCGGGCAGCTTCGGGTCGAACACCGGCGCCTTGACATGTGTCGGCGCACCGAGGCCGACGGCCAGGCCGTTAGCTCCGGCCGCGAAGGCCATGTTCACGTCGATGCCGACCAGGTGCCGCAGGGTGCACTCGGCATCCGTCATCGGCCGCGCCCAGTCGTACGCCTCCTCGAACAGCTTCTCCGCCGGGCCGCGCACGTGGAAGCGCGGCAGCTCCTTGAGGAGCGGGTGCCCGTCGGGGGCCTCGCACGGCGCGCAGTCCACCGGGTCCTTGCCCAGCGAGCCGGGGTTGTGCTCGGAGTGCCGCTTGCCGTCGGCGTCCGGTTCGGAGGCGTGGGTTGGCGGGTGCAGCGCGGTCATCAGCTCCAGGCCGGTGACGGCGGTGGAGCCGCGCGGGGTCATCACCCGGGCCGCGTACACGCCCAGCACACGGGCGAGTTCCGCCGGCGGGAGCTGCCCGGCCTCGCCCCAGTGCCGGGTGTCCAGCGCGTTCCAGGACGGGATACACAGCTGCACGCAGGCCCGCTCCGAACCGGTGGCGGGGCGGTAGATCCGCGCCCACGGCCCGAACCCGCGCTTGGTCAGCTTCCACTCCGCGCGGACCAGTTGCTTGATGACCTTGTGGCCCTCCGGGATCCGCCCAGCGAGGCGCTCTTCGTCGGTGAGGGCGACGGGCAGACCGTAGCGCTCCAGCGCGGCCTTGGTGAACACGAGCAGCGGGTCGGCGTCCTTGCCCGGACCGGACAGCTTCGGCTGACCGAGCTTGGCCTCCTTCAGGGTCCAGTCCACCAGGGCCGGGATGGACTTGGCGGGCACGTCCAGGACCAGGCCGCCGGTGCAGTACGCGAGGACCTGGCCGTCGGCCTCGACGTCGACGACCGCGATCGGACCGTTGGCGAAGCGCGGGTCGGCTCCGGCCGGGGTGTTCGCCGGGGCGGCCTTCCTCGCGGCCGGGCGCCGCGACGTGGACGACGGCCTGGTGGTGGCCGGTCGCGATGCGGCGGCCGGAGCGGTGGCGGGGCGGGGCTGGGAGTTCTGTTCGGTCGTCATGGCCGCAGCCTCGGGCGCCTCGCCTGTGGACAGAGTCCGCGCTTCCGGAGGCGGGAGGGGCATGCCGGTGAACGTCTCCGGCACCGCGGGTCCCGGGGCTGCCCCGGCGTCTGGGGCGGGGAAGCGCGCGGCAAGATTTTCGAGCAGTCGGGCGTAGGCGGCGCGCTGCGGCGGCCGCGGCTCAGTCTTGCCGGATTCCCAGTTCCCCACTGCTTCCCGGCGGGTCTCCAGGGCGGTCGCGATCTGCGTCTGGGTCAGCCCGGCTGCTTCGCGCAGCCGTTTGCGCTCAGCGTGCGGCGGCAGGTCGTTCTGGGCGACCTGGTCCAGCAGCGCATCAACAGCGCTGAACAGCTCGTTCTCAGTGGGCACAGTGCACCTCCACAAGACACCCTACATTAATCACGCGTTGGATCGCACATCGATTCGCGCTTCAATCGCTCATGATGTTAGGTTGATCGCGCCCACTCAGACACATCTAGATCGCTTGGGCCGAACAACCCACCCGCGAAGAAGACCTGTTGGAGGATTCGGTGACTCCCCCCGTCGCGGCGCAGTTGAGCGAGGCAGAGCATCAGGAGGTCCTCGCCGAGGGCTTACCGGCCTGGACCGCGGGCGCCGTTGCCCAGGAGGGGCCGGTCGTCCTGCTCGTCGCTGGTCCGCCGGGGAGCGGGAAGACCACGCTGGCCGACCTGTTGCAAGCCGTCCTCGCGCGGCGCGGTGGCGCTGTCCGGATCGGGAGTGATCTCTACAAGCAGGCGCACCGCCAGTACGAGACGTATCTGCGGCAGGACGTGCGGACCGCCGGGTTACGGGTGCGGCCGGATACACGGCGGTGGCAGGCGGAGATCGAGGCGCATGCCCGGCTGTCGCGGCTGGACATGGTGGTGGAGACGGCCCTGTCCGACCCGCAGGAGATCCGGGCCGCGTCGGCGGCGTACCGGGCAGCGGGCTACCGGGTCGAACTGGTGGTACTCGCCGTCGCTGACGCGGTCTGCCAGCTCAGCGTCCTGGAACGGTTCTTCGTCCCCGATGGGGACGGCGGTGGCCGGTATGTCGGCTGGGACAACCAGGACGGCGGCGCGACCGGCCTGCTCGACACCCTGTACGTGGTGGAGGCGGAGCACCTGGTGGACCGGGTGTCGGTGGTCCGCCGGGGCCTGGAGCCGCTGTACGACAACGAGCTCACCGCGGACGGGACCTGGTCGCGGCCGACGGCCGCGGCCGCCACGGTTCGCGCCGAGCGGCGACGTCCCTGGGACGCACCCCAGTCGCGCGTCTTCCGGCGTGAACTGGTGCGCGCGGAGGTGCTGGTCCATGACGAGCGGCTGCCCGCCGACCGGCGCCTTGCGGTCTCCCGCGACGCCGAACGAGCCGCGGCCGCAGCCGAGTCGTTCCGCCGGATCGCCCACCCGCTGCCCGGACCGCCCGGCACCGGCTACCACCGGCTCAGCGCGATCGAGCACCGCTGGGCCTTCGACGAGTTGATCGCCCCCGCCTACCTGGACCGGGTCCTGCGCCGGGCCACTGCGCGCCCGGACCCGGCCGTGGTCTACCTGGTGGGCGAGCCGGGCGCACGACAGCTGGAGGCGAGGCGGATGCTGCGCCGGGCGATGCGGCCAGGCACCGTCGTGCTGGACCCCGATCTGCTGCGCGGCACACACCCGGACCACTTCCAGCTCGTCAACAACATGCCCCGGGCAGCCGACGAGCTGGTCAGGCCCGATGCCGAGGACTGGCAGGCCGAAGCCGAGGCATACGTCCGCGAACGGCGCGGCGACCTGCTCATCGAAGCCGACTTCACCAGCGCCGCCGACTTTGCCCTCAGTACGGCGCGGTTCGCCCGCGCCGGCTATCGGATCGAGGTGGTGGCCCTGGCCGCCCGGGCCGCCGACAGCCGGCAGCGCACCCTCGTCGACCACGCCCGCGCTCTGGAGCTGGACGTGGTCACCGCGTTCCCCGCTCCGGCCGTGCACGCGCGGGCCTGCCGGGTTGTCGCTGACGTCGTGGCGGCCGCGGCCACCGACGCTCACATCAGCGCGGTGCGGGTGATCGACGGTGACCACCGGGCGCTGGACCGGGACCGGGCAGCAGCCTGGGCCCTGACCGCTGCCCGGCACCGTCCCTACACCCATGGGGAGGCGGTCCGCTTCCACTCTGTCCAGCGGGCACTGCACCAGGTGCTGCCCCGGCTTCGGAAGGAGATCACCGGCATCACGGCCCAGGCGCAGCCTCTGATGCCCGCCCCGTGGCAGGCACGGCCGGTGGAACACCAGCCGCACCCCGCCCGCCTGCCGCTGCCCGTAGCCGACTGGGTCAGCCGGCGTTGAGCTCCTTGAGCCGGGCGGCGTAGGCCAGGGCGATCTGCACCGTCTCGTCCTCGTTGGCGTCCTCCAGCCGGTCCAGGTCGTCCAGGGCCTGGTCCCGGGCTGCCCGCAGCCCGTCGACCGCATCTGAGTCCAGGCCGCTGTCGCGGGCCTCGGTGAGGCGGGCGTTGTACCAGCGGATCACCTCCTTCACCGCGCGCTCGGCCTGCCCGGCATCTCCACCGGCCTGGTGCAGCGGCTGCTGGGAGGGTTCTTCAGGGTTGACAGTGCTGGACACGGCGATACCACCTTGGTCGTTCTGACGTAGTTGACCAGCCAATTCTCTGTGAGGAGCCGTCATCACAGGTTCGGCGGGCATAGGTTGAGCCGCAAGACGATCACCAGGGGGAGCCGTGGCAGGACGGGATCTGCGGGCGCTGTTCAGCACCAACGACCGGCAGCTGGAGGTCGGTGAGGCGTTCACCAACCGCCAGGGCCAGTGGCAGATCGTCCAGGCCGCGCTCGGCGAGCACCTGGCCCGCATCACGGCCCCCGGTTTCGATGTCGAGGACCTGGAGGCGCCGCGCACCAACATCCTCGCCTTCCACGGGGTCGGCGGCATCGGAAAGTCGACGCTGTCGCGCACGCTGGAATCGGCGCTCACCGGCACGGAGGAACGGCCCGCCCGGTGGGGCGAGGCCGCCTGGCCCGCCCGCCCGGCGCTGCTCCCGGTCCGGATCGACCTCGCCCGCGCGGCCGGCACCGACTTCGAGCGGGTCATCCTCACCCTCCGCCTTGCCCTGGCCGCCCGCATCGGCAAGGCGCTGCCCGCCTTCGACATCGCCCTGCGCCGCTACTGGGAACATCAGCACCCTGGCGAGCCGCTGGAGGACTACCTCAGCCGCGGCGGCCTGGCCGCCCGCTTCGGCCGTGCATTGCCGCAGCAGATGCAGTCCGCGCTCGGTGACGTCGCCCAGGCCCTGTTGCTGCCCGGCACCGTCGGCACGGCGATCGGCCAGCTCACCGGCGCACTGACCACTGCCCTGCGCGAACGGCGCCAGGCGGTACGGGCCCTGGCCCGCTGCGCACGCCTGGCCGACCTCCTGGACGCCGATCCCGACATCGACGCGCTCTCCTACTACCCGCACCTGCTCGCCTGGGAGCTCGCCCAGCTCCCCGCCGACCGGGCGGTCGTGCCCGTGGTGCTGCTCGACACGTTCGAGGACACCGGTACCCGGACCCACCGCGACCTCGAACGTCTGCTGCAGCGTCTGGTGTGGCTGATGCCCAATGCGTTCTTCATCGTCACCGGCCGCAGCCGTCTGCAGTGGGCCGACCCGGCGGTGGAGGGCCAGCTCGACCACGCCGGTCCCGCCGCCTGGCCGGGCCTGGCCGGGCAGACCGTCCCCGGTCCCCGCCCCACCGGCAGCTCGATCGCCGCGCCGACCCCGGCGTCGCGGCAGGTCCTGATCGGCGACTTCAGCGCGGAGGACTGCGCCGACTACCTCGCCCGCCGCCTGGTCCGCAACAACCGGCCCCTCATCGACGCCGGCCTGCGCGCCGTCATCGCCGAACGCTCCCACGGCCTGCCCCTCTATCTCGATCTCGCCGTGCTCCGCTACCTCGAACTGAGCCGCACCGGCCGCGTCCCCACGGCCGCGGACTTCGACGCCGACTTCCCCGCGCTGCTCACTCGCACACTCGCCGACCTCACCCCCGACGAACGCCACCTCCTGCGCGCCGTCAGCCTGCTGGATGCCTTCGATCTCCCCCTGGCCACCGCCGCCGCGGGACTGTCCCACCTGTCTGCGGCCGCCCGGCTCGTGGAGCGGCCCTTCGTCCGGCACGACGCCTTCGCTCTGTGGCCCTACCACCTGCACGCCCTCATCCGCTCCACCCTGCGCACCGCCGACGACGCCACCGACGACCGCTGGACCGACACGGACTGGCACCAGGCCGCCGGCCGCGCGCTGGCCGCCCTCGGTGCACAGTGGCAGGCCAGCAGCGGGCCTGACCGGCGCCTGCTGACCGGCTGCCTCCGCCAGGGCCTCGCCCTCGCCCGCGCCCACCGGCTCGAGCTGGGCTGGCTCACCGACGCCGCCTGGTCCTACACCGACGACTACGTATGGGAACCCCTCCCCCTCCCCGCGCGGGACAGCGGCGACGACGAACTGACCACCGCCGCGGACGCCCTGACCGAACTCCTCTCTGCCCTGGCCCGCCGCCAGCACGAACACCGCGCCACGACCGTCTCCCGGCTCACCGACGTCCTCAACACCGGCCTGCTGCCCGACGAACTCGCCGACATGGCCACCTACTACCGGGCCAAGGCCCACCGCGACCTCGGACACAACGACGCCTCCCGCGACGGCATGCGCCAGGTCGCGAGCCGCGGCGGCCGCCTCGCCCCCGACGCCGCCCGAGGACTCGCCCACCTCGCCCGCGCCGCCGGCGACTTCCCTACCGCTGCCGCCGCGGCCCGTAACCTCGGCTGGCCCGGCCGCGGCCGACGAGTCCTCGGCGACATCCACTTCGCCCACGGCGACATGGCCCAGGCAGCCACCCACTTCACCGCGGCCCGCACCGAAGCCGAAGAGCACGGCAACCTCGGCGAGCAAGCCATCGCCCAGGCCAACCTCGCGCTCGTCATCGCCTTCACCGATCCCGCCCGGGCCGATGACGAGATCACCCTCGCGAGGCAGCTCCTGGCCGGACTCGATCAGCGCGCCACCTCCCTCACCGCCCAGACCGCCAGCATCGTCCGCGACGCCGGAACCCTCACCGGCCCCGAACCGGCCCGCGCGCTGCGCACGGCGATTCACGAGGCCGGAATCACCGCCGCACAAGCCGTCCTCGAACTCGCCCTCGTCTTCCACCACGCCGTCCAGGGCGAGCAGGACAACGCCCAGGCCGCCATCGCCCGGCTCCACGCCCTCACCGAGACCGGTGACTACAGCTACTACCGGGACATCGCGCACTGCATGGCCGGCATCCCCCTCCCCGAGCCCTCCACCACGGTCTGGCTCGACGGCCCCGAGGAAGTCCGTACCCGATGGCACCAGCTCGTCCAGGACCGCCGAACCCACCTCGACACCACTGAGTAGTGCCGCACCCGCCCGCGTGGGCGCTGGACCATGCCGCAGAACGCAAGCCCAACATGCACACTTCTGTAAGGTGGTGTGCATGACGGAGACGACCTACTCGATCGTGGAAGCCCGCGCCCGCCTGGGCGCCATCGCGCGCGAGGTCAGCGCCACCCGTGAACCGGTCGCCATCACCGACCACGGGCAGACCGTCGCCATACTGGTCAGCCCCGCCGACGCCCTGGAACTGCAGGAACTGCGCGCGCTGGCCGCCTACCGCGCCCGCCAGGCCCGCGGCGAGAACGCCGGCGTCTCCCACGACGAGGCGTACCGCCGCGTGTTCGGCGGAGCTGAGGCGTGAGCTACGAGGTCATCTGGGAACCCGAGGCCCTCGCCCAGGCGGAGCGGTTCGCCAAGGACGACCCCGACGGGGTACGGCAGGTGTTCACCGCCGTCGACCACCTCGCCGACAACCCCCGACCCGACGGCGCGTTCGGCAGCGCCGAACTGCTGCGCATCCACGTCGCCGCCTACCGCGTGATGTACGAGATCAACGACCAGCAGATCCGCGTCAGCGTGATCCACCTGGGACGCGTGCGCTGAACGACGACATGACATGCCGAAGGGGTGGCCTCCTGCGTGAGGCCACCCCTTCGGTGTTGTGGGGTGCTGGTGAGGAAAAGGCGCGTGCCAACTCAGGCGGGCGAGCGCCGCATCGTGCCGTCTCCGCGCCCGTTCAGCGGGATCAGCGTCTCCAGACGGGCCCCCTTGACCCACGATCCCAGCAAGTCACGGTGCACGGCCACAATGTCCTGACGCACCGCCAGGCCGAGCGCGGCCTTCGTGAACGTGCGGCAGGTGGTGACGAACAGGGCGACGTCCGCGCCGTGTTCGAGGCGTGCGGTGCCGACGAACTTCTGCATGTCCTGCGAGGACACGCTGCGGTGCGGCGCGTACTTCTTGCATTGAGCAACCAGTTTGCGGCCGTCGGGGAGGTAGCCGACGACGTCGGCGCCCAGGTCGCCGCTCTTGCCGCTGACGACGACCTGTGTGCAGCCGTCCCGCCGGCACAGCTCGGCGACGTAGTGCTCGAAGTCCTGCCAGGACAGCGCGTCGACCTCGGTCATCGACAGTTCCCGCGCCTTCGCCTCCTCCTGCTCGCGCCACTGCCGGTCCTGGCCGACCGCACGGTGGTGGGCTCGCCACAGTCCCCAGCCGGCCCCGCCCACCACGGTCGTGGCGAGCACCGTCACAAGGACGGGCCACACCGCCGCCCAGTTCCCGGCCACCCAGATCGCAGAGGCCGCCGCAGCCACGGCGCCCCAGCCCTGCAGCTGCCTGCGCGTCCGCTTCTTCAAGCGTCGGCGCCGTCGTCGTGATGCCATCGCTCCCCCTACTCTCCTCACCCGTGAAACGCAGTGTGAAAGCCCTGATCGGCCCCAGCAAGAGGGCCTCGCCCCGGGACTGCCGCCGTGCTCACCGGTCGAACCGGATCGGGTACGAGACCGTCGGCCGCGGCGCGGGCCTAGGGTCGTCCCAGCCCTCGAAGTGCACCGGGTAGGTGACCGTCGACCGCGGCCTGGGCGCCGGCCCCGAACTCCCGCCGCCGGATGCGCCGGTCGTCCCGCCATAACCCGCGACCGCGATCCCCAGCAGAACCAGGATCGACAGATCCCGCCGCGCTCCAGGCGCCCACCGGAAGTACCGGCGCACCTTTGTGCCACCGCGCTCATGCTCCTCCACCCACGGCATACCTGCTGCTCCCTCCCCATCACCACACTGGCCTGCTGGAACGAGGACATCACCCGGCGCTGACAATCCGTCACGAGTTGACCGTCAAAAGCGATGCGATCCGGCCGCAAGCCGGTCCAGCGCACCGCTGCCGGACAGTGGCCACCAGGCACTCTCCCCGACGCAGCGCATCGAATCAGCCGAACTCCCCGACGCTGACATGGAGTTCGCGGTCTGCGCCCTCTGTTGGTCCCCGGGCCGGGGGCGCGCTGGACTTCACCGGTCGGCAGTCGAGGGACCCACCGGCCAGCCACCCAGCAGGCCCCTCCGTCATTGCGGCGCGGGAGCCCAGCAGCTCTGTCCCAGGAGCGCGGCGCGAGCGGCCAGCAAGGCCGACCAGGACCCAGCACCTGGCGGCCGCCCGCCCAGGGCTACCGCAGACCAGGTGGGGCCTGTCCATCGACCCCACCGAACACGCCGCGCTCTCCGAGGCCGCGGCGTCCAGGTGGTCATCACTCGTCCGTGTCAGGCCAGGACGCGAGAACCCGCCGCTTCTCCTCGTCGACGAGGACGATGCGGGCCGCTTCGACGTTGCCGTGCTTACCGATCCACAGCGTGAACATGCCGTCCGCCGTGTCCCAGCTGCCCCACCAGCCTTGCATCACCGGCCGGGTGCCGGTGTACAGGGTGAGGTGATACCGCTCGTCGCCCATCACGCCAGCCTGATCCCGCGGCGGCGGCCCGGCTCCCGGACGATCGCGTTCTTCGACTCCAGCTCCCCCAGCTGGTAGTGCACGGAGGCGCGGCTGCGCATGCCGATCCGCTCCCCGATCTCCTGCACGGTCGGCGCCTCGCCACGGTCGGTGATGGCCTCGCGGATATAGCGGAGGATGCGCTCCTGGGTGTCGGTGAGGTAGTCGACGCGGTGTCTGGCCATGACTCGATTAGAGCGTGTGTTCGAATTATGGTGCAAGCTGGACGCGTGCACGATCTGTCGCCCGGCCTGCCCAGACTCCGCACCCTGGAGACCTGGCTCACCCGTTTCCACTGGAAACGGCACAGCGCCGGCGACGCAGTGGCGGGTGCCTCAGCCCCACAGTTTGCGGGTGAAATCCTTCGCCCACTCCACCCGCTCCTGGTGCGGACCGTGGGGCACGCACGGGGAGTTCGGGCCGGCCTGGCACTTTGGGCAAGTGACCTCTCTCGCATGCCAGGTCCGCGCCGCTGCGGTCGCGGTTTCCTGCGTTTCCCTCTCTCTCCTCCGCGGCCGGGGAGGCCGGGGTTCGGCCCGGGCCGGCGGCGGGGGCACGACGTCGACGGCCTGCTGCTGGCGTTCTTTGCGGGCGACCTTCTGCTTCTCGCCAGGGCCAATGCGGTCGTCGCTCTGCATGACGCGGCGCAGGCGTTCGTCGTGGGGAAGCTGTCGCTTCTCGCTGGGGCCGACGCGATCGTCGTTGTCGCACAGCTTGCCCGGTCCGGCGTGGCATCGCGGGCACGTCATTCGGTACCAGTCGCCGCGTGGCACCTGGTGGTGCAGCCGGGCGGCAGTCTTCCTGCCCGCCTCCTTCGCCTGCCCCTCCCCGTCGACCTTCGGCCACCGCTGCTGGAGCGGACGGTTGGGGTTGGCTTCACGCTCGCGCGTCTCCGGGTCCGGCCGCATCGGCTCGGCAGGAGCCTCGACCTCTTGCCGAGCCTTCTTCTGTTGCCGGGCCATCTTTTCGGTTTTCCGCTCGTCCAGGATCAGCTGCAGCCGCTCGTTGTGGCCGTCCTTGCGCGGTTTCCCGCTGCTGGGTCCCTCGACCAGCACACAGCCCTTGCCCTGCTGCGCGTTGCAGCGCGGACAGCTCTGCTGAATCCAATACCGCCGCGCTACGCGCAGCTGTTCCCGCGGCCCCAGTGCCGCCCGTTTCTTCCAGACCTCCACGCGCCGCGCTTCACCACGGGTCAGCAGTTCCCCGGCCGAGGCCGCGGACCGCAGGAGCTCCTCAACCTGAGGGCGCAGGTCGGGCGTGTACGCGTCGTACCCGCGAAGGCGTTGGAGGGCGCTGCGGACGCGAGCCGCAGCCTTGTGTGCTTCCTTCTCCGTGTCAGCTTCCGCGTCGACCGCATCCCGCGTGAGGTCGTCCAGGCTGTCGAAGTACGTGATCGCCCGCTCGTAGACGGCGGATTCGGCGTCCGTGCGATCCTCAGATGCCGTCGCGTTGACGCGAATCAGAAGTCTGCGCACTCTCCCAGGCTTGTGCTCAGCGACCGCCTTCTTCAGGTTGTCGAACAGCTTGCGGCGCTCCTCGTTCTGCTCGACCAGCCAGACCCTCGCGTGGCGAACGGCAGCCTCGAGCTGCTCCTGGAGCTCCCCGTCCACACCGGTCAGATCCTCGATGTCCCCGCACACCTGCTTCACCACGGGCACGGACTCGATCCGCCGCGCATACACCAGTCGGCGCAGCAGGGCCTGGGCGCGCGCCTCCGGCTCCGGCACCTTCCTCGCCTTGCCGGGCGACCACAGCGATGGAAGCGGCGCACTGCGGGCCTGAACGATCTTCTCAACCGCCGGCGTCGACAACCCGCGCTCCGTCATCTCGCACTGGTCCAGAGCGAACCATTCGATCGGCCTGGCGAACGCCTCAGTCCCGATCTGCACGTGGCGCGCGGTGCCCACGCTGTCCAGGCGGATCCGATGCACGTACCAGCGGCGGATCATTGTGTCGCGGTCGACCGGCACCATCATCCCAAGGACCGGCTCCACATCGTCGTCCCACACCGGTGCCACCGCCTGGTCCAGATGCACCCGCAGAGCGCCATGCCGCCAGCGCACATCCACGACGGACCCGATCGGTGCGCCTTCCATGCGGGTGTACTCGAACGTGGCCTGCTCCCCGCGGCTGGCGAGCCAGGCCGAGGCCGCCGACCGCACATAGAGGTGGTCTGCGCTGTCCACGCCGCGGGAGCGGCGCCCGCACACATGCGGCAGCCCGTCCGGATCCGGGTGATGTGCGAAATGACAGGCCCGGTCCGTGTACAGCTTCGTGGTCAGCTGGCCGCCGCAGCCGCCGAGCAGAGTCCCGCACCAGAAGGTGTCGTCCTCATGAGCGCGGCGGAATGCATCCAGCTCGATCGCTTCCATCGGCAGCATCAACGGCTCATCCGAGTCCGCCCCGCCGAGCACCGCCGCCTGGATCCGTCGCCTGTCCGTGCGCACAAACTCCCCCATCCCATCCTGCCAACACATCGTGTCACCAGCGGAGTTCACCAACCAGATCGCCTCTCGGCTCGACTCACGCCGTCCGCGACCTCCCCCTCACGGGCAGCGCGCTCGGCCCGGGCCCGGCGCAGGGCGGCGGCTTCGGTGACCGCGGCCTGGCGGCGGCGCTGGGCGCGGGTCACCTCGATCGAGGCCGGCGCATCGTGGGGCATGGTCTCGGTCTCGGGGAACGCCCGGCGGCTGAGTTCGGGCATCGCACGGTTCTGCCGCTCCACCGCCGCGGCGATGTCCGGGTCCGCCAGGCGCGGCGGCGCAGGCAGGGGTCATGCTCTCCCGGCGAGACCGGCAAAGTGGCCCTGCGCTTCGGTCTGCTCGGCCAGGTCGAGGGCGCGTAGTGCGAGCCACTGGTCATGGATGGCGCTGGGGGACCGTAGGAGCGAGCGGGTGAGCAGGGCTTCGCCACGTGTCAGGCGCTTGCGTACGGCGGATGTCGAGATGGACAGCGCGGCCGCCGTGGGGCCGATGCGGGCGTCGAGGCGCAGCCAGGTGGTGAGGGTTTCTGCGATACATGCTGGGACATCGGGCGCGGTGACGGGACGGAACTGCTGTTGGGCCCACACCGCGACGCGGGGCAGTGACAGGAGCTCGTCCAGGATGGGCAACGTCTTTGCCGCCTGTGCGGCGTCGCTCTCCGGCGGGGACGGGATTTGTTCGGTGACGCTGCGCAGAGCGAGTGCCAGTGCGGCTTGGTCGGCGAGCCGATGAAGGTCCAGGCCGAGCAGCTCCTGGATGCATGTCAGGCGCGCGCTCAGGGTGTTGCGGTGAATATTCAGGTGGGCCGTCGCACGGGAGTGGAAGCTGAGCCAGGACGCGGCGGTGGCCAGTAGTTCCGCGCTGTCGGGGTCCTGGGCCCGTCTGGCGCGGTGGGTGCGGATCGGTGAGAGGAAGGCCTTGGCCCAGGCCGACGCAGCGGGCCCGATGGTCAGCGCCAGGTCGGGACTGGCTGCGAACGAGGCCTGCCGTTCCGGGCGGCCGCGTGCGGCGGCGAGAGCGTGGAAGGCCTGCGCGTAGCCGGTGGCGGTTTCCCGCAGGGGCACGGCGTTGCTCTCTCCGATCCAGCAGACCGCCGCCAGTTCGGGGGGCCAGTCCGGTGCCGGGTCGTCAGCGGGCGCGAGCATGAAGAGGTGGTCGACGTAGACCGGGCACGGCACGATCCACGCGTCCTTCGTCATATCGCCCAGTTTCCTGGCCAGTTGGCCGCGAACGTTCGGCGGGCCCTCGATGACGTACACCCGTACCATCGCGGGCAGAGGCGGGCGCAGCGCCCCTGCTATCTGGCGTGCGGTGGACGTATGGCCGTTCATCAGCAAGTGCATGACTGCTTCGCGCGTCCCGGCTTCGGCGATCCTCAGCCGATGCTGCCGGCGCCGAGTGTGTTCCGCCAGCCAGCTCAGACTCAGCACGGATGAGGCATCCGCAAGCAGGAGCGGCAGTTCAGGTGGTGCCGGCCGGGGCACCACGGCAGCGAGAAGGGGCGCGTCGGCGCCCCGCGATCCGTCGAGGGGAAGGACGATGCAGGTGAGTCCGTCCTCGTCGATGGCAACGGACCCCAGCCTCCGCTCAGCCAACTCCCGCGCACCGCGCAGCGCGAGACCACGCTCGGCGTCGCCGAGGAGGGCGCGGGCCGGGTAGGTCGCAGTACCCGCGGAGTTCATCAGAAACGCGGTGGCGCCGGTACGTCCCTCCAGCCAGCGAAGCACCGGCCCGGTGCCGCCCCTGCGCGCGGCACGCTGCATGTCCAGCACGTCGTCGGCCCGTCGAACCCGGCCGGCCGCCGCCGTGTCCACACGCAGATCACCGTGCATGTCGCCCCCGGAGACTCTCAAGTCGGTCCGCTCGCAGAGTAGGCAGGCGCTGGCAGGGTCACAACAAGGCTCGCTGTGCAGATCGGCACCGGAGGGACCGCTTCAATGTGCAAACAGGTCCTGCGTGTAGCCCGCAGCCGTCATAGGTTCTGGTCCGCAGGGCATCGGGCAGGGGACGGCGGGGGAACATGCAGCCGGAGCTGTCGAAACGACGTGCCGTGCGGGCGGAACATCACTTGCCGCAGGCGAAGCAGATGATCTGTCATATCACCTCAGAAGCGAAGAGAGGGTCCTGTGAGGACATTCCGTACGTTCGTTGTGTCCGGGGTGACCGTGCTCGCCGCGGTCGCCAGTGTGGCGATGGCTGTGCCGGCCTCCGCGACGACGTACCCGCCGCCGGGATACTTCCTGTGCCGTACACCTGACGTGCCGGCCGACGGCTTGACGGTCCACACCTGCATCCAAGGGGACGGCGGCAGCACGCTGCACTCCGTCGCGGACACCTGGGGCAGCAACAACACCTCCATCACGCTCTGCGCGGAGGTCGTGGACGCCAGCCAGAACGTCGTCCCCGGCAGCCGGAACTGCCAGGTGGTCTGGGGTCCGAGCGGGACCGTGTGGTCCAACCCGGTCAGCGTGCGCCCCGGCACGTACTACGGCGTGTCGTACTTCACCAGCCCTACGTACTACTACGGCGGCGAGACCCCCCGAGCTTCCGTGTCCTGATGGCCCCACACCCTCCCGCCCGGCTGCCTTGGTAGCCGTCACTGAGTTCGGCTTGTCCACTGTCACACGGTCGAGGAGTAGCTATGCGGAACAAGTCACTGGCTCGAGTCGCCACCGTCTTTGCAGTACCGTCGCTCGTTCGGGGGTTTTCCAGGCCCGCGAACGCCCTTGACGGGAACAGCCCCCAGCATCGTGCAGGCGGAAAGTCGGGAGCCCGCCGGTGGCGACGGTTCTCGGCCGTGGCGGGCACCCTGGCTGTGATCGGCGCCAGCACCATGCTGGTCTCACCGTCAGCACACGCCGACGACGTCCAACAGCGCTGCAATAACTATCACAGCTGGACCGAATGCATTTCGTACGACTGGACGAATAACTATGTGTCAGTAAATGCGCTCAACGGATACTCTTATGCGCAGACCGAGGCCCTGTGGATTCGTGACACTCATGGCTACACTATCGGCACCCAGGGCTTTAATATTCCTGCAGGCAGTTGGAGAGGGTTCGGAACTCGCCTGTTCATACCGTCAACGCTGTGCGCGGGGATCGATGACATTCAAGTCGTATGTGAAACCTTCAGCGGTTGAGTGAAATAAGCGAGCACAACCCCGCCGATCGCGGCGAACCATCGAAGCGTCAGAGTATGACAGGGGGATTCATGTGGACCCGAATGAACATAGCCATCACCGCAACTGCGGCAGCACTCTGCAGCATCGGCATCGCCATGCCTGCAGCCAACGCCGACGTCCGCCCAATGGCCGACTGCGGCGCGGCGTGGAACGACGTCGGCTCCCCGGGCAACCTGTATGGATTCGGGTACTACGCCGGCCAGGTCGAGCAGCAGTATCAGGTCTGCGGCGGAGGCGTGGTCAACGCGCGCGCCCATTTCCAGTGGTCGGGCGACTTCCAGAGGCGATTCCCGGGGACCTGGGTGGAGGTGGGCACGGGTTCTCATTACTTCGGCCCCGTATTCCCTTCCGTCAACGACAGCACGGCGGACAAGGACGTCCGGTCGCCCGGCTTCGAGATTCACAACGCGAAACCGGACCAGTGGTGGGCGTACGCGAAGCTCACTTCGACCCCCAACGGGTGCTCAAGCGCGTCCAACTGGGACGGCACCGCCAGGGGAACGGATTGGCTCTACGCCAACGGGACTTCTGTCGAGGCTCCTGAAAACGCCTCCTGCAGCTGATTAAACGAACCGCGCCGTCAGGCACCACTAGCCCAAGCAACGAAGCGCCAAGGGAACGTCCAGGCAACGCCATTCCAACGCCTAGCCGCGAACCGGCAAGCTGATACGCGGACGAAGACGGGAAACGTCCAACGGCTCCAATGGGGGCCGCCACACGCTGAGGGAGAACACCATGCTCAGGCTCGGAAAGGCCAAGCGCACCCTGGCAGCCGGAGCCATCGCGGCCAGCCTCACCACCGCTGGCCTTGTCGCTGCGACCCCGGCCAGCGCCACGGTCGTGAACTCCACGTGCAACCTGTCGGACGTCGTCAGGATTAACTACGGCAGCGGCAACGGACACTACTGCTACGTCTGGGACGGCAATCGAAGCTCCAACCAAGGCTGGATGGACATCCAGGACGCCCGTGACATCTGCCCGGGTACCTACAAGGGATACCTGACGGACATCACGGGAAGCCCCTGGAACTTCGGCGGGGACTGCATGTCCCTTGGCGGGGCGCACTTCGTGAAGATCACCTTCACAAACAACTGAGTTGAAACAGGCCCCGGTGCCCGCGATGGGATGCTGTTGGTTTATTCGGGGTCCTGCGTGACGTCGGTCTTCAAGACCTGGTTGTGGTCTTGAAGACCGACGTTGTCGTAGGTGGGGTGGGTGTGGATGTCGATGCAGCCGAAGGAATCTGGGGAGATTCCGGCGGAGACAGTGCGGGTGGCCAGGGCGGCTTTCCCGAAGGGGAGTCTCCCGATCCGGATGCGGGACGAGCTGGGGCCGCTGTTCACCGACTCGGTGTTCGCGGACCTGTTCCCATTGCGGGGCAGGCCTGCCTGGTCACCGGGCCGGCTTGCGCTGGTGCTCGTGTTGCAGTTCGTCGAGGGGCTGACAGACCGGCAGGCTGCGGAGGCTGTCCGGGCCCGGATCGACGTCAAGTACGCCCTCGGGCTGGAGCTCACCGATCCGGGGTTCCTCGTCGGCCTGTACCAACTGCGCGATCACCGGAACCCGGGCAGCGCGGTCCTTCCGCGCCCGGCGCAGGGCCGCGACCCGGGTCTCTTCTGCGTCGCGGCGGTGCTGAGTGCCTGTTTCTGAACCCGGTAGCTGCACGTCAACGGCCGCCAGTCCGGAATGAGAGCTTTGTGCATGCGTTCGGCGAACGGTCACCGTGACCGTTCCCCGAACGGAAACGGGTGGGGCTCACGTGACGGAAGCAGCAGATGCGGCGTACGCGCCAAGGCACTGCTCATCAGCAGCGCCATCCAGGGGCCCGCGAAGCCCGGCAGCTTGATCGATCTGAAGGTGGTGGTCACCACCTTCGCCCTCGGCCAGCCGGCTACCAGGCTACCGAGCCCACGCGCGCCGGGGGTTCAGAAACAGGCACTCAGCTTGACGTTTAACCTCGGCGGTTCACCTGACCCGCTGATCTTGGTTCGTTCCCGGGACAACAGGGCGGCCGTTATTCACGCTTCGAGGTGTCGAGCAACGTCGCGTGAAGGAACGGCCGCTGGTGAAGAGTCTCGCCCCTGAACAGTCCGCTGACGCCGCACTGGGCATCCTGTCCCACTTTCGTGTCCAGTTCTACGACTGTCTTT
>NZ_JBVKCG010000045.1:0-28828 GCF_055634995.1 Streptomyces sp. NPDC111744
GGGCTCCAGCTTCGCCCACTGTGCGTTCGTCAGATCGTGCCGTCCCACGAAGTGGATCTTGACACATCAAGATCCACTTCTGAAACACACCCTAGGCGTCGCGACTGCGGGCCACTCGAACGAGCGACCCGAGAACGTTCTGCAGGGCCCTCCCAGGGCCGTCTGACAGCCCTGGGAGGGCCCTGGCAGGCTCAGGCGCCTGCGGCCCGCTGGTACCAGTCCTGGCCGATCACCATGTCACTCACGCCGCGGGCCTCGCAGTAGGCGACCAGGTCGGACGTGCGGTTGATGAACCCGTGCCCGTTGAAGTTGAGGCTGGTGTTGCAGAGCACCCCTGTGCCCCGCTGGGCCGCGACGGCCCCCAGCAGCCGGTGCAGCGCCGCGTTCGACTTCTCGGAGACGGTCTGCACCCGCGCCGAGCCGTCCACGTGGGTCACGGCCTTCAGACGGGTGTCACGGACCCGCCGGAAGTAGAGCATGTAGGGGTCCTCGAAGTCGCGGTCGAACGCGGTCGCCAGGTCCTCCACCCGGGCGCAGGGCGCGATCGGCCGGTAGTCCTCACGCTGCTTGATCTCGTTGAGCCGGTCCTTGCTGGCCGCGGAGAAGGCGTCGGCGAGCAGGGAGCGGTTGCCAAGCGCCCGCGGACCTATCTCCCAGCGCCCCTGGACCCAGGCTACCACACGGCCCGCGGACAGCGCCGTGGAGAGGGCGTCGTGGTCGAGGGAGCGGTGGGACCACCGGGTGGGGTCGGGCACCTGATCCCGGACGAAGTCCAGACCGCCGTACACGTTCCAGTCGATGTACGGACTGCCGGTCAGGGTCGTCTGGGCGTCGACGGCCGTACCGATGGCGGAGCCGGTGTCGTTGGCGCAGGGGGGAACGAAGACATCGCTGAAGTGACCGAGGTCGGCCCATTCCGCGTTCCAGTCGCAGTTGAGGCCGCAGCCGCCGGAGATGCGCAGCGGTATGCCCTGCGGCAGCTCGCGTACCGCGGTTTCGGCGAAGATCCGGAACATGCGCTCGGTGAGCAGGGCGGCCGCCGTCGTGCCGACGGCGGAGGTGACACCGCAGTCGAACAGCGGGGTGTCCCGGAACTCCTCCTTCGGCACCGGGTAGGTGTTCTCGATCTTCAGGAGTCGCTCGACCGCGGCCGTGATGTCGGCATCCGCGTCCCGGTGGTCGGCGTGGGCCGCGAGGGCCATCAGCTTGCCCGCGTCGCTGAGCCGGGGGATGCTGCCCTTCGCGGCGAAGGTGGGGTCGCAGATCGCGAAGAGAGCCGCGTACTTGGCTCCCGGCTGGTCCATCACGTCGATGGTCCGTACGACGCGGTACTTGTCGTCGACGAGGAAGAACTTCCCCGTGAGTCCCTCCCACACCAGGACGGCCTGGAGCGGGTGCTGCGCGGCCGGCGCCATCCCTATGCCCCCGAAAATGTGGGAGCGCTCGTGGGAGGAGGAGAAGTACTGCACTTTCTTCCCGAAGAACTTGCTCTCTCGCAGGATGACGGAGTCGGTGCCGAAGTATCCCGCGCCCTCGCTGCCGCGGATGTTGATGCCCTTCTCCTGCCAGCCGCCGACCGCGATGACGTCGGGCAGCCCGTCGAGCCGCTCGGCGAGTTCGAGGACGGTGGTGGGGGTGAGGAAGGAGTAGCGGGCGAAGGAGTCCTTCTCGGATTCGAGCGAGTGGAGCAGTTCGCCGTCGCGAATGGCGGCCACGCATCCGTCGTGTCCGGGTTTGAACGCCACTATCAGCATGAGTTTCCTCCGTGGGAACGCGTTACGGGCTGGGCGGGGAGAGGGGTGCTTTCGGGGATCGACCGAACGGGGCCGGGCGGCCACGGCGGCGAGCTGCGGCACATCTGCGTCGGGAATCGCCGTATCGAGTCCATCGCCTCGGCCACGGCGAGGGACTGGTCCAGTGGCACCAGGTACGCCGAGGGAGCGCCGGAGACGGCACGGGTCACCTCGGCGGCCATGAGCGCGTAGGGATCGACGGGTGGGTAGTGCCGCTCGTCGGCTTCGAAGCCTGTCTCCAGCCGCAGCGCGGCCGGCTCACGGCCCGCGGTGAACGGGCGGTCCAGGCGGAGGACCCCCGTGGTTCCCGTGATCACGAGTGCTTCGTGTCCGGTGCCGGTGAGGGACGCCAGCAGGACGGCAGCTCCCCGGTCGAAGCGGAGTTCCGCGTAGGTGCGTCTGTCCGCCGATCCGCCGGGCCAGGGGTCGCGGCGCACCGCTGTGACGGTGGGAACCGCCCAGCCGTAGGCCGCGAGTACCGCGCTGACCGCGTAGCAGCCGACGTCCAGGAGCGCGCCGCCGCCGAGCGCGGCGTCGCGACGGTAGTTGTGCCGGTCGGGGTCGGCCCCGTCGAAGGCCGCCTCGACGTGCCGGACCTCGCCGACGGCTCCCCGGGCCAACAGCTCCGCGATGTCCCGGGTACGGGGGTGCCAGCGGTTCCAGGCCGCCTCCACGAGGAGCCGGTCCGCCGCCCTGGCCGCGTCGGCCATGTCCTTCACTTCCGCGGCGGACAGGCCGAGCGGCTTCTCGCACAGCACGTGTTTGCCGGCCCGGAGGGCCCGCATCGCCCAAGTGGCGTGCACGCTGTTGTGCAGCGCGATGTAGACCACGTCGACCGACTCGTCCGCCAGGAGGTCTGCGTAGTCGGTGTACGTCGATACCGCGCCCAGGGCACGCGTGCGCCGCAGATCACGGCCGGCCGCGGCGCGCAGTTCGGCTCCGGGCAGTCCGCGAAGGGCCGGTCCCAGGCTGGCAGTGGCGATGTGGCCGGCGCCCAGGAATCCCCATCCGACGGTTTTCCCGTTCGCCGGTGTCATGGCTGAACACCGCCCGTCCGGTTCACTGCCGCCATGTCCTCCGCGGCGATCAAGTCGAGGACGAGGGAGCTCCAGCCGAAGGAGGTGGCCCCCTGCCCTGCTCCGGTGCGGGGGTCGTAGCACTCCCGCATCCCGGACTGCGCTGCCATGCGGACGGTGCGGTGCGCCAGTTCTCGCGCCGGTCCGTACCGGCCGCGGGCGCGCAGACCCCAGTAGAGGTACCAGTTGAGGTTCACCCAGCTCGATCCGCGGAAGATCGCGCCGGTCTCGAAGTGCGGGTCGAACGTGGATTCGTCGGCCGAGACGCTGGGAAGCGGGTGGGTGAGCCAAAACCGGTCCGGATTGAGCAGGTGTTCGTCGATGACGCGCTGAGCGAGCCGGTCGGGGACGGCGTCCAGCAGGATCGGGAAGAGGGACGAGACGGTGAGCACCTTCTGCTGTTCGCCGGTACGCAGGTCGATGTCCCAGAAAGCGCCCGCCTGTTCGTCCCAGCACTCGGCGACCAGCGCCTCCGTCACTCGGCGGGAACGGTCCGCGAGGACGTCCGCCGTGCGGTCCGGGGTGTGCAGGGCGGCGTGCAACCGGGACAGGGTGGCCAGTCCGTCCGCGTACACCGTGCCGAAGAGGACGTCGACCCAGCGGAACGCGCCGTGTCCCGCGTGGGCCGACTCGGGACGCCGTCCATGCTCGTACCGTTCGAGCAGTTCACGCATGGCCTGGTGCCAGCGGTGCGAGATCTCGGATCGCGGGACCCCCGCGATGCCCAGCGCCTCGTCGTACTTGCTGCTGGAGTCGAGACCTGATTCGTCCGGCTGGTGGATGACCGGCAGACCGGTCGGCAGGGTGCGCCGACGCCGTAACCAGTCGAAGAACGCCGTCGCCCGGGGCAGCACCGAGGCGAGCCATGCCCGGTCCCCGTTGACCGAGTACACCCGCTCGATCGCCCTGGCCAGGACCGGCGGCGCGATGGTGATCGACGTCCAGCCGTCCCACAAGGCGATACGGAAGTCGCTGGTCGCCCGGGCTCGCAGATTCCGCTGCCACAGGAGCATGTGGGGAAGGAAGCCGTCAGAGGTGAGACCATGCAGCAGGGTGTCGATCTCGGCGGCGGCGCGCGCCGGGTCGACGTGGCTCAGGGCTATCGCGTGATACGCGCTGTCCCACGCCCACTGGAAGGGGTAGCTCTCCGGCGAAGGACAGGTGAAGTCGTACGTGACGTCGTACGTCAAGCCGTGGTCGGCGCCGGTGCGGTGGTTCGCGGCGAGGGTGGCACGGGCATGGGCGGCGGCCTTGGCCGCTTCCCCGGCAGTTGAGGAGCCGTCGCGGCCCGCCGGGCGGACGGGAACGGTCACAGCAGTGACCCGCTCGCCTGCCGAACGTCGTCGGCCGCCTCGCGTAGCGTCTCCCGGCCGGACGGCGAACCTGGCAGCGCCGAGGTGGTGATCGAGGCCTTCATGCCGCCCGCGGCACCGTAGTTCTCGAAGGCTTCCCGTACCCCCGCCTCGTCCTCGAACGCGAGCCGGGAGGTCACCACCGACCCGGCGTCCACGACGCCGCGCAGGACGAGACGCAGGGCGACCCGGGCGACATGAGCCGAGCGGGTCATGGAGAACGCCCTGACGTCGAACGGCGTGGCCCTCAGTCTCAGCCCCTTGGCGAGGATCATCCAGGAACTGATCGGCTGCGGCAGCCCCGCGGCGCCGTAGACGACGTAGTCACCGCCGGGCCGCAGCATCCCCATGGCGAGTTCGCGCGCGTCGGGACCTTCCTGCGCGTCGATGTGCGGGAGCGCGTCGAAGACGAAGTCCGCGCACTGGTCCTCGTACTCGGTGACCAGAGCCTCGACCTCCGGGACCTGCCGGGAGAGGTTGAGCACGGTGGTGGCGCCGGCCGCCTCGGCACGGGCCAGCCGGGCGTCGTCCAGGTCGAAGACGGTCACCGAACGGACGCCGAAGTACCGGAGCAGCACTTGGAGCGCGAGCAGTCCGCTCGGCCCGCAGCCGAGCAGTACGCAGTCGTCCCCGGGCTTCGGGGGGTTGAGCAGCAGGGCGCGGAGGACGGAGGTCAGCGGTTCGATCACGGTGGCAAGGTGCCCGGGGAGTTCCGGTGGCACGATGACGGCCGCGGCCTGGTGGGAGTCGTGGAAGTGCCGATGGGTGTACCAGGTGGTCTCCTGGACCGCTCCGCGGTCGGCGAACAGCGGGCGGATGGCCCGGTAGTCGGCCATGCCTCCGAAGTCGGTCTGCCCCCAGTAGCAGACGCGGTCGCCCTCGCTCACGGCGCCCCGCAGAGCGGCGCCGACCTGGACCGCCTGCCCCACGTACTCGTGCCCGGGAACGATGGGCCAGGAGTCGGGGAACAGATGGCCACGGAAATAGGAGACGTCGGTCGAGCAGATCGACACGGCCTCCGTCCGCAGAATGACCTCGTCTGGGCCGCACACCGGATCGGGAACCGTTTCCAGAGCCAGGCGGCCGGGGCCGGACAGTAGGTACGCGCGCATAGAGCAGACCCTTTGCAACAGAGGTGGTGAGCCGTTCATGTCGTGCGGAGGCGACCGGACAGGTCAGGGCCCGCGACGACGGGCACGATCAGGACGTCTTCGTCCTGCGGATTCCGTGGCGCACGGCCCAGAGGGCGAGGCCGGTGGAGCAGACGGCCGACACGAGGAACGGGACTCGGGTGTCGATGTCGACCGTGAGGCCTGTCAGCCAGACCATGGCCGTGGTCACGGTCGCCGAGCCGGCGCCGAGCGAGGCGTTGAGCGGGCCGTGCTGCCGGACAGGAGTTCTACTCAGCGTCCAGCCCTGGTAGAGGGGGACAAGAGGGGCCACCCCGACGGCGAAGACCAGGACGCCCACGTAGACCAGGGTCACCGAGCCGGCGCAGAGCAGGACGTCGCCGATGACGGCCAGCAGGGCGCCGCACAGCACGACGGCGGGCACGGACATGTGTCCGGTGAGGAGATCTCCGGCCAGCCGGGCGCTGGTGTGGGCCACCCAGAGCAGGGCCAGCAGCACGGAGGCTTCGGAGAGCGAGAGTCCATACCGGTACTGACCGAGCGTGGTGACCCAGCAGACGACGACGGTCTCCGCGGCCATCAGCGTCGCGTACACCGTGATGTCCGGAAGCCAGGCCCGCAGTCGGTCCAGGGTCAGCCGCGGCTGCCCCGAACGGTCCGCGTCGCCGACGGCCGTCGTGTCCACGGACCGGTTCAGCACCGTGCCCATGACCACCAGTACGACGAGCGCGGCCGCGAAGATCGCGTACACCGCACGGTAGTCGCCGTCGTCCGGCACCAGGAGACCGACCGTGAAGGGCGCGACGAAGTTGGCGACGCCGAAGGTCGCGTACAGGGCGGAGATCCGGTGGTAGCGCTTCGGCAGCCGGAAGAGGTGGGAGACCGTGGCCAGGCAGCCGAACGAGAAGGCAGCGCCGTGGAGGAACGCCCCGGCCAGCACCCCGGGGAGACTCTGCGCGATCACCAGTACCGCACAGCCCGACAGTCCCACCAGCAGAGCCAGCAGGGTCGTCGCCGCGACCCCGATCCGGCGCAGCACCGCCGGTCCGGCGAACATCGCCGTGATGAGCCCGGCGTCCTTGAGGTTCTGGATGTTGGCGATCTGGCCGCCGCTCAGCGCGTAGTCCGAGCGGAAGGTGGTGACCAGCGCGGGGACCAGGCCCATGCCGAGAGCCAGAACTCCGTGGGCCAGGAACAGGTAGACGCTGGTTAACGCCTGCCCGGTCGAGGGGCCGGACATCTCGGGCCGCGGGGTCTTCCCGTCGGCCGGAGAGGGGGTTGTGGCGAGCTCTGTGTCGTTCACCGGGTCACCGCGGCAGCCGATGCGTCCGCGTACTCCGCCGGCGTCGTGTGTTCGGCGAACGTCTCCGGGTCGAGTTCGTGCGCCTGGCGCAGCTGTGACCTGCCCAGTTCGGGGCTTCCGTCGGCGCTCACGGTGCGTCCGATGCGGATGAGATAGCGGCACAGCACCTCGCGGCCCGTCCGCTCGTCGACGGCGCCACGCCGTACGGCCGTGGCGATGGCCTCCTCCAGGCCCGCGCGTTCGTTGGTGCAGCGCATCCGGTTGAACGCGTCGACCCCGCCGGACTGCTTGCGGGAAGCACTGCCTCCTTCACGGGGCACCCGGTAGCCGGTCGGGATGTCCGGCACATGGTCGATCTTCGCGCCGCTGCCCAGGTAGCGGAAGAGAGTCGCAACGTCCTCGCAGAACGGCACCGCCGAGAAGGGCACACGCAGTGCCAGTGCTGTGCGCAGGTTCATGGCGGACGGGATGGCGATGTTGTCCCGTTCGCGGGCCTGCTCCATCCAGCGCTCACGACCACGCAGCTTGGGCAGCCGCTGCTGCTCGTCGAGCAGGCGAAGGCCGGGCAGCAGTCCATCCGGCTCCCAGGGCGCGCCGTGTTCGTCGATGAACTCGATGTCGCTGTAGGCGAAGTCCAGCTCCGGATCGGCGGCGAAGAGCGCGCGTACCGCGGCCACGCGGTCCGGGTGCGCCAGGTCGTCGGCGTCGAGATAAGCGAGCAGGGTCTGTCCGTTGCGATGCGCGGCCTCGATGCCCAGGTTTCTGGCCTGTCCGGCACCGGCGTTGTGCGGAGCACGCAGCACCGTCACGGATCCGGAGAACGAGGAGGTGAGGTCCGCCAGGAACTCCGCGGTGTCCGGGGCGGGCGAGGCGTCGTCGACCAGGTAGGCGCACCAGGCCGGGTCAGTCTGCCGCTCAAGACTGCCGAGGGTCAGGCGCAGACAGTCCCGGCGCCACGGCAGGCCGTCGTCGAAGTACGGGATCACGAAGGCGACGGTCTCCGACCGGCTGATGGCAGAGAGCATGAGGGTTCCCGGAGGTGTGTTGTCCGACGGATGATCAGAGGCTGCTGGACGTGGAGGTGCCGTACACGACGGAACGCTCCGGCGGCCCGCCGACGGCCGGGGCGGTGTCGATCGTCAGTCCGGCCGGCTCACACCGGACACGCAACGCGTCGAGGCCGGTCACGACCAGGTCGGCCGTCAGCAGGGAGGCGGGGTGGGTGGTCGTCACCGCGATCGTGCCCATGCCGGCGGCCCTGGCCGACCGGAGCCCGGCCGGGGCGTCCTCGACGACCAGGCAGTCGGCCGGTGCCACGCCCAGCCGGGCCGCCGCGGCGAGGAAGGGCTCGGGGTCGGGCTTGCCCCGGGAGACGTCGTCCGCGGTGACGAGGACCGGTGCCTCGACGCCGACCTGACGCAGCCGGGCGACGGCGGTACGACGGCTCGCGGACGTAACGACCGCCCATCGGCCGCTTGGAAGCGCGCGCAGCACCTCGGCGGCGCCGGGCAGCAGGACGCAGTCGACGTCCTCGGCTTCCAGGTCCTCGTACCGCCGGACCGCGGCCGCCACCCGCTCGGCAGGCAGAACCTCGGAGACGACCTCGGTCACCGGACGACCGAACGCCTCGACCGCGTCGAACGAGCCCGGGGGCAGGCCGTGTTCCTCGCCCCACCTGGTCCAGCAACGCAGGATCGCGGCCGTCGAGTCGACCAGGGTTCCGTCGTTGTCGAAGAGGATTGCTCGCACCCACACGCTCTCATGCACCCCTTGGAAGTCACCGCACAAGAGTTTGGATATGCCCCGAGGCGGCGGCCTCGTTGCCGCACATCTCTCATCACAGGGACAACCGACGCCGTCCACGAGCACGGTGCGGTGATCACAGAAAAGCACGCGGCGGCCTGCCGGACCCTCCTGCCGGCCGTATGCGGGCCGTCGGTGCCGAAGCCTTGCCCGTTAGGACGTTCGGCGCGCACAACTCCCCCGCGCACAGGGCGCATCGGTTAGAGGGCGTCTGAAAAGCCTGTCAGCGGGCTGATCTTGCGAGGCGCCGCACGAGGAGCATGGTCATGGTGAGGTAGATGGCGTTCTCCGAGCAAACGCGCAGGTACTCATAGTCCTTCGGCAGCCGGCGACACCGTCCCAGCCAGGCGAACGTCCGCTCTACCACCCAACGCCGCGGGACCACCGCGAAGAGGGGCACTGCCGGAGGCGGTGGCGAAGAAGGGTGAAGCCTGCTCGTCGGTGCATCTGGCGCGCGATCCGTTTGGTCTTGGTGCTGACGCCCTCGGTGGGGCCGTCGCTGTAGGGAAGTGTTAGCGCGGCGATCACGGCGTCGCGGTCCCGCTCCAGGCCCCGGGTGAAGGCGTGTAGGCGGGGCAGGTCGACCGCGCGGACCTGGGCGATCCAGCGAGAGAGCCCGTCGGCGTTTCCTGTGCAAGGTGTGAGGAGCTCGGCGAAGTTCCCGAAATTGACACCCAGTTGGGTCATCCCGGGGCAGGCTGCGGTGAGTCGGGCCAGCAGACCGCGATGTTCCTTCTTGAGGTTGTGGGGCCTGGTGAGGAACATCCGGGCGAGCCGGCGCGGGGAGATGTGGCTGCGGTCGGCGTCCGCGCGGCCTTGGTTGATGTACTTGTGCAGGAGGTTGAGGCAGCCCTCATAGCCGAGGTCCATGATCTCTTCGAAGAGGTGCTTGACGGGGATGGCGGGGTCATCGGCCCGGCGTTTGCGCAGGTGCTCGCGGTAGGGATCGACGAGGCTGGCGCGGTATTTGGGGACGCGGAGAATCCGCTCGGGCCGGCCGGCTCGCGCGTAGCGTTTGACGGTGTTCAGGGCCAGCTGCAGACGGCGGGCGCACTCCAGCAGGCCCACTCCCTTCTCGAGCAGGTCATGGACCTGGTGCCAGCGTTCAAGAGTGGTTCGGGCGCGGGGCCCGTCGTAGATGGGTGCGTCCAGTACGGTGGCCCAGCAGCTGCTGTGCGCCTTCACCTCGCTGAGGGCGGCTTCGCACAGGTTGTGCCACAGATGCCACCGGTCCGCGACCTGGACCGCGTCGCGCAGGGCACGGTGGATGGCCTCGGCGTAGGTGGCCGAGCCGTCGCGGCACACGACCTCGACGCAGGGATGCCTGCGCAGCCACGCTTCCAGAGTGTCGGCGGTGCGATCGGGCAGCACGTCGATCCGCTCATGGCTCTCGGCGTCGATCACCACGGTGGCATAGCGGTGCCGTCGGCGCAGAGCGAAGTCGTCGACGCCGATCACGCGAGGAACCCGCCCGGTGGCCAACAGAATGCGCAACAGGGCGCGCAGGGCCGTGTGACGGGACAGGCCCGCCGCGAGTATCACCAGCAAAGGTGATCCCGCCCGGCCGCTAACTCCTTGACCACAACCTTGACTTGCCTGGTCAGACGCGCCGCGCGTCGCTGGTAACGCTCCAGCACCCCGGGCATCTGCTCGCGGAAGGTCTGCCGGCAGCCGCGCGTGGGACACACCAAGCGCCGCACCCGCACAACGACGACCACCCGACGTGCGTCGACCGGCCCGTCGGCCACCGTCCGCAGCTGAAATCCGTGCACCCGCCCCGACGACGCCCCGCACACGGGACAGACCACGGCGCCCGACGGAGTCCGTGCCCGCACCACGATCCGCTCGCCCTCGTCAGCCACATCCTCTACAACCAGCGGGGAAAGACCCGAAACACGGTCCGCACATGCTCGTTGACATCCTTCACGCCAGTGTCAACGACCCTCACAACGCTCCGTCACCACCGAATGTGGTACAGAGCCATCGAGTTGACACGCCGTCACCACTCGTGAATAAAGCCAGACACCAAAGTTGCCCGTTCGAGCAGCGAACGGAGAGTGCCAGGTTGCGCCATGGCGTGCTGGGTAACCCATCGCGGGCGGGCCGGTGCCGTCCTCGAGATGCCGGTGTGGCGGTGGGCAGAGGGGAAACTTTGTATGGCGTGGGGGGCGGTAGCCAGACCGCCACGTTCGGTCGAGCGCACGCATGCGGTGGTGACGAGGTCCGATGGCCTGCTGCGCGCCGGTCACGGCGAAGCCGCATGCCTCCTTCTGCGGCTATTCGCCGACCAGATGCCATGACCACGCACACCAGTCAGCTGTGAAGACCCGTTTATCTGAGAGGAACAAATGATGCGTGCCAACGTCTTCAACGAGTTGGGTGGCCCCGAGGTGTTAGAGATTGCCGAATTGGTTGATCCGCACCCCGGTCCTGGCGAGGTGGCCATTGATGTCGCTTATGCCGGGGTGAATTTCTCCGACACCATGGCGCGTTCCATCGGCCACCGCGTGGGGGCATTTCCGTTCGTGACGGGTGCGGACGTCTCAGGAGTCGTCCGGGCGGTCGGGGATGATGTGACTGACTTCGCTCCTGGTCAGGAGGTCGCGGCGTTCATGGCGGGTGGTGGGTACGCGGAGATAGCCGTCGCTCCCACAGCCACTGTCTTTCCGCTGCCCGAGGGCCTGTCGCTGCGAACCGCCGCTTGCCTGCCCAGCGTGGTACCCACTGCCTACGCGCTGTTGCACGAGATCGCACGGATCCGCGAAGGCGACTCCGTTCTCGTCCACAGCGCGGCCGGCGGTATCGGCACGGTGGCCGGGCAGATCGCCCGGCTGGGCGGCGCGTCAGCGGTATACGGAGTTGTCGGCAATCTCGATAAAACCGAGCACGCGCTGAAGTACGGCTATGACCGTGTTTTCTTGACGGACACTTTTGACACAGACGTTCTGGAGGCCACCGGCGGTCAGGGCGTGGACATTGCCCTGGACCCGCTGGGCGGCGACATCTTCCGCCGTACCCTCGGGGTTGTCGGACGTTTCGGTCACCTGGTCTCCTTCGGAAACACAGGAGCAGGCGCACCCTGGCAAGTCGGTCCCGGCGAGACCTACCCGCTCTCTGTCTCCGTCTCCGGTTTCTCCATCCCTCGCCTGGCTGCTTCCGATCCGGCCCGGCTGCGCAAGATCACCGAACTGGCCTTCCGCATCGTCGCCGACGGTGAGCTGGAACTCCCGGTCACCGCCGAATTCGACCTGGCGGACGCGTCCGAGGCTCACCGCCTCCTGGAGTCCCGTACGAGCACCGGCAAGATTTTGCTGCGGGTGTCCGCCTCCTAGCGTCCTGCCCCTGAAATTTGCTCGAGATGCTGGGTGAGGGAGTCGGGGATATCGTCGGCGATCTAGATCCATACAAAGGGTTCCTCGTCCTTGTTTGGTCCTTGGTTCCAGGGGTTGATTCCCTTCTCGAGGTTCTGCAGGATCTTGTGATTACGCCGCGCCAGATCATCTGGCCGGTCAGGAAGAATTTCAGTACTGTCCCGCGATTCGCCTGCGCTGTATTCGCCCACACGGCTGAGGCGTTCTGATTCTTCGTCACAGACGATCAGGATCGCGGTGGCCGTACCCTGGCCCGACTCCCTCAGCCAAGCAGCCGACCGGAAGCAATTAGCTATCGGTCACGAACTACAGATGCCGTGTCATCCCACAGGAAGAACTACCTTAATGGTTATCGCCTCGAACGCTCTGCCCGTAGCGGGACTGCATGACCTGTCGAATGAATCCCGCATGATCGCGACGCCGTGGAGTCGGATGGTACGCGGCATTGGCCTTGGCCAGTATCCGGTGGACTACGACCCCATTGTTTCCGGGCGGATCCGCGAAGCGTTCGGCTTGCTGACGAGGAAAGTTCCAGACTCCAATGGCTACACGCTGTTCTCTCGGCTGCTGACGGATTTGATCCTCGACGTGGAAAACCCCGGCACCGACGTTCCACGCGCTGCCGTTGAGCAGGCTCTCGGGCCCATTCTGGGCGCCGTCCGGTCGGAGAAGAACACCTATTTCCGGCTGATGGCGGGCTGTATCCTGATGGATGCCTTCGCCAAACTGGGGCTGGACCAGGGACTGCTGGTCAACGAAGATTTGGACTTCGCGGCAGAGATGCTGGCGGTGGCCAACGAGATCGAGCCGGACCGGATTGGTGACGGTAACCGCGGTCGGCACGGTCACTACGAGAAGCTCTCCGGTTATTCCGCGGTATTTCTGGCAATCGGCCAGCTCGGCCTGAAAGAGCAGCTGGTCTCCGGTCCGCGCAACTACATACAAGAGGCACTGGACCTGCTGGAGAAGATACCGGCGTCCTTCTTCCGGGCCCGCGGCGGCTCTGTGCTCTTCTCCGTGATCTCGGTGCTCGGATACGACGCGCTGATCTTCGATGGGGAACGGGACTACATGAAGGAGGTCCTCGACCACCTGGACAGCGACGACGAGCTGAATCACCCCACCTCCTTCCCGCAGCCGTCCACGCCCGGATTTGCCACGGTCTATCCCATGCTCACCATGTTGAACGCCATCGCGGTGTCCGGCCGGGCGGAATACCTGACCTACGGCCGGGACCGGTTGGCGTTGGTGAGAGAACTACTGGCCGACATCCTGCCGGTCGAGATGGCCCACATGGGCCTGTACTACATCGTGGCCCTGCACAATCTGGGGCGCCTTGAGGAGCAGATTCCCGACCTAAATGCTTTCGTCGAACGCTTGGTGGGGCAGTGGGAAAGCATTGATCCCAGTGAGGATTTCTTCCTGCACGGGGTGGCGTATCCGTACCTCATGGAAACCGCCATGATTACCGGCAGGTTGGATCTGATCACCGACAAGGCAGTAGAGCGCCTGGTAGACGCCTGGATCTATGCCGACCGGGCCGAGCAAGACCGCCTTAACCGCTGCTATCCACTGAGTTACTCCCTCACCGCTCTCGGGGAGATAGGTGTCGGGGAAATGGTGTTCACGCCCAGGGAAAATTATGACGGCGACTCGCCGATTGCCTGGGTCATCGGCCACCTTTCCGAGAACGCCGAATCGGAAGGCGCCCGGTTGACGATGCTGAACCACGCGCTCGTCAACTATGCTCTCCGTCTGCGAGGCACCGATCGACAGGACACGGAGCTGTTCAAGAATTTCCGGTTCCTCCTCACCGCCTCTTCGTAAACCACGGCCGAACCACTCGACCCAGCCGCCGGCCAGGGGGTTGCCGAAAAATGCCCATATGATCAGCGCGCGTCCGAACAGGATCAATAGCTGACCGCAATACTTATTTTTCGGCAACCCCGGCTGGTTCCATTCACTAGCCCCGACAGCAAATGCACACGGATTCGGGAGGCGGGCTCGACTCGGTCGTAGTCCGCATTCGCGAGAACGGAAAACACCCGCCGTCGGCGCCGGCAACAGAGTGTAGGTGGGCCTCCCCTGATGGCTGCGCACTCTTGCCGTTGACGCCAAGGTGCTGCTGCCACAAAAATCGCCAATATTCCGACCCCCTTGGCCGCCTCCCGAGGTGCTGTCGAAGTGCTGCTTGTTCTCGCGAACAGCGTAACCCGGTCATCGGGATCAACCACCCGGCCAGACCTCCTTCACTATCTGACTTCCACGGCCACCGCGTTTGCTGATTCTTCGCCACAAAGGGCCGTGATCATCGAGGTGGTCGCACTCCTATCTCCGGCTACCCCCATCAAGTAGCCGACCAGCTGCAGTCCGCTAGTGTGCACAAACTGCAGCAGTGCCATGTGAATGTCGCACCGAGTTGCGTCTGCCGTTTCCGCCCCGAGAAACAGGAAGAAGCGAGAATGCCACTCCACTCCATTTCCCGTGCGAACCCCTTTTCGACTTCCCGCGCGGAACTCCATCGGGCGAACCTCATGATGCAGGATCATATGTCAGAGGTCAGATGTGATTGCATCATTGGATTCTTTCCGGGCCTCGGCAGCCGGTCCGCATATCAGGAACTCGGCGGAGCCCTGTTGGAGTCAGATATTCCCGAAGTGGTCGGAGTCTATGAGGACGCCGCTCGGGTACTGGGCTTCCCCGGCCGGCCCGAGAGACTTTTGATGATGTCAAAGAACATGCCCAAAGGTAGGATGGCTCAACAGGGGTTCATAGGAGCCGCCTTCCTGGTACACAGCCTGGCCTTGAATGCGTATCTTCGGGCCGCTGCGGACAAGAGCGGCGTGCCCATGAAATTCATAGCTTATACGGGCGAAAGTTTCGGCGTTATCACTTCGGCGGTGGCTAGCGGTTCGCTTTCCTGCGGCGATGGTGTAAAAATCGCGCATGCCTTCACGCCGCTGATGCTGCTGGCCGCCGAAGGCGTGGGCCTCGACGAGCCGTTCGCACGGGACATCGCGTCCTATCTTCCGGAAGAGGTCAGGGGACAGCCTCTGGTGCCGGAACCGTCCCACGTGGTGGCCCTGAAAGGAGACCCCGAAGATCTCGCCGAAACTCTGCAGGAGATTGGCAAGGTCTACCAGAAGTCTGACGTGGAGGTCCACAAAATCTATTCGCCTCGGCAGACGAACGTCTACGTGCGAACCGGCGCCAAACCGGGCTTCGACCTGTTCATGAAGAATTTCTCAACCGTGACGACGGAGGAGTTGAAATCCCCAACGACGTTCCTGGCTCACTCCGAACGGATGCTGAGTGCCCGCCGGGCTCTGGAGCGCTTCATCGACGAGAAGGGCATCGTCTTCGCGGAGCCGCACACCCCTGTGGTCTCGAACAACGACACTGGCATGCTTACCACTGCCGAGCAGATCAGGGCTGGGATCCTGGCGATCACCGACGAGGTCATGGTGTCCCAGGCCACCGCGGAGCTGGTGGACAGTCTCCGGCCGGACATAGTCCTGGAGCTGGGACTGGGGAACAAGTCCCAGCAACTACTGACCGAGAACCACATCGAGGCTCCCACAATGGCCTACAACGGGACCATCGAGGAAACCGACCAGTTCCTTCGCTTCCTGAAACTGATGAACAGTCTACTGAAGGAACTGGTCGGGTTACGTGTCTCGGGGGACCGTTTGACGGCCGGACACTACGACGCGTTCCGCAGCCTTTTCCGGCTGACCTCGAAGAACCCCTTCTGCGAAAAGTACTTCTCCCGGATCATGGGCCGCATCATCACCAACGAGATGCTTCACCGTGAAAGGGACGGCACCCCGGCTTTCTATCAGCTACTGGAGATCTTCCAGCACACGCAAAACCATCGCAGCGCTATCGACATCGATAATGGAGAACTTGCCCTCCGGGCGCGGCTGAAGAAGAGGGTGCTTGGCCCCCAAGAGACCCTGGGCCAGGTCTACAGCGAGCTCAAAGTGATCGACACGACAGGCGATGTCGTCGACCGCAGTTCGATCAGCACCAGGCGCCCCGAAGTGGTGGTCTTCCATTTCGGCCGATTGGCGGAGTTGGGCTACACGGACGTGGCAGGCAAGATGCAACTTCTACTGGAGATGCGGCCTTTGACGAAGCAGATCTACGGCCAGACGGTGGAGAACCTCAAGACCGAAAGCGATGAATTCCTGGCTGATCAGCCGGCCCTGAACTTCCTCGTCTATCCGTATCATCTGTATCAGCTCCTACGTCTCTATCGCCCGGCGATATTCACGCAGAGCGACTACTACCTCGAAGGCAGCGATCCCGCAGGCTGGCTTGTAGCCTTGGCGGCCGCGGGGGCCATTTCACTATCGGACATCGTGGATCTTTACAGCGCCTATTCACGCTCCGACGGCGTGCAGGCGGCACTGCGCCATATTGTACCGTCGATCAAGCGATCCGAGGTGCCGGTCATTTCCCCCGAAGGCATCCCGCTCCAGTCCAAGAGTGACCTGGAGGCCGCCACCCGGGCCGTGTTCGGGGGCGGCGCCCTCGACGGCCTTCAACGCCAGATCAACCTCAACGGGAACTGCCAGATTCTCTCACTCGGCTCGCCCCTGGAACCGTCCCATATAGACGCGGGGCCTTACCGCACGTCCGTCATCTCCGTCCTCTCACCGACCGAACTGTGGAAGAAGCGGGTCAACCCGGCCCTGGACGACTTCGAGGAACACACCACCCTGCACCTGACCGACGAGAACGAGCGGGTACTACGCCAGGCCCGGGGCCGCCGACTGCTCAGCAGCACGCTCTACGCCTACGTCAACATCGGCGAACAAATCGTGGGCTTTGGCAAGGGTGGCAGCGAGTCGCTGACAATCTTCCTCAAGAAGGACGGCACGGACAGGACTACCGTCCGTAAAATCCTGAGCGAAGCCCTGACCACGGCTGACTGGAGCCCAGAGGGGCAGGGCGTGATGCTGCCGCCCTTCGCCAAAGCCAAGAAGCAGGCGGAGTACCTTCAGGCCCTTCCGGAGTCCATCCGCCGGAGCTTCCCCGAGGTCTACGACGTGGTGGAGCGGGACATCCCTATCCCGCCGCACCTGCAGAAGGACGGCAAGACCACCTACAAGGAGGTCATCTGCGATATGAGCTACGTGCCGGGGGAGGAAGTCAGCCGGTTCATCGAGAAGACTTCTCCCTCGCCAGCCGTGATTGCCCGCCTCTACGAGCAGATCTTCCGGGTACTGAAGAAGGACGTGCACAGTCTCAACCGAATCCCAGCCCCGGGCCGGACGCTGGACATCTCGTACTTCCGGAAGATCGAGGACCGCTTGGCCCTATGCCGGCGGACAGCGCCGCACATCTTCGGCCCGGAGCTGCTCGACACCGAACGGATCGTCATCAACGGTGTGCCGTACCTTAATTCGACAGCTCTCCTACGACGGTTCCGCGAGCATCCGGATCTCCTCAAAGTCCTGGAACCACGCTTCCACTGCCTGGTGATGGGCGACACCAACACCGAAAACATCAAGGTAGGCGACACCGAACCCCTGCTGCGGGCCCACCGGTTGATCGAGGCAGGCGCGTCGCAGCAGGAGATCGACACGGCGCTGGCCGCCATCACTCCGGAGTCCTTGGTGATCAAGTTCCTGGACCCGCGCGCCATCGGCTTCAACGGAGACGGCAGCGACACCCGCGACGACCCGATGTACGACAACAAGCCGTGGCACAACTCTCTAGGCCACTACGACGAGATCCACTACGAGCAGTTCAAGCTCCGGGTCCTGGCCGGAGAAGGGCGCACCCCCAGCGTCGACATCGAGTTCACCCAGGGGAACCCGTACCAGCGAGCCTACCGGGTGCGCGATTTCGAAGCACGGAATGAAAAGGTCGCCCGGGCCACCGCCCCGCAGGGAATGGAGAACTACTTCGGCCCGGTGATGACGGCGGTGTACGGCCTGGACGACCCGGCCTCCCCTTACCTCAACGAGGACCCGTACTGGCTGATCCGCTTCGTCTTCGTGATGGGGACCCACTTCACCGCCATGCCGCCCTTCCACTTCCAGGCCGAGCTTGACGGTACGCTGACGGACACCTACCAAACGCAGCGCCGTCCGATCGCTATCTACTGCGAGGGCATCAAGTGGCTCAACTGGGCCCTGGAGTTGCTGGAGGGACGGCGCACGGAGTTCCTGGGCATCCAAGTCCCGCCGCTCCCGTCTCTGCACCCTGCAGCGGACCAAGCGGCGACTGTCGGGCTGAGAGGACTTCTCGAAACCGAGTGTGAGGTTGGGGGTTCCGTACGGGTGTGCTGTTCAGGTGATTGTGGCCGCGCGGGGGCATGAAGACAGGGCCTCTCGGTAGCACAGGGGGTGTCTACGCCACTGCTCATCGGGAGGCCCTGTTGCCGCAGTTGTATCGGTCTGCTGTGAAAGAGTCCATTCCGGACACACGGACGTGCGACTGCTTCGCCCACACGTACGGCAACGCCGCGGACAATCTGTCCGGCGGGCACTGCTATCCGACCGACATGAGGGACGCGGAGTGGGCCGCGGTCCGCGAAATGATCCCGAAGCCCGCGTGGGCCGAGGGCCGGGGTGGCCGGCCGGAGGAGTACTGCCACCGGGACATACTCGACGCGATCAGATACGTGGTGGACAACGGCGTGAAGTGGCCTGCGCTGCCTGCCGATTACTGGCCGTGGAAGGCGGTGCACCGGTTCTTCACCCGGTGGCGGAAGCAGGGGCTGATTGGCGAGTTCCACGACCGGCTCCGCGCCGCGACCCGCGAAGCGCAGGGCCGGGATGCGGAGCCGATGGCGGGGGCGATCGACTCGCAGTCCGCGAAAGGCACGTCCACGGTCGCGGCCACGACCAGCGGTTATGACGGCGGGAAGAAAAGCAAAGGGCGCAAGCGGCACATCGTGGTGGACACCCTCGGCCTGATCCTGGCGGTCATGGTCACCCCCGCCTCGACGGGGGACCGGGACCCTGCCCGGGACCTCCTCCTTCAGGCCGCAGGGCGGCATCACCGGCTCAGGCGCGTGTGGGCGGACAGCGGATACACCGGCATGCTGGTGGGCTGGTGCGCGACCGCTTTGAACCTGATGCTGACGATCATCCGCCGCAGCGACAGCCACAAGGGCTTCGTGGTGCTGCCCAAACGGTGGATCGTCGAGCGGACCTTCGCCTGGCTCACCCGCTCCCGGCGCCTCGCCCGCGACTACGAGCGGCTGCCCGCGTCGTCGGAGGCGATGATCCTGTGGTCGATGACCATGGTCATGACCCGCCGTCTCGGCCGTCACCGCAGGCGAACCGGCCCGGTGCCGGCTCGTGCGCCCATCCCCGCGCAACGAGCCGCTTGAGCTTGCACCGCACGCCCTCGGTCTTCGCAGGAACCACCTCCAGTCCCAACAAGGCAGTGGGCTCACGGCAGTTCAGTGGCTGACCGCCGGTGGCGCGGCGTTCGGCCAGCAGGCCCATGACCTGCTGGTATTCCGGCGCCAGCACCTCGGCCGACAGCCCCTCCCGCCAGACCGGAACCAGCGACCCGGGCTTCGCCGCCGGCGGCGTCCTGGTCTTTTTCCCCTCCGGTGTCTTCCCCGCCACAGCCTCCTGGCCTGCGGCTTCACCCGCGTCCCACACCTCGCCGACCCGCCTGCGGGCGATCAGCCACTCGTCCCACTCCGACTGCGCCGCCTCCAGCTCAGCCTGCAACTCCTCCACCCGCTTCCGGGCCGCACGCTCCCGCTCCTCCAGCCGCCCCAGCACCGACGCCATCACGCACCTCCAGCACGCCACCTCCACGGACGCACCGGACCTACCTCCCCCACCCCGGCATCATGCCTGACCAGCACAAACCCACCCACCACACTCGGTTTTGAGAAGCCCTCTTACCGGCCCCTCGATCGGCCAGCCTGGCTGGTGCACTCAGTCGGCAGCGCTGGCCAGGGCCCTGATCACGGATGCGGCGACATCAGTGATGAAGCCTGCACTGGTGTCGACGATGAAGTCGTCGACGCCCTCCCGTAGTCGTCACGGAAGCGCGGGAACAACCGAACCGAGTCCTGCAACCTGGAACTGTTTCCGAAAGGGCAAATTCCTTCCCCATAAGGGCAGTTGGAGTGCCCGAGCCTTCAGGGCGATTCTATGCTCCGGCAGTAAGAGGGCCCATCGAACGGCCCGGCTCAGAGCAGGCCGGACGAAATTCTTCGCCGGCGCTCATCATGGAGGCAAGAAAGTGCGCTTTCTCAGAAATGCCAAGCGGGCTGGTATTACCGCAGTCGTGACCTGCGCCATGGCCACGGGCCTGCTTGCCAGCACAGCGGGCTCGGCATCCGCGTCCACGATCCAGAACCAGTGGGTCCAGCTCTGCGCACAGGGCAACTACCCGGCCCAGGTCGAGTTCCCCTACCGCGGCGGTGCCTCAAGCTTCGTCGTCTCTCCCGGGCAGTGCCAGTGGTGGAACTGGCCGTCCATCGGCACCTGGGAACCCGTCAACGTGGTAGACGTCTGGTCGGGCAAGACTGTCGGTACCACGTGGTACAAGGGCGACGTCTCCGGACTGGGCATAGGTGCAGAAGGCTCGGAAGGCGGCAGCCAGTGGATCCAGACCTGGTAACCACAGACACGGCCGATCACCGGCCATAACGTGTCTCGCTCCTCCGTGACCAGCCCAACTAAGGGTTGTCCCGTAACGATCTTGGGGCGGGGGCAAGGTCGGTTGCTGCACTGCCTGTTCGCCTATCCGGCGAGTGTGAGGTTGTGGAGGCGGGCGATGCCGAGCATGGCGTGATGAACACCATCGCCTTTGAGGCGGCAGTCGCGGAGGATCTTCCAGCCCTTCATACGCGCGAAGGTGTGCTCGACGCGGGCCCGAACCTGCTTGTGGGAGCGGTTGTGATCCTCCTTCCAGGCCGGAAGGTCCTCGCCTTTGCTGCGGCGGTGCGGGATGACCAGTCCGGTGCCCTGGTAGCCGCCGTCGGCGATGGTCACGGTGTTGCCGACGGCGGCCTTGGCGCCGGATTCCTCCCAACCGCGGGAGTCGTGGCGGTTGCCCGGCAGAGGCCGGCCGACAACGACGACCAGGCGAGTGTCGGCGTCGATGACCACTTGATGGGCCGTGGAATAGCGGTAGTTCTTCGCCTGCCCAGCCACCGTGTGGTCGCGGGTGGGCACCAGTGTGCCGTCCACGATCAGGACGGTGTCCTTGCGGAACCGCTTCCTGAGCTGCAGGGCCAGCAGCGGCCCGAGGTGGTCGATGATCCGGTCCGCAGCCGACTTCGAGATCCCGAACAGCGGAGCGATCTGGCGCATCGTCCAGTTCGTCCGCCAGTATGCCGCGACCAGCAGAATCCGGTCCTCAAGCGGAAGTCCCCAGGGCCGCCCGCGCTGGAGATTGGCAGCCGTCTCACGCCGCACGGCGGTCACCAACTTGCTGAAGCAGCGCGGGCTCAACCCGGCGAAAGGACCTATCCAGGACGGCTCCGACGCCGTGATCACACTAGCCACACGAAGATCATCTCAGCCGTGGCCAGCCATTCGGGAGCAGGTTCAACTGCCACTCAGGGGTGACTCCCATGTGGGGTCGTGCCACGGTCTGCTCGTCAGGCGACCGAGCAGATACTCCGCCGTGCTGCAGGCAGTGTCCTGCGGGGCACCAACCGCGGTGAGGGCGGCGCTAACCCTCGCAGTGGCCCCCTCCGGAATGTCTGGATCGCTGAGGAGGGGCAGGATCAGCAGGAGGCGGGCGTCGGAGTCGTTGACCGCGTCGGCCGTGGGTGCTGGGTTGTCCGCGATCCCGACCAGATCCTGCCACGGCAGCCCAGTTCCCGACAGCTCCCCTTCCCAGCCGACGGTCCGCAGCACGCCGCTCTGACCTTCAGGGACGAGTAGGAAATCGATGCCGTAGTCGCCAACCAAGTTGCGGTAGACCACCACGACTCCAGGGCCACCCGAGGCAGGAACCCGGAACGCAGGCCACCATTCGGGGTCCATGAGGGTCTCGGACATGGCTTCTGTATCAGCGCCGTCATCGCCGAACCACTCCGGGACGGGACGCTCACCACCTGTCCCACCAGCACATATCTCCAGCAGGTAGTTCGACCAGAACCCGGGGCGAGCCAGCAGAGGCTCCCCGGCAGCCAACGGGCCGTCGTCGTATCCCTCGATCAGCATCCCGCAAGCCTGTCACCCGCCACTGACGAAGCTCGCCCCGGGACAGGGGGAGTGTCGTTAAATTGACGCACCCGTAGTCGGAGTTCCGGGCGACGCGGTGCGCTGGCCCGTTCGTCGGACCGGCGCGTATCACGCGTCGCGGCCGAGCTCGGGGTGAACCACGAGACGCTGCGGCAGTGGATCAAGACCGTGGAGAAGGCTGAGCGTCCTGAGGCACTCGCGGAGTCCACAAAGGACGCGGAGATCGCGGCCTTGCGCAGGCAGGTCCGCGAGCTGGAGATGGAACGTGACGTCCTGCGCCGGGCGGCCAGGTATTTTGCGGGCGAGATGAACTGGTGAGGCGCTTCGAGTTCGTTGCCGACCATCGCGGCGCCTTCGGCGTGAAGCGGCTTTGCACCGTGCTGAACCTGTCCCGGTCCGGGTTCTGCCGATGGCTGAAGACCGCCCCGGCGCGGGCAGCGAAGAAGGCCGCCGGCGCAGCGCTCGTCCGTCGGATACGCAAGGTCGACACAGATTGCGGGAGGACGTACGGGGCCAAGCGGATCACCGCCGAGCTCCGCGAGGGCGGTGTTACGGTGAACCGCAAGCGCATCGAGCGGCTTATGCTTGAACACGGCATCCAGGGGCGAGGTTGAAGCGACGACACCGCACCACGATCCCGGACCCCGCCGCCCAGGCGGGGCCCGATCTGCTACGGCGGAACTTCACCGTGTCCGCTGCCGACCGAGCATGGGTAGGTGACATCACCTATCTGCCGGTCGCCGGCGGGAAATTCCTGTATCTGGCCACCGTCATCGACGTGTTCTCCCGGCGCCTGCTGGGCTGGTCGATGGCCGACCACATGCGGGCCGAGCTCGTCACCGACGCGCTCCACGCGGCCATCCGCACCCGCGGCGGACAGGTGGGCGGCGTCATTTTCCACAGCGATCACGGGGCTCAGTACGGGTAGAAGGCGTTCGCCGACACCTGCCACCAGGCCGGGATCCTCCGATCCATGGGAGCGGTCGGCACCTCCGCGGACAATGCCGCCGCGGAGTCGTTCTTCGCCTCGCTCAAGCGGGAGATCCTTCCCGGACGGAGCGGCTGGCCGACAGAACGAGCCGCCCGGCTCGCGGTCTTCCGCTGGCTCGGCTTCTACAACCACCGACGCAGGCACTCCACGATCGGCTACCTCGCACCGGTCGCCTTCGAACAGAGATCAACTACGCTGGCCATAGCTGCATGACAACCGGTGTCCACGATCAAGGTGGAAGCCCCATCCCCGCCGGGATGAGCTCTGCGACAACTCCTCGGACAGACCGGCGATCTGTTCACGTAGCCGCTCGGCTTGGCCCAGTACTTCGGCCTGGCTGGTCCCCAACGCCGCAATCAACGATCGCACCGCATACCCACCCTCGCTCAGCACCCGCCCCTGACGGCGGGTTCGACCCCGACGACGGTAGAAGCTGACACAACCGAGAATGGCGCCTTCCCGACACCGGTCGGGTCAGGTGCGAGGGCTGGTCGGCAGCATGGCCCAGACGGTCTTGCCCATAGGAACGGTCCTGCCCGCTCGGTAGCGCCAGGTCCAGCCCCAGTGTTCGGAAAGGGCGTCGACGATGCGCAGGCCACGGCCGTGCTCGTCCAGGGGGTCGCTCGTGCGCCGAACCACGGGCGGGATGTCACTCGAGTCGATGACGGCGCACACCAGGTGGTTCGGTCGCTGGGTGAGCTTCAGCCATACCTCGGCCTCGCCGTCCGGGGCGTGCGGCACTGCGTGGACCACGGCGTTGGCGGTCAGTTCGGCGACGACGGTGAGGGCGTCAGCGGTGCAGTGGTCCAACGCCCAGTCGCCAAGCGTGCGATGGGTGAAGTCGCGGGCCCGGGCGCATCCCTGTGTGGTGCAGATGAGGCGCAGTACGGCGGTGCTGGATGAGCCGGGGAGGGCCAGCCGCCCGAGGGCGTCGGGCGCGGGCCCGTCCGGCAATGGCGCAGTCGTGCCGGGCAGCCGGGCGCCTGGTGCGCAGGTAACGACACAGCGCCTCCGTGATGGGACGTCAGCTTGTGGGCGTCCACACGACGGTTGACGCCACGGGCTATTATCCACAACCGAAGGCGCTTCCGTGCAATTTCACGGGGAATTACACGCACGATGCTGGAAGCGCGGCACGCGGTGCGATCCGATCCAGTAGGTGGCGAGGTTGCGGGCGTGGCGGAACGTGAACAAGGAGAGCGCGGTGTCATCAGTTCCGAACGGAGTGCGGGCGAGCTCACTGGGCGTCCGCTGGATCAAGAGCCGGCACAGTAATGCCGAAGGCAACTGCGTTGAGGTGGCTGCCCTGGGCGAGGGGGGTGTTGCGCTGCGCAACTCCCGCGACCCCGACGGCCCGGCGCTCGTCTACACGCCGGAAGAGGTTGCCGCCTTCGTGGCCGGCGCGAAGGACGGCGAGTTCGACCACCTGCTGTGAAGCGGAGCCGGTCGTCCCCACTTCGGTAGACGCCTGCAGCGGGAGAGGGCTGGGGTGCGATACTGCGGGTTGTCGTCTGCCGGTCTACGGGGGGTCAGGATGTCCGCCGAGTCACCTCGTATCTCGCACCTCGAACCGTATCTGAGCCGGACCGAGCCCGCTCCGACCTTGCTGAAGATGCTGGTCGGTGTCCAGCTGGCGGGCATCCGCGAAGACTTCGGTCTCTCCCAGGACCAGGCAGCGCGTGCCGTGGGATTCAGTGCGCCGAAGCTGTCGCGTATCGAGTCGGGCAAGGGTCGGCGACCGCCCGCGGAAGCCGACGTCCGCGCACTGCTGGAGCTGTACAAGACCGGCGAGCACGAGGCGCAGGTACTGCTGCAACTGCTCGGGCGCGCCGGTGAGCCGGGCTGGTGGCAGCGCTTCGACAAGCGCCTGATGCCCGAGTGGTTCGACCGGCTGGTCGGCCTGCAGGAGGCGGCCACCACCATCCGTACCTTCGAAATCCAGTACGTTCCAGGCCTGTTGCAGACTGCGGCCTACACCCGGGCGGTCGTGGAACGCGGTCTGCCGACAGCGCCGGCCCGCGAGGTGCAGCGCCGCATCGAGCTGCGCATGCGCCGCCGGGAACTGCTGGAACGCGCGGATGCCCCGCAACTGTGGGCGATTATCGACGAGTCCGTCCTGCTGCGCGTCCTGGGCGGTCGCGAGGTGATGCGCGAGCAGCTCCAGCACCTCGTCGACATGGCGCAGCGCGCCCAGGTAACCGTGCAGATCGTGCCCCTGGACGTGACGAACGCCTCCTCGCCCGCCATCCCCGTCACCTACCTGCGCTTCGGCGGCCTCGATCTGCCCGACATCGTGTACCTGGAGCACCTCAAGAGCGCCGCGTTCCTGGAAGACCGCGACGAGACCGAGGAGTACCGGCTGGCCCTGGACCGGCTGGGCGACGAGGCACTCAACCCACGCGAGTCCCTGGAGCGGCTGCGCGACACCGTGGAACAGCGTTACCCCGCTCCGTAACCCCTCGCCCTGCAAGCGCATGAGCCCCGGGTGCGGCCGTACGCTCTAGCGGATGCGGCCCACGCCGCCGAACTCGATCCACTCCTGGGTGGCCTGACGGGGAGCCACCTCACTGTCCGGCCGCCATGTGGACACCTCCACCAGCCCCGGATCCAGGATGTCCAGGCCCTCGAACCACTGCGCGACGTCCTTCTCCTGTCGTACGCGGCCCCAGTGCCCCTGCGTCGCCTGATTCATAAAGTCGGTCACGAAGTCCCGGACCCCGGGATCCTCGCTGACCAGCTGACACATCACCATGCAGCTGCCGGGAACCAGTTGTTCAGCGACACGGCGGACCACCGCCGGCGGGCCGTCGCTGTCACTGTCCGGGATGCAGTGGAAGACCGAGTTGAACAGCAGAGCCACCGGCTGCGAGAAGTCGATCAGGCGCTCGGTGTCGGGGTGGGAGAAGATTCCGTCAGTATCGCGCAGATCGGCCTGGATGACGGCCGTGCGGTCGTTCTGGTCCAGCAGCGCCCGTCCGTGGACCAGGACCATAGGGTCGCTGTCGACGTACACGACGTGGCTGGCCGGGTCGATCCGCTGCGCGACCTGGTGCACGTTGTCCTGGGTGGGCAGACCTGAGCCGTGGTCCAGGAACTGCCTGATGCCGTAGTCGGTAGCCAGCGTCGCAACCACCCGCTGCAGGAAGCGCCGGTTGTTCACCGCCAGGGCACGCGTGCTGGGTACGACCTTGTCCAGTTCCTCGCAGGCCGCCCGGTCGGACGCGTAGTTGTCCTTGCCGCCCAGGTAATAGTCGTACATGCGCGCGGCCGTCGGAACCTCGGCATCGATCTTCGTGGACACCTGCTTGCCAGGCTGCATCATTCCCCCAGCTTCAAGCCGCACCAAGGCTGACTCGACAGACAATACATCCTAGATATGTGGCAGTTGGCGAGAACAGCCCCCGACCGACATGGCAGCCAAGCTCCGCCGCGTGATCACTACCGCCAGATATGACCGAGATCGAACCGGCGAGGGCAAGCTCTGCCTGGCAACGGTGATCGATCTGTTCTCCCGTCGGCTGCTCGGCTACGCGATGGGCGCCCGGCACGACACCGAGCTGGTGGTGGCCTCACTGAACATGGCCGCGGCCACCCGGGGCGGCGACGTCCGCGGCGTGATCATGCACACCGACAGGGGCAGCGAACACTGAACCGCCCCGTGTCCAATGGAGACTCGATTCCGTGAAAGGATTGAGTCATGGCACGACCCTCCCGTTACCCGCTTGAGCTCCGCCGACGCGCGGTGCGCATGGTCGCCGAGGTGCGCGACGACTACCCGAACGAGACGGCCGCCCTGCAGGCGGTCACCGACAAGCTCGGCATCGGCTCCCGCGAGACACTGCGGAACTGGCTGAAGCAGCAGGAGATCGACGCGGGGACGCGGCCGGGGACGACGACGGAGGAATCGGCCCAGCTCAAGGCGCTGAAGAAGGAGATCGCCGAGCTGAAGCGGGCGAACGAGATCCTGAAAGCCGCGGCGAGTTTCTTCGCGGCCGAGCTCGACCGGCCATCCGGCAGGTCTACACCGACAACTACCGTGTCTACGGGGCACGGAAGATCTGGCGGGAGCTGAACCGGCAGGGCCACGCGGTGGCCCGCTGCACCGTGGAGCGGCTGATGCGCGAGCTGGGCATCGCCGGCGCCGTCCGCGGCAAGAAGATCATCACTACGGTCCCGGACCAGCAAGCCAAGCGGGCACCGGACCGGGTGGACCGCGATTTCGTCGCCACGGCACCGAACCGCTGCTGGGTCGCGGATTTCACGCACGTGGCGACCTGGGCCGGGGTGGTCTACGTCGCCTTCGTCGTGGACACCTTCTCCCGCCGCATCGTCGGCTGGTCCGCCGCGACGTCGAAGGAGACCCAGCTCGTCCTGGACGCTCTGGAGATGGCGCTGTGGGCGCGCGACCGCGGTGAACGCCCCCACGTTCGGGGCGAGTTGATACACCACAGCGATGCGGGCAGCCAATACACCAGTTTCAAGCTGGCCGAACACCTGGACGCGGCCGGCATCGCGGCCTCGATCGGCTCCGTCGGCGACGCGTACGACAACGCCCTGATGGAGAGCACGATCGGCCTGTTCGAAACCGAGTTGATCAAGCCACAGCGGCCCTGGAAGACCCTCTCCCAGGTCGAGCTGGCCACCGCAGAGTGGGTCGACTGGTACTGCCACCGACGCCTGCACGGTGAGATAGGCCACGTCCCACCCTTCGAGTACGAGACCAACTACTACGTGACAACCACGAAACCCCAGGTCACAACCATCAACTGAGATCTCTACCGAACCCGGGGCGGTTCAGGCGACGAAGCCGCGTCGTGCGTCGTACTGGTTGACCACCAGGCCGAGGTAGTCGATGTCGAGGCCGAGGTCCTTGCGCAGGTCCTCGATCTGGTCGACGAGCATACGGTAGGCAGTCGCTGAGCTGTCTTCGGCCTGGACGGGGATCAGGACGCCGGAGCGGGCTGGCCGTTCGTTGCGGCGTCGGCGTGCGTAGTACAGGGCTGCGTCCATGGCGAGCCCGAGGCTGGGAGGGCAGTCGATGATGATGATGACGTCGTAGTCGTCCTCGATCGGCCGTAGTGCCCGTTCCAGGGCTACTTCTTTCTGGAAGCCGCGGGACTGGGCGGCGGTGAGTGCGAGCCGGGAGTCGAGTACGAACCCGTCGAACGCGCCGGGCAGTACGTCCAGGCGGCCTCCGAATCACTCGAATGCAAGAGAGTTAGAACAGTTTTGCACTTCCGGGCAACGTCGCTGCATGAATGACGCTACGTCAGCTGTTCACTCTTCACTGGTCCCACAGCCATCGGCGAGGATTGAATTACGGGTGCTTCCGGCGAAAAGGATCTGTGATGTTACGTCGAAAGATTTTCATGTCCGTGGCCGCCTTTTGGTTCGCGGCTGCGGGCACGCTGGCTGGAGCTGGTAACGCCTCGGCAACCCCGACCAACGGCCAGCAGGTCAGCGTCTGCGCGACATACACCTACGACTACAGGTCCGTGGCACTCATCGGCCACAATCAGAACGATGAATTCCTCGTCCAGCCTTTCAAGCTCTACCAGGCCAATGATGACTGGACCCAGTGGTGCATGAACGCCTACGACGTCGAGTCGTGGTGGTGGAAGGGCGACATGCAAGTCAACTGGTACGACGATGCGGGCAACTACAAGGCCACTGACTACTTCTACGTCTCTCCGACCAGCGACAGCTCCTACCCTTACGTCTTCCGTCGCTACTAGTACTACAGGGCTAGATCTGGATCATCTGGAGCCTTAGCCGCCTTCGGAAATGGTGGCGTCGTGCCTCCGCCTGATGCGCGCGCCGCCAGA
>NZ_JBVKCG010000046.1:0-9867 GCF_055634995.1 Streptomyces sp. NPDC111744
GTCCTGCACCACACCACCACCTCCGCCACGGGCGCGACAGGCGCCTCGGCCGCCCGTACCACCCTCGGCCCCGGCCTCACCCCGGGAGCGGGAGCACACGCCGCAGCCAGCACCGGGACCGGAGGACGAGCGGGCGCCATGGCCGGGGCAGGCAGTGACACCGCAGCCCCGACGGGACCCGACCGCACCACCGGCCGCCCCGACATCCGCACCACCAGCACACCCCGAGCCGCCCCGGCCACCGAAACGGCGGCCATCACGGCCGACGGCACCGGAACCACAACCGACCGCGGCCGCACCGGCGACGGCGAACACCCCACCGCAACCGGCCACCTCACCAGCGACCACCACCCCTTCGACGGCGGCGGTCTGCCCGGCTTCGAGACACACCTGCCCGAGACGGACACGACTCCCGCCACCACCCGCGCCCCCGCAACGGACCCGCAGACCCCGACCACCGCACCCATCCCCACCCACCCGGCCGAAACAGCCGAAACGGCCGGCCAAGAGGCGCCGGACGGGGCGGACGAGGTGGATCCGGTCCTCGCCGTGAACGTCTACAGCCAGCTGATCGCCCTGCACGGCACCTCACCCCTGCCGGGCAAGACCGCCCTCGCCGACACCATGGCCAGGGCGGCCGACACCGCAGAACCCCGATACGGCGACGCGATCTCCCACGCCGTCAAAAAGGTCGCCGAGCACATCCGCGAACACGGACTCACCCACAGCCGCGACCTCGACAAAGCCTTCACCCGACTAGCCCGCCTTGCCGAACAAACCCTCGACAACCAACGCAACACCAGCACCATCACCCGCAGAACCGCCGAACTCCTCCTCACCGGCCACCCCACCCGCATGCGCGGCGGAACCCGACCACACCACACCCTCGACACCGCCACCACACACACCCGCCCCCAATCACCCGCTTGGGACCGCCAAGAAGGGACCAGCAACTCCACCACTCGCGCCGGCCGCACCACCGAACCGCGCCCGGCCCACGACCACTACCAGCCCATCACCCTCGCCTACATTCAGCGCCAGGGAATACGCCCGCCCGTCCGCATCAACGACAGCAGGGCCGCAGACCACGCCCACCGCCGCCTCCGCGAACACTTCGAACAACTCGTCGCCGACGTGGACCACGCCCTGCACCGCCACAGCACTCCCGACCACACCACCGCCGAAGCCGCCATCGACCAATTCCGCCAGGCTTTCCCGGAAGCATCAGATCTACGCGGGGGACTGGGCGGTGGGGGCTCATCGATCGAAGCCGAAATCAACAACGTCCTTATCACGCATCCAGGTGCGGATCTGGAGCTCGACTTCGCAGATCTCCTGGCCAGCGGACCCGGCGGAGCGCGAATTGTCACGGAAAACAAGGAACTATATTTCGGACCCGCGGGAGCAGATGAACTGTATCGAACCTCAGAGGCTGCCGTTGCCTCGGGGGGAACGGGAGCAGGAGAAGACTTCCTCATCCTCGAAGTAATCCCCGGCGTGATGAACAATGTTCCGGGCGAGATGTACAGCGATCTCGACGGAGGGATGAATCTCTATGCTTCTACGGAACAACGACTTGAGCAACTGGTCGACAGAAGAATCCCCCCCGGCGCGACTACTCCAGGCATCCCCTTGAGTGAACTATTTCCGAGCGAGTTGGGCTGGACTCTAACGGACATCGGCAGGCAGATCTCCGTGACTTCACGACCTGTAGGGGACCCAGGAGGTGCACACGTCCACCACAACATCGGCGTCCCCCTTGCCGGACTTCCAAGTTTTTTGTCGGAAGTCCATCACGGAACCTGGCGCGACGAATCATACAACTACCTCACGCGCTCCCATCTGCGTGATGCCCTGACCTTTGCGGCAGGGGTCGCCGGGCGCTACATGGTGTTCCTGGCAACCGGCTCCGCCCCGGACCACATCCCCGACATGGGTGACCTCGTCAATGCGCGATTGCGCGACGTGCAGGAACTCCGGGGCGTAGTCGCGCTCCACTACATCGTAGGAGCCGCAATCGTAAACGCGGACAGAGTAGCCGACCCGGCGCTTATGAAAGCGTATGCCGCAGTCTTGCCGCGGCACGACCCTGAAGACTTGCACAGAAGCCTCAGCACGAACGCCAAATTCTTTCTCTCATTCCATCATGAATCCATTATGCGCGAGTTCGAGAGGATTATTGACGATCGAATCCCGAAAGTAACGAAAAGATCTGAATCGGCACTGGACATCCCGCTCCCCGGCCCTGAACCGTTTAAGCTGAGCGATTACTTCCTGAGCGGCCTGACGGAAACCCAATCACCCAAGGTCCGCATGCAAGATTTCATGAAGACATTCACACTTGATGACCTTGATCGCATCAGTGTAACGAACCCCGGAACAAACCGGCACGCGGATATTGCACGAGCAGTCATAGAAGTCCGCTCATACGGACAACGTCTCGTCCGGTCCGACGAGGTGCGGACCCATCACACGCGTCTGACAGACATGGCCTCGATCGCGCACACCTACACGATGGAGCTGCACTGGCAGGAAACATCTCCGGCTGATCCACGCCCCCAAATACTCCAACGCGTCAGAGAACACCTCGCAGCGAACCCGCACACAACGACCGTCACCACGCACACCGCACCCGCAGCCGCCATCCACACCCCCGGCGAGGAAGCCCACCCCGGCCCACCGCTCGACTGGAATCTGTTCGACTTCAACCCGGACGTCTACCAGGTACACACACCCGACCTCGGCGACCAACTCGCAAGTGCCCTCGCCCACGCCCGCGCAGCAACCCTCCCGAACCCGAAAGAGATCGCCCTTCTCGAAGCAGCCCTCAAACGAGCACGCCCCACCCCCACCGACGGCGGCCCGCACGAACTCGAAACCACCTCCCGCACAGCGGACACCACCCCAACAACAGCCACCACCACCGGCACCGGCCCAACGACCACCACCACGACCAGCGCGCCGGCCACCCGCACCACCACCGACCCCAGCACCACGACGGGCTCCGAAGCCACAGCACACGCCGGAGCAGGAGCACACGCCGGTACCGGGGGTGACGCGGCGGCTCCGGCAGGAACCGGCCGTACGACGGCCGCAGCGCCCCACGGGCCGGACACGCCGACCGTGTCACCGAAGGGCAAGGGACGCGCCACCACCGGTCACGACCTTGACCCCACCCCCGCGGGCAGCGACTGGCGCGCCTCGACCGACGCGAGCACGGTGCTCACCGCCGCCCGACGTGCCCGGGGCGACGCGCTGGACGGCTTCACCGACGCCGAGCAGCGCCACCTGCAGGGCGTAGGCGGCTCCGCCCACCGGGACGGCTCCGCTCTCGCGCACGCCTGGAACCGGTTTGTCCGGGCCGACATGGACCAAGCCCTCGCCGAGCGGCGATGGTTCGAGATGACCGACGGTTCCCCGCTACCCGAGGTACGAGAGGTGGAAGCACGCCACGGCATGCTGCCGGGCGGCGCACCGACCTTCCACCGGCTGCGCGGCCGTCACGAAACGCACACCGGCCCCCCGGGTGTCATCCAATCGGTGACACTCGTCCCCCCGGCCAGCCACGTCGTCATCGACAAAGCGAAAGCCGGCCAGGCCGTCGGCCGTGATGTCCACGTGCTGATCCCCACCAGCCGCGACCTGACAGTCGCCCACTGGCTGCAGCATCCCGCCGACGCCGAGCGCGCGTTCCAGGACGACATGGATGCGCTGACCAAGGCGCGTGCCGCGGCGACCCACGACGAACTGATCACGGCTGTGGACACGCGCATCGCGTCGCTCTCCGACGATCTGGAACTCTTTCACGCCCTGCGGAGCCGCCCGGTCTGGGATGACCTGCGGGCCCCGCAGGCGGCCGTGCTCGTCATGGTGGAACGGCGTGCGCTGCGGACCCTGGCCGCGGACCGTGCCGCGCTGATCTCCAAGTTGCGCGGCGGTGAATGGGCGTGGGCCAAACCGTACCTGGTCGGCGGCGGCATCGACGGGGTGATGGAATCCCTGGTAACCAAGGTTCTCCACCACCTGCGGAACGGCATGACCCTGACGGTCAACATCGACCTGGAGAAGGCTGTCGAGAGCGGCGGCTCGGTGCTGGACGCGATGGTGCGGGACAATCCCGTCCTGCTGCGCAACCGCTGGGAGATCCCCGACGACCTCCGCTACCTCAACACGGGCCGCGGCCCGGCAGAAGAATCCCTGGGGTACGGCGCCACCGTCAAGCGCACCGCAGGCCCCAGCAAAGCCGGTATCTACCCCGGCCGCACAGGCGACCCCAAAGAGCTCTTCGCGCCGACCGACTCAGATCGCCCGCTCCTGCCCAGCTACGCGGCTCTGACCTCATCCCACCGGCCGCGGGGGCTCCGGCGGTATGGCTGGGCCGTCTTCCACCTCAAGCCCCATGTGATGGAACGGGCCACCTTCACGCCGACCGACAGTTTCGGCCCCGGTCCGCGCGGCGCGGAGGGTGTGACAGGACTGGGCAACATGGTGCCGCTGCTCCTCCACGGCCCCGAATCCCTGGTCCGGCTCGCCTTCGCCGAGGCCACCGACTTCGCCTTCGACGCCCCCTACCGGATCCTGCGCGATTCCAGAGCCCTCTCCCCAGTGCTGGAGCGTTACATCGAGGTGCAGGTCCACGGCCGGATCATCTGGCAGGACCTGGACCGGATCGTGATCTTCCACCTCGGCGCCGACGAGGCAAAGGGCCTCACCAAGAAGACACCGTCCCAGGCACTCGCCCACAAGTCCGTCCTGGAGACCTTCGCTCGCGACAACGGCCTCTCCTTCACCGTGGAGACGGTCCCGGTCTCCCCCGAGAGACGGCGGGACCCGGACGGCACCACGTTCGACGGCCCCCACGAGAGCTACGAAGACCTCCACGTCACTGCCTCGCTCCTTGACGGTGGCGGCGTGCCCCGCGAGGAGCTCTTCAGGACCATGGCCACGCGTGCGGAGCGGGCCGGCGCCGATGCCTTCGCCAATCCCGCCCCGGGCCGCACCACCGGAGCCGCAGCACGCCCCGACATCCGCACCGCCAGCGGACCACAACCCACCCGCACTACCACCACAACCGCCGACGGCACAGGCCCCACAGCAGTCGCCCACCACAACAGCAACAGCCATCTCGCCGGCGACGGTGGCCTGCCCGGCTTCGACACCCACCTCCCCACACCCGACACTGCGCACGAGTTTCCGGACGGGTCACGGGTGACCCGTCCCACCGCTTCCGAACCCGCGCAGGCGCCTCCCGAACGGCCGGCCTGGGCGATCACAGGCGCCACGACCAGAGCAGGGGCCGGCTCGCCCGGTACGCACGCCACACGGCCAGGGGTGGGCCACTTCGCGTCCGGCCTCAGTCCGGCAGAACTCGCAGAGGCGCAACGGCTCGAGCGAATGCTGAACCACGAGTTTCACATCCGTCTGGACTCCGGAGCCGGAGTCTGGGCTGTGCTGCAGAGCAATCCGGGCGCGCCGGTCAACGAGGCGGCCAAGATTCAGGCACTGCCATGGGACCTGCAGCAGCTGCAACAACTGGTCGATGCTTTGACAGACTACAAACCGCTCCTCGGCAGGTGGCGCAATAGAAAGACCCCCCAGGAGATTCGCACCATTGGGCTGGTGACCAGTGGAATGAACCAGAAGGCCGCAGAGCCCCGTCTCCTGGGCCAGTTCTTCCGGAAACACAAGTTGATCAATCTTTACAGCCAGAGCAACTCAACAAACGCGCCCGGTGGACTTGCCGGGATTGCCGTTCATGAACTGAGTCACGCCCTGGCTGAAAGGGAATATCTGTCGCTATTCGCCGCGAAATTCCGGAGTGGCGTAGAGGACCCCCTGGACGGCGGGCTCGAAGTTGCAGACACCGTCGAGATGGACTTCGAACTGACGATCACGAATTTCCTGGCTTATCCGGATCTCTGGAAGGCCAAACCCAGGCACGCGGCGGCGGCCCTGGAGCTGAGCAGGAGTTACCCTAACGTATTTCGTCGAATAGGAAACGAAACACCGTCAGGCGCAGGCAAACGCATCGCGGCAGCATTGAGCCACAGGCTGCAATGGTTCGGCACGCGAGTAGGCGCCTGGGCGCCGGACGGCAAGCGGAATTGGCCGGGAGAACCGCCGATCACCGACTACGCGAAGACGAACAAGGGCGAGGATCTCGCCGACACGAATAAATTCGGCCGCTACGCACCGCAATTCTTGCAGGCCAAAGCGCCCCTCCGGGCCGATTTCATCGCCTGGATGAAGAAAGACTGGACCACCACCGGAAGATTCGACAGACTCGCTACCACCGTTATGGAGATGGAGGGTTTTCCGGGATCGGCGGCGAGGATGTACGCGCGCGTAGGAGCTGCTGTTACGGCGAGAAACGGCGAGTTCGTTCCCGACACACAGGCCTTCATGGACCGGTTCGCGCAGTTGTCGGGGCGGCCGGAAGAGGAGGTCATCGCTCGTCTGGCAGGGCAGGACTGGTCCGGTTATCAGGTTGCGGACGGGCTGGACCGGGCAGTGGTGACCTTGGGGGTGCGGGTTCGGCTGGCCCGCGGCATTGGCGGTTTTGTTTCCGATCCCGAGATACATGCCGCTCTGGAACGGCAGGCCATGGCCGGGTACGCCGAACCGGACCCGCGGGCGGTCGCCCAGGACATCGCCCATCAGCACGCACTCGCGGCGCGGATGTTCGGGGAGATATGGAATGATCGGCTGACTCGGGGATTCCCACTGCCTGACAGTGCCGTTTTCCTGCGGATGGTCCTTGACGGATTCACGGACCTGACCGATCCCGACGTGTACGAAGGTGCCCGCTTCGACCTCTCCCGGGCGAGCGAAAACCGTCACACCGTTGAAGTCGATCGTGCTTCCGCCGCACATGTGGGGGATCTGCCCCGCAATATCCTCGAGACCCGTCAGGCACTGCCCGGCCGCATCAGCCCGTCCGTCTCCGACCGTGAGATAAGCGCTGTACTGGCCCGGCGTAGCCGTCCTGGGGAAATCCCTGCGCCCCTGTTCGCCGCCCAGGACATCCAACAGCAGCGTGACCTGCTGGCCGGAATGTTCGAGGAGGAGTGGCACCAACGTGCGGCCCGGGGGGACAGCCAGCTCGACAGCCACAGAGTGTTCCATTCCGCCACTCTCGTTATCACCGACCTCACCCAGCCGCAGTTCTACAACAGCCTCCGCGAGATCCTCCGCCTCGCCCCGGGCACCAGCCAACTCCCGGCCTCATCACTGGCCAATCCCCCACGCACCCTCATACTCACCCGCTACGCGCTGGGTGCCTCTGGCCTTTCCGCCACCACCGACGCCGAGATCATCGCCGCCGCGGGCCAAGCCCCGCACCCCGACCCCGTCCTTCTCGCGCGCAGCCTGCTCACACCCATCCCGCCCCACGCCGGCACACACTCCGATATCACCACCACAACCGTCTACAAAACCCGCACCCAGACCCGCCACACCGACGAACTCAACCAGAAATTCCTGCGGGACAAACTCGACCGAATCCCCTCCGGTGCCAGCGACGTGCGCGACCGCCTCCAGACCGTCCTCAACACCTACAACAAGCAGCCCGCCAAGCCCCACCCCAATCCCACCCCGGACCCCCATCACGCCCAGCCCGCCACCACCGACACCGGCCCCAGGAAGAGGGGCACGCATCGTGCATCGGCTGTGAATGCCACTCGCTCCGAGTTGGACCTCTTCGCGGACGGCCAGGGCGTCCGGTCCGGGGAAGGACCTGCCTCCGCAACCGCACCCGGAGCGGACGAGGCCGTGGACAACGCGTTCGTCGACGCCTCAGCGGTGAACGGCGACCGGATGGTAGTCGCGCCAGACGCACACGACGAGGCGCACATCCCGGCGGGCGAGGGCGTCGCGGCGCCGTCACATCCGCAACTGGCGCCTCTGCCGTCTGCGGTGTCGAACGGCGGGCACGTGCTGTCGCGGGACGCGAACCTGCTCCATGAGGTCAACCTGACGCTGCGGCGGATGGGGCGCGACGCGGTACCGACGGCGAAGATGACCGCCGCCCGCGCGGTGCTTGAGACCGGGCGCGGAGCCGCCTTCACCCAGGCCGGCCTCAAAGCACAGGCCGATCAGCTCGCCGTCCACCTCGCCCGCATCGCTTCCGACGAAAGCCTGGAAAGCCTGCCCACCGTCATGCCCGGCAAAGACGCCGCTATCCCCAGTACCTCGTCCACAGCCGCGAAGGCGGAAACACGCGCCCTGGCATCCCAAGCCCTTCTCTCGTCCGAACCGGGGGAAGAATCCACACATGACGGCACAGGCGAGGCCGGGCAGGTCCGCCCACGCCCCGTCGGCACGACCTGGGACGAGTTCACCACACATGACCCCAAGGGCGCGAACGAAGTACACGACCTCGTCATCAAGAAACTCGCCGAGCGGCTCAGACCCGAACGGATCGACGGGTTCACCGATGCCTACAACAGCTTGCACGAAGCGCACAAGAGGCAGCCGCTCAGCCGCCAGGCATCCCTAATCGCCGACTACCTTGTCACTGGCACTTTCGAGCACATGCTCGGCGGAGCCCCGCCCACGGTAAATGAATCCCGAATCGGCTCCCACACTTCCACGTCGTCCGTGATTTCTCATTCTGAGCTGGCCAGTGCGAGAGAAATATCATCGCTACTCGGGTCCCGTCAGGTAGATGTGGGAAGGCTGTTGCTTGTATTGAGGACTCGCAACTTGACTCAACACATCAACACGCCAGAAACCTTGAAGCACGCATGGCGACGCGTAAGTGAGGGGTCAGACTCATTGGCCGTAGTTCTCACCAACGCCGTGCAAAAGAACCGCATATCCCGGTCGGCTTCAGAGGACATCCTCCGCACCGTGGGTCTGATTCCTGCTCTGGCATCTGAGGACCTGCGACTGCAGCACATCGCGCCTCCCGTGGGCCGCAACGTATGGGAATCTGCAGAGGTCATACAGTTCGCCAATGATCTACATCGCACATCCACAGCAGATGAAGCTGCTGACATGTTGCGGCGGCTCAACCTTGAGCAGCACCCGCTGTGGGCAGTAGAAACAGCCTTTAGGCATCAATTCGGAACTGTCCTGCAGAAGTTCCTGCATGACAAATTCGGGAAGAATGCCGCTCACATGGACTACCTGCTGGGGCGCACCTTCCAAGAGACGATAACGCCGGAACAATCCCAAGCCTTGCTCGACCGGCTGGAACGGCTCACTGTCGACCATCCCAGCCAGGGCCACATCAGGGTGCATCCGTTCTATCCGGAGGAGGGCAACGACCTGCGCGCCCACCTTTGGGCGAATGAAGCCCGACGGTGGGGTGTCCAACCTCGGAAGATATTGGTTTCCGGGGGTGTCTCAGGACTGAGAACAAAGCACAACAGTGCGTTCGGGGCAAGCATCACGCAAGATCGTGAGCTGCTGCGTGAATCCAGCGCTGCAATCGCCGTCGACGTCACAGTAAATGGCAGGACCGAGGTCAGGGTCCTCGATCCCGAATTCAGTAACCCGATGACCATAGAGCGGTGGGCTATCGCCTCAGGCGTGAAAGGCCCATACCGATTGAAGATCGGCTCACCGGAGGAAATTCAGACTGATTTCGCCAAGGACCGCAGGAATAATCCGGGATCCTGGTACGCCCGATACAACCGAGACTGGCCAGCGGAAGCCACTGTCGTCCTGACCGAGGACCGCGTCTATGAATTCCCGCTCCCCGAACGGTCACCTCTCCCGTCGCGGGCCCAGACAGAATTCCTGGTGCGAAAAAATGTGGATCTTCTCTACTCGATTTCTATCTACGCCCAGCGGCGAGGTCTGGCCCGCGATATGTGGGACGTGCTCGAAAACTCCAAGGAAACAGACTCACCCGGCGACCTG
>NZ_JBVKCG010000046.1:9965-27329 GCF_055634995.1 Streptomyces sp. NPDC111744
CTACTCGATTTCTATCTACGCCCAGCGGCGAGGTCTGGCCCGCGATATGTGGGACGTGCTCGAAAACTCCAAGGAAACAGACTCACCCGGCGACCTGGTCAAACGCCTGGAAGGACTGATCCCGGAACATCCACGCCCAGAAACACTGCAAGGATTCTGGGAAGACTATCCTGGAATCCTCAGCGCTTTGGCCTCCAGAATCCCTGACCACCTCGCCGCCATCACCCGGCGATTCCCTGATTCCGAGCGGCGAGGTCTGGCCCGCGATATGTGGGACGTGCTCGAAAACTCCAAGGAAACAGACTCACCCGGCGACCTGCTCAAACGCCTGGAAGGACTGATCCCGGAACATCCACGCCCAGAAACACTGCAAGGATTCTGGGAATACAATCCCGAACTTCTCAGCGCTTTGGCCTCCAGAATCCCTGACCACCTTGCCACCATAACCGGGCGATTCCTTCCCGCCGCAGTCGAGACCCCCCTGGACCGAGATTTCACCTCTAGCTCACGTTTTGACGACCCAACTCTACTGCATCCGAATCCGGTCAGGGAAATATCGGCTCCGTACCGTGTGGAACCGATGCCGTTGATGGGGTGGATCCGTCAGAATACGGCGAACCATGCAGATCCGATCGTTCCTGGACCGCACGATAAAGCAGTTGCAGACGCGCTAAAGGAATCTGACCCCATAGCGGGCCTGAAAAAGATTTCATACGGTCAGTCGGACCCCACAGAGAACAAGGAACTGTTTTTGGCACTGTCACGAATGCGTCCAGACATCTGGAAAGAACAGGGGTCTTCATGGACAGCCGGCGTCGTCGCGCTGTTGCGGCGGTCGCGGCGCGCCACAGGCATTAGCGCCTCCGACATCCTCGAGCAGGTACGAGGAGGGACGTGGTTCCACACCGACGGCATCTCGCTGGACCACGGAACCCGGGCAGAACTGGCCGGTCTCTTCGATAAAGCTTATGCCCTCATACATCCTTCACAGAGGATGGTGCCCAGCGGTCGTGATCTGGTCATAGCCAGGATGCTCCTGCCGTCAGCAGAGAACCCGCCCGATGAAATCCGGTCCACAAGCAGTGCAGCAGCTGATGAAGACAAGTTTCGGAGAGAACCGGCAAATATTGAGGCCGCGCTCACCGAGCTCGCCAGGAGGGAAGATCATGCACTGCGGCGGGAGGCGACCGCAGGACGGGCAGCGGTCGATCTCATCTACTCCGCGAAACGTACGGCGCTTCGCGCGCGGCTCGCGAATGCCAAGGAAGACCTGGAAATTTTCACAGATCTCCAGCGCCGTGCGCGTAAACGAATCGACCCGCCAGCAGGGAGCGATGCACCGCTCTGGGCTTGGAAGGACCTTGCACCCTCGCAAATTGCCGCCTTGGTGATGATTGAGCGTCGTGCGCGCCTTGTACATTCTGCCGAACGTGACCGCGTCTTGTCTCAGCTGATGAGCAGGGGGCACCAATGGGCCCAAAAATATCCACTGCACGACAGACAAGCGATGGAAAGAATTGTTGACATTGCGCACGATTACATGCGCAATGAAATGGTCGTCACGGTAAATGTCTCGGCAACTCGCGTGAAGGAAGGGAAAAGGGTAATCGATCACCTGCTATCAGACCCTCGCACCCTATTCCGCAGCACCTGGGAAACAGGAATATTTGCGGGCACTAACATTGCAAAACGTGGCACCGTCGATGAAGGCTTGGGTTATACCGCGAACCTCAAACGAACAACAGGTCGGGGCGCCGATGAATCTACCCTGACCCGTGATACCACCCCGGGTTTCACGCCCGGCGATGCGGACAGGAAGCTCATGCCGAAGTATGCGGCCCTCACTTTCTTCGATCAGTTGGAGGGTGGCGCACCCGGGTTCGGTGAAACGATGTTTAGAATGAAACCGCACGTCCGCGAAAGACTCAGCCATACCCCTCAGGACAGCTTTTATCCGGAAGTTTACGGTGTAAAAGGTATCACTGGTTCCTACCACCTTTTCCCGCTCCTCGCTCACGGACACTCGAATACGGTCCGAAGAATTTTTGCGGAGGTCACTTCATATCAATACGACTCGGGCCTGAAAAATCCCCCACGTAACCATGTAGAATACCTTGAATCCCAATATCATGGGACCCTTAATTGGGTAGATGTAGATCTCATCAGACTGCTCCCGCCGCGAAATGAGAATGTTCCCGAGTTCCATGGGATCGCGGTCAGGCTGAAGGATTTTGCCCGTCAGTACGGTTTTTCATTCCGCGTCGAGCTACTCACTCCCGACGACGTCGTACGTGAGAGCAGGCATCCCGGTGAAGCAATTAGCTCAAATCAGGCGCTGCGCGCGGTCGTAGACCAACTCACCGTGCTGCTGGCAACCGATCCGGTGCCAACGAATAATGTTCTCCGGCGCATCAAGCAACTGAGATATCTGCGCAGCACAAGCTCCTTCGCCGACCTGGACGCAATCTTCCACACGGAACTGCAAGCAGGCAGCCTGTCCCACCATCTTCAGAAAGCGCTCCACGCAGGCCGCTTGCCCGCCCAAGACCACCACCACATCAGGGAGGCCCTGTCCGCCCCGCCCGAAGGCAGCATTGCCTCGGGACGGACTGCCGGGACAGCGACTCACGCCACTGGGTCGGCACAGCACACTTCCCATGCATCAACGCTCCCCGGTGCCGGTTCCGCACATATCCAGACCAGATGGATCGACACCAGAAACTGGAAGAGGATCGGGGAACGGCTGGGGTCGAACCAGGGCGGTACCTACACCGATCAACACGGACGTGCTTTCTATGTCAAGCAGGCGAAAACAGCGGAGCATGCACGCAATGAGGTATTGGCGGCGCGACTGTACAAACAAGCCGGAATTGATGTGGTCGATATCGACTTGGCATGGGTGGAGAATGGCCCCGGCACGGCGTCGATGTATCTCGAAAACGCGAAACAAGACCTTCGCCAGCGTATTAGACAGGGAGACTCGCAGTACTTGCAGCAGATCCAGCGGGGGTTCGCCGTTGACGTATGGCTGGCCAACTGGGACGTCGCGGGCACGGGGTACGACAACATCCTGAGCGTCGGAGACCAGCCCGTGCGCGTGGACACCGGCGGAGCCCTGCTCTTCCGCGCCCGGGGACAAGGAAAAGGAAATGCATTCGATACCAAGGTCTCAGAGTTCCAGACTCTGAGAGACGGGGTGCTCAACGCCAGCTCGTCTGCCATCTTCTCCGGAATGACACCGGCTCAGATCGCAGAGTCGATATCGCTGGTGCTAGCTATTCGCCCGGAGGACATCGACGCCGAAGTAGATGCCGTGGGGTTCCCGCCATATATCGCCGAACGCCTCAAGTCGCTGCTCAGGCAACGACAGGCCGCACTGGCGGCCATCCCGATGCAGGGCAGGGCTTGATCAAGTTCCGTAGGTGTCTCGATCGTTGGTGATGCCCAGGATCGGGAGTGCTCGTTGGGGTTCATCGCGGATCGCCCGGGTGGTCTTGGCGATGTTGTCGGCTCCGAGGGTCTTCAGCACGCCGATGGCGAGGTTGCGGAGGGTCGCCATGGCCCATGGTGCGGTCGCGGCGTGGACGGTGCAGGCGTCCTCGGCGAAGGTGACGTTCCTGATGTGGTGCGAGGAGTTCTCCGCTCCCCTGTGTCAGCGGATCGCGGCGGCCAGGTCGGCCGGGCCGGCCTGGCGGGCGTCGAAGCTGGTGCCGGCGTAGACACTCTCACGGGTCTCGCGCCGGCCGGTCTGCTTGCGGCGGCGGTGGACCCGCGGATGGCGAGGCGGGCGTGGGGAAAGGCGATTCCGCCGAGTTGGTCGGCGATGGCGCAGGTTTTGATCGAGCGGGACTCGTGGCGTCCGTGTCCGGTCCCGGAGGCGGTGTGCTGGACTGCGATGGACTGCCAGGGCAGGGTCGCGAGCTGGGCGTGGGCGGTGGGCTGGTTGGTCTTGATCACGGCGATGTAGTTGGCCTTCTTGGCCTCGACCAGCCAGGATTCCGAAGCCAAGACCCGGGTCGTCCACATGAGCGAGGGATTCGACTTCCTGGGGTTCCACATCCAGTGGCGCCGCAAGCGAGGTACGAGCACATGGCACGTCTACACCTTCATCTCCGACCGGGCCATCCGGCAGGTGAAGACGAAGATCCGTGCCCTGACCCGCAAGACGCCGCGTCTGGACCTGGACGCCACACTGGCCCAGCTGAACATGGCCAGGGGCGGATGGGCCTTCTACTTCCAGCACGCCATCGCGAAACGCGTGTTCAGCAAGCTGGACTCCTTCACCTGGTGGAGAGTGGCCAGACTGCTGCGTGAATGGCACCGCTGGAGCTGGAAGGAACTCCGCCGACGGCACACCACCCCCACCGGACGGTGGCTGCCGTTCTCGGCAAACGGTGTCGAGCTGCGGAACATCCAGACGATCCCGGTCACCCGGTATCGCTACCGCGGCGACAAGATTCCCAACCCCTGGGTCCCGGAAGCCTGCTGACGACAGCATCCGTGGAGAGCCCGGTACTCGGAGACGGGTACGCCGGGTTCGGCGAGCGGCACGGGGAAACGGGCCGGTGGCAACACCGGAACCGCGCCCCGTGCGGACTCAACGAACTGGTGAGGAGCCGCTTCCAGTTCGTTGACGACCATCGGAACACCTACGAGGTGAAGCGGCTCTGCCACGTCCTGAACGTGAACCGGTCCAGCTACTACAGGTGGCTCGCCGGCGCCGAGGCCCGGGCCACCCGGCAGCGCCAGGACCGGATCCTGGCCGAGGAGATCCGCGAGGTCCACGGCGAGTCCGGTGGCGCTTACCGCTCCCCGCGAGTGACGGCCGAGTTCCGCGAGAAAGTGCGGCGGGTCAACGAGAAGCGGATCGCCCGGATCATGCGGACGTTTTCCATCACCGGCATCCGCCTGCGGACGCGTGCGCACCACCGTTCCGGACCCGGCAGCCTCACCAGTCCCGGACCTGTTCCAGCGGGACTTCACCGCTACCGAGCCGGGGCACACATACATAGGCGACATCACGTATCTCCCGCTCGCGGACCGGGAGTTCGTGTATCTCGCGACCGTGCTGGACTGCCTCAGTCGCAAGGTCGTCGGCTGGTCCATCGCCGACCACATGCGCACCGGCCTGGTCGCCGACCCACTGCGGATGGCAGCCTCGACCCGTGGCCGCCTGGACGGCTCCGTGTTCCACTCCGACCACGGAGCGCAATACGGATCCCGGACCTTCGCCGGCCTCTGCGACCAACTCGGGGTCGCACGGTCGATGGGCGCGGTCGGCACCAGCGCCGACAACGCGGCCTGCGAAAGCTTCCACGCCTCCCTGAAACGCGAGACCCTCCAGGACGCCCACGACTACGGCGACTCCGATACCTGCCGCAGGACCGTCTTCGCCTGGCTGACCCGCTACAACACCCGCCGCCGGCACTCCGCCAACGGTCACCTCAGCCCCAACGAATACCAACACCGACACCACACCGCTAAACTCACGCTCGCCGCGTGATCAATAACCGCGTGCCCACCTTCACGGGGGAAGGCCCCTGGCCATACTGCTCGTCCTTCGATCTTGCCGGGGTGCTGGCCGGAGTGAATAGCGGCGTCTCGCCTCGGCGGGAAGACGCACGGCGTCTGTTCTACCCCACCCGTGGCTCGGTCGCTCGATCACTGGTCCTTGCCCCGGCCACCCTTTGGCGCCGAACCTCGCACGACAGTCCGGCACGCCGCCGACACCCCTCCCTCAAAGATCGTCGGGATCTGCCTCCACGTGCAGACGCGTACCGATGTCGGCGGCCCACCCCAGCGCCCACGTCCTGAGAGCGTCGATCTGATCGGGCTCAAGGCCGTAGTCGGCGTAGTCCTGGTCGTCCCACCATTCCGCTCCGGCGAGGCGGTCGTGCAGGTCCTCCAGGCTGAAGGCGTAGCGCGCGTGTCGCCGGCCGAGGTTCTCTAGCTCGGCTGTGGACCGGTGCCGGGAGGCGGCGTGGACGTCGATGAGGTCGCGGACGGCGCCCCGGTCGGCGAGGGCGCGTACCTTCGTCCCGATCACGTCGTCCAGCGCCAGCACCGGGCCGTATTGGCTGGCTGTCGGCGGCTGCCAGAGGACTTCCTTCAGGACGTCGACCTCGCACTGCTCGCCGGTCGCGGGATCGGTGGCGATGAGCCTGCCGGACAGTGCGCCGATCTCGATCTGTGCGACCTGCCAGCCCCGCTCGGTGAGGCCCTCGCTCACGACCTGGAAGATCTCGCTGATCGGTGCCGGGTTCTCGGTGGCGACGTCGAGGTCCTGGGAGAGCCGGTCGACCAGGCCGTGCGCCTGGACCGCGTAGCCGCCGGTGATCACCAAGGGGTAGGGCGTGCCGAGGTCGAGGACGTCGGTCAGCAGGCGACGATGCAGATCGGAAAGGTTCACGCGGCGGCGGTGGTCTCGTCCGTCGGCAGCTCGGGGAAGCGGTCCTCCCACGCGTCGCGCAGAGGACGGCTGATCAGCGTGCGCAGAACCGGCCACTGCGCGACGAGCAGCTCACGGCTGAGGAAGGAGACCAGGTCCTCGCGCTGCCCCTCGGCCAGAACCGTGCGGTACAGACTCATCCGCGAACGGGGCTGATCGAGCCCGTAGGACCGCCGACCCGACCAGACCACGTGCAGGGGCAGCTCCACAGTGCCGGCCGTCGGCCCGCCGAGCTCACCCAAAGAGACGGGGAGCCTGCGCGCGTACTGCTCGCGCAGCATCTCGAAGGCGCTCGGCGTGGAGAGATCGGACATGACCCCAGTATCGCCTCTCGGACGGTTCGATGGCACGACGCCGGCCACACCGTGCAATTCTGCACCGGCGTCGAGGCTGACCCCCACCTCCGGGAGGAGGGGCCGGGCCTGCCTTCGGCGTCCGCCCTGACCGGCTCCCCGCCGACCGCGGCGCACGGAGAGCAGCAGTGCACTGGCGGAACACAGCCAGTGCCCTGCTGGAACACCCGGATACTTCGGATCCAAATAGCCTGCAGGTGCTCCGGAGACCTGGCAGCGCTGTCACGCGACTGCTTCACCCTGCCCGAGCCGGACATTGCGCACATCGAGTCCCTGCCGACGGTGGTCGGCGGCCGGGTCGTCCGTGCCACTGCCGAGCACGAGGGCCTAGACGAGGAGGGGCCCGATCACGAGCCGCCCCTCCACGGGACACCACCCCGACTCGCGCCGTCCACCGGACGGTTGCTCTCACCGGCGGACGCCGTCCGCGATCGCGTCCCACATGGAAAGGCTCACTCTCATGGTCAACATCGCCGAGGTCACCGCCGCCCCCAGCCCGGACCTGCTCACCCCGGACAACTGCGCGGTGCTCTTCGTGGACCACCAGCCGCAGATGTTCTTCGCCGCGGGCAGCGGCGACCGCACCGCCATCATCAACTCCACCGTGGGGCTGGCGAAGTCCGCGAAGGTGTTCGACGTGCCGGTCGTGCTGAGCACCGTGGCCGCCGAGTCCTTCTCTGGCCCGATCATGCCGCAGCTGGCGGCCATCTTCCCGGAGAACAAGATCATCGACCGCAGCACGATGAACGCCTGGGAGGACATCGCCTTCGTCGAGGCGGTCAAGGCGACCGGCCGCGAGAAGCTCGTCATCGCCGGCCTGTGGACCGAGGTGTGCGTCGTCCTGCCGGTGCTCTCCGCCATGGCCCAGGGCTACGAGGTCTACGTGGTCACCGACGCATCCGGCGGGGTCAGCCCGCAGGCCCACGAGCATGCCGTCCAGCGCATGGCGCACAGCGGCGCGGTTCCGGTGACCTGGGTGCAGGTGCTGCTGGAGCTGCAGCGCGACTGGGCTCGCACCGAGACGTACGCCGCGGTGGGCGACGTGGTCAAGGAGCACGGCGGCGCCTACGGCCTCGGGCTCGTCTACGCCCAGGCGATCATCGGCGCTCACGCGGCCGGCTGACCTCTTCACCCTCTTCACTCAGGCCATTGACGGCACGTCAGGAGAAGGCAGGAACGTAGTGGATACCGGGCTGTTGGTGCTCCGGCTGGTGGCGGGTCTGCTCATCGCCGGGCATGGAGTGCAGAAGGTCAGTTTCCGGCTGGGGGGCAACGGCCTGGCAGGCGGAACCGAGGAGTTCAGGCACGACGGCTTCCGCGGCGGCCAGCTCACCGCGCTCGCCGCGGGCGGCAGCCAAGTGGGCGCCGGCCTGTTCCTGGCGGCCGGTCTGCTCACTCCCGCGGCGGCGATGGCCGCCATGGGGGTGATGACGGTCGCGTCCACCGTCAAGTGGCACAACGGGCTCTGGGTGCAGAACGACGGCTACGAGTACCCGCTGTTCCTCGTCGCCGTCTCCGCGGAGCTGGCGCTCACCGGTCCCGGGCGCTGGTCGGCCGACCACGTCCTCGGGCTGTCCCCCTGGCCCCTGTGGGTCTCCGTCGCGGCCATCGCGATCGGCCCGGCCGGCGGACTCCTCACCCGGCTGTTCCTGCGCCGCCCGCCGATCCCGGCAGGGGGATTCCGTAAGTACAAGCTGCCGGGCGGAATTCACGCGGTGGACCAACCAGGCGTAGATGCTGGGCGTGAACGATGACCGTGACCGTGCTCTTCCACCGGTGGCCACTTGCAGGGGCCGGCATCCCGTCCCTGCGTCCGCCAGGCTTCCAAGGCCACCGCAGGGCCGGCCGGTGGGCGTCCGCTGCTCCTGTGCACATCGCTCGTGTCCCCGCAGCTCTTCGCTACCGGACCAAGAACCGTGCACCGCCGGGCAACAGGGGTACACCGCAGCCCCCTAGCATGATCACCTGCCGTGTGTACACGGCGCCTGACGCATCGCCGGATGCGCGGCGCCCCCGTCCTCGATCCGGTATGGACCAGCATGAGCACTGCATCGTCACCGATAGCCCAGCGAGATTCGCCCTGGGCCCCGCTCGCGGCGCGCGTCTTCCGCGCGCTGTGGATCGCGCAGCTGGTTTCCAACATCGGCGCCTGGATGCAGACGGTGGGCGCCCAGTGGCTGCTGATCGGGCACGGCGCCGCGTTGCTGACGCTCGTCCAGACCGCCTCCAGTCTCCCCGTCGTACTGCTGGCCCTGCCCTCGGGCGTGCTGGCCGACCGCTACGACCGTCGTACGGTGCTGCTGGTCGCCCAGTTCGCCATGCTCGCGGTCTCCACCGCGCTGACCGTCCTGGCGGTCGCAGGCACGCTCACCCCGGAGCTGTTGCTCGGCCTCACCTTCCTGCTGGGATGCGGCACCGCGCTGATGGGCCCGGCATGGCAGGCGATCCAGCCGGAGCTCGTGGAACGCCGCCAATTGGGACAGGCGGCCGCGCTCGGCGCCGTGAACATGAACCTCGCCCGCGCCCTGGGCCCGGCGGTCGGCGGCGCGGTGGTCGCGGCAGCGGGCACAGGCTGGGTGTTCGCCTTCAACACCGCGTCCTACCTCGGCATCGCGGCCGTTCTCACACTCTGGCGGCGCCCCCGGACCCAAACGCCCCCGGGTCAGAGCGAGAAGCTCCTGACGGCACTGCAGGCGGGCCGCCGCTACGTGTGGTACGCGCCCGGAGTCCGCCGAGTCCTGCTGCGCACGCTGCTGTTCATACCCGGCGGTGCCGCGCTGTGGTCACTGCTTCCCCTGGTCGCGAGCCGTTCTCTGGGGCTGGGCTCGGGAGGGTACGGGCTGCTGCTCGGCGCGGTCGGTGCCGGAGCCGTCGGCGGGGCCTTCGTACTGCCGCCCGTCCGGCGTGCTCTCGGCACCAACGGCACTTTGGCCGCCGGCGCCCTTGTCTTCGCCCTCTCGCTCGCGGTGATGGCCGTCACCCGGCTCCCCTGGCTCGCGGCGGGCGCGCTGCTGCCCGCCGGACTGGCCTGGATCGGCGTGCTGTCCACCCTGAACGCCGCCCTCCAGACGCGGCTGCCCGGCTGGGTCAGGGCCCGGGGATTCGCCGTCTACCTCCTGGTCTTCCAGGGCGGGCAGGCGCTGGCAGCACCCCTGTGGGGCGCGCTGGCCGATACGGCGGGCCTGACCGTCTCGCTCCTGGCCGGCAGCGCACTGCTCGTGGTCGGCGCGGTGAGCGTGCGCCACTGGCCTCTGCACGGCACGGACACCATCGATCCGACTCCGTCCGACCACTGGCCGGTTCCGCCCCTGCTGTTCGAGCCCGGACCGGCCGACGGCCCCGTACTGGTCTCCGTCTCCTACCGGGTCGGACCCGGGAACAGAGCCGCCTTCACCGACTGCATGGAAAATGTGGCCCGCTCGCGGCGCCGCACGGGAGCCCTCACCTGGGGCCTCTACCAGGACGGCAACGATCCGGACCGGTTCATCGAGAACTACCTGGTCGCCTCCTGGGCGGAGCACCTCGCCCAGCACCACAGCCGGACCACGGCCACCGACCGCCGTCACGAAGAACGGGCCCGCAGCCTGCTCATGGCGGGCACGGTCCCGGAGGTGACCCATGCCTTCGACGCCGCCGGCGGTCCTGTCGTACCAGAGACTCAGGCAGAGACCGGCGCCACCGCCACGGCCGGCGTCAAACCCGGTGCCCCGCTCGGTAACACGCCGTAATGAGCACCCGTGGTCTCAAAGGTTCACGCGGCGGCGGTGGTCTCGTCCGTCGGCAGCTCGGGGAAGCGGTCCTCCCACGCGTCGCGCAGAGGACGGCTGATCAGCGTGCGCAGAACCGGCCACTGCGCGACGAGCAGCTCACGGCTGAGGAAGGAGACCACGTTCTCGCGCTGCCCCTCGGCCAGAACCGTGCGGTACAGACTCATCCGCGAACGGGGCTGATCGAGCCCGCAGGACCGCCGACCCGACCAGACCACGTGCAGGGGCAGCTCCACAGTGCCGGCCGTCGGCCCGGCTCGTGTTTCGACAACGCCGTCAGCAAGGCGTTCAACAGCGTACTCAAGGTCGAATACGTCCACCGGCACACCTTCACCACCCGCACCGAGGCACGGCTAGAGATCGCCACCTGGATCACCGGCTTCTACAACACCCGTCGACTACACAGCGTGTGCGGATACCGGAGCCCAATAGACTACGAACAAGACCACCAGGCCGACCCCACCGTGGAGTCGGCCGCTTGAAAGATCTCCACGGCGCGAGGGGACTGACAGGTTTCCGTCACCCTGTCAGGGGGCCGGTGTCGCGCTCGTGAGCGTGACACCAGCCCCGCACGAGGGTCACTTGAGGCCGAAGGCCCGTATGACCGTCTGGGTGACGCCGCCGCCGTTGCGCTGCTTGGCGGTGACGCGAATGGACACGTACCTGGACCGGGGCGGCGCGCTCAGCTTCGCCAGCCAGGAGCCCCTGCTCTCCTTCAGGCCCTGACGCGTCCAGGTCCTCCCGTCGTCGTAGGAGACCTCGAGTCCCAGTGAGGAGACCGCGTCCTTGACGGAGGAGCTGCCGAGTACGTCGGGTGTGATGGACAGGTCCGTCTTGCGTCCGGTCCGGCCGGCGGCGTCCAGGTCCGTGCCGTAGTCCAGCTGGACCAGCGGAACGGCCTGTGCGTCGGTGGCGGCCCCGGAGGTGAAGCTCCACTCCGTGCGGGTGGTCTCGGAGTACGGGCTGACGCTGGTGTCGCCCTTCGTCTCGACGACCATCCGGTATGGCAGTTGCTGCGGTTCCAGCTCACTGGCGCTGATCTGGGGCCAGCCTTCGAACTGGGACAGCAACTTGTCTCCCTGATAGAGCGAGACCGTCTGGGGCGCGCCGACCATACCGCCGCTGTGCGCGGCTCCGGCATCGCCGAACGCCTCGACATAGCCGCTGAACCACTCCGAACCGCGGTAGAGAATATTGCTGTTGAGCAGGCGTGGCCGCGTGATGGGCCCGAACCAGCGGTCCTTCTGGACGCTACCCGGCTGGTAGGCCACCTGGTCGGTGGACGAGTTGCTGACCCCCACGACAGCGCCGTACTGCCGCCACTTGAGGCCGCCTCCGGCGGAGACCCAGTCGGTGCGGGGGCCGGGGGCGACCGGCTCGGCGGACAGCGCGGGCGCCGCGGTTCCCGGCCACTCGTACGGAGGGAAGTCCGACCGCCTCTCAATGGCCTGCATGCCGGCGGGCGGGGCGAAGTCGAGGTCGATCCGGGCGAGCTTGCGGGGATCCGTGTTCGCCGAGGGGTCCTCGGGGACTCCGCCGACGTGGTAATCGGCCAGGTCGTACAGGTACTTGGCCGTGGGGTGGGCCTCGACTGCCAACCGTACCCCGTCGTGGCCCGCTGCGGCGAGCTTCTTGATCAGTGCCTCTCCCTCGTCCAGGGTCACCGAGGCGACCGGAAGCGGTCCGGTGGTCACCGTGTCGGGGTCGCCGTACCAGTCGTTCTTCCGGCCGAGACCCTCGTTGACCACCAGGAGCATCGCCGCGCCGGCTGTCTTCGCTGCCGCCGCCTGATCCGTGGGAGCCACGGTATCGCTGCTGCGCACCACCACGGCCTTGCCGCGGGCGGAGACGCGGGCGTACTCGGCGGGTGAGCCGGTACCGGCGAACACGGTGCCCAGGTGTGAGGTGCCGTCCGGCAGCGCCTTGGAACCGGGCTGCGCGAGCGCGTCGTCAAGGCGGTGGCCGCCGTAGGTGATCGCCAGCGGCGTCTGCTCGGCACGGATCCTGGTACTGAAGACGAAACTGCCCTTCTTCACCTTGTCCTTGGTCGGCATGGCCCACAGGCTGTCGTACTCGGCGGAGGGGAACTCCACGTCGAACAGCGCCCCCCAGTCGGGTGTGGGCTCGGTCGACGTCCAGTTGCGGTAGAGGTCGACCCGGCTGCTGACGACGTTGGTCGGCTTGGGTGTCGCGACCTTCACCTGGCGTGCCTGCGAGGCATCGAGCTCCACGGTCCGGTCGGCCACCAGGTCGACTTCGGGCGCTGTCAGCACCGCGTATCCGAGGGAGTGGGGGCCGTGCAGGCCTTCCACGTCGGCGAAGGAGTAGAGCATGTAGGAGCCGGGGGCCAGCCGCCGGGTGGCCGTTCCGTCTGAGGGGACGTCCACGAACACGTCGCTCCCGTCAGAGCTCCTGATGTCGACGGACCCCGCCATGGGCCGGCCGGCGCGGTCCTTGAGGTGGACCGTGAGGGCGTATTTCTCCGACTCGACGGAGAACCCCGCGGCCGTGTGCATCCGGCCGCCGTCGAAACGCGCCGTGACCTGGGCGGAGTACAGGCCCGCAGCGAGCCCCCTCGGGTCCGTCACCAGGTCGGCCTGCGCGGTCCCGTTCGCGGGCACGGTGACGTGGTCGCTGGCGAGGGTGAATGCCTGCGCGGGCGAGACGCCCGGGTCGACGGACAGATCCAGGGTGACCGGGGTGTCCGTGGTGTTGGTGTACGTGATCTGCCGCCGCATCGGCTGCCGTTGCGTCTGGGGCGACCACGTGACGAGCCCCGCGTCAACCGATCCGGTGGCGAACACCTTGGCGTAGTACGCGCCGGCCACGTTCACCCGGCCGGCGCCCGCCTGGTAGGGGGTGTAATCGGGGGTCGGACTACTGGTGCTCATCAGAGCGTCCTTCAGCTGCTGAGCGGTCCAGTCCGGATGTTTCTGGGCCAGCAGGACGGCCGCACCGGCGACGTGGGGCGTCGCCATGGAGGTGCCGCTGTCCACGCGGTAGTAGCCCTCGCCGCCGTCGTTCATGTACTGCGAGCGCGCCGCCAGCACGTCCACGCCGGGAGCGGTGATGTCCGGCTTGAGGCCGTCGTCGCCCGCCCGCGGACCGAGACTGGAGAACGGGGCTAGGTGGTCGGAGCCGTCCACCGCGCCGACGGTGAGCGCGGCTTCCGCGGTTCCCGGCGCGCCGAGGGTGTAGGGACCCTGTTCCCCACCGTTGCCCGCGGCGATGACGAAGAGTGCGCCCGTCTCGGCGCTCAGCTGGTTCACGGCCTGGCTCACCGGATTGTCCTGGCCGTTCCGGACCGAACTGCCGAGGCTCATGCTGATCACCTTGGCGTGCTGGGTCTGCGCCGCCCATTCCATGCCGTTGATGATCCAGGAGTCCTGACCGATGTTCTGGTTGCTGAGCACCTTCCCCACCAGCAGATCGGCCTCGGGAGCGACTCCCTTCTCCTTTCCACCGGAGGCGGCGCCCGTACCGGCGATGGTGGAGGCGGTGTGCGTCCCGTGCCCGAACCGGTCGAGGATGTCCTCGCCGGGGACGAAGCTCTTGGACTCCACGATGCGGTCCTTGAGATCCGGATGGGTGGTGTCCACTCCGGTGTCAAGGATGGCGACCTGGACTCCGGCGCCCGTTCCCCCACTTGCCCAGGCAGCGGGAGCGCCGATCTGGGCCGTGCTGTCGGCAAGGGCGCCCTTCGACTTGCCATCGAGCCACACCTTGTCCACCCCGGCGGTGAAAGGGAGCGTCGGCGCGGCCCGCGACGTGTCGTCGTTCCGGGCCGCTGGCCGGTCACCGGTGAGGGCCGACCAGAAGGTGGCGGACTTCGACCGCCGGGTACGGACCGCCTCACCGTGGAGCACGGGAAGGCTGAGTGTGGTCTCGGAGCCGGGCAGTGCGGCGTTGGGATGCGGGGTGGACGAGCCGTTCACGACGGCGGGCTTGAGCGTGGCCGCACTCTTCTTGTGGGTGACGATCAGGGGCAGCGAACTCGCATGCGCGTCGTCATAGCCCTGGGATATCAGCTCGGTGACGTCGAAGAGTTCCTTGTCGAGCCGACCGTCCGCGATGTACGGCATGGCCTCGTCGGGGTACACGTAGGTGTCCCGGCCCTCGGTTGTGACGCGTACCGAGCCCGAGGCGCCCGGCGCGCGTTCCACGTTCACCGATGGCGCCCCTCCGGCAGGCCCTGGAGTGACCGTCACCTTGTCGCCGGTGATCAGCGTCACGGTCGTCGGTGCACGATGCTTCGCGTCGGCCAAGGCCGGTGCGGTAGCGGCCAGTTGGAAGGGGTGGACGTCCTGAGTTACCGAGGCGGCCACCAGGGTGGCAACGACGGCGGCCGCGACAGCGGCCGATGCCACGGCCGATCTTCGCGAATAGGAATTCCGCACATTATCTCGGGAGCCGAGGGTCTTCTGAATCTGAATCACCTTTAGGGCATCATGGAAAAGCGCTGCAATTTGCCGATAGGAGCCCGCGGAAGCCGTGAGTCAACTGCGGTGAAGGGCACGCTAATAAGCCTTCATTGCCAGGATGTCACATCCGCGATTCCAATCAAGACCCCTGCCGCGCAGGCTGTCTGATCCCGGATCCACCGGCCTGATGCCTGTGGATAGTGGGTCTTCTAATTTACTGATCTTTAAGGCTGCGGTTGACGTATCGGCCATGTGCGGCATACCAGATGTATGGGGAGTCGAGCTCGCAGGCAGTTGAGCCTGGTTGAGGCCGAGCGGCGGCGTTTGCAGGCGGCCGATTTATTCGAACAAGGGATGCGGCAGAGCAAGGTCGCGGAGGTGCTCGGGGTGAGTCGGCAGGCGGTGAGTCTGTGGCACCGGGCATAGCGGGAGGGCGGCAGCGATGCGTTGTTGTCCAAGGGGCCTGGCGGCAGCTCGTACTTGAGTGCCGAGCAGGAAGCGGAGCTGGAAGTTTTGCTGCGGGCCGGTCCGATGGAGCACGGCTGGGACGACCAGCGGTGGACGCTGGCGCAGATCGGCCGGTTGGCCGAGGAGCGGTTCCACGTCACGTACGAGTTCTCGGGAGTCTGGCGTCTGCTGGACTGTCTGGGCTGGTCGTGACAGGTTCCCAAGGTGCGGGCCGTCGAGCGCCACGAGGAGGCGATCGCCGCATGGCGCACGGAAACGTGGCCGGCGGCCTCCCATCCGCGCAGGTCACCGCGTCCGGAGGGTGGATGTGCTTCGAGGACGAGGCCGGGGCATGGCTGAACGGCCCGGTCCGCCGCACCTGGGGCAAGGCCGGTCACACCCCGGTGCTGCGCATATCCGGTAAGTACAACGACAAGATCAGCATGGTCGACTGGGTGTGTTTCAAGGACGGTGTCGAACCCGGCTGATCTACGCGGTCAAGCCATCCGGCGGCTATACGAAGAAAGACGTCCCATGCTTCCTGGCCCTGCTCCACCGCCGCCTGGACGGGCCGGTCACCGTCGTCTGGGACAACTACTCCAGCCACATCAGCAAACACGAGAAGCAGTACGCGCAGCGGCAGGACTGGCTCACGATCATCCAGATGCCCTCCTACGCACCGGAGTTGAACCCCGTGGAGCTGCTATGGGCCCACGCCAAGGAGAAGATCGCGAACCGGGCGTTTCATTCGATTGACGAGCTGCACCGGGCCACCCGCAGCGCCCTCCGGTACATCCAGCGCCGCCCCGAACTCCTCTCGCATTCCTGGCCGGAACCGGCCTCGAACTCACCCCACCAGCGTCAAGCCCGTAGTCAAATACCAGTAGTGGGCGCCGGAGGTGTCGACGGCCCAGACGTGGGGGCCGTCCGGGTCGACGTCCTGCGGGGCGAGGTGGTGGCCGGCGGAGCACTCGAACAGGCGATTTGATTTTGGCCTGCGGGTCAGACTTCGGTATAGGCCACGGGAAGGCTCGGCACCGGTTCCGGTATATCGCAGATTCGAAGCCCCGTTCCATGGCGCTGGGGCCAACGGGACTTCAACGTGATTAAGCGGCTCGCGCCACGTTGTTCATCAGTCGGGCCAGTGGATAACCATCACATCTCTCCATGTCTATAGTCGGGATTGGTGTGATTGAACTATCAGCAGTACTGGTGGCGAATGTCTAGAGCTGTGGCCCAAACGGGAGAGGAAGAGTGCACTTAGGGGTAGAGATTGTTTATTCCTCCCCTGCGGTCAGAGCGACACGTTAAGCCGCAAATCCGATACTCGAAACGTACTCGTATTGGCCCCATTGTGAGCCGAGGTCGACCACCGCGTCGTCCACCCAGGCGTTGTCGAGAGCGTCGTCATCGTCGGCGGCCCACGCGGCGACGATCCGGTCCCAGCGGCACACGTTCAACGTCCGGAACTCCACGGGCCGTTGCTGGGGCCGGGAGACCTGAAACGGGAGACGCTGCAGGGGAAGAAGCGGTGGGCCGGGGCGCGCGGGGCCCGGCTCGCGGTCTTCCGCTGGGCGACCCGCTACAACACCCGAAGAAGGCACTCCCGGCTCGGCCAGATCAGCCCGATCGCCTTCGAGTAACGATCAACTACGCTGACCTCTGCCGCATGACAACCGATGTCCACGATCAAGGGTCAGGGCCCGCCGAGGGTTGGGTCTGGTAGGTGGGGCCGGGTTGTCGGGGCCCGCTGGGCGGCCATGTCCGACCGTTGTGTTGGGTTGTCGAGTGGGCCGTCTTGGCGTGAGGAGTGTCGCGCATGGGTGATCTGCAGATGCCGGGTGCGGTGGCGTGGGTGGCGAATCTGGCGGTGGGTCAGGAGTGGCCGGATGGGTCGGAGACGGGCCTGAACCGGTTGGGGGCCGCGT
>NZ_JBVKCG010000047.1:0-27193 GCF_055634995.1 Streptomyces sp. NPDC111744
CAGCATGTCGTCCAGCACGAACACGCGGGTGTTGTCCGCCGGGCGGCCGATCGGGACCACCGCCCCGTCCCCGACCGCATCACACACCCACCCGGCGGCAGCGATCGTCGCCTCGGTCGGCCCGTACTGGTTGTGCAGTGGCACGTCCCCCAGCACGGCACCGAACCGGTCACGCAAGGCCGGAGTGAGCACCTCGCCACCACAGATCACGGCCCGCAGGCTGGTGCACTCGGCCGCCCCGGGAGACTGGACGAACACGTCGAGCATCGACGGCACGAACTGCGCGACCGTCACCTGCTCCCGCGCGATCACGCCGGTCAGGTACTGCGGGTCACGGTGTCCGCCGGGCCGGGCGAGCACGACCGCCGCGCCTTCCAGCAGCGGCCAGAACAGCTCTGGAACCGAGGCGTCGAACCCGAACGGGATCTTCTGCAGCACCCGGTCGCCGGACGACAGCCTGAACTCGGACTGGAGCCAGGCCAACAGGTTGGCCAGGGCGCGGTGGGGGACCACCACGCCCTTGGGGCGGCCGGTGGAACCGGAGGTGTAGATCACGTACACCGGATGGTCGGGCAGCAGCGCACCCCGGCGGTCCGCGTCCGTCACCGCAACCCCGTCCAGACCACCCAGCTCCGCCTGGACCCGCGGATCGTCCAGCACGACCCACGTCCCATCCCTGTCCACACCGCTCAGTCCCGCACCGACCTGCTCGGCGATCTGCGCGGCGAGCTGCGCGGTGGTCACCACCGAGACCGGCGCGGCATCACGCAAGGTGTCCACGATCCGCGCCACCGGATACTCCGGGTCCAACGGCACATACGCACCACCGGCCTTGACGATCGCCAGCAGCACCACGATCAGCTCCGGGGAACGCTCCATCAGAACCCCGACCAACGTCTCCGGACCCACCCCACGACCGATGAGCAGCCGCGCCAGCCGACTGGACCGCTCGTCCACCTCCCCGTACGACAACCGGACACCCTCACCCACCACCGCAACCGCATCCGGCGTACGCACCACCTGCGCGGCGAACAACCCCGGCAACGTCGCCTGAGGGCTCGCGGGAATTGCCCGGCCGGCCGCCCACTCGCAGAGCAGCCGTGCCCGCTCGCTTTCGTCCAGCAGATCGATCTGCCCGAGCGACGTCTGTGTATCGTCCGAGGCGAAGGCCTCCAAGACACGTGTGAAGCGCTGCCGCTGGGCCTCCAGCCCGGCCTGGGTGTACCGGAGGGAATCCGCGTCGAAGTAGATCCGCGCGCCGTCGGGCTGTCTGTAGATCGTGATCATGAGATCGCCGACCGGGCCGACGGACAGGTTGTGCACCGTTGTCGGGTGCCCGGCGAACCGGAAGTCATAGTCGGACGAGCAAAGGTTGAGCTCGAGCCCGGAGAGCTTCCCGGTAGCGTCGGCCATGCGCACGTTCCGGCGCATGCCTTCGCCTTGGTAGCGCTGGTGCGGCAGCACCTCGCCGACCTCTCGTGAGGCGACGCGCGCCAACTCGGGCAGAGTCATGGCCGGAGCAGCCGCGAGGTGCAGCGGCACGGTGTTGGAGAGCATGCCGGGGATGTGACGCAGGTGGGCGGGCCGGGCGTCGACGACGAGGCCGAGCGTGAGGTCGTCGGCTCCGGTGGTCTTGTGCAGGAAAGCGCCGGCTGCGCCGACCAGCAGGGCAGACCAGCACACGCCGGCCCGTTGTGCGGCGTCCTGCAGCCTGTCCACGTCGGCCTGCGGCAGGTATGCGGTCACACGGAGGCGCTCGCCGGGGACGGGGTTCTCCTCGGTGCGGGCGGGGAGTGCGACGGTCTCGGCCGAGCGGGCCAGGCGGTCACGCCAGAAGCGCTGGTCGGCCTCGAAGTCGGCGCCGGCGCGGTAGGCCTCGCCATCCTCCAGCAACTTCGCCAGGGGGCCGAACGGGCTGACGGGGCACGGCCCGCCCTCGACCAGCGCGGTGTACAGCTCAGCCACACGACGCATGACCAATGCCGTGCCGAAGCCGTCCAGCACCGTGTGGTGGTAGCGCGTGTGGAGGAAGAAGTGGTCCTCGCCCGCCTTGACCAGCGCAATGCGCCACAGCTCGCCGCCCGGCAGCTGCACCGGCGTCGCGCAGTCCTCCCGCATCCAGGCGAAGCCGGCTCCGACCGGGTCCGCCTCACCGCTGACATCCACGACGTGGAGAGCGGGGCCAACTCCCTCGACGAGCTCCTGCCACGGTCCGTCGTGCCCGGAGCCGAGCCTGATGCGCAGCGCGTCGGTCTCGCCGATCGCGCGCCGCACGGCCGACTCCATCACCGCCGCGTCCACTCGCCCGCGGATCTCTGCGCACTCGCCCACGTTGTACACCGGTCCGGACGCGTCCCGCTCGTGCGGGGACCGGACACCCATCTGGGAGCCGGGCAGCGACCAGGACGACGATATGGGTGGTTGCGACATCTTCAGTCCTCATGTGGGTGTGCCGGTACGGTCGCCAATAGGGGCGAGAGTGCCCAGCGGGACCCCGTGCACAGGTCCTCAGGTCCCGTGCGCGGTTGGGCCGGTCGGGTTCGGGGTGATGGACATGCGGCCACCGGGCGCGACTTCGACAGGCGTGAGCACCTGCGGAGTTCGGCCCGTGCAGGGCGGCGCCGGCTCCAGCGGGATCGCGAGAATGGTTCGTCGGCCACCCCGGCTTGGATGCCGGAAGTACGGCGGCCCGCAGCGTAAGCGTGTATCGCGGCTATCGGTGGACAAGGGAGAACAGCGCCGCGGTCGAGGGATGCGGAGTCGGCCGATCACCGGGACGCTGCTGAGTTCTGCCCGGACCGTGGAAGCGCCACGGGCCCCGAGCGATGGGGGCCAGTCATGGAAGTGACCGACACTGCCCCCGCAGACGGGAGGCAGACCAGCCGGCGGAACGCGGTCGTTGACCGCGGACGCCGGGAGAGCCACGGGCGCTCACGCCCAGTCGGCGTCAGGTCACCAGACGGAGCCAGTCACCCCATGCTGCCAATGAGGCTGTTGGGACGCAGGTCGTCCCAGTGCGCCTCGATGTAGTCAAGACAGGATTGCCTGGTGTCGGCGGGATGGACGACCATCCAGCCCCGGGGAACCTCGATGGACGCGGGCCACAGCGAGTGCTGGCGCTCCTCGTTGACGAGTACCAGGAACTGGCCGTCCGGAGCATCAAGAGCATTCACTTCTTGTTCCTCTTCGCGTATGCAGACTGGGGCCCACGGGTCTTGGAGATGCTGCGCCACAGTTCTTTTACACGTCAAGTTTAACGCAAGCGCGCAGAAGGACGGAAGCCTGGCCGGGCAGCTGACCATGTGGGAGGCCATGTGTGGGTGCGACAGGTCCGTGGTCGTGTCGTCGCACGAGCACATTGCGTCGCGCGAGGATCTCCTCACGCCGATCGAATTACTCCAGCGACGAGGCGCGGAGTTGACTGCTGGACGAGCAAGTGGACTTTTTTGAAAAGGAGTTGAGCTGCCGACTGGGCCACTGAGGTGTTCTCGGCAACGTGACGGTTGCGGTGCGTGACCGCGTGCGGGGTGAGCCGGACCGCGTCGAGTGACCCGCCGTCAGATATGGGTGAAGCCCCTGGTAGGAACAGGTCTGCGAAGATCAAGTTCCGTACGGCCAGAGGCTTCACGCGTTGACCAGTATCACCTGCACCGCCGTGCTCGATGTCGGCAGGGAGACCGCCGAGACCCTGGCCCGGCTCCTGCGCGAGCACCGCGATCGGCTCAGCACCCGCAAGAACACCCGCGCCCTGGGCGTCTTCAAGCAGGGGATCCTCGTCCTGCGGTGGTTCGTTGACGGAACCCGGCTGGCCCAACTCGCCCGGGACAGCCAGATCTCGGTGCCGACCGCCTACCGCTATCTCCACGAGGGGCTGACCGTGCTCGCCGACCACGCCCCGGACCTGTCCACCGCACTGGAGCGGGCGGCGACCGCCGGATACACCCACCTCAACCTGGACGGCACCGTCATCCGCACCGATCGCGTCGCCGCCCCCGGCCCCAACGGGGCGGATCTCTGGTGGTCCGGGAAACACAAGCATCATGGCGGGAACGTGCAGGTCATCTCCGCCCCGGACGGCTGGCCGCTCTGGGTGTCCCCGGTCCGCCCCGGCCGCGAGCACGACACCACCTGCGCGCGCACCCACGGCCTGATCGGCGCGCTGAACCGGCTCGCCGCCACCCTGGACATCCCGACCCTGACCGATCTCGGCTACGAGAATGCCGGCGACGGCTTCCGCCACCCGGTCAAGAAGCCGCAGGGCGGCGACCTCGACCTCGAACAGCAGACGTTCAACAAGGTGATCCGTGGCATCCACGGCGTCGCCGAGCGCGCGAATGCCCTGCTCAAAGTCACGTTCAAGACTCTGCGCCGGGTCAGCCTCGACCCCGGCAGCATCACCCGGATCGCCCGAGCCGCCCTCGTCCTGCTCCAGATGGAACACGGCCGCACCACCTGACCGAAGATCACAAACCGTCACGAGACGTTACCGAGAAGGGTTCAATGTCTCGCGGAATTCCTCGGAATGTTCGTCCTCATCACCTTCGGCTGCGGGGTGGCCGCCATGGCGGTCGCGGCCCTGCCGGGGTCGGGCCGCACCGCGGGAGCCACGACGAGTTTCGTGGGCGTCGGTGACTGGGTCATGCCCGTGCTCGGCTGGGGCCTGGCCGTGACCTTCGGCATCTACGTCGCCGGCGGTGTCAGCGGCGCGCACCTCAATCCCGCGGTCACCCTCGCCTTCGCGGTACGACGGCGGTTCCCCTGGCTCAAGGTCGTGCCGTACGTCGCCGCGCAACTGGCCGGTGCGTTCGCCGGGGCGGCGCTGGTGTACGCGGTCTACCACGACGCGATCAACGCGCTGGACCACGCGATGAAGGGGCCGAAGACGCATGGGCACACCCTGGCCACCTTCTCCATCTTCAGCACGTACCCCGCGCTGTACTTCCACGGCGGCGTCTGGGGGCCGGTCGTGGACCAGACAGTCGGGGCCGCCTTCATGATCATGTTCGTGATGGCGGTCATCGATATGCGCAATCCGGCGGTACGGGTCTTCCTCGGACCGCTGGTGATCGGATTCGCGGTCGCCGCCATCGGCCTGTCGTACGGCGCGAACGCGGGCTACGCCATAAATCCCCCGCGTGATCTCGGCCCGCGCCTGTTCGCCTGGATCATGGGCTGCAGGCAACTCGCGCTACCGGGCACGGTGCCCGGCTCCTTCAGCGGCTACTTCTGGGTTCCCCTCGTCGCACCCCTCGTCGGCGGCGTGATCGGGGTACTGGTGTACGACCTCCTCATCGGTGACGTCCTGCACCTGCGGACCCAGACGGCCATGCCTCCGGAGGTCGGCTGCACCCGTCCGGTCACGAGCGCGCGGAATGCGGTGATCGCCGGTTCACCGCCTCAGTAGGGCCCGGCTGCGGAGATCACCGGAGCAGTGGCCTCAGCGGGGCCCCACGACGGACGGAACACCTTCTCCGGGTCGTCGTGGGCGCTGCCCGAGAAGTCCTCGAAGCCCATGTTGGCGAGCTCCAGGTTCATGTGGATCTCATGCACGCCCCTCGGCTCCGTGCGGAACTCACGGCCGAACTCCATCGTCGCCTCGAAGTCCTCGTCGTCCTCGAAGGTCTCGCGGGTGACGGTGGTGACCGCGAGGAAGGCGTGGTGCTGCCCCTGCATCGTGGTCCGGTCCGCGACGAAGACAGTGAAGCGTCTCGGCGTACGGCTGCCTCCGACTTTCCGCAACTTCCTGCTCGTCAGCAACGGCTGGAGCAACATGGCCCACTCCTTCGACCTGCTCGGGGTCGAACGGATCGGGTGGCTCGCCGACGGGGCACGTCCCCTCCTCGATGCCTGCTCGGGGCCTGGCATGGAGTACTTCGCCGAGTACGTGAGGGTGCTGGAGCGGTGCCTGCTGATCTCCGACGACGACGGTGGCGCGGGTGGCCTCTGGCTGCTGCAACCCGGCGACGACGCGGAGAACGGCGAGTGGACGGGGTACGAGTGGTGGCCCGGCTACGGGGACGATCCCGAACCGTACGACAACTTCGCCGCGCTAATGTCCCGTCTGTGGCAGGACGCCGCAGAGTGAAGAGAACGGGGACGCCGGCTGACATCTCAGCCTCGAGCGGACACCCGGACCGCGTCGTCCGGCTCCGTCGTGCTCTCGGGCCAAGGTCCGCAGACGCCCATTGCCGTGGCCCGGCTGGGAGTCGGAGCCCACACGTCGTGGACCGGGGCCGCCACGCCGCCACCAAGGTTCTTGTGGCCTCAAGCGAGCACGGAGAAGGTATCCAGGGGCCGGATCCGGCGGCCCCGGTGAATACGCCGTAATCAGTCCGATCCCGCAGGAATCCCGTACACCGGCGTGAGCCTCGCCCGCGCCAGGCCATGGGCCACGAGTCGGAATCCGAGCCAGGCGGGGCTCGCCGTCGTCGTCACGTCGTCGAGGGTGGGGACGTCGAGCGCGTGAACGACGAACATGTACCGGTGGGGCACCTCCCCCGGCGGTGGTGCGGCGCCGAGGAAGCCGCACCGACCGGCGTCGTTGGTCAGCGTCCTCGCTCCGGCGGGCAGGCGTGCTCCGTCGGAGTCTCCCGCGCCGGCGGCAAGTTCGTTCACCGGCGCGGGGATGTCATGGACCGCCCAGTGCCAGAAACCACTGACCGTCAGCGCATCCGGGTCGAAGCATGTGACCGCGAAGCTCCTCGTCCCCTTCGGATACCTGCTCCACTCCAGGTGCGGAGAGCGGTCCTCGCCGGGCCCGCCGAAGATGGCGCTGCACTGCGCTACGTCCAGGGTCTTCCCGTCGGCGATGTCGTCGCTGCGCAGCGTGAACGCGGGCACCGGGGGAAGCGCGTCGTAAGGGTCAACAGGGTGCGGCATGCCCGTCCTCCATACGCCCGTCCGCCGTCGGACCCGTCCTGTGACCGCCGTGTCCCAGAGCGAGAGCCCTTCGACCTGGTCGGCAGACCGTAACGCACGTACAGCCTACGCACGGCTCTGGCCGGGCGCACTCGGACGTGCCGCCTCCCCCTTCTCCCCGTCACTTCGGCCGGGCCCTGTTTCGACCCCGGTCTCCCCCGACCAGTACTAGTCCACGGCCCATACCCGGAGCTGCCGGGCGATACGGGCCACGCCGAGCGCATCCGAGACGGCGTCCCGCGCCAGTGCGACGGCCGCCATGGGCGGATAGTCGAGCTGTTCCCCATTGAGCAGCAGGTACGCCTCGGTGGCGTGCCACGAAGGGGGTGTGTCAATTTAACGGCTGATCTTGGTTGTTGAGTGGTCAGTTGTTGCTCGGGGTCAGGCGGCCCTCGAAGGCGATCTGGAAGGCGTTCAAGGGCGCCTTCCAACGCATGGTCCACCGCTTGCGGCCCTTCCCCGTCGGGTCCAGCGACATGAGCGCCATGTAGACGCACTTGAGGGCGGCGGCTCCGTTGGGGAAGTGGCCGCGGGCCCGGACGGCCTTGCGTATGCGGGCGTTCACGCTCTCGATCGCGTTCGTCGAGCAGATGACTTTGCGGATCTCGACGTCGAAGGAGAGGAAGGGGACGAACTCGGCCCAGGCGTCGGACCACAGCTTCACGATCGCCGGATACTTCCCACCCCACGCCTCCTGGAACTCCAGGAACCGCTCCATCGCCGCGTCCTCGCTCGGCGCGGTGTAGACAGGCCTCAGCGCCTTGGCGATCTTGTCCCAGTCCTGGCGGGCCGCGTAACGGAAGCTGTTGCGCAGCAGGTGAACGACACAGGTTTGAACAATCGTTCGAGGCCAGACGGCCTCCACCGCATCGGGCAGGCCCTTCAGTCCGTCGCAGACCAGCATGAGCACGTCGTCGATGCCGCGGTTCTTCAGCTCGGTGAACACGTGCAGCCAGTACTTCGCGCCCTCGCCGCCGTCGCCGGCCCAGATCCCCAGGATGTCCCGGGTGCCTTCGGTGGTCACGGCCATGACGACGTAGATCGGGCGGTTCGCGACCTGGCCGTCGCGGATCTTGACGTTGATGGCGTCCACGAACAGGACCGGATAGACGCGGTCCAGCGGGCGGTTGGACCATTCCGCCATACCCTCCATCACCTTGTCGGTGATCGTCGAGATGGTCTGCTTGGAGATCTCCGCGCCGTAGACCTCGGCCAGGTGCGCGGAGATCTCCCCGTGCGTGAGCCCCTTCGCGGACAGCGACAACACCATCTCGACCACGCCGGTCAGGCGCCGCTGCCGCTTCTTGACGATCTGCGGCTCGAACGTGCCGGCCACGTCCCGGGGGACCTTCACCTCGACCGGGCCGACGTCGGTCAATACGGTCTTCGCCCGCGTTCCGTTCCTGCTGTTGCCACTGTTACGGCCCTCGGCGTCGTGCTTCTCGTATCCGAGGTGATCGGTGATCTCACCCTCCAGGGCGGACTCCAGCACCCGCTTGGTCAGCATCTGCAACAGGCCACCCTCGCCGGTCAGCTGCAGCCCCTCGGAGCGGGCCCGGTCCACGAGCATCGCGACCAACTGCTCATCCGACGCAGCCGGCACCGGCGTGACCGCCGGCTTCTCCACGGACTCCTGCCCGACAACGGTCTCGGTCATCTCTGGCGTCTCCTTGATCATCAGATCCGCCGTTGATTAGACACTCCCATTTCGGGTCGACGGAGACGACGACCAGGGCGCGGTCCAGGGCGTGGATGTCCGCCTCGCTGGTGATGTTCTCCAGCTGCTTGGCGGCAGAGTCGGAGAAGGCGATCCGGGCGCGGCGGGGCCCGTGTCCTTGGGCCATCAGGCGACGGCCGGCCGCTGCGCGGCAAGGCGCGCGAGGTGTGCCTCCCGCAGGTCTTCCCAGGGCGTGCAGTCTTCGGGCGACAGGAGACCGTTTTTCGCGATGCCCTCCAGGACGGCGGCGAACTGGTCGGCCTGCTCGCGGGTTCAAGCTGCGTAGGCGCGGACCGCGTCGGCGGTTGCGAACTCCAGCTGCTGCCGGACGACTCCGTCGGCGGGGGCCGGCTGGTCGTTCATCGGAGCCTCCAGAAGGTACAGGCGTGTGCTCTCACGATATCGGCCGCCCCGGGGCATAGGGACCACTCCGAACGAACCAACTCCTCCGAGGACGTGAGAACCAGGCCCCAGGTGAGACCAGCTTCCGGCCCGTTCCGCGGCCATCAGAGAAAACGCCCGTCTCGGGCCCAGAGGTCCCGGCTCTGGGATGGGCTGCGGGATTCACGACGCAGGCAGCAGTTGTGGACGATCACGTAATTCACTTGATGCGGAGCACGAAAGTGGCCGCCGCCGCGGCCAGGACGATGCCGACGGGCCAACGGGCCAACGGGCCAACGGGCCAACGGGCCAACGGGCCAAGGATCTGACCGACCGAGTAACCGGCGGTCGGCAGGCGACGGCGCGCGGGAACCGCAGATGCGTCCCCGCGGGCCAGGGTGCTCACGCCGATGAAGGTGGAGCCGAACAGCACCGCGGAGATCAGCGCGGCCGCCACTTCCCCCGACCAGCGAAGGCAGGACGATGCCCACGGCCTGGACGGCGACTGCGGCGAGCAGCAGGTCAGGCCTCCCACCGACCAGGCTCGTGTATTCCCAGGGACGAGGGCCCGACAGGGGGCGACGCCGGTGGCGCAGGTTGGACCCGGGCAAGATAGTCGATCGGTCGTATACTCTAGGCATGGGACGGACCAGTGATGCCAAGAACAAGATTCTTACCGTTGCTCAGTCGCTGATCGAGCAGCGCGGTTACTCGGCGCTGGGCGTCGCCGAGATTTGCAAGACGGCCGGCGTGCCCAAGGGCAGTTTCTACTACTTCTTCGAGTCCAAGGAGACCTTGGCACTCGCCGTGATCGACCAGCACTGGACCGCCGAGCGGCACGAGTGGGAGTCTGTGCTGAACGGCGACACCGAGCCCCTGCAGCGGCTACAGCAATTGTTCGAGTCCATGGAGAAGCAACAGCGGGCCGGACAGGAGAGCTGCGGATCGGTGGTGGGGTGCATGTTCGGGAACCTCTCCCTGGAGATGAGCAATCAGGCCGACGCCGTGCGCCGGCGTCTGCAGGCGATCTTCGAAGCTCAGGTGGAGCTGGTCGGCGCGGTCGTCGCCGAGGCCCAGCGGCGTGGCGACGTGACCGTGGCCGACGCCCGCGCCGTTGCCCGGTCCATGGTCGCGCAGGTCGAGGGCCAGGTGCTCTTCGCCAAGCTGCACGACGACCCCACTGAGCTCGGCACACTCTGGCCGAGCTGCCGCGCCCTGCTGGGCGTGCGGGATCATCAGGCCCCGGCTCGCGCCTGACACGGCCACCGCGCAGTGAAGCGGGGCTGCTCCCCAGAATGAAGCCCTTCGCCGGTGAACTCGTCGCCGAGGACTTGCGTGAACTCGGTGTCGACGTGCGCATCGGGACCTCGGTGCGACGGGGTCGGCGAGGTGCGCACGAAGGTGTCCGACGGCGGCGAGATAGTCTCGGACGAGATTCTGTTCGCCGTCGGACGAGTGCCCAAGACGCAGGCAGGGCCCTTCCTCCACGACTCCGACGCTGAGATAGCCGTACTTCACGGGACCGGGGAAGTCGCCAGCCTGGAGGGCGCGCATGACTTCGTGCTGGCGGCGGGGCACGCCGCCGCGTAAGACCAGCATCTCGGTGCCGCGGCTCACCCCGGACCACAGCGCCCGCACCAGCACGTCGCCCTCGCCCGGTTCCGGCAGGCTCACGTCGCGGATCTCTCCCCGGCCTGGCGGGCAGAGCCAACGTTCGGGCGGAACGGTCCATTGTCGTCCTCCTGCACGATCGAGAAGTCAGGTGTTCGACACGTGTGAGCCACACCAGAGTCTCGGCTGCCGACATGTGTGCTTGCAGCCGAAATTACCTCACTCTCGCGCTCTCGGTGTACGGGCCCTCGGGCGCCGTCCGACGAGCAGACGGAACGGCTAGCAGTCACCGGTTTGGCCAGTGACGGATACTGTGGAACAGTCACCCCGCACTCAATCCGTACGACGGAGGTTCCTCATGATCAACAGGCGTGCCTTCAACAAGGCGGCGGGCCTCGGCACCGGCGCGGCCGCGGTCTCGCTGGCAGGTCTCCAGGCGAACGCGAAGGCAGCAACCGCCCACGTCGGAGCAGGCGCAGTCCCGACACCGACCGTACCGGCGGTGACCCCGGGTACGCACACGTCTTTCGCCCGGCTGAAGCAGGTCAGGGCCGGTGTGCTGGACGTCGGTTACGCCGAGGACGGTCCCCGGCACGGACCCGTGGTCATCTGCCTGCACGGCTGGCCCTACGACATCCACAGCTACGTCGACGTCGCCCCGCTCCTCGCTGCCCAGGGCTACCGCGTCATCGTCCCGTTCCTCCGTGGCCACGGCACGACGACGTTCCTGTCCTCCCGGACGGTCCGCAACGCACAGCAGTCGGCTGTCGCTCTGGACATCATCGCCCTGATGGACGCCCTCAAGATCGACAAGGCCCTGCTGGCCGGCTTCGACTGGGGCTCGCGCACCGCCGACATCATCGCGGCCCTCTGGCCAGAGCGCGTGAAGGGTCTGGTGTCCGTCAGCGGATACCTCATCACCAATGTCGAGGCACAGAAGAAGCCGCTGGCGCCCAAGGCCGAGTACACCTGGTGGTACCAGTACTACTTCGCCACCGAGCGCGGCCGCCTCGCCATGGAGGACAAGACCGACCGGCACGACCTGTGCCGGCTCGTCTGGGGCACCGTCTCTCCGACCTGGAACTTCGACGACGCCACCTTCGAGCGCACGGCCGCCGCGTTCGAGAACCCCGACTACGCGGCCATCGTGATCCACAACTACCGCTGGCGACTGGGCCTCGCGGACGGCGAACGCCGCTACGACCGCTACGAGAAGGCACTCGCCACCCGCCCCGTCATCGAGGTGCCGACGATCACGCTCGACCCCGAGCGCGACCCGTTCACCGCACCCGGCAACGGAGCGGCGTATCGCAACCAGTTCACCGGCAAGTACGGCCACCGCACACTCGCCGGGATCGGCCACAACCTGCCGCAGGAGGCACCCACGGCCTTCGCCCAGGCCGTCGTCGACGTCGACCACTTCTGAGATCGAGCACCCGGGGTTGTGCCACAGAGGCGTCCCCGCCCTCCGGCGGACGGAGAGGAATGATGAAGAGCAGTAGCCCCATCTTCTCTCACCGGGGTTTCGGCCCGACGTACGCGGCAAGGCTATGGGCTCGCCGTCGTCGCGGACGTCATCGCCTTCGCCTCATCGGTCATCCACGCGTTCATGCGCGCACGTCCCGACCCCTAATCCTGGGGTATGCGGCGTTCGAAGGCTTTTCCTCGGTGTGATCTCCGACGCCACATCCGCGTACATCGCTCCAGGCGAGATCGTCCAGGCGGTCGTCGGCGTCTTCGTCGCTGTGCTAATCGCGTACCGGGTGCGCTGGATACGTGTCACGGGGAGGTTCTCCGGCTTCGTGCTCGCCACCGCCACCGGCTTCCTCCTGCTGCTGACGGTAAATCAGTTTCCCGCCGTGTTCGGCGCGAGTGACGGCCTGGAACTGGACAGCGGCGGACTCGGGATCGCCTTCGGAGCCGCCAGCATCTTCTCGGCGCGTGTTTCCTGGCCCTCGGCTTCAAGCAGGTCGAGGACGCGGCGCCCCGCGCGAGGAGTCCTGGCTGGCAGCCTTCGGCCTCACCGCGACCCTGGTCTGGATCTATCTGGAGGCGCTGCGCGTGCTCACCCTCTTGCGGAACGACACCTGACCGGCACCACCGAGCAGGCGGTCGGTCCAGGTCGCTCGGCAGTCAGAGGTGGTCCAGGACCACCGGTGCGGCCGAGGACCGACGGCGGCCGGTGGGTGGGGGGCGGATCGCTGGATCGTGTGAGGGATCGTCAGGCACCAGCGTACCGGCCGGGAACGGCAATCTCGCGGCCGGGTTCGGCGGCGGTGCCGACGGCTGCCCACTGGCATACGGGACTCGCTACGATCTTGCTCAGCGCGGGACACACCTCATAGCTGTGCGCGCCCTGGATCCCGGCGGCCTCGACGAACCAGCACATCACCACCATCCGTACGCGGTGGGGAAAGGTCAGCGAGCGGAGTTCAGGGGCCTGAACCCGGGCATGCACGTGGGCTCGGTCTGCAGACGTTGAACGGTGGCACTGCGGACGCCGTGCCTGCCACGGGTCGGCCGCGGGCCTCACGAGGACAGAGGTCGTTCAGGGTCCCGGCCCGAGGCGAGGGCGTGGTCACCGGTGCCCTGCGCAGGGATGCTCCCTGCCAGACTCGTGGAGGCGGCGGGGCGGCCGGACCGAAGGACGACAACCGCGAGGAGGGCGGCGGCCAGGAGCGCTCCTCCGCTCAACGCCACGGCCACATGGATGCCGCCGGTGAAGGCGCGGGCCGCCGCGGTGAACACAGCGCGGCTCTGGGGTCCGGGCGGAAGTTCGCCCAGTGCCCGCAGGCCGCCTTGGCTCAACAGGGCATGGGCCCGGACCGCGGTCGCCGGGGCCACCCGCTGCGCGGCGAGTTCATGGGGCAGCGTGCTGCCGACCCGGCTGGTGACGACGGCGCCCAGCACGGCCGGGCCGAGCGCGCCCCCGGTCTGACGAAGGGTGTTGATCGCGGCGCCGGCCACACCCATGAGCGGGGCGGGGACCGAGCCCACGGCGATCGCCGTCATGGAGGCCAGCACCAGACCGAAGCCCGCGCCGATCCCGGCGAGGCGCCACCACACGTCGCCGAGGCCGCTGCCGGTGGACAGACCGGTCAGGCTGAGCATGCCGGCACCTCCCAGCACCAGGCCGATGACCAGAGGCACCCGCGGATGCGTACGGTGGGCGATCCGCGCCGCCAGCGGGCCGGTGAACACGATGGGCCCGGTGACCACCAGGAACCGCAAGGCGACGGCCCCCACCTTCTCGTGCTGGAGACCGCCGAAGAAGAGGCTCAGCAGGAACAACGTGCCGACCAGGCCGAACATCACCAGCATCGCCACCACGCCGGTGGCCGTGAACTGTCGGCTCCTGAACAGCCGCAGATCCAGCATGGGCGAAGACGTGCGGCTCTCCCGCAGCACGAACCCGGCCAGCGCGAGGGCACTCGACACGAACGCGGTCACGACACGGGCCGAACTCCAACCGCTGTTCGGCCCCTCGATCACCGCGAACACCAGCGGGGCGATCGCCAGGACGGCCGCGACTTGTCCCGGAGCGTCCAGGGCGCGGCCGGAACGGCGTTCTGTCTCCTCGACACCGAAGCCCGCCAGGACGAGTCCGACGAGTGCGAAGGGCACGACCGCGGAATAGAGCCATACCCATCGGGCGTCCGCGGTGTCGATTACCAGCGTGCTCAGCCAGGGGCCCACCACCAGGCCGAGCGCCAGCGACGAGGCCCAGACGGCGATGGCTTGCGCACGTCGCCGCGGATCGGGAACGGCGTGCGAGACCACGGCGAGCGACGAGGCGAGCAGCGAGGCGGCGGCGAGTCCGAGAACCGCCTGGGCCGTCCACAGCAGCGCCACCGACGAACCCGAGCACAGACCGAGCACTGCCCCGGCGCAGATGAGCGAGAGCCCTGCGAGCAACACCTTCTTGTGTCCGTGCCGTTCGCCCAGTGTCCCGGACAGCATGATGAAGGCGGCCATGGTAAGGACGAAGGCGTCCACCACCCAGGTCAGTTCGCTCGTGGTGACACCGAGGTCCACCTGGATGGAGGGCAGTGCCACCGACACCGCCGTCAGCGGCACGTATGCGCAGAAGACGGCGAGACACGCGGCGACCACGCTCAGCATCCGCCGGCGCGCATCGGCGGCACCGGACGGACGCGAGGACGGGGAGCCGGGCGACGCCGACGGCGCGGAACGCGAGAACGACGGGTTTGACGCGGTGGTCATGGAGCACACCTTTGAGTGGTCAGCAGGAAATATGTGGCGGCGAGCGCCAAGCTCCACCGGTGACAACCACGGGGCCGCACGCTGATGTCGGTGCGAGGCCCCGGAGACATGTGAACTGTACATTTTTTTCAAACATGGTCGACGAACAGTCACGAATGCCGTTTTCCACGGTTGTTGGCGCAACATGGGGATGCCGATGCTAGTCCGGCCGTCGATGTGTCAGACGTCGTCCGGTTCACCGAAAGCGGCATCCGTGCGATCGTCCGGCAGCCACCGGGAGTGGTGCCGCGCGGCCCAGGACCTGCGAACGGCGGCACCGCGCGCGAGGAGACGGCGCGAACAGCGCGGCGGCCTGCTGCGCCGTCGTCGCAGCAGGCCGCAGGTGGACCGGGCGGAGTCACGGGCCGTGGGGCCGCACCACTCACCCGGGCGCCGAACCCGCTGTGCACGTCGACGAGTTGGTGAGATCGGGCTGGAGCCACAAGTTCCCGGCCACACCGGGCCGCCAACTTCATCGGCCGTGGCGCAGCGGGGTTCGGGCGTCTGCCGTCTGCCGGGTTGTCACACGCGCGGGAACGCCTCTCCGTACTGAACCGCCCCAATACCACACACGTATTTGCCGGGCTCGAGGAAGTGCATCAGAGAGTGGATGTGTATTGCAAACGGCCAACCTTGACTTCACGTCATAAGGAACAAAAGGCCCACGAAACAGATTGCGCCCGCACATTCGGAAGAACGGAACCGGTGTGTCACGGGGAACACACCGGTTCAGCCGTTCACATGCCGCCGTGGCGGAGGCGTCAGTCGCGCCGGGAGACTTGGTAGTGAGTGATGTACCACTCGCCGTCCAGCCGCCGGAGTACCACTGTGAGAGTGACCGGAATGGTGGGCCGGTCGGAGAAGGAGAAGTCGACGCTCAGGTATCCGAGCAGGGCCTCCTCGGCGAGTGACCGGACCTCCAGCACATCGTAGTCCGCCACCAGCCCGAGCGGCTGGGAGTCGTAGTACTGCTCGACCCCGGGACGCCCGACGCTGTAGGGGCGCAGTCCCTGGAAGATCGCGTCCTCGGTGAAACACGCCGCCACCTGCTGCGGTTCGTGCGCGTCGACCGCGCCCTTCCAACGGTCCATGACGTCACGCAGGACGGTTCGCTGTTCTCCCGTGCTCTCCATCAACTGTTCCTCCACTCGGAAATCGCGCCGCAGCTCAGTTCGCGCGGCCCGGGTCGTTGGGGTGCGACTGCAGGGGGGTGACCACCGCGGTCATCCAAGGCCACAGGGGCAGGCTCCCGAGGACCTTCTCACGCAGCTCCGTCTCGTCATCGGCGCACCACACCCCGATGCTCCGCAGCTCTCCGACCGGACGCCACAGCCGGAACAGGTGTCCCTGGGCAGCAAATTCCCCGGCCCGCACCGACTCCGCGGCCCGGATCCGGTCGACTTCGGCCTGATCGGTGCCCTCGGGCACGGTGGTGGTGAGCTCGACCAGGAATTCCTTCATGATCTCTTCTCCTCTCGGATCGGTGCCGGGGACGAGGGCTTCGCCGTTGTCCCCGGAAACCGTTTGCGATGCCCCGCAGCCGTTTCCGGCCCAGGCGCCCGCATGGCCGGCTCGTCATCGTCGGACGGCGGCTGTCGCAGGTGCGGGGGCGCCCCGCACAAGCGCCGGGCGGCAGAGGACCATTTCGTCAGGCGGCGGCCTTTAGGATCCCGGCGATCCGGACGACTCGCTCGGCCTGGATACGCGCGGCGGCACGCGCGGTGTCGTCCACCGGGTTGTTGCCCTGGGCGTCGACGTGGGAGGTGCCGTAGGGGTTGCCGTCCACGAACTTCTGCGGGTCGGTGAAGCCGGGGGTGACGGTGATGCCACCGAAGTGATGGATGGAGGTGTACAGGGCAAGCAGCGTCCCCTCCTGGCCGGCGTGCGCCGTGGCGGAGGACACGAAACCGCTGTAGACCTTGTCCACGAGCTTGCCCTCGGCCCACAGGCCGCCCAGGGTGTCGATGAACTGCTTCAGCTGCGCGGAGACGTTGCCGAACCGAGTCGGCGTGCCGAACAGCACCGCATCGGCCCACTCGACGTCCGCAACGGTGGCCTCGGGGATGTCGGCGATGGCGGCCTGGTGGGCGGCCCAGGCCGGGTTGGAGTCGATCGCCGCCTGCGGGGCGAGCTCGGCGACCTTCAGCAGGCGTACCTCGGCACCCGCCTTGAGGGCCGCGTCGTGCAGTTCCTTGGCGAGCTCTGTGATCGTGCCGGTGGACGAGTAGTGAATGATCGCGAGCTTGACGGGAGTGGTCACGGGGGTGGCTCCGTTCAAAGGGAAGGCTTTGGACGGTCGCAGTAGACGACCGGTCGCCTAATTTAGGCGACCGGTCGTCTTGTGTCAAACGTGAGCGGCTGTTCAACCTCCCGGACCGGATGTGGTGATCCTCTCGGTGCCGCTTACCCCGCAAACGCAGTCATCTGGCGGCTGCGGACTTCCTTGCGTCGATCAAGGACGGCCCTGCTGGTCAATGTGGCACGTGGCCCGGTGGTGGATACCGAGGCATTGCTCACAGAGGTGCAATGCAACGGGGGCGGCTGGACGCGGCCCTGGACGTGACCGATCCCGAAGCCCTGCCCGCGGGACATCCGTTGTGGACCGCCCCAGGCGTCCTCATCAGCCCGCACGCCTGGGCCTTCACCTCCGCCATGCTGTCCCAAGTGAAGCGACTTCTCGCCGGCCAGTTGCACCGCTTCGCCAATGGCCAGGACCTGCAGAACACTGTCATGGCAATGCCCGCTGCAGGCTGAGCAGGTCCTCGCCCCTCTCCGCCGCCCCTCCGCCCCCGCTTCAGGCGGGCGGCGAGATCGCCGGGGAGTGAGCTGAACCGCGCCCCAAGACGACCGGTCATCTCATTCTATCTTCTTCCGCCGGTCGCGCGCCCGCAGCGGTGCGCCGCGACTCACCCGGGGCCAAAACTCCTGCCCGCCAAGGGCAGTACGACATTCAGGAGCAGCCATGTCCACTTACCGGGCCTCGAGGCCACCGGCACTCGTAACCTGCGTCTGGTGGAGCGCGAGTTGACCGGCCCCGCCCCGGGGCAGGTACGCCCGCGCCGAGACATGCGGCGTCTGTCACACCGACGTGCTGGCCGTGGAGGGCCTGCGCAACGGCCCTTCCCTTCCCATCCGGGGCACGATTTCGTCGGCGTCATCGACGCCGTCGGGACCGGCGTCACCGCCTGGCAGCCCGGCAAACGGGTCGGCGTCGGCTTCCTGAACGGCCACTTCGGGGAATGCGAGCCGTGCCGTCGTGGCGATATCGGCAACTGCGGCGACCAGGGGGCGGGCGGGAACCACAACCGACGGCGGATACGCGGAGGTGGCCTACGCCCGGGACAGTGGCTGGTGCGGGTCCCCGAAGGGATCTCGGCGATCGACGCCGCTCCGTTACTGTGCGCCGGCCTGACCACCTTCAAGGCCCTCCGGCAAGGCCCCACCCCGGCCGGTGCCCTGGTCGCCGTGCACGGTATTGGCGGCCTGGGGCATCTGGCCTGCAGTACGCGCGCAGCCTCGGTTACCGCGTCGCCGCCGTGGCGCGAAGCACGGAGAAGGAGGCGTACGCGCGGCAGCATGCCCTTCGCCCAGGCGCCGGAGGCCTATGCACGCATGCTGTCCGGCGAGGCCCGCTTCCGCGTCGTGCTCGACACAGCGGCCTGACGTCGGCCAATCGGCAGGCCGGAATCTTGGTGTGCCCGTGCCCGTCCGCTCTTTCCCGGACCGCGACGGCCCCCGGTCCGTTTCGAACCGCGGGCCGTCGGCTTTCCCGTCCGAGGCGTGGTGACGTCACGCCGACGCGCCTCCCGCGCCCTCGGCAGGCCAGCAGGCCCGAATCACTCTAGTTTGGAGTGACTGGTTCTCGGCATGGCTCATACGTGTGAGGCCGGACGCCCGGCTGGAGACACAACCGGGAAATCGTCGACCGGCCGGCTGTCTTGTTCGATCCGCGTGAAGGCCGAACTCAAGTCCCACTTGGAGAATCATCATGAGCGCACCCTCAAAGAAGGTCGCCGTCGTCACCGGTGCGTCCCAGGGTATCGGCGCCGGCCTGGTCGACGGTTACCGCAAGCTGGGCTACGCCGTCGTCGCCACCTCCCGCACCATCGCGCCGTCCGAGGACCCCGACCTCGTCACCGTGCAGGGCGACATCACCGACCCCGCCACCGCCGAGCGCGTGGCGAGCGCCGCGATCAAGCGCTTCGGCCGCATCGACGCCCTGGTCAACAACGCCGGTATCTTCGTGGCCAAGCCCTTCCACGAGTACACGCAGGAGGACTACGACGCCGTGACGAGCGTGAACCTGTCCGGGTTCTTCCGCATCACCCAGCTCGCGGTCGAGCGCATGCTTGAGCAGGGCAGCGGACACATAGTCCAGATCACCACCAGCCTGGCCGAAAAGGCCAGCTCCGATCTGCCTTCCGTGCTGGCTTCGCTGACGAAGGGCGGCCTGCAGTCCGCGACGAAGAGCCTTGCCATCGAGTACGCCGCCCGCGGCATCCGCAGCAACGCGGTCGCGCCAGGCGTCATCAAGACGCCGATGCACCCCGAGGAGTACTACGAGACCCTCGGCGCCATGCACCCGGTCGGCCGGATGGGCGAGGTGAGCGACGTCGTCGACGCGGTCCTGTACCTCGAGAACGCGCCCTTCGTCACCGGCGTGATCCTCCACGTCGATGGCGGCCAGAGCGCCGGACACTGACATCGCACATGTGACAGGGACACCGTATTCCGCGGCGCACCAGTCACATGCGAGCGGCACCCCGCGGCACCGGCTCCGGTGCCGCGGGGTGCCCGCGTACCCACAGTGTTTCAGAGCTGCGCGGTGATCCGCTGCAGTGTCCGGGCAACAGGTTCCTGCTTCGCCTGGCGGTACCCCGTACCCGCCCACAGGTGGACCAGCCGCGCGTCGCCCGCCGCGGCGGCGGCCTTGCGCAGCTCGGCGGTGAGGTGGTGCACGGCCGGATACCCCGCCGGCGCCACGGGATCGTAGAGGTCCGTGAAGTGGTTGCGCAGGGCACGAGCGGGTCGGCCGGTGAAGGCGCGCGTCAGGGTGGTGGTGTCAAAGGCCGGATCCGCCAGGGCCTGCTTGTGTGTTGCGGACGCTCCGCTCTCGTCCGTGCGCAGCAGCAGGGTGCCGATCATCGTGGCATCAGCCCCCGCGTGCAGCGCGGCCGCCGCATCCGCGGAGGTGGCGATGCCGCCGGCCGCGATGAGCGGCAGTGCGGTAGTCTGCCGCACGCTCGCAACCAGATCGGGCAGCGAGGCCGGGCTCAGCGGGCGGTCCGGGGTGAGCGTGCCCGAGTGACCGCCGGCGGCGGATGCCTGCAGGATCAGTGCGTCGACCCCTTCCTCTGCCGCCTGGCCTGCCTCGTCGGCCGATGTGACGGTCTGCAGGACGATGGTGCCGGACCGGCGCAACGCCGTGACGACCGCCCGGCTGGGGATGCCGAAGGTGAACGACACCCACGGGACAGCAGCTCCGACGACCAGGTCGATCTTCTCCGCCCAGCCGTCGTCGTCCTCCACCGGTGCGTCATCGTTCAGCCTCAGCCCGTAGCGGTCGGCTTCGGGCTGCAACGTGCGCGCGAAGCGGCCGTAGTCCTCGACCGAAATGGGCACCGGGTCGCCCGCGAACAGGTTGACCCCGAAGGGAAAATCCTCCGCCTGCAGGGCTCGTATCTGTTCGGCGAGCGCGTCCGCGGTCTTGTAACCTCCCGCCAGGAACCCCAGGCTGCCCGAACGGGCGGCGGCCGTGACCAGTTCGGGCGTGCCTGCGCCACCGGCCATCGGCGCGGCCAGCACCGGCAGTTCGAGTCCGATGTCAGACAGCAGACGGCTCATGCTGGGCTCCTTCTCCACTCCGGCATGCAGCAGTGTGTGCCGCTCGCCGGCCGGTCGCCAAAGTCGAACACGTCCGACGACGGCGCCGGGTGCGTCCCTCCTCCAGGGCCACACGTATGACGCTAGCCTGGAAGGCGGGCTGGTGAATTGCCGATTAGGCTGGCTCCATGCACAGCAGGCATCGATAGCCGAGAGGTGCTGACGACCATGGAGGTCGAGCTGCGTCACCTGCGGGCCTTCACCGCTGTGGCACGTTTGCACTCCTTCTCCCGCGCCGCCCAGCAGCTGTCGATCACGCAGCCGGCCTTCAGCCGCACGATCGCCCAGCTGGAGACCGCGCTGAGCGTCCGCCTGCTCGACCGCACCTCGCGACAGGTGGAAATGACAGACGCCGGCGCGGAGTTCCTCCTGCACGTGGAGCGTGTCCTCGCCACCTTCGACCAGGCGCTGGCCGCTGCACGCCGCATGGTCACGCTTCGGCTCGGATTCAGCTGGCTGCTTCCGGACCCCTGGGCCCAGCACACCGTGAGCGACTTCGAGGCAGCCACCGGCGCATCGGTCGTTCTGACGCGTACCGACGATCCGGTGCAGGCCCTGCAGCAACGGACCGTCGATATCGCCGTGGTCCGCGGCGACGCCTCCCCTCCCCGGCCGGTACGGACGCTTCTCCTGTTCGACGAGGCCCGCGTCGCCGTATGCGCCCGGCAGTGCGCCCTGGCCGGACGCGGCCGGCTGGACTGGTCCGAGGTGCGGCAGTGGCCCCTGGTCGTCAACACGGTCAGCGGTACCACCGGTCCCTGGTCCTGGCCCTCCGCGCAGCGACCGGTGAAAGTCGTCGAGACCACCAATTACGACGAGTGGGTGGAAACAGTGGCGGCCGACCGGGGTATCGGCGTCGTTCCCGAACTGGCGCAGCGGCGGACCCGGCACCCGGCCCTGCGATTCATCGCCCTGACCAACGCGCCACCGATCCCGGTCAGGCTCATGTATCTGCCGGACGGGCCTCAGACGCTCATCCGCCGGTTCGTCGAAGCCGCCGTGGCGGTGTCGCGCCACGAGAGCACTCACACCCAGGGGAAAACAACAGCGACGATGCCGAACCGGCATGGATGTCGAGCAGAGAACATTTCCCGCACACCACCGAAATGATTAGCGTGGGGGATCCGAACGAGGAAACACGTTGGTGAGGGTGAGAATGACGAGCACGGAGCTGCTCCGCCAGGAGTGCGCGATCACCGTACTGGGCGGCCCCACGGCCGTGATCGACATCGGCGGCATACGGCTCGTCAGCGATCCGACGTTCGACAAGCCCGGTCCGCACGGCTACCTGACCAAGACGGCCGGGCCGGCGGTCGAGGAGAGCGCCCTGGGCGCCGTCGACGTGGTGCTGGTCAGCCACGACCAGCACCCTGACAACCTCGACGAGCGCGGCCGGGCGTTCGCCGAAGCCGCGCCGGTGGTCGTCACCACCCCTACCTCCGCTGCGCGGCTCGGCGAGCAGGCCGTCGGCCTGTCCCCGTGGAGCAGCCACTCCGTGCCGCGTCCGGACGGCGACAGCGACCTCATCGTCCTCGCGGTTCCGGCGGTCCACGGTCCCGAGGACGGGGAGCGTGATGCCGACGGCAACGTCAACTGCGAGGTCACCGGTTTCGTACTGTCCGGGCAGGGGCTGCCCACCGTGTACATCAGCGGTGACAACGCCTCCATCCGCGCGGTGGCGGAGGTGTCCCGCCGCGTACCGGGCATCAGCGCCGCGCTGCTGCACGCGGGAGCGGCTCGCGTGCCAACGAAGTCCGACGGCCGGCCATTGTCCATGGACAGCCGTCGGACGGCGGCCGCGGCCGCGGTCCTGGACGCGGAGATCGTCGTGCCCGCGCACTACGACGGCTGGACGCATTTCTCCGAAGGGCTCGACGACATCCGGCTGGCCTTCCACGAAGCAGGCCTGTCGTCACTCCTGCGCATCACTGCGCATGGATCGTGGGTGGCCTTGCGTCCGTGACACGGTCCGCCCGGGGCCAGCGCCCCGGCGGCGCGCCGCCCGGCCTGCCGCCTTGACAGGCGCACCATCCCACCAATGTACTTGATATGACAAGCATGGTCCCGGCTGTCACCGGTCGGCACTGTCCTCCTTCGCTGTCAGTACACTCGAGAAGCTGGTCAATGATCAACCACGACCCGGTACCGGCGGCGGCGCACCTGCTTCACCTCGGATGCCCGGCATCGTGGTCAGCCGTCTCGGCGGCAGGACTGCGCACCGCGACCTTTCGGCTGGCACCGGGACGCCCCCCGTTATCTTCTTCGCGGTCCTGCAAGAGGGCCGCTGGCCTCCGGGCCCGGCATGACTGTGTCCCCCTGTCGAACGGATGACCTGGGGGGTGGTGCCACCGGGCCCGGGAGGTGCCGTCGGAGACGCTGATGAGAGGCCCGGCCACCGCCCGGTCCGGCGCAATGCCGGACAGCTCGCGGACGGCAGGTCTGCATAACGTGGATGCGCACGTACGACACCACTGCCAAGGCCGGCACGTTCAACTCCCCGGAAAGGGCACGATGTTCGACACCGAAGACGTGGGCGTGTTCCTCGGCCTGGACGTCGGAAAGACCGCTCACCACGGCCACGGGCTCACCCCGACCGGGAAGAAGGTCCTCGACAAGCAGCTGCCCAACAGCGAGCCGAAACTGCGGGCCGTCTTCGACAAACTGACCGCCAAGTTCGGCACCGTACTGGTGATCGTGGACCAGCCCGCCTCCATCGGCGCCCTCCCGCTGACCGTGGCCCGGGACGCGGGCTGCAAGGTCGCCTACCTGCCCGGCCTGGCGATGCGCCGGATCGCCGACCTGTATCCGGGCGAGGCCAAGGACGCCGCCGTGATCGCGGACGCGGCCCGCACCATGCCGCACACCCTGCGCTCCCTGGAACTGACCGACGAGATCACCGCCGAGCTGACCGTGCTCGTCGGCTTCGACCAGGACCTCGCGGCCGAAGCGACCCGCACGTCCACCCGGATACGCGGCCTGCTCACCCAGTTCCACCCCAGCCTGGAACGCGTCCTCGGCCCCCGCCTGGACCACCCCGCCCTCACCTGGCGCTGGAACGCTACAGCTCCCCGCCCGCCCTGCGAAGAGCCGGCCGCCGCAGACTCGTCGAGGTGATCCGGCCGAAGGCCCCGGGCGCTCCTTGCGCGAACGTGGCCTGGGCGGGGTCCGGCTGGTCATCTCCGACAGCCACAGCGGCCTGGTGGCAGCCATCCGCAAGGTCATGCTCGGCGCCGCCTGGCAACCACCGCAACGGCTATGCCCGCGCGAGTGGGACACCCGGGCCGGCACCATCGAACTGGCCGTCCCAAGCTCAGGTCTGAGTTAGAGGTTGTTGTCTTTCCGGGCTTGAGGACTGTGTTCTCGCTGGTCAGGCATAGGGTCGGCGGTCTCGTGGCAGTGGTGACGTGTCGTGTCGTTACTTTGGTGGAGGTCGAGGATGCCGTCGGTCGTGGGACTGCTGGAACAGCGTGAGCTCACCGCTCGCCGTTGTGTCGACGATCTGCGGGAGGAGGTCGACCGCCTCCAGGCGGAGCTGGCCGTGGCTGAGCGGGAGTGGAACGAGTGGGTCATCGCCCGCTCACGCGTTGGCGAGGTACTGGCCCCGGGTAACGACGCCGTCGTCGGCTCCGCTGCCTCCGAGGGTCTGTCGCTCCGAGGGTCTGTCGGCTCCCGGTGTGCAACCTGCGCGGCCCGAACCGGCGGAGGCGGCGAAGCCGAAAACAGTGGTGCCGGTGTGGCGCGCGGGGCTGGCCTGGTCGGCGCTGTCGGTGGACTACCAGCGCATCCTGCAGGCCCTCAGCGACCGTAACCGACTCGGTCAAGGAGCGTTGACATGCCAGGAGATGGCCGCCTGCTTCGGCCTGGACCCCGTACCGGGAAAGGTGGAGGCACTGCGATCGAAGGCCAAGCGGCTGACGGCGCGCGGCTGGCTGATCGAGCCGGCACCTGGCCGATTCACGCTCGCGAAGGACGTGGCCGGGCAACGCGGCGGGTCATGAGCATCGTCATCGACCAGTAGACCATCGCCTCCGCGCTGGCGATGGAACGCTCGAAGTCGCGCACGAGACGGCGACTTCGCATCAAGTGGGCGAAGAACCGCTCGACGATCCACCGCTTGGGCAGCACGACGAAGCCGCGCATGTCGTCGCTGCGTTTGACGATGGCGAGGACCAGGGCGAGGGCCGCGAGGCAGTACTCGACGAGGCTGCCGGTGTATCCGCCGTCGGCCCAGACCAGGGCCAGCAGGTGGTGCGCGGCAGTGACCTGGGTGAGCAGGACCTGGGCCGCGGCGCGGTCGCCCACATCCGCTGCGGTGACCATCACCGCGAGCAACAGGCCAAGGGTGTCGACCACGACGTGCCGCTTGCGCCCGTTGATCAGCTTGCCGCCGTCGAAGCCGCGGCTTTCAGAGCCGACGACCGCGTCCGCTTTGACCGACTGCGAGTCGATCACGCCCGCGCCCGGCTCCGAGTCCCGCCCGGCCCGCTCGCGGACCAGGCGGCGGAGCCGGTCGTGGAACTCGCGGACCAGATCGTGGTTGCGCCAGCGCCGGAAGAACGCGTAGACCCGGTCCCACGTGGGAAGTCGGCAGGCATGGCCCGCCACTTCGTGCCGTTGTCGACCAGGTAGCGGATCGCGTCCAGCATCGCGCGATGGCAATAAGCCTCCGGTTGCCCGCCCCGGCCCCGCAGCCAGCCCGGCACCGGCAGCAGTGGCCGGACCACCGCCCACTCGGCGTCCGACATGTCGGTGGGATACCGACGCTCGCGCGCCCCGTGGTCTTTGGCGTTCCCGAACCTGTGAGCCAGACAGTCACACGCGAGAGTGGCCGAAGTGGACCCCACTCCCGCGTTGCCGTAGAAATGCGACAACAGGGCCTCCTGGACCGCACGTTGGCTTCGACACTCTTCGAGCTACCAAGAGGCCCTGCTCTCATGCACGGCAGCCGCCGCAGTCACCCGACCGACTGACTTCTCGACGAGATCGGGACGACGGCAGTCGCGTCGCTTCTCGTGATCGCTGGGACGGACAAATTCGCACTGCCCTCCAGGTAGACGGTCGGCTTGGTGACGCCCCGAGGCCGCCTCGCGGGTTTGAGCCCGGTGTCGCGACTGACGAACCTGGCGAAGAGTCGTGTCCTACCGGCTCGAGGCGCGGCCAACCGCCCCCGCTACGTCCTACCTCTCCTCCGGCTCCCAGGCGCGGAGCAGGTCGAGCAGCCCTGCGTCTCCGTCAACGTGCAAGGAGTCGGCCTGGATCCGGTCGTACAGGTAGAGGACCAGCTCACTGGCCGTGCCGTGGACAGAGGCGCCAGCTGCGTCCGAGTCCTCGCCGGTCGCGGCGGTGGGCGCGGGGATGCGGGTGGTGCGTGCGCCGTCGCCGTCGACGGTGAGGCGCCAGGAGCGGCCCTCGGCGGCGTGGAAGTCGAAGGCTGTGGGCTTGTGCGGCCAGGCACTCGGCGTTGCGCAGACGGTGAACAGGAACTCCTCCACACCGTCGAGTGCCAGCTCGACTGGCAGCGGCTGCGGGGCGCCCCCGGCGAGCTGGGCGTCGTAGGTGTGCACCGCGGTCTCCTGGACCCGGTGCCGGGCGGTGCCGCCGGCGGTCTGCGGTGACTGCGACGCGGGCCACCACGTCCAGCAACCGCTCTCCGGTCCCGCCGCGCGCAGGGCGCCCAGCAGAAGCTGCGTCGACGCGTCCAGCCAGGCCAGCAGGGCCTCACGCTCCTGCGGCACTTCCAGCGCGGCGCGCGCGGCGACGGCCTCGGCCGGGGGCGCGTCGGCGGGCCCCGCGCCGACGATGGCGGCCCAGAAGCGGTCTCCCCCGCCCAGGTGCTTCACCAGATCGAACAGCGTCCACCCAGGGCAGGTCGGCACCTGTGCGTCGAGACCGGGCGCGGCGGCGACCACGGCGCGGAAGGCGGTCGACCGTTCATCGATCAGTCGCAACAGGTCGGGGAACTCAAGATTCTCTTCCACGCCGGATGTCTATCACCGTGCTCCGGTGATCGGACAGCGATTTTCACAGTCGCCGCCGGTTGGCCATTGCGGACGTCCTCGCCTCCCACCGCTCGGGTGACAAGCTGCGCATTGCTGCGAGGACGCTGGGTGGTGGCGGTACGCCAGGCGTCGTGCCTGTGGGCGCTCTGGCCTCGCCACGCGGCCTGGCACCTCGGCGACGTGACGTCCACCCGGTGCGCGCGGTCATGCTGCCGCTCGATGTGATGGACGCGGAGGTCACGACGGCGAGGGAGGACCGGTCGGGTTGGGAGTTCATGTGACTCCCGTTCGACCAGCACTCCTCAAGTTCGGAACAACAACAGCCACTGAGCTTGGCGTTTAACCTCGCTGCTGTTTCAAGCGGACATGTTCGGTGAGGGTTTCGGCTCGTTTCACGGTCTTCCCGGGTTCGTGGTGCGGG
>NZ_JBVKCG010000048.1:0-27157 GCF_055634995.1 Streptomyces sp. NPDC111744
ACGACGGCCACCCGCACCACCACCACGAGACACACCACCAGGCCGGTGGACACCGGGCATCTCACCTCCGAGGAAGGCGGCTGGCCGGGCGCCTCCCTGAACACCCACCCCGTCACCACCACCCAGAGCGACTTCGACACAGTCCTGCACCGCGCCACCAACCCCGCCACAAGTGAGACAGCCACCACGGGTGCGACAGACGTGTCAGCCACCCGCACCACCATCAGCTCGGATACCAGATTGGCCCCTGCTGCCGGGACCGGAGCACGCACCGGAACCGGCCCCGGTGCCGACCGTGAAGCCGCCGCCCCGGCCGGACCAGGTCGCACCAGCCCACGCCCCGACATCCGCACCACCAGTACACCCCGACCCGCCGTCACCTTCGAAACCGCCGCCACGGCCGCTGACGGCACGACTCCGGCATCCGACCGCAACCACACAGAAGCCGGCTACCTCACCAGCGAGGGCCACCCCTCCGACGGGTGGTGGCCTGCCCGGCTTCGAGACACACCTGCCAGGGGCCGACACCAGCCCCACCCACACACCCACCCTGCACGCCCCACCCACCCACACCACCAACGACCCGGCACGCGACACACTCATCGCCGTCAACACCTACAACGCACTCACCGCACTCCTCGGCAGCACGTCCCTCCCCGACAAGGACGTACTCGCCCACACCATGACCACGGCAGCCGACACCGCAGAACCCGAATACGGCGAGGCAATTTCCGACGCCATCCGCAAAACGGCCGAGCACATCCGCAAACACGGACTCACCCACAGCCGCGACCTCGCCAACGCCTTCCTCGACGTCGCCCGCCTGGCCGAACCAACCCTCGACAACCAACGCCACACCATCGCCGTCGCCCGCAGAACCGCCGAATTCCTCCTCGCCGGCCACCCCATCCGCACGCGCGGCGGAACCGGAACAGAACACTCTCCGGACACCCCCGCGGAATCCCTCCAACCCCACGCCGGTGCCAGCACCCACACCCCAGCATCCCCACACGCCAGATACTCCAGCCCCAGCGACTCCCTCTTCGGCGCCATCCCAGACAGCCCACCCGCCCTCAACCTCCCCAGCCTCGCCGCACCCGCCCTCCCCGGCCCAGCCGAACTCCCCCACACCACACCCCGTCCACCCACCCCGATCAACGCCGACACCTACCTTCCTCCCGTTCCAAGCTTCCACGCAGTCAACACCCTTCTTGACCTTGCCCACCGCCCCTGGAACACAGAACCAGACACCGGATTCCTCAAAGGCGAAAGAGAACTACCCGCCCTCACCCCCGAACAGACGGCAGAACTCCACACTTACATCGAACAGAACCCCGAAATCACCTTCGGTCAGGTATTCGACCACGTCCGGGAAACCATGCAGTACCCTCACCGCGCCATCAAAAAAACGGACGGCCATTCTGAATGGCACGAAACGCACCCACTCTCCGGACAACCCATCACCCTCACCCCCCGCCAACTCCACGTCATCCATCAACAATATTGGCACCGACGAGTGGGGTCGAATATCCAACCCGTACCTGGCGAGAAGATCGACTACATCAGCATCGCCGAAATACCCACCACGGAAAGACCCGCACTGTACGCCAGGGCCCTCAGGGAATGGCATATCGAAAATCCTGAAAATCAGCTGCTCTTCACCAATAATCTCAACTGGTCTCTCCCCGGCCCTCACGGCAAGCAAATCAAGATCCCCATCGGAACACACTTCAGAAAGCTAGTGGATGGCCGGACGAAGATTTCACAAGAGGAAATTGAGGTACTGGAGGAGCTTGGGTACGAAGACCTGGATCGATTCGAAGTCGACGAACCGGAAGAGGCGCGGCGTAACGCATATGTAGCCCTCGACGCTTTCGTCATAAAGCATCACGGCGAAAAGCTTATTGCGGCAACGGAGCAAGTGATACCGGGTCCTGACGGAAAGGAGATTAACTTCCCCCTCGGCAGGTACTTCACTGAGCTTCGAACGAATAAGCGACTACCGGACACTGTGTGGGAAAACCTGGTGAAAGCCCGGTACGGTCCCAGGGATAGATTTGCGAACCATGATCCCTCGAAAGATGCACCGACCAGGAAGCCGAGAGCCCAGCGTCACAGGCAATTCGAACCAGATGAGGACAAGTATGCTGAAGCTATCGACCTCCTCTTCAAGCGGAACCCGAATGCAAAAATAGCCGATAGTACGGTGGTGCACGGCGTTCCCCGGCCCGACGGGACAACGGAATCCGTGCGCATCGGCAAACGCCTAGCCAATGGCAGGAAGAGGAAGAGGGAGTTGCCTCCGAGGGAGTACGACATACTCGAGCGCCATAGATCACCGCTTTTGAAGTGGTTCAGGCGAGGGCCGGAGTTGAGCGAGCTCTACCCCCAAAACGATCAGTCACTGCCTCATCACCGCGGGCTGGATGCGTCGGACGGATCGGGCAGCGCCGTCGTGTCGAGTGTGGTGCTGGTGCTGGTGCAGCTGAAAGGCAGACAGGAGCGGCAGTATTGGCGGGTCGACCACCATGCGGACGGCACCGTCACATGGCGGCGCCCGGGCGTCAACAAATCCCTGACGGCACTTCCGAAGAGTGCGAAACTCCTGGATCAGACGGCCGTGACAAACCGGGGTACGGTCCGTACCGCCCTGAAGAAGGACCAGATCAAGCGGGACGGCAACTGCTTCTACCGCGCCGTCAGCATTCTCCTCGGACAAGGGGACAGCGACGAGGCCGCCCTCGATCTGCGCCAGGCGGTCGTCGAATGGCTCGACCGCGACGAGGGCCGGCACATGCGGGAAATGGCCCGCGCGGTCGGCGACCTCGACACCCTCCGGGCAACCATCGCCTCCGACGGAGCGTGGACCGGAGGAGCCGGCGACCTCGCCGTCTACGCCATGGCCAACGCCATCCGCGCGACACTCCACATCCACCGCGGCACCAACACCAACACCATCACCCCCCTCACCGAAACCCGCGACGGCCACCCCCTTCCCCCACCCACCCGAACCCTCCACCTCCACCTCCATGGCAACCACTACACCCTCACCGACCCCAACCCCCAACCCGACCGACCCGCAGACACCGACCAGCCCATGGACATGGATCGGAACGTGTTCGATGAAGGGCACGACGAGCTGCCCGACCGGCCTGTTCCGGGTCCTGACGCTCCGGCCAGTCTGGGTGGCTTTCCCGATCGGGCCCACCTCGGTGATTTCGCCGCCTCGGCCGGTGCGACGGATGGCACCGTGGGCATGGACTTCGCAACGGATCCAAAATTGCCAGGTTCAAATACACCGGCTCGACCACTTGCCGGTACCGGGGCGGCCTCCACACCGACCACCCAGACCTCGTCAGCCGCACCCCCTAAGCGGCGTCGCGTCACAGTCAGCAATCCTCATAGGAGACGCGCTGCAGAAGCTCTGAAGAGGTTCGATGAAGAGCACCCAGATGATCGAATCAACTCTCTGACGAAACATGGTGAAGTGCCTATCGGTAGGCACTACTACGGGTTGGTCCTACAGAAAGACCACAACGCTGTCATTTCACAGGGCGAGATAGACATTCTGCGCCGTCATAACTTCCTCCATTGGCGACGTTTCACGGTGGCCGGTGAAGCACAAGATGCGAACGCTGGATCCTCCAGCGCTGCGGCTGAGGTCGTGACCGGTACGGGTGACTCGGTTGTTGAAGAGGGTCCGGGGCCTTTGCCGGAGGCGCCGGCAGGTTCCGCTGCTCTTCCCGCTGACCCGGGGAGCGTGGCGTTGGACGGTTCGTCTGTTCCGAGAACGTCTCCTGACGCTGCGCGGCGTGACGAGGGTGCGCAGCAGCAGTCGGTCGCGGCGGTGGGGCGGCAGAGCGACTTTATGGACGAGGACACTCCTGAGGACGTGTCCGGACCTGCGGCCGATTCGGGCGCTGTCGATTCTGCGGTGACCTCTGGTCCTGGCCGCGTTCCCACCGGTGACGGCGTCCGGCTGCAGCAGGCTGCGCCGCCCGGCTTCGAGCCGTCAGATTTCTGGGCTTCTCTGGCCTCCGCCGGCCCCTTGCCTGTGGATCCGCAGGACGCGGCGTTTCTGCAGACCCTCCATAACCTTCCTGAGACCGGCCTGGTGTATCCCGCTGTGGACGGGGTGCCGGGTGAATAACCGTGCCGGGCCATGTTCTGGACTACATGGCCGACATCTTCGATCCGTTCCTGCTCGATGCTTCCGGTGACCCGGCCGGTCCGTTGGACGGTGATGTGGGCATGGACCTTGACGCGGGGGTTGCGGTTGCGCCTTCAGCGGATGCCGGGGTGGGGCCCACTTCGGCCACCCAGGTCCGCGGCGGAGGCACGCCGCCCGACGACTCGTCGATGTGGGATTTCCTCAACCCGGACGTCTATCACGTACGGACGCCCGATCTCGGCGACCAGCTCGAGGAAGCCCTCGCCAAGGCCCACGCGACGACGCCCCAGTACAAGCGGGAGATCGCCGCCCTCGAGAAGGCGCTGAGACTTGCACGGCTCACCCGAACAGGAGAAACCGTCACCGACCCGACGGCCAGAGCGACGACAACACCGCGCCCTGTCACACCGGGAGCGGCAACAGCCGCCCAGGCCACGACCACCGAGCCCGACGCCGGCCTGCCAGGTTTCACCACCATCTTCCGCCCCGCCAGGCCACCCCACCGCGGCCACCGTCGGTCCGACGTAGGAGCCGGAGACGGCAACTGGTCAGGTGCAGCCTGGCCGACAGTGACCGGCGCGGTGTCGGTGGTGCTCGAAGAACCGGGCCGGCCCAAGCCGGAAGCATCAGGGGAGGCGCGGCCGAACCACACCGGCCACAGTCAGGGAATGATGCTGCTCACCACACCACCGTCGACGCGCAGTGCGGCGCCCGTGGTGGCGGAAGCGGCGTCGGAGCCGACGTAGTGGACGAGGTTGGCGACCTCTTCAGGGCGGATGAGTCGTCCCAGGAGCGAGGTGGGGCGTTCCTCGGCGATGAAGCGGCGTTCGGCCTCGTCGAAGGGGATGCCGTCGCCGACCCGGTCGGCGATGAATGTCTCGACACCGGGGGTGAGGGTGGGGCCCGGCAGGACGGTGTTGACGGTGACCCCGGTTCCGGCGACCTCCTGGGCGAAACCGCGGGCGACGGCCAGCTGAGCGGTCTTCGTGGTGCCGTAGTGGATCATTTCCTTCGGGGTGTTGATGGCCGACTCGCTGCTGATGAAGACGACGCGACCCCACCCGCGCTGCACCATGCGGGGAGCGTAGTGGCGGGTGAGCCGGATGCCGCTGAGGACATTGGTCTCGAAGTAGCGGCTCCATTCCTCGTCCGTGATCTCGAACGGAGGCTTCGCACCGAAGATCCCGGCGTTGTTGACGAGGACATCCACATCCGGCACGGCGTCCGTCACGGCGCGGACGCCCTCCGCGGTGCTGACGTCGGCGGCGACAGCGCGGATTTCACCGTTTCCGGCGGTGGCACGGATACGTTCGGCTGCGGCGTCGGTGCGCTGGGGGTCACGGCCATTGACAATGACCTCGGCTCCGTCGCGGGCGAAGGCGGCGGCAATCGCTTCGCCGATGCCAGAGGTGGAGCCGGTGACGAGTACGGTGCGGCGGGGCGCTGCGTTCACGAGAGTCTCTCCTGGGCTGGTAGAAGTCATCAGGGTGTCCCGAGCTGCACCAGTGGCGGCTCCGTCCCCGGCGAACAGGTGGCGGGGCTGTCCTCTGCGGGGCAGCCCACGTTGCGACGTTAGAGCGCCGGAGCGATGGGCGCGTCCCGGGAGTGGGCGTTGGCGGGCGCTGTCCCGATCACGTTGCGGATCGGCGGCGCGCCCGCCTCGGGGATCCGTGGGGACCTGGTCGGACGGGGCCGGCATGGCGGTTTCCTTCACGGATCGACTGGCTTGTACGCGCATCGCGAACGGGTGCGGCTCGATCGGCTCGGGCGGTCGTGGGCCGCAGTCACGGCTGGCCGCCCTGGTCGAGGGCGTCGCTCGGCCGGAGCCGCACCCGACGCGGATGACGCTGGTCAGGAGGTGGCGTGTGCGGCTGCCTCGATGATGTGTGCGGTGGCGCCGGGGTGTGAGACGAGGACCGCGTGGGAGGCGCCTGGGATCAGCTGGGTGTGGGAGCCTGCGCGATGTGCCATGGCTTGTTCGGCGGTAGGTGGGATGGCGTGGTCGGAGCCTGCGACGAGGTACCAGGAGGGGATGGTCTTCCAGGCGGGTGTGGTGCTGGGTTCGGCGAACGCGGCGAGAGACGCCGGTCGTTGTGCGGTGGCCATGAGTCGGGTCTCGGCGGCGGGTACGTCGGCGGCGAAGACCTGGCGGAAGTCGGTGGGGTGGACGTAGGCGTCCTGTCCGCCGGGGTAGGGGCGGATGGTCAGGGCGGGTGGGAGTTGGCTGCCGGGGTACTGTCCGAGGATGTCCAGGCCGGTTTCGCCCTGGTCGGGGGCGAAGGCGGCGACGTACACCAGAGCCTTGACGTTGGGGTGGCCGGTGGCGGCGTCGGTGATGACGGCGCCGCCGTAGGAGTGGCCGGCCAGGATGACGGGTCCTGGAATGGTGTCGAGGACACTCGACACATAGGCGGAGTCGTCGGCCAGACCACGCAGCGGGTTGGCGACGGCGAGTACCGGATACCCCTGGCGCTCCAGCCGCGATGTCACCGCGTTCCAGCTGGACGAGTCGGCGAACGCGCCGTGGACCAGGACCACGGTCGGCTTGGGCGTGGCCGGTCTGGTCGTCGCTGCCGCGGAATTCGCGGCGGAAGCCGAGCCGGCGGGCATGGCGGCGGACAGGGCCGGGATGGTGAGCAGTGTCCCGACCGCCAGGGCCACGAGCGTCGGCTGTCTGCGGTGGTGCCGGCTCGCGCGGTGTCGCACGGATCTGTTGCCGGTCATGGCTGTTCTCCTCGTCGCTTCTGCAAGTCCGGGGCGGTCTGCTTCACAGGGTCGGCGGGGGCCCGGTGACACGCAGGTGGAAGGCCTCGGCGGACGCCACGACCGTTCCGAGATCGAATTCCGGGGGCAGGTCGCCGGCCTCGGCCACCGAGATTCCGTTGCTCCTGAAGTACTCCTCGATGCGGGCCGGGCTGAACAGGGCCGCTATCCGCGCCCCTTCGGGCGAGCGCACCAGGTAGCTGTGCGGGACCCCGCGCGGTCCGTAGGCGACCTGTCCGGGCACCAGGTCGTGGCGCTTGTCGCCGACGAAGAACGTCACCTCGCCGTCGAGGACGAACCAGACCTCCTCCTCGTTCTCGTGGACGTGGTGCGGGGGTGCGTGACCGATCGGGTCGGCGAACTCCATGAGGCTGAGCCGGTTGTCGGTCGCGGCGCCGGGAAGCAGGATCCTGGCCTGGCCGCCCAGGAACCAGAAGGGCTCACGCTCTGCCGTAGGGTCGAAGGTGGGGAAGAACTGGGTCATCTTCGCTCCTGATTTCATCGCTGGTTGCCGAGGAAGTGCAGCAGCAGGTCGGTCATTTCCTTGGGGTGTTCCTCGTAGATCCAGTGGCCGGAGTCGGGGACGACGACGGGGGTGACGTGGGTGGCGTAGTGGCGGACCTGCTTGCCGACCGAGGAGCCGAGGCTGCCGTCGGCGCCGATCGCGAGCACCGGCATGGTCAGGGGCTTCTTCTGGAAGCGCGCGTTGTCGGCGATGTCCTGGGGGAAGGTCCGGAACCAGGCGAAGGACGCTTCGAGGTGGGCGTAGTCGCTCAGGTAGGAGGCGAAGACGCTCAGGTCGTCGTCGGTCAGGGCGTCCTTGTGCACGGCGATGCCGCGCATGAAGCCGGTGGTCCAGGTGAGTTCTCGGCCCTGGATGAGGCTTTCGGGGAGGCCGGTCTGGAGGGAGAAGAAGCCGAAGTGCCACGCCCCGGGTCCCTTGGCCGTCAGCGCCGGGAACTTGTAGATGCCCGGGTCCGGGATCGGAGCCTCGCTGAGTACGAGCTTCTTGACGCTGTGCGGGTACTGGGCGGCGTAGGCGTAGGCGACCATCGTGCCGATGTCGTGGCCGACGACGTTGACGTCCCGTTCCTTGCCGAGCGACACCAGGAGGGCGTGCAGGTCGGCGGCCATGGTCTTCTTGTCGTATCCGGAGGCCGGGGCGTCACTGCGGCCGGCGCCGGGCAGATCGGGTGCGATGACCGTGTAGTGCTTGGCCAGGGCGGGCATGATGTCGTGCCACTCGTACCAGGTCTGGGGGTAGCCGTGGATCAGGACCAGGGTGGGGCCGTGGCCGCCGATCACGTAGTCGATGCCGGTCCCGGCCACCTTGGTCTTGTGCTCGCTGAACCCGGCGGGCAGCTGCTCGCCGGACGACGCTGACGTTGTGGGTGTGTCGGAGGCCGAAGCCGTGACGGTGACCGAGCCGAGGGCGACGGCCAGGGCGAAGACCGAGGCCACCAGGCCACGGGAACCGGACAGACGGAATCTCACTGATGTCTCCGAAGGGAGGAGGAAAGGGGGGGGCGGCGGGACCTGAGCCCACCGTGTAGTGACGGCCGGTCAGAAGGAACCGACGAGGCGGCCGTCGACGACGATGTCGGCGCCGGTGATGTTCGCGGCCCGGGAACCGGCGAGGCGGAGCACGAGGGCGGCGACCTCGGACGCCCGGTGAAGCGGCCGACGCTGATTCGGCGTGTGTTCATGAAACCGGGGGTTGTGGTGGTTTCGCACCGGGGTGGTACCCCAGTGGTTCCCCGTGGTTCAGGGGTGGACGCTGAAGGGTCCGAGGATGCCGGTGTCGATGCGGAGGGATTCGAGGAGTGTCCAGGCGTTGTCCTGGTGAAGACGTCGGCGGCGGCGAGGATGCCCGGCGTGTTTGGTTGCTGGAGGGGTCGCGGCGGTCGGTCGGGGAGTGGAGTTCGTGAGACATGAGGGTGTGGGTGCCTTTCGATTCGAGAGAGGAGAGGGCAGAGGCGGTCAGGTGAAGCAGGGCCGAGCGGTCTCGGGTTGCCCGCAGGCGTCGGTGGCCCGCCCCGCGGTGTGACCAGCCGTCAGGGGGCGCTGCTACCAGGTCACCGGCAGCGTCTGCACACCGACCAGGTTCTCGTTTTCCTTGAACCGCAGCTCTTGCACCGGAACGGCGAGCCGCAGGCCGGGGATTGTCTTGAAGAGAGCGCCGAGGGCCACCTGTTGTTCGATGTGGGCGAGCGCGTAACCCAGACAGTGGTGCGGCCCGTGCCCCAGGGCCAGGTTCCGCGACGGTGTCCGGTGGATGTCGAGCCGATCCGGGTCGGGGAAGGCCGACGGGTCCCGATCGGCGGCGTCCAGCTGGATCAGGACCCCCTCGCCGGCCCGGACCAGGGTGGGGCCGATGACGAGGTCCTCCGTCGCGACGCGCGGCGTGGCGTTGTGGACGATCGTGGTGTAGCGGAGCAGTTCGGTCACGGCCGGGGCGAGGTCGTCCGCGGCGCGGAAGGCGGCCAGTTGGTCGGGATGCGTGAACAGCGCCACCACCGCGACGCCGATCATGTAGGCGGTCGTCCCGTGCCCGGCGTGGAACAGCAGTTGCGTCATCGCCACGGCGTCATCGAGGCTCAGCTCACCGGACCGCACTCGTTCGACCACCACCTGGCCGACCAAGCCCGGTCCTGGGTCGCGCAGTTGGGTCTCCGCCAGGTGCTGGAAGTACGCCCCGAGAGTCTTCCAGGTCCGGGCTGCCTCTTCGGCTCCCGTGGTGTGCGAGGCCATGGTGCGGCAGAGGTCGTGCAGCATCCGGCGGTCGTGCTCGGCGTCGACTCCGAGCACGTCGCAGATGACGCGGACCGCGACGGGCATGGCGAACGCCGCCATCAGGTCGACCGGGCGCGGTGCTTCGAGCAGGGCGTCGAGGGCGTCATCGACGATCCGCTGCACTCGGGGGCGCCTGGCTTCCATCTTCTTCGGGGTGAACTCGCCCATGAGCATGGCTCGCTGGGCGCGGTGGACGTCGTCCTCCCGCTGCGCGTAGGGCAGCACGCCCTTCAGTTTGGCCGCGTTGGACGCCGAGCAGATCGGGAATCCGGGGCGCCTGAAGTCACCGCTGAGGCGGGAGTCGGCCAGAGCCTGGATTGCGTCGCCGTAGCGGGTCACCAGCCAGGGACTGCTGCTGTCCCAGATCTTGACCCGCGGCAGCACGGCAGAGCTCTGCGGGCGCAGATAGGCGGCGGGCGGGTCCAGCGGGCTGCGCGGGTCACGGGCATGCGGGTAGGAGGAGATCATGTTTGGTTCGGGCATAGGGCTTCGCCTCATTCGGGAACGGGAAGAGGGGCAGGTCTGCCGCAGCAGCCGGTGCCCGGGCCGCCGTACCGCGGAAAACCGAGTGCGATGGCTTTTGATCGCCGGACGGTCGACGGCGTGCACCGGACCTGGCCGGAGTGGCACGGCGCGGCAGCGCCCGCGGCCTCAGGCATAGGTGCGGGAGCGCAGTACGGAGACCCGCGGGTCTGCGTCGGTCACCACCGATGCCAGGACCGCCGTGTACGTGGCGAGCAGGGTGTCGATGTCGTTGTCGCTGTGGAGACAAGGGTCGTACTCCGCCCAGATGTCGCAGCCGCCGTCGGCGGTGTCCTGGGCTCGCAGGGTCAGGGCGAATTTCGCGGTGTCGAAGACCGGCAGTTCGACGACGTCGCAGCCGTCGAGTGACAGGGTGCCGACCGTGCTCGGCGGATGATGGGCAAAGATCACCGGCATCGGCACAGGAGTGTCGGCCCGCCCACCGGGTGAAGCTGCGTAGTCGTAGGCGATGTCCGGGAACGACAGTTCGCGATGCGCGTACACGGCGGCGGTCGCCACGGCCACGCGGCGCATCAACTCGGAGAAGGAGGGGTTGCCGCGAAGGTCCACGGGCAGGACGGTGAGGGTGACGTAGAAGCCCAGCACCCGTTCGACGGCGACATGGTCACGATTGGCCACCGCGAGTCCGAGCAGGAGGCGATCGTGGTGGTCCCGGCAGGTCAAGGTGATCGCGCAGGCGGCGGCCAGCAGGGTGAACGCCGTGTGGCCGCGGGAGTTGGCCAGGGTGCGGATCGCCGACATCGCGCCGGAGTCCAGGGCGACGGCCCGGCGTCTTCCCTCTTCCGGCGCTCCGGTGGGAGCACGGCTCCGGGGGCGTGGGTAGCCGTCCAGAGCGGAACGCCACCAGCGCGCCACTTCGGTTCGGCGCTCGGCACTGACGCGCCTCGCGTGCCATGACGCCCAGTCGACGTACTGGATCCTCAGGTGTGGCAGAGCCGCCGGCACTCCCAGCCTCTCGGCCGCGTAGAGCGCGCCGAGATCGTCGAAGAGCACGTCCAGGGACCAGCCGTCGGCCGCCAGGAGGTGCACGCAGAACGAGAACTCGTGGTGGTCGGGGCCGAGCGGCTGGACGGTGATGCTCAGCAACGGTCCGTGTTCCAGGTCGAAGGCCGTCCAGGGGTGCCGCTCCGAGACCACGCGCAGCACTTGGTGTGCCGCGGCCTCGACGACCTGCCGGGTCCCGGACGGGTAGACGGTCCGCAGTGGTTCGTGCCGCCGGACGAGCCTATCCACGGCCCGGCCGAACGCCTCCAGGTCCAACGGGCCACGCACGTCGAAGACTCGGCGGGTGCTCTGCCGACGTCTGGTGGGGTCGGCGTCGTGCAGGGCATGGACCAGTCTCTGCGGCGGCGACAACGGGAAACGGGTCATGGCCGCGGCAGCCTGCGCAGGCCGGCGTTCGCCGGGGGCGCCGAGGCGACGGCGACCGTGAGGCTCCTGACCGTGGGATGGGCGAGCACCAGGGGGAGTCCCACGTCCCGGCCTGTCGCGGCCGTCGCGCGCAGTGCCAGCCGCAGCGCCTGCAGCGAGTGCATGCCGGCGTCGAAGAAGTTCTCGTCGGCGCCGGGCCGTACACCGCACACCCCGGCGACGAGGGACACGATCATCTCTTCCCGGGCATTGAGCCACTGCCTCGGCGGTCCGGACGGCTCCGGTCGCGTTGCCGCGGCCAGCGCCGGTATGTCCACCTTTCCCTGCGAGTTGAGAGGGAAGAAGTTGTGGCCGACCACGACGCTGGGCACGAGATGCTTGGGCAGTGCCCTGGCCAGCGCGTGCCTGATGTCGGTCCCGGTCCGCGGGCTCAGGACGTGGGCCACCAGTGCGTCCTGGCTCGGGTCGGCCAGGACGACCGCGTCGTGTACGGCGGGCAGGGCGAGGAGCGCCGCGCGTACTTCGCCGGGCTCGATACGGAAGCCGCGGATCTTGACCTGTTCGTCGTCGCGGCCCGCGAAGTCCAGCACGCCGCCGTCGAGCCAGCGGCCCCGGTCACCGGTCCGGTACAGGCGCCCTTCCGCGAACGGGTTCGGCACGAAGGCGTCGGCCGGCCGGGTGTAGCCGCGGGCGACGCCCGGCCCGCCGACGCAGATCTCTCCGACGACGCCCGGCGGAACCAGCCTCAGATTGTCGTCGACCACATAGATCAGGGTGTTGGGCAGCGGCCGGCCGATGGGCACGCGCGGCTGGGTCCCGTAGTGCCAGTCCTTGAGGGGCATGGCGGTGACCATGACGGTGGTCTCGGTCGGCCCGTAGTAGTTCGTCACGTTCCCGGGGGCCGTGGCACGCAGGCGCAGGGCGGCTTCCGGGGCCATGACGTCTCCGCCGGCCCCGAGATGCCGCAGTCCGTGGACGGCCTCGGGGAACTCCGCCACGACGGTGTTGAAGACGGCCGTGGACAAAGTGGCATGGCTGACCCGCGGTGACGCGAGGGAGTCCGCCAGGGCGGACAGGGACCAGGGGCGGGGAAGGAAACGCACGCTCGCCCCGTGGACGAGCGTTCCCCACACCTCCAGGACAGAGATGTCGAAGCCGGGAGAGGTCAGAGCGAGACAGCTGTCACCCGGCCGGAACTCGGTCACGTCGTGGTCGGCGAACCGGGCGGCGACGGAATGATGCTCGACGACGACGCCCTTCGGTACGCCGCTGCTGCCGGAGGTGTACATCACGTAGCAGGCGTCCGAACCCCTCCCCGGCGGGATCGGACCGCGGTGATCGGCGACCGCCTCGAGGGCCATGGTGCGCACGCCCTCGGGGACGGCCTCACCGGCCAGCGCCTCGGTCGTCAGGAGCACCCTGGCTCCGCAGTCGGCCATGAGCGCGGCCAGCCGGGATGTCGGATCACCCGGGTCCGAAGGAAGGAACGCGGCCCCCGACTTCATCACCGCGAGCTGGGCGACGACGAGTTCGCGCGACAGGGGTACCCGTACGGCGACGACATCGCCCGGTCCCAGGCCGGCAGCCCGCAGATGCAGGGCGACCCGGTCGGACCGCGCCTCGAGTTCTGCGTACGTCAGCGGAGCGGGACCGGCGACGGCGGGCGCGTCCGGGGTCTGGCGCGCCCAGCGGCTGACGAGGTCCGGCAGCCACCGCGCCGCGGGCTCGACGGCAGGTCCCCGGCCCCACCGCAGAAGCTCTTCCCGAGTGGCGTCGTCCACGAGGTCGAGGCGGGCGATCGGGGCCCGGGGCTCGTCCACGAGGGAGCGCAGCAGCCTCTCGTACGCCTTCGGCATGTGGGTGCAGAACACCTCGTCGAAGAGATCGGTGTCGAACTCCCACGCCAGCGTGACGCCCTCCAGGGCACCCCGTGAACTGGGCAGCACCCGCTCACCGGAGGCCGGAACGGTCACCAGGCCGCCCGCGAGCTGCGAGATGCGCCCCGGTTCCGCGTAGCGCGGGACGCCGACGACCGAGACGTCGAATTTCGCGGACCCGTTGCCGAGTCCCTCGATGAAGTCGACGCCCAGAGACGTCGGGCGCAGTGGGCCGAGCGGAGAGTCGTGGAAACTGAACACCGCCTGCGTCAGCGGACGTGCGCTGTCGCCGTGAGCCGCGGGGGATGCCTCGAAGATCTGGTCGTAGGGCAGCTCCTGGTGCTCGTAGACCCTCTTTGACCGTTCACGTGTCTGTTCCAGGACATCGAGGAACGTGCACCCCTCGTCAAGACGCCCCCGGAAGACGACCATGTTGACGAACATGCCGAGCACGTCCTCGGTCTGCCGCCAGCGGCGGTTGGCAACCGCTGATCCGACGAGCAGGTCCCGTGAGCCGGTGTAGGCGTGCAGCAGCACGAAGAACGCGCTGAGCAAGGTGATGTAGAGGGTCGTGCCGGAACGGTTCGCCAGGTCGGAGAGCCGGCGAGCCAGGTCCGCGTCGATCTCGGTCCGCGGCGCCCGGCCCAGGAACCGCGTGGTGTGCGCCGCGATGCGCCGCGGCAGGCGCAGCACGGTCTCCGCGCCGGCCAGCTCCGCGCGCCAGAACTCCCGTTGCTTCGCCGCCTGCGGGGACGCGAGCCATTGCTTCTGCCACCGTGCGTAGTCGTAATAGCTCACCGGCGGCGCGTCACGTGTCACCGCGCCGTGCGCCAGGTACTCGGCGTATCCGTCGAGGAGGTCGCGCACGAAGCGACGTAGTGACCAGCCGTCGTGGATCACATGGTGCTCGATGTGCACGAAAATGTGCTCGTCGTGGGCCAGGCGCAACAGCGCCCAGCGAAACGGAGGCTCCACGGCCAGGTCGAACGGCATCTCCACCAGCTCGCGTACGGCGTGGCCGACGGCCGCCGACTGGTCATCCCGCCCGGTGAAGTCCCGGACGTCCAGCCGCACCGGCCACGGATCATCGAGTACGCAGGCCAGGTCGCCGTCGTCCACGAGGAACCGGCTGCGCAGCGCGTCCTGGGTGCGGACGATCTCGGTGAGGCTCGCTTCGAGGGCGGGCAGCGAGAGGTCGCCGCTCAGCCGGAACACCGACTGGCTCACATAGGCGCGCGCACCAGGATCGACCGCCTCCATCAGCCACACGCGGCGCTGTGCGAAGGACGGTTCCGGCGGGGCGCCGTTGCGTCGCGGTCCGAGGTCCTGCGGCTGTTCTTCGATGCCGGCCGCGATGCCGGCCGGGGTGGCGCTTCCCAGGACGGAGCTCAGGGCGACTTCCGTCCCCAGACGGGTTCGCAGGCGGGCCACCAACTGGGTTGCGAAGAGCGAGTTGCCGCCCCACGACAACAGGTCGTCGTCCACGCCGATCCGCTGCGCGTCGATGCCGAGCAACTCGGCGGCCGCCTTGACCACCGCGGCCTCGGTCTCGTTGCGCGGTTCCTGTGCCCGCGCGGCCCCCAGGCCGGGGCGGGGCAGCGCCTCCCGGTCGACCTTGCCGCTCACCGTGAGCGGCCAGCGGTCCACCACCGTGATCCGGTCGGGCACCAGATATCCGGGTATCTCGCGGGCCAGCGACTCGCGCAGCCGGCCGGGATCCGCGTCGCCGACCACGTATCCGAGCAGCCGCGGCTCTCCCGCCCGGTCGACGAGGGCGAGCGCGTCACGGACCCCGGGCTGCGCGGCGAGCGCCGCCTCCACCTGTCCGAGCTCTATCCGCGCGCCGCGGACCTTCACCTGGTCGTCCTTCCGGCCGAGGAACTCCAGGGTGCCGTCGGCGAGCAGCCGTCCCAGGTCGCCGCTGCGGTAGAGCCGGCCCGCACCGGGGTCCTCGATGAACCGCCGGGCGGTCAGCTCCGGATCGCCCAGGTAACCCGGTCCGACGCCGAGGCCGCCGATGCAGATCTCGCCCACCGAGCCGGTCGGCACCGGTCGACGATCGTCGTCGAGTACGACGATGTGGGTACCGGCGATCGGCCGGCCGATCGGCACGCGGGTGCTCTCCGTCCCGGTCACCGTGTGCAAGGTGGTGCAGATCGTGGTCTCTGTGGGGCCGTAGCCGTTGACGAAGCGGTGATGGGGCGCCCATCTCCGGGCCGTCTCGGGAAGGCAGACGTCACCGATGCTGATCAGCACCTCCAGGTCGGGGAAACCGCCCGGTCCGAGTGTCCGGAGCACCGCCGCGGGCAGCACGGCGTGGGTGATGCGCTGGTCCGTGAGCACGCGGGCGAGGGACTCACCGGAGTGGATGGACACGTCCGGTATGTCGAGGCGGACGCCGTTCGTGAGCGCCAGCACGATGTCGAACAGGGCCGCGTCGAAGGCGGGATGCGCGAACAGCAGCACGCGAGTGCGCGCGGGCAGCACGCCGAAGAACACCCGCTGGGCTCGGGCGAGATTGGCCAGTCCCCGGTGCTCGATCATGACGAGCTTCGGCGTCCCGGTCGATCCGGACGTGGCGATCACGTAAGCCAGGTCGCCGGGGGCGTTGCGATCCTGTACGGGGCCGGCGTGTTCGGGCACCTCCTCCAGACTCGGGTAGCCGGGGATCGGTCGGCCGAGTACGAGCGAGACCTTCGCCTGGCGTGCGGCTTCGACCAGCCACGCCTCGGGATGGCCGGGGGAGAGCGGCAGGTAGGCGGCTCCGGCGCGCCACACGGCGAGCACCGCCACCACGAACTCCACGCTCCGCTCGAAGACGAGGGCGACGATGTCTCCCTTCCCGATACCGGCTCGGACGAGTGCGGAGGCTGTGACGTCCGCCTGGACGTCGAGTTCGCCGTAGGTGAGGTCGCCGTCGTCGGTGTGAAGGGCCACGGCCGAGGAGGAGGACCGGCACTGCCGTGCGATGAGCGCGCCCACCGGCTCCCACTCGGTCGCCGCGTCGTACTCCGGTCCGTGGACGGCCTGCGGCGCGGGACCTGTCCGACCCATTGCCCAGGGCGCGGCGCCTCGTAGGCTGTCGAGGAGGTGGTCATAGGTGTGAGTGGCGTCAGTCATCAGCGTGTGCATTCGTCGTACTCCCATGCGTCGACCGCCTTCGTGGGACGCAGGTTGTGAGGTTCGTGCAACGCCGCATCGAACGCGGGTGAGGTGTCGGCTGAGGTGTCGACGAGGCGCACGTGGAGCTGCGTTGCGACTGTTCACCACGAAGTTAGACCGGGCCGTGTTTCCCGGGATTCCGGTCAGTGCACAGAACGTTGTCCGTCAGCGCACTGGCCCGAGCACCGGCTCGGGCGCATCGGCCGCTGGGCGTGGAAGAGGGGCCTCTTGGCAGCTGGTGGTTGTCGAGTCCAGCGCGAAGCAAGGGGCCCTGTCGTCGATGACGTGATCGTGGTCGCCGGGTCCGGTTCGTCGATGCTGGTCACATCGGCGTCCACTACCGACCGGTCCTCACCCGCCGGACCACTCTGCTCAGGACCCACGGCCGTATGCCGACCGGCCTGGCATACCGCGGAAGACCCAACTACGCGGGGGCCGTGTCCGTTTCTGCCATGGACTCCTTGAGGAGCTTCACGCCCGGGTCTCTCCACTCGGCCGGCGAGATTCCGTAGAGGGACCGGAACGCCCGGCTGAAGTGGGACGCGCTGGTGAAACCCCACCGGTGGGCCACTCCGGAAATGGAGCGCTTCGTAGCGTCCAACCCGGCCAGTTCACTTCGGCATTTCTGCAGTCGGCACCGCTGAATCCACTGACCGGCGGTTCCGCCGTCGGCCTGGAAGAGCTTGTGAAGGTAGCGGACGGAAATCGAGTTGGCGCGGGCCACGGTCTGCGGCGTGAGGTCCGGATCGTTGATGTTCTGTTCGATGAACCTCTTGATCTCCAGCAGGCGGTCGAGACCTGCCGAGGCATGCGACCTCAGACCTACTTGTTCCTCGGCCAGGAGACCCAGCAGATCGATGGCGCTGCTCGCAAGAGGAACTCCCGTGGCTGCCGGGCAGTCCGCCGCCGTGTCGACCAGCTGCGTCAGAAACGCGGCAACCAGTGAGCCCATGGTCGTGTCGGGACGGACCGGTGTCGCGATGACCCGTTGAAGATGATCCTCTTTCAAACCGATGAGCCGGCGGGGCAGGACGAGCAACTTCACACAGAACGGGTCGGGGAATTCGAGCGACACGGGCCGTGCCACGTCGTAGAAGACCATTTCTCCGGGCCTCAGGAAGACCCGGCGGTTTTCCTGCTCGACCGTAGCGGCGCCTCGTTCCACCAGCATGACGACCAGGAGGCCGTCGTCCTCCGTGACGGGGCCTTGAGCCCGCCACAGCCGCATCTCGCCTCCTTCCATGGTGGCGAGCTTCAAGTGGCCCAGTCGGAGCGTCCGGATGGCTCCCGGGTGCCGCGCGTCAGGCACCGCGACATCAACCATGCCCAGCGTGCTGTGGAGAGCTTGGCTCCAGTGGCCTTCTCCCTGCGGTGTCGGCTCGGTTTCACGGCGGCTGCTCAGGACCGGCTCGGGTGCCTGCACCGGTGAACGGGGTGTCGTATCGGCCGTCTTGCGGTCGATCTGGACATCGGACACCGTACGAGTGGGCGCGAAGGTCTGCATGGCCGCTTTCACCTCGAATGCCTGCGCGCCGTGGCCTGATACTCCCGAGGAGAGATGCCGTAGGCGAGTCTGAAGACGCGACTGAAATGGGAGGCGCAGGCAAATCCCCAGCTATGGGCCACCATCGCGACGGTCGGGGCGTGGGACGTCGTCCGTGCAAGTTCCTTCCGGCAGCGCTCCAGACGCTGTTGCTGGATCCACCGCGCCACGGTGACGCCTTCCGTCTCGAAGAGCTTGTGCAGATACCTGAGCGACACCTGGTGAGCGCCGGCGATCTCCACAAGAGACAAGTCCGGATCCGCCAGATGTCGCATGATGTACTCCTTGATGCGAAGGAGCATGGCCTGGATCGCGGCAGGCTCTTGGGGAGCCAGCCGCCCATGCCTCTCCTGGATCAGGCACGCCAGCAGGTCACAGGTCACTGCGGCGAGCCTGTCGGCCTGCGTGGGAGCGACCGACTCGGCACTTCCGTCAAGACGCTTCAGGTGCCCGGCGAGAAGGGCGGAGAGCGGCTCGTCCTGGCCGAAGGACGTGGCGGTCGCGGCCTGCAGTTCGAGATCGCTCACTCCGAGAGCGGATCTGGGGAAGTGGAACGAAGTGAGGCTGAACGCCTGCCGCAGCGCCTTGTCGTAGGGGCGTCGGGAGTCCGACAGCGAGAACTGCCCGGGGTTCACGACCGCGTTCCGGCCGTCCTGGGAGCGTTCGGCGATCCCTCGGTGCATCAGGGTGAGAGTCACGGTCTCCTTGCCGTCTCTCGCGATCATCCGGGGCTTTCGCGTGACCGTCTGCGGTCCGGCCGTGACCGTCGACACCTGCATGAAGCCCACTCGGCGGCTGACGATCGTCGCTGTCGCCGGCTCGTCCTCATGCAGATCGACATCCAGCGGGACGAACGTTCGCGACACGGCGTCCTGCCAGAAGTCGGCTCGGTCCGAGACGGACAGCGGAGCAGTGGACAGGACCACGGACACGGCAACTCCCTGGCGAGGTCATGCGGACGCGCAGCCGACGCGGCCGTCGGGCGCGAGCGGTCTCCAGCCGCCTGATCCATCGACGATCAAGGCGGTCTGAGGGCTCACGGCGAGCGGTGTCAGCACATCGCACCTGCGCGAGAGGTACCAGGAAGAAGTGCAGGAACAATTTTCGGGACGCCGTGCAGCGGCAGGCGCTCCAGCAGCCGAGCCGCCCGCGTCGCGGGTCCGGCCGACGAACGGGTCCCGGGCTGCGGGCGGCGACTGTGACCCCATGCCTCGGCCTGTGGACCTGGGCGTTTCCTACGGATCATCGACGGACCGGAGGAAGATTCCGGCCACACGGGACTGACCCTCGCCACAGTTCAACCCAAGTCGATCCGGCAGTCCAGCAGCCGAGGCGCCTTGTGCCCTCCGAAGCATCGTCAGTGCGCGTTCGAGCAGATCCCGCTGTCGAACGTTGACGGTGTCCGGCCACCGACCAAGGATCACGGTCGAGTTGCGCGCGCCACCCTCCCTCTGGAATCTTGCTCGACCGTCGCCTGGCACGCGATCTCTCCGGAGCAGCCTGCGGCACCTTTCCGGTGCGCCGGGACACGATGAAGAGCGTTGAGAGGTCGCCCATGGTCACGCCTGGATTCCCGCGGGACATGCTCGATTCGGAAGGGCTACCGGTATGGATACGCGACCTCGCCAGCGAAGATCCGAACCACAGTCTGCATGTAGTGAGAGACATCGGCCCCCTGCGGGCACTGGAGGTCCTTCGCGTCGAGCCCGCTTCGATCCGCCCGTGCGTGCTTCCCGACAAGAAGCCGAACCAGTACACGTCACTGCCAGGTGCAGCCTCCGGCAGTGACACGGGAGACGCTGCCACACTGCTCGCCGGCCGCATCGGACAATGGACCTTCGTCTACGACGACTTGGGATACACCTTCGACGGCACCGCCGAAGCCCTCTCCCGTGGGGGGCGGACAGCGGTCACGACCATATACACCATCAACGGGCACGCCAGTCTCCAATACGCCGTGGACGGCGAGGAGGTCGAGGAAGTCGTCATCGACGATCTCAGCCTCGAAGAACGACTTCCCGGCATGCCCGCCGAACTGGTCGCCGCGTTCGAGGCCGCCGGGATCGCCGACTGGGAGGACCTCGAACCCGGCGAGGTCGACAGCCTGATCGGCATGCGTGTCGCCTGTGCCATGGCAGGGGCCGTCCTGACGCTGGACGACATTCGCCGGATACCCCTGGTCATGGCACAGCGAAACGCCGGCGACTGACCGTCCTCCCGAGCGGAGGCGGCCCGGAGGCGTCGAAGACGCGAGGAGCTCAGGTCTGGCCGGTCACACCGGTGGCGGAGCGCCGCTCATTCTCGGTGTAGCCGCCCCAAACGCCGTACTCCTGCTGCGACGCCTGGGCGAAACGGCCGCAGGGACCGCTCACGGGGCACTCACGGCAGATGGTCCGTGCGGCTTCTTCTCGCCGTTGACGAGCACGGCCTCTTTCGCTGTCCGGTGAGAAGAAGACGGAGCTGTCCATGCCTCGGCAGGCGGCGTCCTTCTGCCACGCCCACACCCGAAGAAGTGGCTGGGTGTGTGTATTCATGCTCACCCCTTTGAAGATCGGCCAGGCAGCGCTCCGAAGCCGTCTGCATCCCGGTAGGGGAGACCGCGGCTCGCAGATCGGCGCACAAGGGCCGCAGCGCAACCGAGAAAGCCGGATTGTCGTCCCGAACCCTACGAACTCGTGCTCGAGGTTTGCGTCGACGAACGCACGGACTCTTGCCCAGGGAGGCACCTCCGCGCTCGCTCTGAAGCGCAGTGCGTGGCTGGCCGGGCCAGGCTTGACGAACTGTCCGCGGTCAGAGCGGGCTCCCGGACCGGGGCCCGCGACTCGCGCACCCCGCCACCGTGTGCGCGGAGGGAACAACGTCGGTGCACGAACAGGCAAACGGACAGGCTCGCGATCCCTAGGCTTCTCTTCGATCCGACCCGGCCCCACTCGGTGTCATCACCCACCACCCTCAGGCACCGCACCTCCCGGCGGCCGTCACCGTGCCGCTCGCGCTCATGGTGGACATGTGCACCGCTCGTCACCGGCGTACGGCTCGGTCAGTCACCCGGGCCGTCGGTTCGGTGACGTATGCCCGGAACCTGCCCATGAATATTGTTACTTGACCTTTCATCGGCTCATCTGCGAAAACGTCTGTTGCGAACAAGGGTTCGTAGTCAACCGGTGGTCAAAGGGTTGGTCCGAGGTACAAGCGCACAGGAGTCACACGTTGCGAATATCTAGGCTGTTCACGGCGAGACCCGGGCCGACGCCCATGGGCCTGGGGGTTGTCGCCTTCATCGTGATGGCGGTGCTGAGTGCCGGTCTGCCCCTTGCCGCGGCGGCGTCGGCGGCGTCCACCGCCGACGGGTCGGCGCAGGACACCAAGCCGGCCGTGGAGTCCGTGTGCTCGGCGCCGAAACCCGGCCATGTCGGGTGTTTTGCGCTGCGACGCACGGATACCGTCGGCAAGCACGGGGTTTCGGCCACGGCACCGTACGGGTACGGCCCCTCCGATCTGCAGAGCGCGTACAACTTGCCGGTAGACGGCGGCGAAGGGCGCACGGTCGCCATCGTGGTGGCCTACGACGACCCGACGGCAGAGGCCGATCTGGCTGTCTACCGTGAGCAGTACGGTCTGCCCGAGTGCACGGCCGCCAGCGGCTGCTTCCGCAAGATCGATCAGCGGGGCGGCACCGACTTCCCCGAGCCGAACAGCAGCTGGGCGGCCGAGGCTTCCCTCGACGTGGACATGGTCTCGGCCTCCGCGCCCGCCGCGCACCTCCTGCTGGTCGAGGCGGACAGCACCGACTTCCAGGACATCTTCGCCGCCGTCGACCAGGCGGTCGCGCAGGGAGCCCAGTACGTCTCCAACTCCTACGGAAGCGAATACACCAGCGAGCCGGGCAGCGGCGAGGTTCCGGAGGAGGCCACCGAGTTCGACGCCCACTACGACCATCCGGGCGTCGCGATGGTCGCCTCCACCGGGGACCTCGGGTACGGCGTCTCCTACCCGGCCGCCTCGCAACACGTGACCGCCGTCGGCGGCACGTCACTCAGGCCGAGCACGACCGCGTCGCGTGGCTGGACCGAATCGGCGTGGGCCCTCGGCGGGTCGGGGTGTTCGGCGTACGAGCCCAAGCCCGGCTTCCAGACGGACACCGGCTGCGACACGAGGTCGGTGGCGGATGTGGCGGCGGTCGCCGACCCGTACACCGGCCTGGCGTTCTACCAGTCGTACGGAGGCCACGGCTGGGGACAGATGGGGGGCACCAGCGCCGCCGCCCCCATCATTACCGGCGTATACGCGGCCGCCGCCGTTCCCGATGCGGGCACCTATCCGAACGCCTACCCCTATTTCAAGCGGTCCGCGCTCAACGACGTCACCAGCGGCGCCAACGGCACGTGCACACCGGCCTATCTCTGCACCGCGGGCGCCGGCTATGACGGACCGACGGGTCTCGGCAGTCCCAACGGCCTGGCCGCCTTCCGCAACTACCCGCACGGCACGGTGAGCGGCACCGTCACGGACTCGACCGGAGCCCCGCTGACCACGGCGACCGTCACAGCGGACGGCTACCAGACCACCGTGAACTCCCACGGACACTATTCCCTCACGCTCCCGCCCGGCAGCTACGACCTGCACGCCGCCGCCTACGGCTACCGGACCAAGACCACAGCGGTCACGGTCGCCGACGAGGACTCGATCGCACAGGACATCTCGCTGGACGCCGCGCCGTCCCGGACCGTCACCGGCAAGATCACTGACGGCTCCGGCCACGGATACCCGCTCTATGCGTCGGTCACCGCCGAGGACGTGCCCGGCGCACCTGTCTTCACCAACCCCAACACCGGCGTCTACAAGCTGAAACTGCCGGAAGACCATGACTACACACTGAAGATCGTCGCCCAGTACCCCGGGTACCAGACAGCCACGAAGGACATCACCGTCGGATCCTCGACACGAGCGGTCGACGTCGCCCTCTCCGTGGACGCCGAGAAGGACACTTTCGCGGGCTACGACGTGGGGACCGTCGGCCGCACCGAAGCGTTCGACGCAACGGATTCCCCACCCGACGGCTGGAGCGTCGTCAATGCCGCCGGCACCACGGGTGGCTGGCAGTTCTCGGACCCTGTAAACCGTACGAACAAGACCGGAGGCAGTGGGGGCTTCGCCCTGGCCGACAGTCTCGTCTACGGCAACGGCAAGCGGCAGGACACGTCACTGATCAGCCCGGTCTACGACTTCAGCGACTACACCAGGCCGCGGATCTCCTTCGACATGGCCTACTTTGCCTCGCCCAGTCAAACCGGCACGGTCGACATCACCACCGACGGCGGCGCCACTTGGACCAATCTGCGCACGTACACCGCGGTCAGCCAGCCCGGGCATATAGACCTTCCGATCGCCGCCTACTCCGGAGCCAAGACCGTCCAGGTGCGGTTCCGTTTTGTCGCCGCCTACGACAACTACTGGGAACTTGACAACGTCTTCATCGGCGACCGCCCCACCACCCCCGTGAGCGGCGGGTTGGTGGCCGGTGTCATCACCGACGCCAACACCGGTGCCGGCGTCCTCGATGCGAGGGTCCGCAACGCCGATGATCACGGGCAGACCGGCATGACGGTGGCCACTCCGAACGACCCGCAGCTGGACGACGGCTTCTACTGGCTCTTCTCGGACACTCTCGGCAAACAGTCCTTCACGGTGACCAAGAGCAAGTTCGCCACCGGGACCGAGACAGCGCGCGTGGTGCCGGACGCCGTGACCGAGATCGACCACAGCCTCCAAGCCGGAAAGCTCACCATCAAGCAGGAAGCCGTGGACAAGACACTGACCTTGGGCGGCAGAGCCACGACGAAGCTGACGATAAAGAACACCGGCAAGGCTCCCGCGACCTTCTCCGTCGCCGAGCAGGTCGGCAGCCCCGAGGCGCAAACGCCCCCGGTCGACGGCGCAGCCTGGCAGTCGGTGGCAGATCTGCCGACGGCCACGATGGACAACGCGGTCGCCGCGTACGGAGGCCTGCTCTACTCGGCCTTCGGCTACACCAGCAGCACCAACGCCTACAACTCGGACATGTACGCCTACGACCCCGGCACCGACACCTGGTCGCAACTGGCGTCGGCAGCCGACCAACGTGATGCACCGGCCAAGGGATTCATCGGCGGCAAGTTCTACGCCGTGGGCGGATGGCGCAACGATGGCACACCCGATCCCAAGCTGGAGATATACGACCCGGCCTCCGACACCTGGAGCACCGGAGCGCCCTCACCCAAGCCCTACGCCGGCTCCGGAAGCGCGGTCCTGGACGGCAAGCTGTACGTCGTCGGCGGATGCGCCGAGAAGGCCTGCGACACCACGGACGTGTACGCCTACGACCCGGTCACCGACAAGTGGTCGGCGATGGCCCCGTACCCCATACCCATCACCTGGACCGCCTGCGGCGAGATCGCCGACATGCTCTACTGCGCCGGCGGCGCGACGTCGAACAGTGCTATCACGAAGCACGCCTACGCCTACGACCCGGTGACCGACAGCTGGTCACCGATCGCGGACATGCCCGTCGCGCTGTGGGGACCGTCCTATGCGGCGGCGAACGGCCTGCTCATCACCATCGGCGGCAGGACTGCGGCCAGCGTCACCAACAAGAGCTTCGCCTACGACGCCCAAGCCGGCACGTGGACAGCACTGCCCAACGCCGTTTCCACGATCTACCGCGGTGGTGCGGCTCCTGGCTTCTACAGTGTCGGAGGCAGACGGGCGGCCAACTCGGCGCCGGTCGCCACCGCCAGCGTGCTACCTGGATACGACCAGGGGGACCGTACGGACGACGTGACCTGGCTCGGTCTCCAGGGTCAGCAGGCGAACCTGCGACCGGGAGCCAGCACCACCGTGACCGTGTCTCTGGATGCCACGGTCTCCGAGGTCACTCAACCAGGCGTCTATGCGGCGAAGTTGCGCGTGCGCACCGACACGCCGTACCACGTCGCCTCGATACCGGTGACGATGACCGTCAACCCTCCCAAGGGATGGGGCACATACGCGGGCACCGTGCTCGGTGACGACGGCGAAGGCGGTACGGCCCCCCTCGCCGGGGCCACCGTCCAGTTCATCGGCAAGAAGTCGAGCCACACCCTGACGACCGCCGACGACGGAACCTGCTTCCTGTGGCTCGACGCTCATGGCGACCCGCTCACGGTGACCGTCTCGATGGAGGGCTATGAGTCGCAGACCACCCAGGTGAAATTGACGATGCAGGGCCCGACTCTCGGCGACTTCACGCTGAAGAAGGCCCCGTGACCGCCGCTCCCGTGCCTGACGGGACAGCTGCTGTAGCCGCGAGCGGTGTCCTTCTTCGAGGCCGCCCAGGTCCTTGGCGTCGTCGGCGACGGAGTTGCGCCGGGCGGTGAGCACGAAGGCGATACCAGCCGGGCCGTGACGGACGAATCGTCCGTCACGGCCCGACTGTCGGTCGTTCGGCCCCGTTGACACCCTGTGTCCGAGGCCTCCGAGGTTGAGCAGTCGGCAGTGGCTACGCGTACTCGTGCCAGTCTGTGCAGTTGTAATGCTGCTTGTATGTAGTTGTGATGCAGAGTCTGGCGGACCAGACCGCGGACCAGAGATTCGTGGATCCAGCCTGATCCTTTAGCACGGTGTACGTTCCGCTGCTGCCGTCGGCAAGTTGGAATTCGAGTGTTGCGGACGCATTGTCGATGGAATTGTAATCCGAGCCGGCATATACCCATATCCAGCCCGGAGCCCCGTTTCCAGGGCTGTTGTCCACTTCTCCTTCGGACCCGCCGATGTAGAAGTTGTCAGATGCTGAAGCGCTACCGGCCCCGACCAACGTCATCACGACGGCGATCGCCGACGCCGCTGTTGCCGTGACTATCCGCCGCACGAGCATGGTACTCCCAAACCGGAGATGATCCTGTCAATGAATTCGAAGCCTACTGCCGGATTGCTTGCTGGACAGCGTCAGCCAAGTCGTTGGCGTGAAACTCTGCCTGATGGTGCTGAATAGATTCAGCACTGGCTCAAGCTGAGTCTTCCGACTTGACTCACCTGCTGTTCGGACGGGCTGAGCAACTGTCACGTCGCACGAGCGTCCGGGGTGTTGAGGGCTACGTCCTGCGGGTTTCGGCATAGGACTCGGGAACCGCGTCCGTATCCCCGCGCCGCGCACGTCATCACCAATCTGCCGCACCGTCACAGGTCGATCCCGGTGCATGGCGGCTCACCACCACGACTCCCACGCCCAAATCACACCAGTCGAGGCGCGATCACCATGTCCTGATCAGGCTATGAGTCCCGCCAACTTCAGGAGATGTCACGGTCGCTTGGACCGTCTCGGCATGACAGCCTCCCCCCGTGGCTACTGAATTCGAGGCGGGTGAACTGTTGCACCGGCGGCCGGCGGGCGGCATTCACGCTCGCCGAGAGGGCGAACGCGTGAGCCGCCCTGGTGAGCGCCTTTGAGCGCAACCGGCTTCACGCAGCGTGGCTCTTGCCGGACGAACACATCGTCCAGGCTCCGTACCCCACAGATCATGGTGGCCAAGGCATCCCGGCACCCGCGAAAGATCGACGACATCCTGGTGGCGCATCCGAGCGACAGCAGAGTGCGCTCGGGGACCAGAAGACGCGCACTGCTGGACGCACTCAGCACAGCGAGGAGACCTAGCGTTCCTTTTGGCAGCCGAGTGGGATGAAGCGCCTCTCGCCCCCCACTCGGCCGCCTCCATCTGCATCGGCCACTGCACCGAAAGCGGACTTCCGCACAGGAACCACCTGATGAAGCCCCTTGCGAGGAAGACGCCAGCAGCAAGCCGCACAGTGCCTCCCGAAGGGGGGACCTAGGGTGTGTTTCAGAAGTGCTGCTCACAGCCACTCGTTAATGGCTGCGACGAGCACCGTCGCTTCGTAGCGGACAGCAAGCTTGTCGTATCT
>NZ_JBVKCG010000049.1:0-25011 GCF_055634995.1 Streptomyces sp. NPDC111744
ACGCGGCCCCCAACCGGTTCAGGCCCGTCTCCGACCCATCCGGCCACTCCTGACCCACCGCCAGATTCGCCACCCACGCCACCGCACCCGGCATCACCAGATCACCGTCCATGCGGACGGCCACTCTTCACATCGCGATCCGTGCCGGATCGGGCGGCCGTATCCTGCCGCACACAGGGACTTCTCCTCACGGGATAAAACAGTAAGCGAAATCCGCGGGCGGTCAAAAACAATTCACCGCCCGATACGGCCGGCACATTGCCCGAACGCGCAATATGAAATCCAGTGAATACTATTCATTCTCGGTTCAATTTCCGTTAACCGAGGGATTCACTGCGTGCCGTCATATGCCACCTGAGCAGCACTTTCATTGACCGATCGACAGCTTTCGCTCGGCCACTCCGGAATAAAACAGGATTAGAGCGATTTCCGCGCTCCCCCGGTTCAGTGCCGGGTGAGCGCGGCGAGTTCCTTGGTGATCGTGCCGGTGTCCTGGAAGGTCAGTCCGAGGCGGGCGACATGCTTCCAGCGCACGATTCCGTCGGCGTCGATGACGAACACCGAGCGCTTCAGACCGAGGCCGGGCATCTGGATGCCGTACGCCTGGACGACCTGGCGGTCGACGTCGGCGAGCAGCGGGAAGCGCAGGTCGCGCTTGCGGGCGAACTGCTCGTGGCTGTCCAGGTCACCGAAGTTGATCCCCCAGACCGTGGCTCCGAGGTCACGGAACTGGTCCAGGTCGGAGGCGTAGGAGCAGAGCTGCTTGGTGCACACGAGGGAGTCGTCGCCCGGGTAGAAAGCGAGCACCACGGGGGCGCCGCGGTGTGCCGACAGGGAGAAGTCGCGGCGCTCGACGGTGCCGCCGTCGCCGAGCAGAACGCCGCGGAGCGTGAAGTCGGGCGCGAGGGTGCCGGTCTCGGGCACAGGCATGGGAGGTCCTCTCGGAGGGGGATCGAGGCCCGGCGACGTGCGCGAGCCTTCAACGAACCAACAGATGCATAGAACGTTCTATCTCGCATAAGCGCCAGCCGTCACCCCTCTCTGTAGCCGGAATCACACGGCCAGGGCTCCGTGAACGCCGGTGCGGCGGGCCCCCGAGGGGGAGCCCGCCGCACCGGTGGGGCACGCGGGTCAGGCCAGGCCGGCGGCCCTGATCACGGTCTGCGTCACCGTGTCGCCACGGCCGTCCGACGCATGGACACGCAGGGACAGGTAACGGGCCTTCTTCGGTGCGTCGAGACGGACCCGGGCGGCGCCTTCGCCCGCGCCATGCTGCGCGGGACGCCGCCAGGTGCGACCGTCGTCGTACGACACCTCGACCGAGTCGGTGTCCATCGCCTTGGACGAGATCCCCGGCAGTGCGGAGGACGTCACCGTGAGGTCGGCGTCCCGCTCGGACACACCATCCGCGTCGGTCGTGATGCCGTAGTCGAGTTGCAGGAGCGGAAGCAGCCAAGGGTCGTCCGACCGGGGCGCCGCGGAGATGAAGGACCATTCGGTGCGGGTGGCGGTCGAGTAGGGATATCCCTCCGCCCGTTCGGTCGTCGTCACGAGCCGGTACCGCTCCGGACCCGCCGGCAGGTCCTCGACACCGATTCCGGCGCCGTCGGCGCGGGCCACCAGGCGGCCGTCACGGTAGAGCTCGTTCGCCTGGGACGTGGTGCCCGGGCCGGCCACGCCGGCGTGGTTCCGGCCGCCGTCGCCCCAGGCCGGGATGAGGATGTCGAAGGAGTCGCCGGTGCGCCGGGGCAGCCGCTGGGACTCGTTCAGCCGGGGGTGTTCGACGGGGCCGAACCACTGGACGTCGGTGGTCCGGCCCGCCGGGTAGCCGACCAGTCCGGAGTACTGCATCGAGGAGATGCCGCGCGCGGCCTCCTCCATCCAGTTCGCCTTCCCGGCCGGGGTGACCCAGTCGGTGCGCCCGGCGCCGGCCGTGACCGGCTGCGCGAGGCCGACCTTCACACCGAGGTAGGGCTGCATGTCGAACCGGAACTCGTCGATCTCCGTACCCGTTCCACCGCGGAAGGAGACGCCGACGCGGGCCAGCCCGCTCCGGTCGGGGGCATAGCGCTGCGTGGCCGGGATGGTCCCGTGCCAGCTGTGGAACAGGTCGTACAGGTAGTCCGTCGTCGCGTGGCCGGTGACCTGTACCGGGACCGAGGCGGTGCGGCTGGCCCGGATGCGGTCGATGAGGGTCTCGCCCTCGGTGCGGGACAGGCCCGCGATGACGAGACCGGTGCGGCTGGTGGGCTCGCGCAGCCGGCCGTCCTGGTCGTTGACCACGACCAGCAGCGCGACGCCCGCCTTGCGCGCGGCCGTGTACTGGTCGTCGGCATCGCCGAGGGTCCGGTCGTCATCGTCGTCGCCCTCGTCGGGGACGTAGCGGACCACGGCCACCTTGCCCCGGGCGCCGGCCGCCGCGTACTCGGCGGCGGTGCCGTCGCCCGCGAATACGGCGGGCAGACGGCGAGAGCCTTCGGCCGGGGTGCCGGATCCGGGCTGGAGCCACAGGTCGTCGAAGTCCTGCGCCCCGGAGGAGAGTTGCAGCAGAGGCTGCTGCATGCGCCAGCGGACCGTGTAGGTCAGGTCGCTTCCGGCCGTCTTCTGCATCGGCGCGGCCCACACGCTGTCGAAGGCGTCTCCGAGCGTGTCGCTGTCCGTGATGGCCGGGGAGCCGTCCTTGAACGACAGGTGGAAGTCCGCGCGGATGTAGCTGTCGGTGGACGTCTTCGGTGTGACGACCTCGGTCCTGCGCAACTCGGTCCCGTCCAGGGTGATATCGGCGTCGGTGTCGCCGACGACGACGTCCGTCGTGGCCATCAGCGCCCGGCCGACGGAGGCCGCGCCGTGCACGCCCTGAACGGCGGCCCAGGTCCAGACGGTGTAGGTGCCGGGAGGCACGACGGCGTCGATCGAGCCGTCGAGGTCGGTGTCCAACGCGGTGTAGGTGAAGTCGTCGCCCTTGCGCCGGTAGTTCACCACCACGCCGGCCAGCGGTTCGCCGGACCGGTCGGTGGTGTGCACGCGCAGGTGATGGTCCTCGACGCGGGTGCTGACCGCGAGCAGCGTGCGGGTGACGACCTTGCCGTCCACGACACCTTCCAGGTGGCCGGTGAACCGCGCGTCCGCCGGGGCCCGGTCGAGCGTGGTGGTCACGTCGGCGGTGGCGGTGCCGTGTGCGGGGACGGTGACCGGCTTGTCCGCCACGGTGAACAGGCCCCCGGGCGCGTCCGCCGCGTCGATGCGCGGGGTGACGGCGGTCGGGGCGTCGCCCGAGTTGGTCCAGGTGACGGTGCGGGTCACGGTGCCCGACGCCTTGCCCGGCGGGTGGATGCCGGCGTCGGCCGTGCCGGTGGCGACCAGCGGGCCGGTCGCCGCCTCGGCGTCCACACGTCCGTTGCCGCCCGCGTCCGCGGGGATGCTGGGTGTGGCGTGAGCCGTGCTGATCAGGGCGTCCTTGATGCGGTCCCCGTCCCAGTCCGGGTGCGCGGCCGCGACCAGGGCGGCGACGCCGGCAACATGCGGGGTGGCCATCGAGGTGCCGCTGAGGGTGGCGTACGGGCCGGAGCCGAAGGCAGCCCACTGCGAGCGGGCCGCGAGGATGCCGACGCCGGGGGCGGTGATCTCCGGTTTGATCGCGTCGTCCCGGAAGCGGGGGCCGCGGGAGGAGAAGTCGGCGACGGCGTCGGAGGAGTCGACGGCGCCGACGGTGAGCGCGGCGTCCGCGGCACCAGGGGCGGCGACGGTGCCGTCGGAGGGACCGGAGTTTCCGGCCGCGACGGTGAACAGGGCGCCGGTCTCGGCGCTGAGGTCGTCGACGGCCTGGCTGAGCGGGTCGGTGCCGTCCGAGGGGCGGTCGCCGCCGAGGCTCATGCTGATCACGCGGGCCTTGGCGTCGCGGGCGGCCCACTCCATGCCGCTGATGATCCAGGAGTCGTAGCCGCCGCCGTCGTCGCCGAGGACCTTGCCCACGTGCAGGCGTACGCCGGGTGCGACGCCCTTCTCCTTGCCGTCGGACGCGGCTCCGTTGCCCGCGATGGTGGAGGCCACGTGCGTGCCGTGCCCGTGGTGGTCGGCGACGTCCTCACCGGGCACGAAGCTGGCGGAGTCGGCGACCACGCCCTGGAGGTCGGGGTGTCCGGTGTCGTAGCCGGTGTCGAGGACGGCCACGTCCACGCCCTGACCCGTGTCGCCGCCCTTCCAGACCTCGGGGGCGCCGATCTGCGCGACACTGTCGGCGAGATCGGCCTTGATCCTGCCGTCGAGCCACACCTTCTTGACGCCTCCGGCCAGCGCCGGTGCCGTCAGTGCGGTGCGGGCGGCCCGTGCGGCGGGTGTCTGCCGGGTGAGGCCGGCCCAGAACGTCGCGGCGTTGCCATGGTCCTGGGTGACGGCGGTGCTGTCGATGCTGGTCAGCGCCCGCGCACCGGTGGCACCCTCGGGAAGCGACGGCGCCGCCTGCTTCCTGCGGGCGTCGGAGGCGTAGGTCAGGATGACCGGCAGGCCGTCGGTGTGCGCGTCGTCGTAGTCGTCGGCGACGAGCCGTGTGACGTCGAAGAGCGCGTCGTCGAGGAGCCCGGCCGCCACGAACCGCTCGGCGGCGAACGGGTAGACGTACGTGTCGCCGTGCCGCGTCGTGATGCGGGCGTCGGCGCGGTGGCCGTCGGGGCCTTCCACCGTGACGGTGGGCGGCCCGTCGCCGCCCTGCGTGACGGTGACCCTGTCACCGGTGATGAGGGTGACGATGCGCGGCTGGGGAGAATGCGGTTGGTGGCCGACGGCTGTCCTCTGTGGTGAAGAGGCTTCCGTGAGCGGGCCGTCGGCGGATGCCGGCGGGATCGCCATCAGCATCGCGGCGACGCCCACGAGGATCGGTAGGCCTGACCGGCCCGGGAAGTGCGGTCTCACACAGGATCCTTCACATGAGATCCGTCCAATGTCGGCCGCATGGTAGTCAGTTGAACGTTTCAACGAGCTGTCGATCGGGTCGCCTGCGACGATGCCGCCCTTAAGGGCACCGAGCACTCCCCTGGGGGAGCGATCAGCGGCACTGGATGTCCTTCATCCAGTCGGCAAGTGCCAGCGCGGCCTCGGGGTCCGCCTGGGCCAGACGCACCACCTGCGCCGGGTCGATCGTTTTCAGCGGCCCCACCCAGGCCATCGTCGTGAGCAGAGCGCTATGCGCCCTGACCGACGGCGGGAAGTCGACCGGATCCTTGATCGTGTGCGGGATGCGCTCCTGCAAGGACACCGACGTGTGCCGCGTGCGCTCGCTCACGTGCCGCCAGGCCCTCAGGTCACCGGACTCGAACAGGACCAGCGGGCCCTCGGCACCGAGGCGTTCGCCGAGCCCCTCCTCCAGCAGGCCCGCCTCCTCGATGACCTGGAGTGCGTACACCCGGGCATGGGCCTGGTAGTCATAGCCGCGCTGCTCCTGCCGCTCCCGCTCCCGCGCGGCCGTGGCCTCCGCCCCCGCGGCACGTTCCTCGCGGACCACCGGATCCGCCTTCGGGTCGTACACCTCGGCAGTACTGGCCAGCAGGCGCTCGATCCGCTCCCACTCGGCGAACTCCGCCGCCCCGCGCACGCCTTCCGCCAGATCGCCTCCGGCGGCGTCCGGAACCCGTCCGAACCGGATGTCGTCCAGAACCCGTACGACGTCCGCGTGGCTCATGCCGCCGGCCCGGCGGCGCACCGCACTGCGAGCGGCCCGGGACTTCTCCGCCCGCTCGCCGGGCACGGTGACCGCGGGGATACGCAGGCTCCGACGACCTGGGGTGACCACGTACGGCTCTCATTCACTACGGGAACGCACACTCTGGTGGCCCCCCGAGGGGTGAGCGATCGGGGGACCACGAACCATGCAACGCAACGGCGGAGGCAAACTCCACAGCGTCGCGTGCGGTCTTCCTGTTGAGGCACCGGGGATGCCCCATCGATCTGGGCGAAGCCCGTCCGGACCCGCGGCCGCGAGCAGGGCGGGGTGGCGCGTCTCAGGCGAGGTGCCACTTCTGGTTGGACGTTCCGCCGCACTCCCACAGTTGCAGGCGGGTACCGGCGGCCGTCCCCATGTCCTTGGCGTCGACGCACATGCCGATCCGGGTGTTGACCAGGTCGTGGGAGCTGTTGAGGTTGAACTTCTGCGCCCAGCCGCCGTTGCAGCGCGCCAGTTGGATGGTCGCGCCGTTGTCGCTCGAGGCATTGGCGATGTCCAGGCACATGCCCTCGGACCGCACACTGCCGTCCGACGCGAACACCCACTTCTGCCAGGCGTCTTCGGCGCATCCCTGGAGCGTCAGGGGAGAGCCGTCCGACGCCTTGTGCGCGGACACCCCGATGCACCGGGAGGACCCGTATCCCATGATCATGTTCCCGGCCACCGCGGCGTGCGTCGCCGCGGGCGACGACTGCGGCCGGCTCTCGGTGGTGGTCTTGGTGCCGTTGGTGCCGGTGCCGGCGCTGTGGGGGTCGGAGGCATCGACCGCCTTGCTGCCGCCGGAAGAGGAGGCGGCATGCGTGGACCTGGGGCCGCCCGCGCCCGAGGAGGGGCCCTCGCCCGGCCGCACACCGGCGTCGGGGCCCGCGTGGACCGAGACCTTGGGACTGCCGGCCTTGCCGTGTCCGCCGGGAGAGGAGGGCAAAGCGGAGGCGGACGGGATCACCGCGCCGCCCGGATCGACCTTGGGCATGACTCCGTCCTCGACGTGCGCCGCACGCGGCTGGGCGGCGTCATCGCCGGGAACGGCCATGAAGGCAACGGTCCCCAGGCCCAGCGCCGCCAGTACGGCAACGGCGGTCATGACCCCGACGAGGCGCACATTGCGCTCGGACTGGGCCTCCGGCGGCCGGCCGCCGCTGCGCGCGGCCACGACCGCGCCGGCCTTGGCCATCAGCAGCCGCAGGAACTTCCCGGCCCGGCGGCCGTCGCCCCCTTCACCCTCGTGCACTCCGTCGAACGAGGTCGCCGAGGCAGCCGAACGGCCGGCGGGCGAGCCGCTCCCGGAGAGGGCCAAGGACGCCTGCCCACGCTGCCCGGCCGGCTCGGTTGCGAAGGCCCCCGTGAGTTCCGGCTCCGCCACGACGCCGGGCGTGGTCAGGGCCGCGGCCGGAGCCGGACTCATCGTGCCTGCCGCCGATCCGGGGATCGACGCGGCGAGCGCTACGGCGGAGACGCTCCTTTCACCGGACGGCGGCACGGCCTTGGGCGTCCCCGCCTCCGCCTCGGCCTCGGCCTCGGGTGCGGATTCCTCCGCATCCGGCGACGCACCGGCCGGCGGCTCGGGCGCGCCCGCGGACTCCGTCTCCCCTGCCGGCGGCTCAGGCGCGGACTCCGTCTCCCCCAGCCAGGGCAACGGCTGCTCCCAGATCGCCGCCTCCCCGGTCAACCCGGTCGACTCCGCCGGTCCGGTCCTCTGTGCCATGTGTACCCGCCCGCCTCAGGGTCTGGTGGTCTCCGAACCGACGACCCTAGGAGAGCGCGAGGACCAAGTACCCCGGACACAGGCAAGGTTGCCCTGGAGGGCCAAGGATCTTCCCCTGTGTCCTCGCGCCCGGGCCGCCGAACCGCGGGGTGACGTGTCTGCCCCTTCGGCCAAGGATGCGTGCCCACGGGGACAGACATCGGCCGTGGGGCGGGGTGGCGGGCGGGGGTCTGCCTAGGCTCGGGAGACTCCAGCCGCAGGAAGCAGGAAAGCGGGAACGCACGTTGAGCACCATGGTCGCCAAACGCCCGCCACGTGCCGAGGGTCCGCCCATGCCCGAGGGACAGGTGGAGCTCGCCGAGCCCCCCGTGCTCAGTGAGCCGGCCACCGCCGACTTCGGGTCGGTGATGACGTATCTGCCGATGGGCCTGGGTTCCGGGGCCATGGTAATGATGCTCTCGGTCGGCAGCGGCGGAGCGTCCACCTACATGATGTCCGGAATGATGGGCATCGCGATGATGAGCATGACGCTCACGCAGGTCGGCCGCCCGGGCTCGGACCGGCGTCGGCGCATGCGCGCCGAACGCCGTGACTATCTGCGTTACCTCGGCCAGAAGCGGAAGCAGGCCCGGCAGGCCGCCACCGACCAGCGCACCGCGCTGCTGTGGGACAACCCGCCTCCCGGTGATCTGTGGGCACTCGGCCGGGGCACCAGGCTGTGGGAACGCAGGCCCGGCCACGAGGACTTCGCGCGCGTCCGGATCGGGCTCGCCACCCGGCGCGCTGCCCTCGATTTCATGCCGCCGCAGACCAAGCCGGTGGAGGACCTCGAACCGCTGTGCGCGATCTCGCTGCGCCGGTTCACCAAGGCCCACCAGACCGTGCCCCTGCTGCCCGTACCGGTGTCCCTGCAACGCTTCACCAGCGTGGAGTTCACCGGCGAGACCGAGGACGCGCTGTCCCTGGCCCGGGCGATGCTCGGTCAGCTCGCGGTCTTCCACTCCCCCGACGAACTGCGCATCGCCGTGCTCGGCGACGCCGAGGCACACCGCGAGTGGGACTGGCTGAAGTGGCTCCCGCACAACGCCCACCCGCACGAGGAGGACTCCGCCGGACCGCTCCGCCTCGCCGCCGCCGACCACGACGCGCTCCTCGACCTCCTCGGAGCGGACGTCCGCGACCGGCCCGACCACGACCGGGACTCCTCGCCCAGCGTCGCCGAGCCGTTCACCGTCGTCGTCGCCCAGGGAGTGCCGATTCCCGAATCCTCCCGCCTGCTGGGCGCCGGGATACGCGGCGTCGTGCTGCTCGACCTCACCGGCGCCGTGCCCGGCGGCCCCAAGGTGCTCCGGCTCCGCGTCCGCGACGGGCAGGTCGAGTTCCCCAACGGCACCGAGACCGTCTCCGGTCGCGCCGACCGCCTCGCCCCCGTGGAGGCGGAGACGCTCGGGCGCGTCCTGGCACCGATGCGCACCAGCGGCGGCGTCGACCTGGTCGACCGTCCGTTGGAGTCCGACTTCGACCTGACCACCATGCTGGGCATCCGCGACGTGCGCGCTTTCGACGTCCAGGCCAAGTGGCGCCCGCGCCTGGCCCAGCACGCCCGGCTGAAGGTCCCCATCGGCGTCACCGGCGACGGCGAGATCGTCGAACTCGACCTCAAGGAGTCCGCCCAGGGCGGCATGGGCCCGCACGGACTGCTGATCGGCGCCACCGGATCCGGCAAGAGCGAATTGCTGCGCACCCTCGTGCTGGGCCTGGCCGCCACCCACTCCTCGGAGATCCTCAACCTGGTCCTGGTCGACTTCAAGGGCGGCGCCACCTTCCTCAACATGGACCGGCTGCCGCACACCTCGGCCGTCATCACCAACCTCGCCGACGAACTGCATCTCGTCGACCGGATGCGGGACTCCATCAACGGCGAGATGATCCGCCGGCAGGAACTGCTGCGCGAGGCCGGTCACGCCTCGCTGTACGAGTACGAGAAGGCACGCGGCCAGGGAGCCACCCTCGCGCCCCTGCCCTCCCTGCTGATCATCGTCGACGAGTTCTCCGAACTCCTGGCGAACAAACCGGAGTTCGTCGAGCTGTTCGTGTCGATCGGCCGGCTCGGGCGCAGCCTCGGCGTCCATCTGCTGCTCGCCTCCCAGCGCCTGGACGAGTCCCGCATCCACCGCGTCGAGGGCCACCTGTCGTACCGGATTGCGCTGCGCACCTTCTCCTCCATGGAGTCCCGCAGCGTCATCGGCACCGCCAGCGCCTACGAGCTGCCGTCCGCGCCCGGCAACGGCTACCTCAAGGTCGACACCACCAACCTCGTCCGGTTCAAGGCCGCCTACGTCTCCGGTCCCGTCCCCGCACCGCCGAGCCCGGAGGAGGCCGCACGCCGGGAGGGCGCCGCCCTCGAAGTGACCGCATTCGGCCTGGAGCAGCAGGGCAGGCTCGCCTCCGTGCGCGCCGAGGAGGAGGCCGCGGCTCTGGTCTCGCTCGCCGAGCAGGCCCTGCACGAACAGGGCGCCACCGCCGCCGCGGTCGAGGACGAGAGCGCCGACGACAGCCTGCTCGACGTCATGGTCGACCGGCTGGAGGACAACGGCCCGCCCGCACGGCAGGTCTGGCTGTCCCCCCTGTCGGAGTCCCCCGCCCTGGACCAGCTCCTGCCCGGCATCGTGCCCGACCCGCAGCGCGGCATGGGCGCGTCCGACCCCCGCGTCCAGGGAGCGCTGCGGGTGCCCCTCGGGATGGTGGACCGTCCCTTCGAGCAGCTGCGCGAGCTACTGGTCGCCGACCTCTCCGGGGCCGACGGGCACGTCGGTGTCGTGGGCGCCCCGCAGACCGGCAAGTCGACCCTGCTGCGCTCCCTCATGCTGTCGCTCGCCCTCACTCACACACCCGCCGAGGTGCAGTTCTACTGCCTCGACTTCGGCGGCGGCGGCCTGGTGTCCACCTCCGGCCTCCCGCACCTCGGGTCGATCGCGACCCGCCTGGAGCGCGACCGCGTCCTGCGCACCGTCGAGGAACTGACCCAACTCGTCGAAGCACGTGAGCAGTTGTTCACCTCGCGGGGACTGGAGTCGATGGCTGCCTACCGGGCCCTGCGCGCCGACGGCATCATCGAGGACCCCTACGGCGACGTCTTCCTGATCGTCGACGGGTGGGCCACGCTCCGCCAGGACTTCGAGGACCTGGAGCAGCGGGTCATGGAACTCGCCGCCCGGGGCCTGTCGTTCGGCCTGCACATGGTGGTCTCCGCGGTGCGCTGGTCCGAGGTGCGCCCCCGCCTGCGGGACCTGCTCGGCACCAAACTCGAACTGCGCCTGGGCGACTCGATGGAGTCGGAGGTCGGAACCCGGGCGGCGGCCGGCGTCCCGCACCAGCCCGGCCGCGGGCTGACCGGCTCCGGACACCACTTCCTGTCCGCGCTGCCCCGGCTCGACAGCTCCTCGCGCAACGACGACCTCACGGCCGCCACCAAGGCCGCCGTCGCCGAGATCAGCACGTTCTGGACCGGCGACAAGGCCCCCGGCGTACGCCTGCTGCCGACCACCCTGGATGCCCGCCGCCTCCCCGCGCCCGCCGACGCCCGCGACTTGAAGTTCTGCCTGGGCTGGGACGAACAGCGCCTCGCCCCCGTCTGGCACGACTTCGGCGCCACTCCCCACCTGCTCGTCTACGGCGACGGCGAGACCGGCAAGACCAACGCGCTGCGCCTGGCGATCCGCGCGATCACCAGCCGCTACCGCCCGGAGGAGGCACGCATCCTGCTCGCCGACCCCGGTCGCGGCCTGCTCAAGGACGTACCCGAGGAGTACCGCGTGGGATACGTCGTCGACGGCGACGGCCTCGGCAAGCTCGCCGAGAGCGCGGCCGTCTCGGTGAGCAAGCGGCAGCCCGGCGCGGACATCACGCCCGAGCAGCTGAACAAACGCGACTGGTGGGCCGGCCCGCTGCTGTTCGTCCTCGTCGACGACTACGACCTGTTCGCCGGCGCGCCCGGCACGCCCTCCCCGATGGCGCCTTTGGTGCCGCTGCTGTCGCAGGGCGCCAACATCGGACTGCACCTGGTCGTCGCCCGCAGCACCTCGGGCGCGATGCGCTCGGTGATGGACCCGCTGATCCGCCGCATGTGGGAGCTGGGCAACCCGGCGCTGCTGTTCTCCTACCCGAAGGAGGAGGGCAAGTTCATCGGCGAGGCCAAGCCCCGCACCCTGCCCGCCGGACGGGCCCAGCTCGTCACCCGGCGCCACATCAAGCTCGTCCAGACCGGCCTGGTCTCGGCGGGCCCCGTCCCCACAGGAGCACGATGACCACGGCCGTACCGCTGACGGGGAGGGCCACCAAGGTCTGCCGCGTCACCGTCGAGACGCCGGACGGCCGGACCGATCTGTCCGTCCCCGTCACCACGCCGGTGTCCGCCCTGCTCCCCGCCCTGCTGCGGCAGTTGCCCACCGCGGCCGCCGCGAACGGCGACCCCTGGGTCCTGCAGCGGCTCGGCGAGGACCCCCTCGCACCCGAGGCCACCCCGGAGACCGCCGGGTTGCGCCACGGCGACGTCCTGCACCTGCGCCCGGCCGACGCGCCGCTGCCCGCGGTGCACTTCGACGACCTCGCCGACGGCGTCGCCCAGACCGTCGGCGACGGCCCCGGCCGGTGGCGGCCGGAGCTCACCCGCGGCCTCGCGCTCGGCCTCGTCTGCGTGGCCCTCGCCGCAGTGGCCGCGGCCCTGTCCGGCGCGGGCGCGAGCCATCGCACCGCCGCCGTGGCCGCGGCTGTCGCGCTCGTGCTGGCCACCGCCTGCGCCGCCCTGTCCCGGTTGCAGGCCGACCGCGGCAGCGTCCTCGTCGCCGGCCTCGGCGCGTTCGCCTTCGCCGGCGGCACCGGACTCATCGTGCGCGCGGACCCGGCCGGCGGCCACGCCACCCGGCTGGCCGGCGTGCTCCTGGGCTGCGGACTCGTGATCGGGCTCGCCGCCCTGCTGTTCGCCCTGAGGGCGCTGCCGCTGGTGGTGCCCGGCACCGTGCTGCTGACGGCGGTCGCCGCCGCGGGCACGGCGGGGCTGACCGAGGTCTTCGGGCTGCGCGGCGCGCAGTCCGCCGCGGTGATCGCCGCGGCGCTGTTCGTGCTCGGGCACCTCGCGCCCCGGCTGGCCCTGCGGACCGCCCGGCTGCGCGTGCCCCAACTCCCGCACGACGCGCAGGAACTCCAGGAGGGCATCGAGCCGGAGACGGGTACGCAGGTGTCGCAGCGGGTCTCCGTCGCCACCGCCTGCCTCGACATGATCAGCATCAGCTCAGCGCTGTTCTGGGTCGTCGCTCTGTGGCTGGTGACGGCACACGAGCACGGCTGGGCCGGCTGGCTGCTACCGCTGTCCCTCAGCCTGGCCGTGCTGCTGCGCGCACGGGGCACCAACGGCACCCTCCAGCGCACACCCGCCGTCCTGACGGGTGCCTACGGGCTCGCGCTCGTCCTGGTCCTGCGCACCGCGCACGACGGACCGGGCGGCAGGGCCGTCGCCCTCGTGGCGCTGACGGCCGCCGCCGTTCTGCTGCTGGTCGGCGCGTGGCGGCTGCCGCAGGCCCGGCTGCTGCCCATCTGGGGTCACCTCGGAGACCTCCTGGAGATCGTCACGGCGATCGCGTTGCTGCCGCTCCTTCTGCAACTCCTCGACGCGTACGCCTACTTCCGCGGCCTCGCCGGCTAGGACGGGCGGACGTGCAGACTCGACGTGATCATGTCCAGGCGTACCAGTTCGCCATGGGCCGCCTCGCCTCCGCGCTGGTCAACGGGGATCCCGGCCGGGGACAGAGCCCGACCCGGAGATCCACGCTCGGCACGGTGTTCGGCGTGGGCCTGGTGGTCCTGCTGTGCGCCGGGTTCGGCGTGTACGGCCTGATCTCCCCGGTCGCGAAGGACGACTGGCGCAAGGACGGCGCCGTCGTCCTGGACAAGGACACCGGCACCCGTTACATCTACGCCGACGGTGTCCTTCGCCCCACCCGCAACTACGCCTCCGCCCTGCTCATCGCGGGCAAGCGGGCCGCCCCATCGACCCCCTCGGCCAAGTCCCTCGCCGGCGTCCCGCACGGCGCTCCGGTCGGCATACCCGGTGCCCCCGACAGCGTGCCGGACGCGGCGCACCTCACGCCCGGCCCCTGGGCACGCTGCCTGCCGCAGGCCGGTGCCGGCGACGCGGGCCAGAGCCTCGCCTTCGGCCCGATCGTTTCCGCCATGCACGCCCTCCCCACCGGCCGGCAGGCCCTGGTCTCCGGGCCCAAGGGCACCCACTATCTGCTGCTGCGCGGCATCAAATATCCCGTCCCCGACCACGCCTCCCTGATCGCCCTCGGCCTGGACGACCAGACCGCCTTCACCGCCACCGCCGACTGGCTCGCCGCCGTCCCCACCGGCGCCACGCTCACCGCACCCACACCGCCCGGCGCCGGGAAGCCGGCCGGCAAGGTCGCCGGGAAGGCCGCCGACGTCGGACAGCTCTTCCTCACCAGCACCGGCGGCACGGAACGCCACTACTTGCTGCGCTCCGACGGCTTGGTCCCGGTCAACCCCACCGCCTACGCCCTGCTCGCCACCCGCCCCGGCGCGCCCAAGCCGCGGCAGGTCGAGCAGACGGACATCGCCCTCGCCCGCGTTTCGTCGGACCGCGGCCCCACCGACCGTATCCTCGACGTCATCGGCGTCCCCGCCCTGGACAGCGGCACGCTCTGCCTGGAGCACGTCGCCGACGCCAAGTACAAGCTGGTCGTGAGCCGCTTCGACGGCGGTCCGGTCGTCCTTCCGGCGGGCGGCGGACTCCTGGCCGTCCCGCAAGGCAGCCGTCTCACCTACCTCGTCACCGAACAAGGAGTGAAGTACCGCATCGCCGACAACGACGCCCTCCAGGCCCTCGGCCTCGGCGGCGCCCGGACCCGCCTCACCCTGCCCGCCGACGTCCTCGCCCTCCTGCCCGACGGCCCGGTGCTCAGCCGCACAGCGGCCGGAAAGGGGTGAGCGGGGTGAGCAGGCTACGGCTGCGCGCCACTCCGGTCGGCGACGCCCTGCTGGTCCACCCGAAGGGACACCTCGACGAGCGGGCGGCCGGCTTCGCGGAAGGACTCAGCCGCGACCCGCAGCACACCCTGGTCGTCGTCGACCTGCCCACGGGCGTCCTCGCCGACGAATGGCGGGCGGTCGCCAGGCTGCTGTCCTCCGCCCGGTACGGCAGCCTGCGCATCGTCTTCGGCCGCGACCGCGGCGAGGACGTACGCAGGGCCGCGGGGCTGATCGCCGAACGGCTCGGGCGCGAGGTCCTCGCCGCCGACGGCGCCCTGGTGCCCACCGTCACGGGCGGCCTCTTCGTGCCCGGCGACGACGCCGCCTGGCTCCGCTTCCTGCCGGGCCGTCCCGCCGAGCACGACTCCCAGCGATTCCCCAAACCGCACTGGGAGTTCTCGTTGCCCACGCGCGCCCGCGCGGTGAGCGCCCGCACCACCGCCCAGCCGGTCCCGTCCGGCGTGTGGCTGCGCCACACCGACCGCTCCCTGCTGCCCGGCGACCACCGGCGCACGGTCGAGACCGTGCCCACCGATCCGCGTCGCCTCCTGGTCGTCCTCGGCAGCCCGGACGCGCCTTCCCTGCCGGTGGACGACGTGGCCCGCTACTGGGACAGCCTGCTGCCCGACGCCCGCTCCGCGGTGCGCTTCCACCTCTACGGCACGCTCGACGCCCCCGAGTCCCTCACCCCCGGGCAGTGCCTCGCCGACGCCCTGGACCACGAGGTGGTCCTCTACGCCGACCTTCCCTCCGGTGCGGCCGCCCGAACCGGCGACGACGGCACCCTGGCTTACGTCCCGGCCCGCGCAACAGCGGTGCTCCAGCCCGCGCGGGCACCCGGTGAACCCGGGACCACGGGCCCGGCCGCCTCCCCGGACCCCACCACGGCCGGCGGCGAACTCGGCGCCCACCCGGCCGCGGCCGGCGTGGCCGGCGGGACCGAGGTCGCGGCCGGCGACGTGCCGATGGTCCGTGTCGCGGACCCGGCAGGCTCAGCGGACCCGGCAGGCCCGCCAGGCGTACGGTCGCTCCTGCCACGGCACTCGATGCCCCGGGTCCAGATGGTCTCCGGGAGCACCGCGCCGCCCGCGGGTGGCGTACGGGAAGTATCCGCACCGCAGGCGGCGGTCCCCACACCGGGTGACATATCCGCACCGCGGGTGGCAGCCGCCGCCTCCGGACCCGCCCCCACCGAGCCCACCGCGGCGCCAAACCCCTCCCCCGAGCCGGCTCCCCTCACCACGGGCGCCGAACCCGGCACCCCGACTCCCGTACCGACCGGCACTGTTGATGCCGACCCCCTGCCTGCGCCGGAACCGGACGCCGCACCCGACACGCGGAGGACGGCCGACCCCGGCTCGTCCCCGGTCCCCGATCCGGCTCCCGCGCCCGAGGCACCGCCGGCCGTGCGGGAGACCCCGGCCCCCGAACCCGACCCCGAACCGGAACCCGCTCCACGTCCCGTACGGCCCGCCGCGCCCCGCTTCCGGCTGGAATCCGGCACGCCCGCCCCGGAACCGGCCCCGGCCCCGCAGCCGCCCGACGCCCCGGCCCCGCCCCTCGATCCCGAGCCCGCCCCGGCACCCTCCCCGTCCGCCGCCGCGGCAGTCCGGGTGCAGCCCGTTCCCAACTCCGCCGCCTGTGCCCTTCCGCCCGAGCGCGGCGTCGCCAAGGAACGGGACTGGCTGCGCCGGATGTTCAGCGAGCAGTACAACGCCACTGCCGGTGCCGTCTCCCGGGTCATGTCCGAGACACCGGGACTGCGCGGCGGCTCCCGGTCGGAGGCAGCCGACGCGCTGACGGAACTGGTCGCGGTACGCCTGTACCTGTCCGGGGACAGCCGCGGGGCCGACACCGCCGTCCGCACGGCCGCCGCGGGACCCCACGTGCCGCTCGCCCGCTGTGTGACCGCGGGACTGCACAGGCTGCCCTCCTACCGTGGCCCCGCGCTGCTGCGTACCCGCCTCACCGACGCCGAGCGCGCCTGGTACCACGCGGGCCGGATGGTCACCGAGTGGGCGTTCTGCCATGCCCGGACATCCCTGCACACGGGGCCTCGCGGCATCGGCGCCACCGACTTCCTGATCTGGTCGATGACCGCCCGCCGGACCGCCCAGCTCGACCCGGCCCTCACCGACCGGGTGCTGTTCCTGCCGGGAACCGCCTTCAAGGTGCTGCGCACCGACGGCAACACCGTGCTGATGCGGGAGGTGTCGTCGTCGGAGATCTCGGAGGACGGCCGGGTCGACGTCCAGCAGGTCAGGCTCGACGAGATGGCCGTCAAGGGACTGGGAAACATCCTCGACGCCCTGGAGAAGGCAGGCACCGACACTACGGCCGAGAGTGCCGATCCGCCCGGACTCATCGTCACCCCCGACACGGGCCGTTCAGGTCGTGAGGAAGTAGCCAAGCCATGAGCAGACAGGTGCTGTTGGTCTCCCCGGACCGCCCAGGCGCCCACCGTACGATCGCCCAGGCGCTGGCCGACGCCACCGAAGGGGCCCTGGTCACGGTGGCCCCCGGCCGGTACGAGGAGAACCTCGACATCACCCGCGCCGTCACCGTCGCCGCCGAGGGCGGTACCGGAACCGTCCAGGTGCACGCGGCCACCGGAAGCACCGTGGTCGTCGAAGCGGACGCGGTACAGCTCTCCGGACTCGTCCTGTCCGGCGCCGACCCGGAGGCGCCGGTCCTGGACCTGCGCCGCGGGCAGTCCGCGCTGGACGGATGCGTGATCGAAGGGGCGGCCTGGACGGCCGTCCTGGCCTGGAACGAGGGCGTGCTGGCGGCCCGCGGCTGCAAGGTGGTCAATCCGAACGGGGCGGGTGTCGTGGTCACCTCCCGCGGCGGCAACGTCCTCGAGGACACCGAGATCAGCGAACCGGGCTCCTCGGCCGTCGTGGTCGCCGAGCACGGCCGCCTCGGCGTGCGCGACTGCCGGCTGGACCGCCCCGGCGGCAACGGCATCTGTGTCAACGGCACCGCCACCGCCACCGTTGAGTCCACGCAGATCACCGCGAGCGCCAAACCCGCCGTCGCCGTCGAGCAGGAAGCCAAGGCCACCCTCGTCCAAGTCAGTGTCACCGGCAGCGCCGTGCTCGACGCCTACCTCACGAGCCGCGGCGAGACGACGCTCACCGACTGCGACTTCGCCGGTTCGGCGGGCCAGTCCGTGCACATCGCCGAAGGCGCGGCGCCCCACCTGCGCCGCTGCACGGTGACCGGCGCCGCACGGGCCGGCATCCAGGCCGCGGGAGGCGCCCGGCCCCGCATCGAGAACTGCGAGATCACCGACACCCAGATCGGCTTCCACGTCACCGGCGCCGGTACCTCCGTGAGCGCCACCGGACTCGCTGTCCGCGACGCTGCGACCGCCGCCGTGCAGGTCTTCGACTCCGGCGCCGCCGAACTCGAACGGCTCACCATCACCAGCACCGCAGGCGCCGGCATCCGAGCCCAGGGCGGCGCCCAACTGACGGTGCGGGACAGCAGGATCGACCTGAGCGGCGGTGGCCAGGGCGTGGCGCTCGCCGACACGGCGAGCGCCTTCCTCGCCGGCTGCACGTTGCACGGCTGCGGCGCTATCGTCGGCGAGGGCACCGAACTGATTGCGCACGACAGCGAGTTCACGGATTCCGCCACCGACGCGATCCGGGTCATGGCGGACGGCGCCCTCACCGCCTTCGGCTGCCGCATGACGGGCGCCCGCGGAGCCGGCGTCAACGCACACGCCGACGCGCGCACCGACCTGAGCAACTGTGCCGTCTCGGACAACGCAGGCGACCGCACGGCACCCGCCGTACAGGCCGACGGCCGGCACGGCGCCTCCTACGGCGGGCACGAGGCCGACTCCCCAACCCGTGTACGCGGGAGCACCGGCACCGGGCCACTCGCCGAACTCGAGGCACTGGTCGGACTGGACAGCGTGAAACACGAAGTCACCGGGCTGATCAACCTCAACAAGATGACCCAGCGGCGCACCGAGATGGGCCTGCCCATGCCGCCGATGAGCCGCCACCTCGTCTTCGCCGGCCCGCCCGGCACCGGCAAGACCACCGTGGCCCGACTCTACGGCGCGGTCCTCGCCGAACTCGGCATCCTGAGCAAGGGCCACATCGTCGAGGTGGCCCGCGCCGACCTGGTCGCCCAGATCATCGGCGGCACCGCCATCAAGACCACCGAGGTCTTCAACCGGGCCCTGGGCGGTGTGCTCTTCATCGACGAGGCCTACACCCTGACCAACCAGTCACGCGGCACCGGCCCCGACTTCGGCCAGGAGGCCGTCGAGTCACTGATGAAGCTGATGGAGGACCACCGCGACGAGATCGTGGTCATCGCGGCCGGATACTCCGAGCACATGGACCGCTTCCTGGCCTCCAACCCCGGCATGGCCTCGCGTTTCGCACGGACGATCGAGTTCCCCAACTACTCACCGGACGAACTGGTCACGATCGCACGGAACCTGTGCGACAAGCACTACTACGAACTCGCCGACGACGCCCTGCTCGCCCTCCACCGCTACTTCGAGGACGTCCCCAAGGGGCCCACCTTCGGCAACGGCCGGGTCGCCCGCCAGGTCTTCGAGTCGATGATCAGTACCCAGGCGTCGCGGCTGGCCTCCGACGCCGCCGAGCACGACAGCGAGCTCAGCCGCCTGACCAAGGCCGACGTCCCCCAGGTGGCACCCGCGCCGTCGGCCCCGCAGCCCGAACCCACTCCCGCGACGGCGACGGCGACCGCGCACGGTGTCCCGCCCACCCCGGCGCCCGCATCCGACGCCGCCTCCGCACCCGAGCCCGTCCCGCCCGCGTGGACCGCCCCCGTCGCGGCCGCTCGTCATCTCGGCGCGCTGACCGGGCTCGACAGTGCGGCGGACGCTCTGGCCGCCCGCGTCGACGCCCTCGTCAAGCTCGGTCTGGGCACCGCCGACCTGGCGGACGTCATCCTCGAAGGCCCTCCCGGCAGCGGGCGCCGGGCCCTGGCCGCGGCCTACGGCCGCACCCTCGCCGAATCCGGCGTCATACCGTCCGGCGCGCTCACCCACCTGCCGCTGTCCGCCGTCCCGGCCCGCTGGCCCCACCAACCTCCCACCTACCTCGCGCACATCTTCCAGGAAGCGACGGGAGGCATCCTGGTGGCCGAGGCCGACCCGGCCTTCGACGAGCGGCCGGTCGCCGAACAGGACGCCGTCATCGAGGCGTTGGCCGCCGAGGCCGAAGCCCGCGACGTCCACGGACCGGTGCTGGTGCTGTCGGGAGGCGGGCCCCATCTGATGGACCTGATCCGTGAACACGCAGACCTGGCAGCGGCGTTCGCCGAGTACCTCCGGCTGCCGGCCTGGACCGGAGACGGACTCGCCGAGCTGACCCGCCGGCGGCTGACCGTGCTGGGCTTCCAGGTGAGCGACGAGATCATGGCGGCGCTGGCCGGGCAGGACCCGGCCCGCGGCGCCCTCGGCGCGCACCGGCTGGCGGACCGTATTGCCGCACGCGCCCGGGCCGACGAACTGATGCCCGACGACCTCGCCGGTGAGCTTCCGCTGCCCGCCTCCCAGCCGCTGATCGTCACCTGACGGGCCGAAAGGGCAGACAACGGAGGATGGTCGGGCAACAAGCCCGGCATGGGCTCGTTATTCGCCATCCGCCTCACGGACCATCGTCGCCACAGGCGATATCAGCACTCACGAGAGGAGCGAAGGCATGGCCACCACGGACACTTCGGTGAGCCTTGCGGGCATGAAGTCCGCGCAGGGCGACTTCCAGAACGCACTGGACGAGGTCAACAGCTCGTACACGCAGATGGCGAGCCAGATCGACACCCTGCGCGCCAGCTGGACCGGCGACGCGTCGAGCACCTTCCAGAGCGCCATGGACACCTGGCTGCAGGACTTCGCCACCGTCCGCAGCCAGCTCAGCCTGATGCTCGAGAAGCTGCAGGCCAACACGGGCGGCTACACCAACACGCACCAGGCCACCACCGACGCGGCCGCCCAGGTCAAGCAGGGCATGGCGCTGAGCCTGCCGGGCTTCTGACACGTCGGCGCCCGACACTCACCCCGCCACATTCCGAGGAGCGACAAGATGCCCACCTATACCGTGCAGATGGACCAGGTCGAGTACGTCATCGGTGAGATGGCCGCGATCAGCAAGAAGATCCAGGAGACCCTCACCAACCTGGACGACGGCGCCAGGATGAACCTGAGCGAGTGGACCAGCGACGCGCGCAGCACGTACGACGCGGCCAAGGCCAAGTGGGACGCGGCCGCCGCGGACATGGCCGTCCAGGCGTCCAACGCCACGAACTCGCTCGGTCACATCAACGAGGCGTACCAAGCCGGTGAGCGGCAGGGCGTCAGCCTCTGGGGGCAGTGACATGCCTACTGATGATGGTCTCGATCACGGCGGGGCCTCCGGGGGCGGTGGGGGACCGACGTCCGATCCCAAGCCCGGCGCAACGAGCAGCCCCGGATCCAACACTCCACCGGCCTCGACCCCGAACGGTGGCGGCAGCTCCGGCAGCAACCCGCATCCTTTCGTGGCGCCGCCCGTGCCCGGTGGCCACGGTACCTCCGTCGACACCGCGTCACTGAACCGTTTCGCCGACAACATCGACAAGATGATCCAGCCGGTGAAGGACGCAAAAGACCTTCTCGACAACCTTGTCGCCTTCGCACCGGGTGCCTTCTACGACGCGAACGTCATGCGGAGGAAGGTCACCGGAGTGAGCCAGCAGGACGGGCTGAAGAAGAGCTACTCCGCGGTGCTGATGTCACTCATCACCGGTCTCACGGACACACGCGACGGCGCCCGGAAGCTGAGCCACGACTACGGCGCGGGGGAGGATGCCAACAAGGTGACGGCCAAGAACCTGGCGGACGCCTTCGAGAAGGCACCCGGCGACTTCAACGCGATGATGACGGCCAACGGGGGGTCCGCCGCATCGGGCGGCGGGAACTCCGGCTCCGGCTCGGGTTCCGGTTCCGGGGGCTCCGGCTCCAATTCCGGGTCCGGGGGCTCGGGGTCCGGATCGAAGTGATCCGGGTCGAAGTGATCCGGGTCCTGAGGTTCGGGCCGCCCCGGCGGTTCCGGGACGACGACATGAGCCTCGGTCTCGGCCGGATGTGACAGTCCGCGGCCCGCCCTCCGGCGTCGGCCGAAAGGCAGGCAGGCTCGGACACAGGGGCCATGCGCACAGGAGATCGAAGTGCCGAATTACACGAGCGGCGGGTTCACCCAAGACGGCGGCAGCACCAGCGGGATGGTCTTCGGCAACCCCGACGACTCGTCCGACGGCAGCCCCACGGACTACATGACCTGGGACTGGAAGCAGATCCAGGCCGCCATCGTCGGTTTGGCGTCAGGGTCGCCCAATGACTCCGATTGGGCTCACGCACGTGCCGTCGCCGATCCGAGGTCGCTACAGGTCGCCGCAACCGTGTTCCACGAGATCCAGACCCTTCTGGAGGGCGTCTCGAAGGCCCTGGCCGACCAGGCCAACGCACTCGCGGGTGACAACGGCCCCTGGAAGGGAGACGCCTCCCAGTCGTTCCACAACATGATGACGAACTTCTCCCGACAGGTGCAGGCCAACGCCGATGTCCTGTCCGGCGGTTCCACCGGCATCAACTCCGTTCCCAAGCAACTGCAGGCCAATGCGGTCCAGCTGAACAACGCACAGGTCATCATCAACAACCTCAACATCAAGTACGCCACGCTGGCACTCAAGGCGGGCGCCAAGGCGGGCCCCGACGGAGCGGTGTCGATCAGTGCGAAGCCGGAGATCCTGAACGAGATGACCAACGAGATGCGCCAGGTACTCATCAATCTGGCGCACGCGTACCGGTTCACCACGGACTCGATCATCAATCCCACCACGCTGGACATCACGGTCAACAGCGGAGACGGCTCCGGCACGAACGGGGGTGACGGGCTGAACGGCGGCCTCGGCGGCGACCCCGGCGGGGGCGGCGACGTCCCTGGTCTCGGTGGTGACACCGGCCCCGGTGGTGGGGGCCTCGGGGCGGATCCTCAGAGTCTCGCGGCTCTGGCGGGCTCGCCCGACACCGGGTTCGACTCCGGCCTGGACACGGGTAGCCGTCTCGGCGGTCTGGACGACCTGGCCGCCAACCCGGGCCTGGGCGTCAACCCGTCCGACCTGGCCGCCAACCCGGGCCTGGGCGTCAACCCGTCCGACCTGGCCGCCAACCCGGGCCTGGGCGTCAACCCGTCCGACCTGGCCGCCGACCCGGGGCTGGGCGGCGGCACGGACGGGCTCGGGCTGGGCAACGGCGCCGACATCGGTGGGTCGGCCGTCGACCCGTCGGCCCTCGACAACCTGCTCAATCCGGCGCCTTACTCCGGCCTCCCAGGACTGGGCGCGGGCAGCAGGAGCGCCTTGGGAGACAAGGCGCTCGGCGGACTGGCGACAGGGGATCCCTCCGCGTTCGGGGACACCGGACTCGGCGACGGCCTCGCCGGAGGAATAGGCGACGGGCTCGGGGAAGGACTCGGCGACGGCCTGGGCGCAGCGGAAGGGGCCGCGCAGTCGGCCAACTCGTCGGGATACCCCTACATGCCCGGCATGGGCGGCGGTGCCGGCGCCAACGCCTTGACGTCCGAACCCTCGGACGCCTCGGGGCTGCTCGATCCGAGCACCGAACCGTGGGAAGGCGACACGACCCTCGGCGACGGCGAAGTGGGCTCCGAACTGGGCGCCGCGGCCGGCGGAGAAGGGCTGAGCACGGCAGCCGGCGAGGAGGGCCTCGGCGCGGCTGGAATGCCCTACCTCCCGGGCATGGGCGGCATGGGCGGGGCGCCCGGCGGCAGAGACGCGGCGGGTGAACGCTCGGACGCATCCGGACTTCTCGAACCGAGCACCGAACCGTGGGAGCCCGAAGAGACTCCCGAGGCCGAGGACATCGGCTCGCCCGACGGTGTCCTGCCCGGAGTGCCGTACGTGCTCGGCTTCGGTGCCCCCGCTTCGGCGGCCCGCCCCGCCACGAACCAGGGCACGATCGGAGGCGGCAAGCCCGCGGAAGCCACCGCAGCGGAACCGGAGGCCGCCGCGCAGGCCGACAGCACCGACGCGACGACGAGCGGCGCACCCGTGATGCTCGGGTCCGACGGACTGCCCCTGCCCGGCGACGACAGCAGCGCCGTCGTCCCGCGCCCTCTGCCCGACGACGGCGAGGAGGACTTCTCCGCCTGGGATGCGGCGGCAGACGCGGGGGCGTTCGTACCGCTCCTCTGGGCGCTCCCCCGACAGGGCCAGACACAGTCCGGCACCGACGAGGACGACGACGGCCTGGCACACGAACCCCGGAGCACCTGGCAGCCGGAACGCCCGGCCGGCGAAACGCCACCCGAGACGAACGCCGTCACGCCCTACCTGTCGTTCGACGACGAACCCGAGACAGATGCCGAGGAAGACATGGAGGAGCCCGAAGAGGAAACGACGGAAGAGACCTCACGGGGCATCGCGGACCTGCTCGTACAGGAAGAGAGCGCGTGGGGAACTGTCCCCGGCGGGTCCAACTCGCTCTTGTAGCTCGTCGACCCGAGGAGAAACCGCCACCGTCCAAAAGGAAGAGTCACCATGCCCAGTCGATGGGACCAGCAGATCGAAGACCTGTTGGCGCAGTACCGCCGGCAGCGCGAAGAAGCCGTCGAGACCCGGCGACGCATCAACGAGACGACGTCGACGGCCACCGCACCACGCCAAGCCGTGAAGGTCACCGTCGGTGCGCAAGGCCAGGTCACGGCGCTGGAGTTCCCCACCGGTGCCTACCGCCGGATGGCTCCCAAGGAGCTGGCCGACATATTGCTCACCACGATCCAACAAGCCAGGTCGGAGGCCCTGAAGAGCGTCGACGAGATCGTCTCCGCTCAGCTTCCGCCTGGGATAACCCTGTCCAGCCTGCTTCAGGGACAAGCCGACCCCACCGCCTTCCTGCCCGAGGAGCCGGTAATGCCTGAAGCCGGATTCGATGCCGCCGATCTTCGCCTCCGGGGAGACAAAAATGAGTGAACTGATCGTCAAACAATCAGATGGCCTGCGCATAGCCGCCGAAGAAATTCGGAGCGTGGCCGCCAAATTCGACAACATCGGGAAATCACTGCTGGATGCCGCGAAGGAAGGCAGGATCGCCGCAGGAAAAGACGCAACAGGGAACGCATTCCTAGAACAATTTGAACCAGGAGCCAATGATCTCCATAAGGCCACCACTGCATACAAGCAAGGTATCCTGTCAACGGCCGATAATGTGGACAGCATGGGAAGGTACCTCGACAGCACCGAGGCGCTTGCCACAGATGCGGCGCACCGACTGAATTCCTCCGGTCATGTTGCCGCAGTAAATACTCCCTCGCCGCATTCCGCACCGAAACGTTAGCTTCTATACCACCGCGCCGTCGGTCCGGTTTTGATTTGCGGGGTGTTTTATGGGTGACCTGCAGATGCCGGGTGCGGTGGCGTGGGTGGCGAATCTGGCGGTGGGTCAGGAGTGGCCGGATGGGTCGGAGACGGGCCTGAACCGGTTGGGGGC
>NZ_JBVKCG010000050.1:0-23744 GCF_055634995.1 Streptomyces sp. NPDC111744
GGACCCTAGACAAGTCCCATCGTTGCAGGTCAGGAGCACTCTCCGCTTATTTGATCAAGCCTCGGACACCCCACCTCGTGAAAGCGCGAGGCTAAAAGCGCCCCCGGAAGCCGAAGTCCAAGGCCGCGAAGAAGCAGGAGCTGCGCAAGCAGCGGCGGCGACTCCAGGACGCCGGGAAGCGCCGCCTCGCCGCCTCGCAGTCGCGCCGGCCCCGCTCCCGGCAGAACCGGATCGGCAACGCGGCCGCGCGCCGCGATGCCCGCGCTCTGTCCCGGGTGCGGCACTCCAATTGCCTGGCTGTGGTGACGATGCCGGGCATCGTCCACCGAGTGGAGCGCACGATGTTCTGCATCCAGTGGCGATGCACGACATCGGGTGGACTTCACTCAGGTGCGCTGGATGACGATGGACGCCACTGTGGTGCGCATCGCGATGGAGGCCACCGCACCACCCGACGATGCCGGGCACTCTCGCGCGCGCCCGGTGCGCCGCACTCGATGTCCCGCACCGCACCGGTGCGCTCACCGCCGACCGACCCCTTGACCAGGTGCGGCCGGAGGCGCGCGACCCCTTGACCAGCTCCGCTCCACCCCCTTGTCCAGGTCTGCTACCGAGGACGATTCCCCTTGACACAGCCCGTTTCGGCTGGCGATCAGGCCGTGGTCAAGGGGGCGTGTGATAGAGGAACCCGCCCGGCCGTGGCGCGCGCCCGGTGCGGTGCGGCGATGCGGTGGACCGCACCACGGTGGTGCGGTGGTGCGCCTGCGATGCGCGCCGCACCGCACCACCGCCGTCCCGGAGGTGCGGCTACGCGGTGGTGCGGTGCGCCGGGTGTGCCTCCATCGCCTGCCTCATCCCTGCGGCCTCCAGTCGGCGCAGCGCGTCGGCGACGTCGCCGTGGTCCTCGGTGAGTATGTTCTCGGTGAAGCGGACGATGGTCTGGGCGATGCCCTGGCGGGAAGGCCAGGCAGGCGCCGTCGCCGTGGCACAGGACCTCCAGCAGCAGTCGCCCGAGCGCCGCGGCCAGGAAGGAGTGCGGGCACGGCTCCCCGTCGCAGTCGTCCACGGCGGTGACGGGGATGAAGATGCGCGCGGCGACGTCCAGGAGCAGCTGGCGCAGCTCCGGGCCTGTGTCGTTGGCGACCGCGCCGGCGGTGTCGATGTCGCGGGCCTGCAACGCCCGGATGTAGGCGAACGCGTCGGCGACATCAGCCGCGTGCATCGGGGTCAACGGCTCGGTGGTGGCGGTGGTGTTCTTCTTGGGCATGACGGCTCCGTAAGTTGTTGGCTGGCCCGGGAGGGCTGGATGTGGCTGACGACGGCTTGCCGGTTGTGGCTTGCGAGGCATGGCCGTCCGGTGGCTCAGGCGGTGGTCGGGCACTCGGTGGAGACGTTGCCGCGGACGTCAGCGAAGAACTGGGAGACCTGGTCGACCTCCTGCATGCACTCGATCAGGAACCCCGCCGCGATCCATGCGGTCTGCGCCCCACCGCCCGCCAGGCACCACCGCTTGAGGTACCGGCTCGCCACCGTCACCATCTGCCGCAGGGCGTACGCGGACTCGCAGTCGGCGTGTTCGTCGGGCACTGCGGTGATGTAGTCGGCCAGCAGCAGCTCGCCGAACTGGCCGATCAGCCGCGCGAGCTCGGACCCGTCAGAGTGGAATGCGGCGAGCGCGGCCTTGTCCTGCTCGCTGCCCTGGCCCCGCCAGACCAGCTCCACGTAATCGGCGGCTCGCGCGATGTGCTCCGGGGCGAGCTGGGAAACCTTCGACGCAGTCGTCTCCATGACGCTTCCTCACTGCCGATGGGCCGCCGCGCTGATCGTGGCGGCCTCAGAAGCGATCTTCGGAGCGGGTGCAGAGATCTCTACCGAACCCGGGGCGGTTCAGACTCCACCTGGCGGGCCCGCTGCGACGGATTGAGCCCGTGTCGGGGCAGAGCCTGTTTCTGAACGCTGGGACTCGCGAGCGCATCCCGTCCGCAGATGAGGCGTTGGGCAAGCCATGGGACGAAATCAGCGGGGTCGGCTGAGGTGCGGGGCGCATGTGCGGCTGTCGGCGAGGTTGATCACAGCGGGCGGTGGTCCGGAGCGGCGTGGTGTGGTGGGGCGGAGCCGGTCGCGGCGCGAACAATTCACCGAAGGCGACGGCCCGGCCGCTGGGCAGTGCAGCCGGATCGCCCCTCGGGTGTCCGGGCTGTGCAGCACAATGAGTCGCATGACAAGACTTCGCATCGCGCTCGCCAACCTCGAAATTCCCGAGAATCCAGAAGACTCCGTGGTGCGAGCCGAGCGCGCGGTCAGAGCCGCTGCTGCTGCCGACGCGCATATCGTGTGCTTCCCGGAAGCGTACGTGCCGGGCTACCCATGGCCGCCGCAATCGCGTAAGGCCGTGAGCGCCAACTTCTTGGAAGCTGCGTACGAGCGCATCGCCCAGGCCGCGCGGGAGAGCCACATCTACGTGGTGCTCGGTACGGAGCGGTACGTTTCCGACAAGCCACGTCTGACCACGCTCGTACTTCGACCCGACGGCGATCGAGCGGGTTATCAGGACAAGGTGCAGCTCGACCCAGCAGAAGATTCCATATACGAGGCGGGCAGCGATCGCCGGATATTCGAAGTCGACAGCTTCCGCTTCGGCATCGTGATTTGCCACGAGGGCTTTCGCTATCCGGAGACGGTACGCTGGGCCGTTCGCAACGGCGCCCAGCTGGTGTTCCACCCGCACTATAACGAAGCAGAGCCCGGCGCGTTTCAGCCAACTGAATTCGCCGACCCGAGAAACTCCTTCCACGAGAAGGCATTTCTCTGTCGCGCCGCCGAGAACAATTGCTACGTCGCCGCCGTCAACTGCGCGAGCCCGGGATCGCCCACGACATCCGCCGTAGTGCGGCCGGACGGCACGCTGCTTAGCCATCAGCCTTACGGAAAGCCCGGGCTGTTGGTCTGCGACATCGATCCCGCCGAAGCCACGCCACTGCTCGCGCAACGCCTGAAAACTTGGTCTTGAGTTGCCGAGTTCGGTTGAGTCGTTCGACCTTGCCGTTTGACTGGGGTCAGTGTCGCACGGCCCACAGATACGGACACCTCGATGAAGGGGGCCTCGCGTCAACGCCTCTCCGGCCGGGCAAAAGGGCGCCAACGTGCCCGGCCCGTAGGACGGCGCCGTCTTCGTCAGCCCGCGGCGACCGCGGCGGCCCGGGCGGCCTGCTGTTCGGCGCGGGTGATGATCTGCGGGTTTTTGTCGGTGGTGGTTCGGCATGGTGGTGTCAGTGGGGTAGCAATCGGGGTTTTGCTGTTCAGCTTGTTGGTGTGGGTGGTTCGGCCGCTGTCATGGGTGCCGATCTGGTGCTGACGTTTTTGGCGTTGATGCGGGTCAGTTGATTGCCGATCGGTACGGCATGGTGTGTGTCGTCGCTGGTCAGGGCCGTGGGGCGGTTGTGTGCTGGCGGTGTGTCTCGGCGGACCGCAGGGGATACGGTGGCGAGGTGACGGAGACGCTGCCCGCTGATGTGGCCCTGGTGCTGGAGGCCGTTCTCGGCGGGGATGATCCGGTTCACCGTGTTCTTCGCCGGCAGGTGCCGCACCTTCGTGTGCGGGAACGCTGCGCGTGTTGGTGTGGCACTGCGTACTTCGATCTCGACACGCAAGCGGTGGAGCCGGCCCCGTCCGGGCCGGGCACTGTGGTGGCGGCCGAGGTCCAGATCTTCACAGAAGACGGGGAGTGCCTCGGCGAGGTGCTGGTCTTTGCGCAGGGCGGCTACCTCTCGTGGCTGGAGGTCTGTTCCTGGAGCGACGAAGTCGAGGTAACCCTGGCCATCGCTCAGCGGTCGCTGCGTCCTTGAAGCCGGAGCAGCCCTTCATCGAGGACCGGTTCCGTTTCCGACCTGGTGCGGCCGGCTCGCTACCCACGCGGGGTTTCGCCCCAAGCCGGGAGTTGCATTCGATCTGGCGCCCCGCAGCTCAGCGCAAGATCGACAGATCAGCTCAGTTCGCGCGGCTGAGTGTCGGCAGTGAGGACGGCCCTCTGGTGTCGCTTTCTACGGTGTGGGCTTGAGGTGGTAGTGGATTCCTGTTGCGGTGAGGCGGAGTTGTTCGCCGTCCTGGACGGTGATGAGGGCGAATAGCGGGCTGTCCGGGGAACGGTCCTTGAGCTGTCCGTGGATGCCGGCTGCGCGTGCGAGGCGCCGCGTCCAGGTGGGGAGCGGGTAGAGCCGGCATCTGCGGTGGGCGGTGCTGCAGTGGACTTTGACGGTGGTCGCCGTTTCGTCGATGTCGATGCCGCGGATGAGCGCGAGCTGGGGGATGTCTGCTCCGCTGACCGCGTGGATGGTCAGCGCTGTCGCGTGCAGCGGGTGCGCCACCGTGGTGAGCCGTGCGGCGAGGACGTCTGCTGATGTGCGGTCACGCTCTTGCGCGGACGGTGCGTCGCTCGTCGGGACGAGCGTGGGGGCGCCCTGGCACGGGGCACGTTTCGGACGGCCTGTCACCGTGCTGTCCGACCACGCCGGGGAGGTGATCCACCGGCCGTCGTCCTGGCGAGGGGCTGGTTCGGTGGGCCGCTGCTGTCCGGTGCTTCGGGTACCTGTCGGCGGGTGTCCCGTCTGACTCAATGCGATGCGGGCGTGCGGGAGGGTGTCGATGATGTGGTGCGGGGTCTCTTTGAGGAACGTCCTCAGAGCGGGGGTGACCGGCCGGTGCCAGAGGAGGGTGAGGCGGATGCCGCATCGCTCGCGCAGGGCGAGTAGTTGTCTCTGGCGGGCGGTGGTGAGGTGGTCGGTGCGGCAGACGATGAGATGGTCGATGCGGTGGGTGAGGATCCAGGCGCAGGCGGCGTCCCAGGCTGGGCGCTGGGAGTCGGCCCACGTTCCGTACGTTTTTCCGCCGGTGGGGAGGCGTTTGCCCAGGGCGTAGAGCAGGTCGTGGGCGAGGGCGGCGGGTGCGCCATTGGCGGGACTGGGGTCGATGGTCACACGGCTCAGGGCCGGATCGTGTGCGGCGTGTGCGGCGGCCGTCCACGCGGGGTGGTCTTCCTTGTCGACGAGGACGGTGACCGGAGGTGGACCGCCGGCGGTCACTACATGCCGCCGATTTTGCTGTAGACCCAGCGGACGAGGTCTTCGTCGACGTGGGCGAGGTTGAGTTTCTTCATGCCGGTCAGGATGTGGGTGGTGATGTTGGCCCAGTTGCGGAAGCTGCCGTGGGCGGCCTGTTTGTCGATCGCGTCGATCAACGCGGTGTCGACGTCGGCCCAGACGGGGTGGAAGGCGGGGATCGTGGCGCGGACCTCGTCCTTGGACATCCGGGTGAACTCCTGCCAGATGAAGGTCCGGGAGGCCAGCATGGGTTCGCGTCGCAGGACCTTGTAGCAGCCGTCGCCTCCGGCGAAGATCACGGCGATGTTGGTGCGTTTGTCGTCCACAGGTGGCGCCAGAACTCGAACCCGGCCTTCTTCATCCACTGCGCCTCGTCGCAGACCAGGACCCGGAACTCCTCGGCGAGCGCCTCCTTGAGGAGGGTGTCGAACTCGATCGGGCGGGCCGGGGGCTCGCCTGGCAGCCCCAGTGCCTGGAAGAGGCCGTGGCGGATGTCGCGCGGGGTCGGTCCGGCCCGCAGTTCCAGGCGGTGGGTGATGTCCGGGGCGAGGTGGCGCAGCGCGGAGTTCACCGACATCGTCTTGCCGGATCCGGCCGGCCCGTAGACGCACATCATGGCCTTGGCTTCGATGACGGCCTCGATGTTGTCCCGGGTGGTCAGCAGCGTGTCGGTGCCCACCAACTGTGCCTGTTCCAGGCCCAGGAAGTGGTCTTCGCTCTCGTCGGCAGCAGCCCGTAGTCCAGGTCGGCGATCATGAGCGGTGGTCCTCATCAAGGGTAGGTGTGCGCGGGGGCCTGGGGCGGGCCCAGGTCTCGGGTGCGGGGCCGTGCGGAACGAGATCGGGACGGGCCAGCGCACGGCGGTCCGTCTGTGCCGCCGCGCCCAGTTCTTCTTCGGCCTGCGCGGAGGTCTGGGAGGCGAGTGGCCTGGGCGGGGCGGCGGTGGTGGAGGCTTCGAAGCGCCGGCGGCGCAGCTTCTCCGCGGCCTTCAGATCGGCTTTGAGCCGGCGGGCGGCAGCGGTGCGGGCGGCCTGGACGGAGCGGATCTGTTCCTGGCTCGCCGCAGCGGCCAGGAACGCCGACCCGAGGTGGCGGCCGGTGGCGGCGTCGAAGACCTCGATGGTGTCGTCGTGGTGGGGCAGGTGGCGTACCGAGACTTTGGTGCCGGTGCGGCCGTTCATCCACGGGGCGAGGTAGTCCCGGCGGCGCCACCGCACCCCGCTGGTGCTGATCGTGTACGTGCGGCCGTCGTCCTCCAGGGCGAACGTCGCCAGCTGCCCGGCGGACACGTCCGTGAGCGGCGTCGCGTCGCCCTGCCACGCCTGGAGTGGTGTCCTCCCGTTCAGCGCGGACGGGTGGTGGCGGGTGTTCCACCAGGTCACCCAGTCCAGCAGCAGCCCCACGAACGCCTCATACGTCAGGGGCGGGGCGTCGGGGTCGGCGAGCCGGCCACCGGTGAGTTTCTGGCGGCCGGTGTACCGGGGGAGCGAGACGAGGAACATCTCCTCCACCGCGTCGTTCAACGCCTCGATCGTGCCCTTCAAGTGCGGGGTGTAGGCGGGCAGATCGGTGACGGGGACGGCGAGTGCGCCCATCGCCGCGGTGACCGCCTGGCACAGGAACTCCTTGCCGCGGTCGACGCGGATCTGGCCCGGCGGCCCGCCCACCGGCCCGAACGGCTCGCTGCGGGTGATCGCGATCCGCAAGGACGCCAGCACCGCGTCCCGGCTCGGAGGGTGCGCGGTGACCGCTACCCCGGTGATCGCCTTGGTGGCGCAGTCGATGAACCAGGTCACCCACGGTGTGGCCAGCTCGCCCTCCACATCGACTTCGACGGGCACATGCTTGTGGTCGCCCTCCCACGCGGCGTTGCGGTGCGTCGGCGGGCGCTGCCCGAACACGTCGTGAGCACGGCGGGCAGCTTCCCCACTCTTCAGCCCGGCCCGCTCGCCGCGGGTCAGGTCCCGGCGGATCGCCCGGTGCAACGTGGACAGCGAGGGCACCGCGGGAGCGTTCGGATCGTCGGCCGCGCGCTGTACCAACTCGGCGTGGACTCGGGAGGCGTTACCGCCCCACAGCGCCAGCAGCCGCCGGCTTCCGTGGTGACCGTGAAATGGGGCGCCTCCACCCGTGCGAGGCGGTGATCCTCGCGGGCCGCGGCCAGCCACCGCCACACTGTCCGCTCCGACTTCCCCAACGCCTTTGCCACCAGGCGCACATGCGCGGCGCTCAGCTCGCCGCGGCTGTCGAGGTCCAGCAGCCGGGGCATTGCCGCGGCCCGGCCCGCCGCCGGCGGAAACACGGCCTGCGGGCTGTCTTGCTGATGCTCGCCACGGCTTCCCGGCACACGCGGCCCCTCTCGCCGAGTACGGGACAGCACGGCCTGCTGTCCTGGTCCAGGTATCCCAGCCCTTCGGCACCCAACTGACCGGAATCGGCATACGACTGACAGTAACCATCGCCATCCGATACAGCTGGCCTGCCTGCGAGGCCGCACGGCAGCCCAACCCTCTCGATCCCGGAGGCATGATGGCTTCCTACGGTCCTGGTGTGACCGGGGCCGGATGCTGGATCCGCTGGAGCATCTGTTCCATGACGGGGACGGGCAGGGCGGGGTGTCGGGCCGCGGTTTGTGCGGTGTCGGCGTCCCGCAGCAACCGGATTATCGCCCGGGCGGGCAGCCTTGGATGCAGGGCGGCGGCGTAGCGGACACGTTCGTGCGGGTCGTCGAGCAGCCGGATCGCTGATGCGGGCGAAAGGCGTGGGTCAAACGCGGCCGGGTGCCGTACTTCCTCGTTGCTGTCCCGGCTGAACGTCTCCACCAGCTCTGGCGTGGACTCCGGGTCGTCCAAGGCCAGCTGGCGCATTCTGGCGTTCGGGTCGCCTGCGTGGCGCAGCAGGTTGCGGCGGGGGAAGTTGGGGTGGCCGTGAGGGCGGTCGGGGGTACTGAGGCTGCCGGTCCACCACTGCCACACCCGCAGGAGCATGTCAGCGGGCGCGTCGTCGCACGATTCCGCGAGGAAGAGCTGGACGACGCGGTCGTCGTCGCGGGCGAGGCGTTCGACGACGTCCGCAGGCAGGCGCCGGGCTCGGGCAACGCTCCTGCGTATCAGGGGGTGGGAGGAGGCGGCCAGGCGGCGCATGGCGCCGGGATCCTCGTGCAGTGCCATGACCCAGTCGAGCGGGTAGTAGTGCCCGCGCGGGTCGAAGTCGATGGGGATGCCCGCCCGCTGCTCCTCGGTGATGTCGGCGCGTGTGGCCACCACGAAGCGGACGTTCTCGTCAGGGTCCTGGGCAAGAAGTCCGACCAGGTCCGGGTCCAGGTGCGGGTTGCCCGCGAGAGAGCTGCACTGGGCCTGCTCTCCGTGGTGGGCCAGGTGTTCGGCGAGGCTGCGTTCGAGGCGGCAGGACTCCACCGCGCGCTCTCGGACTCCTTCGGTATCGAACACCGAACGGGGCATCGGGTGCTCTCGGTGGTACCGCAACAGCGCCTCGATGCGCACATTGCCGGAAGGATCGCTCAAAAGCTTGCGCCGGGCCGGGCCGTCCAGATGAGGCCAGGCCCTTTGGCAGGCTGAGGCGCGTACAGAGGGATCGTCGTCGCCAGCCAGCGCGGTCAGTATCCGTACGGGCAGTCCGCGAGGACGAGCGGTCTCTTCCCGGACCCGGACGGAAAGATCCGCGGCGAGCTGCTCGTACGCGGCGTCGGTGAGCTCGGCGCGCTGATCCGCCGCCAGCAGGGTGAGGATCCAGCGGGGCCGGGATTCCCGCTCGCCCAAGATCAGACGAGTCCACTGCTCCGCTGTGAGGCCCGGCTGGGCCTCGGCCAGCAACTGCCTCACCTTCCCATCCGGGTGGACGATGGCCGCCTCGACGACCGCCGCAGGCAGACGCCGCCACAGGAGGAAGTGCGACGCACCAAGGAGACGGGCACGCAAGTCATCGGGAGTAGCCGGGTTAACGGGCTTGGGATCGATTGAGTTCGGGGCATGCTGGCCTGGCGGGTCGGCTGGTTGGTGATCAGCGAGCGGCCGTGCCGGCGAGCACCAGTTCGGTGCTGGTCTTGCGGCGGGTCGCCCTGCGGGCGGAGCGGCCGGAAACCAGGCCGGCGATGGCGAGGTGGGTCTCGGCGTAGGTTTCGCGGCGGCCGGTGAATCGCTGGAGTGGCCGCCACTGCTTGTACTCGGCGTTGGTGTGCTCGACGCAGATCCGTTCCGAGGACTGGCGGCGGCGCTGTTCGCACCAGGCATGGTGTTCGCCGTGCGGGGCGTCGTCCTTGGGCTTCTTCGGTGGGGCGTCGACCTGGCCGGGGAACTCATTGGCAAGGCCCCGGTAGCCCTCGTCGACCTTCGCCTTGACCTCGGGGTGCTGCCGGAACTGCTCGGCGATCCCTTCGGTGCGCACCGCGGTCTGGTCGTGCATGCGGCCGGGCCGGACCACCCCGCTGAACAGGGTGCGGCCCGGGGCGTCGCTGAAGGTGGTGGTCTTGATGGTGTTCTGCTTCTTCTTCCCGGACACGAAGGCCTTGCGGCCCGGACGGCCCGCGCGGGGGCGGCGGACCTGGACCTCGGTTCCGTCGATCCGCAGCTCGACGCCCTCGGCGTGGACGTTGGCGAACAGGTCCTCCATCGTGCGCAGCCGTAGTCCGGGCCGGTCGGGGACGGCGAAGCCGCGGGCTGACAGCAGTGGGCGGACCTCGCGAACTGCGCCGGAGACGGTGGAGCGGTCCACCCCGTAGAGCTCGGCGAGCGTCGCGTGCGGCAGACCCAAGCGCAGGTGCACCAGCGTGACCAGCAGCCGGTCGATGAACACCAGTCGCCGCTTCGGTCCGGCGCCTGCCGCCCGACGCCGGTCTCCACCGCGCCGATCGCGCAGCACCGATTCCCGTGCGGCCTCCCACCGCGGAGCAAGTTCTTCGAGCAACTCGCCGAAGTGTGTGCGGGAGATGCCGGACAGGGCAGGATGGGAACAGGCCGCACGGGCCCAGGCAAGCGTCACACCTCGCCCAACCCGTGCGGCCCCTTCTACGTCACGGGTCAGCCGCCGCCCTCGCTAACGCTCCCAAGCTCGTAATGACCACGAGTCGGGCCTGGCTGCGTCGGCGCGAACGCTCCGGGCGCCGTACGACAAGTACGGGGTGAGACCGCCGTCCGGTGGTCAGAGACGGAGACTTCGTGGCAACGGATCACGAGGACCAGGACGATCGCGACAGCGACGCCCTGCTGACACGCGCCGCGGCCGATCCGGCCGCGTTCACACCACTGGTGGAGCAGTACGCACCTGCCCTGCACGGCTACTTCGCGCGGCGGGCCCCCGACGCGGCCGACGATCTGCTGGCCGAGGCATGGCTGCAGGCATTCACCGCCCGGCGTACCTTCGACGCCTCCCGCGGCTCCGCCCGGGGCTGGCTCTTCGGGGTGGCCCGAAACGTCCTGGCCGGACACATCCGACGCGCCGGCCGGGACACCGCCGCTCCCGAGCCCGCCGCAGTCGACCCCTGGCAGGCGGTGGACCAGCGACTGGACGCCGTCGCACTGGCCCCCGAACTGCGCCGGGCACTTGCGGATCTGCCCACACAGGAGCGGGAGTTGCTGCTGCTGATGTCCTGGGAACAGCTGACCCCGACAGAGGCCGCCGCCGTCATCGGCATCCCCGCCGGCACGGCCCGCTCCCGCCTGCACCGCGCCCGCAACCGACTGCGCGAACGCCTCACCCCCACGCCCCATCTCGCCCTGGCGCGCCCCACGGCCGCCGCACCCACGGCACGGAAGGAACTGGCATGACCCAGCGACAGTACCTCCTCGACTTCCCCGGCGCGGAGGCGCTCCAGGCCGCCGGCCGCGTCGAACCCCCGAGCCCCCAGGCCATCGGCCGTGCAGTGGCGGCGATCCATGCCGCTGCCCAAGCCGAGCCGGTGGCCTCGCCCTCCGTGGTGACCCCCCTGTGGCGACGCGGCCCGCTCAGCACAGGCCGGCGGATCCTGGCCACGGCGGTGGCCGCCGCCGCGGTCGCGGCCGGCGTCGTCGCCTACGGCAACACCGGTACGGGTTCGGCCGGTAGTGCCGCCCCCCAGCAGGTGCAGGCCGCGACCGCCGCCACCTTCCTGGACCGCACCGCATTGGTGGCCGCCAACCAGCCGGCCTCCAGCGGGCGGTACTGGAAGATGCACCTGAGGACGTCCCCCGGAAAGCCCTCCACCGGCGACATCTACATCTCGCGGTCCATGCACACCATCTACATCGTCACGGGCGGCCGGACCCACCAAAAGTCCGGCACATTCGAGTGGGGCCTCGGCCCCAAGTCGTTCAACTGGAACGACCTGAACCGGCTTCCCACCGACCCGGCGGCATTGCTCAAGATCATGAACAGCTCCAAGAACTACGCGGGCCAGTCCGCCTTCCTCCAGGCAGGCACCCTTCTCGGCAAGTCCCCCGCCAGCCCGGCACTCCGCGCCAGCCTCTATCGTGCCCTCGCCCACCTCAACGGCGTCAAGCTCGTCGGCACTGTCAAGGACAGCGCCGGCCGCACCGGCACCGCGCTGGTCTACAACGGCATCGTCAGCAGCGACCGCTTGATCATCGACCCCAAGACCAGCACTCTCCTGGAGACCATCAGCATCACCAACAAGGGCACGGACACCGGCAGGGCCGTCCGCACGACCTTCCTCTCCGTCGGCTTCGCCGACAAGATCGGCTGACCAGCCGACGCCCCTGCCTGCGCCGACGCCCCGGGCCCGGTCCCGGGGCGTCGGCGTCTCGCTGATCCCCGCCGACATCAGTCTTCAATAGAGCTCGGCGAGCGTCGCGTGCGGCAGACCCAAGCGCAGGTGCACCAGCGTGACCAGCAGCCGGTCGATGAACACCAGTCGCCGCTTCGGTCCGGCGCCTGCCGCCCGACGCCGGTCTCCATCGCGCCGATCGCGCAGCACCGATTCCCGTGCGGCCTCCCACCGCGGAGCAAGTTCTTCGAGCAACTCGCCGAAGTGTGTGCGGGAGATGCCGGACAGGGCAGGATGGGAACAGGCCGCACGGGCCCAGGCAAGCGTCACACCTCGCCCAACCCGTGCGGCCCCTTCTACGTCACGGGTCAGCCGCCGCCCTCGCTAACGCTCCCAAGCTCGTAAGTGCCAGCCCGTGCGCCCACATCTCACGCACCCTCTTCGAAGGTCCCGGTCCCTGAAACAGCGATGTCCAAGCGGCCGCCCGCTCCCGGGGGCTCTCCTGGGCCGCCACCCGAGCGGCTGCCTCCTGCCGCTCTCGCAGATGCTCTACGCCGATCAGCCATACCTCGTCTTCTTCAGTGGTCACCCCCAGCAGGGTGTCCCCGTCCATCGAGAGGGTGACGAACTCCGGCTGCCCGGGCCGCTCGCCCAAAACTCCGGCGAGGTCCCACTGCTCCGTGAGCTGCACCCGCGTCCAACGCCTGGGCGCGCAGCCTGTCCAGTTGTCCGCGACGTCGATCAGGAAGACACCATCCCCGCCGAAGATCCCGCTCTCGGTCCCCAGTCGGTGCCACTGCGCATTGAGCTCGGCGACCAGGTCCGCACGGTCTGCCCGGTGTGCGGGGCCTCGTCGGGACGGGTGCACGGCTATCACTGGCGGACGGTGGCTGACGTTCCGGTCGACGGACGACGGGTGGTGGTCCGTGTGCGGGTGCGGCGTCTGGTGTGCCCCACGCGAGGCTGCCGCCACACCTTCCGCGAACAGGTGCCCGGGGTGCTGGAGCGATACCAGCGACGCACCGCTCGTCTGACCAGGCAGGTCAAGGCCGTGGTCAAAGAGTTAGCGGGCCGGGCGGGATCACGTTTGCTGGCGATACTCGCGGTGGTCCTGTCCCGTCACACGGCCCTGCGCACCCTGCTGCGCATCCCGTTGCCCACCGGGCGGGTGCCCCGCGTGATCGGCGTCGACGACTTCGCCCTGCGCCGGCGCCACCGCTACGCCACCGTGGTGATCGACGCCGAAACCCATGAGCGGATCGACGTACTGCCCGACCGCACCGCCGACACGCGGGAAGCCTGGCTGCGCGAGCATCCGGGCATCGAGGTCGTGTGCCGCGACGGCTCAACCACATACGCCGAGGCCATCCGCCGTGCTCTGCCTGACGCGGTTCAAGTCGGTGATCGCTGGCATTTATGGAAGAACCTGTGCGAAGCCGCCCTGAGCGAGGTGAAGGCACACAGTGCCTGCTGGGCCACGGTGCTGGACGCGCCGATCTACGACGGGCCCCGGGCTCAGACCACCCTCGAACGCTGGCATCAGGTTCATGGCCTGCTCGAGAAGGGCGTGGGCCTGCTCGAATGCGCCCGCCGCCTGCAACTGGCCCTGAACACCGTCAAACGCTACGCCCGCGCCGACCGGCCCGAGCGCATGCTCCGCGTCCCCAAGTACCGTGCCGGCCTGGTCGATCCCTACCGCGAGCACCTGCGCAAACGCCGAAGTGAAGACCCCGGCGTCCCCGTCCAGCACCTCTTCGAAGAGATCAGGACTTTCGGCTTCACGGGCTGCCTGAACCTTCTGCACAAGTACATCAACCAAGGCCGCGCGGACGCCGACCGCAGCCATATCTCGCCGCGCCGGCTCGCCCGGATGCCGCTGACCAGACCCGACAACCTCAAGCCCGAGCAGCACGAGCTCCTGGCCAAGCTCACCGCCGCCTGCCCCGAGATGACCCAACTGGCCGCAGCTATCAAAGACTTCGCCCCGCTCCTTACGCCCCATACCGACAACGCCGATGCGCTCACGCACTGGATCGCCCAAGTCCGAACAGCCGACCTGCCCACCTACACGCCTTCACCCGGGGCCTGGACCGGGACATCGACGCCGTGATCGCCGGGCTCACGCTTCCGTACAGCTACGGCCCCACCGAGGGCGTCAACACCAAGACCAAACGGATCGCGCGCCAGATGCACGGACGAGCAGGCTTCACCCTGCTCCGGCACCGCATCCTCCTCGGATAACAGCACGCTCCGTCACCACCGAATGTGAGACAGGGCCGCTCACCGTACAGACCCCTATTACGCCACCCGTACGTGTTCCGTACGCGAAATATGCGCTTCACGCCTGGGTTGCGGGACAGGAGGTGCCGCCTGTCCGAGCTGCTCGAGGCGGTCGACGTGCTCATTGCGTCCCGTTCCCGTTGTCGCCGCCGCCGGAGCGCAGGCGGCTGCGTCAGGCGCACGGCCTGACGCTGGACGAGGTGGCTGCCGCCTTGCAGGTGCGGCGGGCGACGGTCAGCGGCTGGGAGACCGGCCACCGCCCGTGCCGGTCACGCAGCATCAACGCCTGCCGCACGCTGATCGTACGCACTTACGTGCGGAAAACATACGCTATCCGTACGGTTCATGGGCTACTGTGTTGCTCAGGAGGTGTTGCATGTCGGAGTTGTTCGATCGGGTCGATGCGCTGGTCGCGTCCCGGTCTGTGCTGCCGCCGCCGGCGGAACGTAAGCGGCTGCGCCAGGCGCACGGCCTGACGCTGGACGAAGTGGCTTCAGCCCTGGACGTTCGGCGGGCGACCGTCAGTGGCTGGGAGGCCGGCAAGACCGAGCCCAGGCCGCCGGAGCGTGACGCGTATGCGCGGATGCTCAAGCAGCTCGCGGAGCTCTACCCCGCCCCCACCAACTCCGCCGCACCCGAGCAGGACACGGCGGTGCCCGAGACGTTCACCAGTAAGCCCGCCCCCGCTCGGGAAGTTGGGACCGCCGCGGCGCCGGTCTTTGAGGCTGCGGCCGTGACTGTTTCCGGGAAGAGGCAGACTGCTGCCACCGTCGCCCCGGCCTCGGTGGCTGCGTCGCGTCCGGCGTCCCCCGCCGGGCCGTCGTCGGCGGCGCGCCGTCCGGTCGCGAAGAAGGCGGCCCCGGCCGGAACCCCGGCGGGTGGCACCGATGCGCGGTTCGAGAACGGACCGCTCGCCGTCATTGACGTCGACGCCGACGGCCAAGTCCTGGCGTACTGCACCGGCGGCCTGGTCCTGGACGTGCCCGCCAAGTCCCTGCCGTCCCTGGTGGAGTGGACGCTGAAGGAGGCGAAGCTCGGGGCGCCGAAGCTGTCCGGGCCGGGCAAGGACGCCGACCCGCTGCTCGTGCTCACCGAGGCCGCGCTCGAGCGTTACGGCCTGCCCACCACCCTCACGCAGGAGGAGCGTCTGGCAGGGCGGATTCCGGAGGGCCACAAGGTCATCAGGCAGCTGGTCCGCGCGGAGTGGAAGCTCACGAAGCGCGGGTTCGGGCCGTGGGCGCGGATCTACCGCCCTGCCACGGGTTCGGAGCGGGCCTGTGTGCAGCTGTGCATCCCGTCGTGGAACGCGCTGGACTCCCGGCACTGGGGCGAGGCCGCCCAGCTCCCGCCGGCGGAGCTCGCCCGGGTGCTGGGCGTCTACGCGGCCCGGGTGATGACGCCGCGCGGTTCGACCGCTGTCACGGGCCTGGAGCTGATGACCGCGCTGCACCCGCCGACCCGCGCCTCCGAGCCCGACGCCGACGGTAAGCGGCATTCCGAGCACAACCCCGGCAGTCTGGGCAAGGACCCGGTGGACTGCGCACCGTGCGAAGCCCCCGACGGACACCCGCTCCTCAAGGACCTGCCCCGGTTCCACGTCCGCGGCCCGGAGGAAAAGCTGTTCGAGGAGGCGTACGACTGGGCACGCCCGCTCACCGACGCCGAATGCACCAAGCGGCACTTGGTCGGCATCGACGTGAACATGGCCTTCGCCGCCGGAGCGAACGGCCTGACCGTCGGCCTCGGCGCTCCGACGCACGTGAAGGCTCCGGTGTTCGATGCGAAGCTGCCCGGCTCCTGGCTGGTCGACCTCTCCCACGTCGACCTGTCGAGGGTGAAGGTCGGCAAGGACAAGTGGGCGGACCTGGACGCGAGTCTTATGCCCAGCCCGTTCACACCGAAGGGCGAGCAACCAGAGGGCCCGGCCTGGTACGCCACGCCGACCGTGGCGTACGCGGTGGAACTCGGCTACGAGGTGCGCCCGATCGAGGCTTGGGTGCGGTACGACAACGGCCGCTACCTGGACGCCTGGTACAACCGCCTACGCGACGCCTTCCTCGCCACGATGGCCGACCTCGGTGTCGACGCGGACATGGAGCCGGCCGACTTCCTCGCGGCGATGGACGGCTACCGCAGCCGTGACCCGGAGCTGGCGATCCTCGTCTCGGCGGTCAAGGCGACGGTCAAGGGCGGCCTGGGCAAGCTGCGCGAGCGGCCCCGGGGCGAGGGCTGGAAGCCCGGGCAGCCGTGGCGCGCGCTGTCCCGTCCGACCTGGCGGCCGGACATCCGCGCGGCGGTGATCTCCCGCACGCGGATCAACCTGCACCGCAAGATCGTCAAGCACGCGGCGTTCACCGGGCAGTACCCGGTCGCGATCCTCTCCGACTGCGTCGTCTACGCGGCCGACGGCGAGAGCCCGCTGGACTTCCTGCCCTACCGGGACGGCAAGCCGCTGCCGGGCGGCTTCAAGCTCGGCATCAACCCGGGCCTGGTCAAGCACGAGGGCACCCAGAGCGTCCTGTGGGGCGAGGAAGTCCGCGAGCGGTTCAACACCCCTGAGCTCAACCTCGCCCGCTACATCAAGGACGGCTCCGTCACCGACGTCGACAATGAAGAGTAGGAGAGGGCGACGATGACCCTGTTCGGGGACGGCCTGGAGGCCGCGGTGCAGAAGGCGTTCACCCGCCCGGCGCCCAAGAGCGCGGGTGCGCAGATGCGGTACCTGGTCAAGCAGCTCAAGGGCACCAAGGCGGTCGCCCAGATGCTGCGGATCTCCCAGCGCACCGTGGAGCGGTACGTGAAGGACCAGATCAAGAAGCCCCGTCCGGACCTCGCAGCGCGCCTGGAGCGCGAGGTGAAGGCCCGCTGGCAGCCGCAGATCCGCGCCAAGGCCAAGCAGACCGCGGCCACCACGGGCGGCATCGTGATCGACACCCGCGCCCGGCTCGGCTACACCGCGCCGATCGGGTCGACGGACCAGGACCGCATCCGGCACCTGACCGTCGCCCTTCCGCCCCGCTACGCCGCCCGCCTCTTCGAAGCCCAGGAGCAGGGCGCCACCGACCAGCGCCTCCAGGAGATCGCAGCCGAAGCGCTCAAGGAGGTCTACTTCCAGGACGGCGGCCGCCGCGCCGGCCAGCTGGAGGAGGTCCGCTTCACCGACATCGAGCACCTCGAGTTCGACCTGTAGATCCGGACAGCGAGTACCGCCAGTCACCATATGTGAGCGTTCAAGTTGGCCAGTTGAGTCTGGAAGGCGTGCCGACACTGCTGCCTGGCCTCTCGATCTGTTCAATTCGTTGGTCGACTCCCAGGGAGATCTCTAGGGTTGAGCACATGGCTCATGCGAAGACCTCGTACGTCTGCCTCTCTTGCAGGGCCTCCTACAAGCAGTCCTACGACAGAACGCGACAGCGGACCTGTCCCCGCTGTGCGGAGCCACTGATCCACGCAGGTTCGGCGTTCGCCGCGCCCCGACGGCGGGATGTCGCGGCGTGGCGAACACTGACGGTGCTGCTGAACGCTGGCGTGGGAAGCGATGGAGATGGGCCACTCTGCCTGGATCTCCTGGCTGCTGTCCGGCCGCCTGGAGACGTTCTATGACGGGTTGCGGTGGCCCAGCTGGCGCGAGGATGCCGCCGCTTTGAACTTCACGCAGGGGATCACCGTGTATCCGTTTCTGTGGTCGAAGGAGGCCCATGCCGACCTCGCGGCCACCAGTCGGCGGCCGGCGCTTATGCGCGAGGTCCTCGGCGTGGCAGCCGACTTCGCTCGGCAGATGGGCCCGGCTGATCCGGGGTTCCTCGGTGACGTGTAGGCCCGCGATGTGCACCGGCGAAGCTGCGGCCTGGTGACTGTATCTCGCCGGTGATCGGCAGATCGCTGAGGTCGGCCAGTCGGGAAATGGTCTTGCTGGGGTGAGTGTCTGCCGCGATGCTGGTCCCATGCCGGGGCAGAGGAAGCGGAAGCGACAGCAGGAGGCCGGCCGTCAGCAGGCTGCTGCCCGATTCGCCGAGGCCGGGCACTGGAACGTGCTCATCGAGACTCAGGATGAGTCGGACTGGCATGCTCAGGTTCGCCGCCTGCGGGCCGAGAACCAGCAGATCGACTGGACGGCGGTCCGCATCGATACGTTCTGCGGACGGATGCTTCAGCCGACCACCTACCGGTTGAGCCTCTTCGTGCCCTCCGAAGTCCCGGCCGAGCCGGCCTAGCTTGAGCCGCCCTCGTGAACCGCGCTGGCGTATCGGGTCGCGGTGGTTGGACTGAGGTTGAGCATGTTGGCCAGGTGGAGCGCGTCGCCGGACGTGGCGACTGCTTCTTCCAGGATTCGGTCCAGCCTCGCCGCCGCCGAGCAGAAGCTCGCCGCCATGCGCGACCTCGCGGCCCGGCACACGACCGTCCAACCTCGGCATGCCCGACTTCCGCACCAGCGCTGGCCGACTCACCGAGAGCCCTGACGGCGGCTGACGGACATCCGACTGCGGGCCCCTCGCGCCTGGCCGCCCAGGGGCCTCAGGCGCGAGGCGGCAGGACCTCGATGATTTCGGCAATGCCGGTGGCGGGTTGGGCCTCGTGCATAGTGATCACGTCACCGAGCTTCAGATGCTGCCACTGCTCTGGCTGCAAAGGAGCCAGTCGAACGTCGGCTGCCTCTCCCGGGCCGAGCTCCGGTGCAAACTCCACCCAAAGCCGCGCGATGTTCAGATCTTGCTGTCCGGCTGCGGTGCGGTGACCGATGTCCCACAGAGGTCTAAGCCAGCCGTCTCCCGAGAAGGCACTCTGGCGTCCGCCCTCCTCCGCACCCAGCAGGGTCAAGGTCGCACGGATCGTGCCATGCTCGACCTCCCAGCCCCGCCACTCGCACCAACGGCGACTGCGGTCGAGCATCATCTGCCGAGCGGCTTCGGCGAGCATCTCCCAGAAGGTGATGGACACCGGATAGACGTCCGCGATCTCGATGAGCACATCGAGCGCCATCTCCCACTCCTGGAGCTCGATCTCCTCGCGAACATCTCCGACCGTCTGGCCGTTCTCTGCCACGGCGTCCTCAGGCAGCAGGTCGGCGGCTCGCCCAACGAGTGTGAACGCGTCATCCATGCGCTGGATTGTCGCCTGATTCCGGGCGCCTTGTCACAGGTGAGCAAGCACGACGCAGCGGCACGCGGTTCCCCGAGGCCGACGTCGTTTCCGGAGCCGGCCATAGCGGACGGACGTACCGCAGTCCGGTCTCCGGAACGATGTTGAACAGTGCGCACAGATGAAGCGGGTCGCCCCCGCTGACTGCCGCCTCTTCGAGGAGACGGTCTTCGCGGAGTTGTTGTGCCGTCGCTGGCACGCCGCGCAGAAGGAGATGCATCCACCCGAAGGTGACCGAGGCGTCGGTGCAGGCCGTCTGCGAGCTCACGAACAGGTAGGGGTTGCGAGTGTGCGGCCATCGGGCGTGCCGCATGCGGAGGTAGTCGGCGGCGGCTTGGCGGGTGAAGTCGTCCAGGGGCCGGTCGATGCCGGCAACGACGAGTCGGCGGCGGCGGAAGTCGATGGCCTCCAGGGGCAGCATTCTCGCCTGCTGCGGATACAGCGCGTGGATGCCGATCAGGGCGACGAGCAGCTTCAAGGCGGCGTTGGTGTCGGCAGCCGCGCCGACGGCCTTGAGGACCTTGGGGGTCAGGGGCTTAGGGATCGAGCGTGGTCTCTCCCCTACAGCGATGTCGCGTGCCGGGTTGGCGAACGCGATGCGCCGCGCCGTCAGCCACTATCAGGAATCCGGGGCTGCAGACCCCGCCTTCATCGTGACCCAGGTCGGCGATGAGCCCTGGGACAAAGCAGAGGTCCGCTCCATGCTTCAGAACACCGCCTCGCTCGGCATCTTCTGGCTCTTTGTGGGATTCGGCCGCGGCAAGCTCGCCTTCTACAAGAACCTCAACGCCTCCGCCTCCTTCACCAACGTCGCCTTCTACGACGCCAGCAAGAATCCGGGCTCGGTCCCCGGCGAGCGCTTCTACACGGGCCTTGTCGACGCCTTCGCTACCTGGATGCGATCGTGAGGCCGTACATCGAGCCAGGCCTGGCTGCCATCCACGCGCAGCCTCCACGAACCAAGCCGACTACCGCCACATGATCATTGCGCCCACTCCACGCCCAGCTTCCGCAGCGCGTCCAGTTGCTCCTGGGCGAGCTTGCCTCGCCTCGCACGGGTGTTGGAGACCCATACGCCCAGCTTGACGACCACCGGCTCGGCCTTGCCGTGGACGGCGATCTCCTCACTGTGGCCCCTTGGTACTGGCCGCGGGCCTTCCCGTTCCACCCACTGCGCGAGGGCTGTCAGGCCGCGCTGGAACGCCTGCTGCGCCTTGGCCGCGCGCTTGGCCGTCGGGGCGGGAGACGGCGCCTGGACGGGCTTCACACCTAGCTTGGACAGCCGTTCCTGTTGCTCGGTCGACAGCGACGCCCAGGTGGTCGGCTGCTTCTGCCGCTCCAGCCATCGTCCGAGGTCGTCGCCGTCCATGAGCACGCCTGGGGCGATGTCGGGCAGCAGCCCGTCGGGTTCGTCGGCGGCGAGGTCGGCGAGTACACGGTAGTGGCGTTGCCAGTCCAGCGGCCAGGGGCAGTTCCAGTCCGGGTCGATCTCGGCGAGCTGCGCGGCCCGCCTCGTCGCACGCTCCGGGTCCTTGCCGAGGCCGCCTTTCCGGCGCAGGTTGGCCATGTGCTGCCCGATGGGCACCATCGCCTCGCCCTCGCCCCACACCGCGTCCTGACGCGGAGCAAGGTGTCCGGTGGCCCGCCGGTAGGACCGCAGCGCGGCGACCTTGGTCTCCCAGGCTTCTTCGCCAGGTTCCCAGACCATACCGGCCTGCGGTGTGTCCAGCAGTTCTTTGCGGTGGGGGTCGAGTTTTGCGGCCCGCAGTGCTTTCCGCTGTTGGTGGACCCATCGCCCAAGTGGAAAGGATTTCGTTGCCCCGACTTCGACCTCAACGTCGTAGGGAACGGCGTAAAGGCCGGTGATCTCGTTTTCCTTCCGCCAGCGGAGCAGGGCCTGGTAACCCTCCAGCCAGACCAGGGACTCGGGCCGGTAGACCCGGGTGCGGAGGAAGGCTGCGATGGTGGCGGCGTTGCGCGGGCTGGAGAAGTGGAGCAGCGCGGACTCGGCAGCGGCCTGGGTGTCGTCGTGCTCCTGGTCCTCGCCGTCGGCCCCGATGATCCGCCCGTCTTCGTCGCGCCGGACGTGGACCTTGCGCTTGCCGCTGGTGAGTGCGCGGGAGGCGAGCTGCTCGACCAGGCGCTCATCGTGCGAGCGCAGGCCCTGGAGGACGGCTACGAGGGGGCGGAACGAGGCGGAGGCGACCATGTCCTGGGGGTCCTCGCCGGGTTCCAGGAACACAGGCACGATGATCCTGGCCACTTTGGTGCTGCCGTCGCGGTTGGGCCTGAGCGCCCGGCCGATGTTCTGCACGATCTCCACCTGGGAGCCGCGGGTGTCGGCGAAGCACACGGCCTCGACTCCTCGTTCTCCGGTGATGTCGACGCCTTCGCCGAGGACGCGGCAGCTGGCGAGGAAGGCGCGGTGGACTCGGCGGCCGGCGGCGTCGATGCCGTTGGCGAACTGGCGCAGTACCTCGCGCCGTTCGGTGACGAGGTGGTCGCCGCACAGCCACGCCGACCACACCCGGTCCGGCGGGACGTGGCGGCCGGCCTCGAGCTCGTAGAACTTTGCGCCGATCGACGACTTCGGCAACCGGTCCGCAGCCGCCAGGTCATTGTCCGAGGCGTCGTTGGCGTACAGCTCGGCTGCCGTCTCCGGCAGTTTCTCCGCGAACGCCATGGCCTCCTCCACCCTTTGGTGGAAGGTCATGACCGTACGCAAGTTGTACGCCGCGGCGTGCTCCAGTAGCGCCGTCTGCAAAAGCGCCAGGCGCCGCCCCCGCTGCGCCTCCTCAGATTCCCCGAGGACGGGGGAGGGGTCGCGGATCTCCAGCACGTCGATCTCGAACCCAGCGAGGATGCCCCGCTCGATCGCCTCCGAGAGCCCGAGCTCGGCCAGCCAGGATCCGTAGGTCTCGGAGTCCTGGCCCATCGATGCCAGCTCCAGCTCCTGGCCTTCCGCGCCCTTCTGCGGCCGGGGCGATGCCAGGATGCGCGGGGTGGCGGTGAGGTAGAGCCGGAAGTCGGCGGGGATGCGGGCGTTGTCGTGGATGGCCGCCCACGGCCTGCCAAGATCACCTGCGGTTGAGTGAGCCTCGTCCACGATCGCGAGGTCGAAGCCTGCCATCTGCTGGCCGTAGAGCCGCTCCCCGCCCGCCAGAGCGGCCTCCAGCGGCCCACGGACGTTCTCCTGACCGAACGGGTCCTCCGGGTCCTCGCGGTCCACGAGGGAGGCGTAGGTGGCGAACACGACGACCGGCCCCTTCCCGGCCCACAGCGCCAGCTGGATGGGGTTGGTGGTGGTGCGCACCCCCAGCTCGTTCAGCACCGGGTCGTTCTCCAGCGAGCACACCGCCACCATCGGGGCCCGGTGCCCCACCAGGCGCCAGGCCTGGGCGGTCTGCACGAGCAGGTCAAGGGTCGGCACGGTGACGAGGATCCGGCCGCTGGGGAAGCACTCCAGCGCGCAAGCGGCGGCGGTGATCGTCTTGCCTGATCCGGTCGCGGACACGATCGTTCCCCGCATCCCTCCCGGAGGCACAGGTGATCTTGCAGGGAACCCAATCCATTTACGGAAGGTCGACTTCTGGTCGACCTGGTGTTCTCTGAGCGAGATTGCCTGCATTTGTGGTTCCCTTTTCCGGGCGGGTCTCAGGCGGTGAGGATGAGGCTATTTTGAAGGCCTGTCGATGTCGTCGAGGCCCCTGAGCCCCCATGCGTCCAGTCCGGCATAGATGGTGGCGGTCCGGCAGCGCGGCGCCTCCATGACCTCGGCTTCGCCGCGATAGACGGCGATCAGCGAGTCGCTGCCGCGCCACCAGGTGTCCGTAAGGCCGGCAACCTCCGGCACGGCATCAAACCCGTCCAGCTCGAGGTCGTCTACGGCAGCGCCCGTCAACGTGGTGGTCGTGCGCGCACACCTACGGGCATGATCTGCCAGTGCCAGAGATTCCACCCACCCTTCAACACTGGCATGCAAGGGCACCCACCTTCCGGCATGAAGCCCGAACTCCCCGTTCGGGCCGATTATGAACGAGTAAGGAAGAGCCGTACGCGGCGCGCCGGCTTCGAAGTGCCAGTCAGGGGCGGGACCCTCGGGTACGTCCCCATGGAGTGTTCGAGGCCCTCCGTCATAGTGAGGAGAAGGAGGAAGAGCCAGGCCGCCCCAGACAGCCTCGAAGGCGGACACCCGATCGATCTGACTTTCAGGAACCCCGTGCTCCATCCATCGGCCCCTGTACTGCTCGATATCAGCACGACCAGTCCAGTAACCATGGCACTTAATAAAATACGTGGCTCTTCGGGTGATCCCTTCAGGGATTTGCCTGATCGATCGTCATGACTCCGCTCCTACTGGTTTTTCGCCAATGCTACATGCTGCATCACATCAGCAGACATGCGAGTCTCCGATGACCCCGATGTTCATCGCACATCGGGGTACACGGCCTCGCATGGCACCGAAGACCGAACGCATCCAGTTCCTGCGGGCCGTGCGGCAGCTGCACCGC
>NZ_JBVKCG010000051.1:0-18598 GCF_055634995.1 Streptomyces sp. NPDC111744
CGGTCACGGTGACCGTTCGCCGAACGCATGCACAAAGCTCTCATTCCGGACTGGCGGCCGTTGACGTGCAGCTACCGGGTTCAGAAACAGGCACTGACCGGAGCCCCTGATGACCGTCTCCACCCGGACCGCCACGGCACCGCCGCCTCCCGCAGCGCCCGCCGCCGACACGGCGGACCCCGGGCTGGAGGCCCGGCTCGCCGCCCGCCTCGCCGACATGACCGTTCGCCTGGAAGAGGCCGCCGTCGCCCACGAGGTACGCACCGCCCACCTGTCCACCGACCCCCTCGACCTCGCCGAGGTCATCACCGCCCCTTACGCGCCCGTCACCGCCCCGGCCGCCGTACCGCCGGCCACCTACCGCACACCGGTCGCCGTGCTCCTGGAGCGCGCGCAGCACCGGATGGAGACCGGCGGATGGTGCAGGGGCGCGCTCACCAACGCCGACGGCGCGGTCTGCCTCATGGGCGCCATCCGGACCGAGGCCCGCGGCGACGCCGGCCTCGCTGTGAACGCTGAGGAAGTGCTGCTCGACGCGATCCGCCGCGAGTTCGGCGACGACGTCCCGTCCGTGCCCTGGTTCAACGACCGGCAGCGCGACGGCTGCACCCCGCTGCGGATGCTGCGCAGGGCGGCCGGACTCGCCGACGCCCGGATCCTGTAGCGCCGGGCCGGTCAGTCGAGTTCGATGATGAGGCGTCCGTCGTCGTCGACCCACGCCGGGTAGACCAGGCCGCCGACGATCGCACGGTTGACGTACACGATCACGTCCGCATCGACGTCGATGACCAGCACCCCGTCCTCATCGGTGAACGCCTGCCAGACCACGCCGTCATGGTCGATCACCGCATCGAACTCAACTGCCATCCCGGCTACCCCTCATCTGTCGCCGCCTCAGGTTGACGCACCACGCTCCGGTATCGGCCCTACCCGCGGGATTCGGTGCTTTCTCGGATCGCTGCGGCGACATCGAGTAACGCGTACGCGATGGCCGCCAGGCCCTCCCCGATGGCGTCGGTCTGCTTTTCCTCACCCTCCCGGCCAGCCGCTAAATCGGCCCGGCTCTCCGCATAGTCGCCCCACACGCTCTTCTGCGGCATGTTCGCCCTCCCTTACCGCCAGACCCTCCGGCGACCCCTGCACCCTCCCCCGCCACAGCCGTGGGGAATCCCGCCCCTGCATACGCATAAGCGCCAGCGTCACCCTGTGCCCCTGCCAGCCGCTCGGCCTGGTGGGGCGTCGCATGTCCCCGACCGCCAGGAGGACCACGACCGTGCTCATCCCCCGACCACGCCGCCGGATCGGCCGGCCCCGCCCCCAGCGCCCCGGCCCCCGCTACCCGCACCGCCCCATCCGGCTGCCCACCCCCTGGATCCGGTGATGCCCCGCACCAGGAAGCGCCGCCGCCAGGAGGTGGTCCGGTTACTGCGCGGCGCGCAGGGCCTGCCGGAGTACGACCAGGGCGCATGCCCCGACCATCTCCTGACCCGCCGCCAGCTCCGGGACAAGGACCTCAGCAAGGGCCGACAGGCCCCGGTCGGCATCCTGCGGTGCGCCCGCTGCCGCTACACCCCGCAGTGGTCGTGCACCCACCCCTCGCGCGGCTACCTCTACGACGCGCGCCAGGCCGTGGCCAAGAGGGTGCCGACGCTCGCACAGGAATGGGCGCTGGACCGGGCGATGGCTGCCCGGCAGACCTGCCCCGACTGTCGCCGCCGGTACGTCTACTGCCTTCCCTTGAAGACCATCGGGACCTGCTTGGAGTGCCACGACGGCACCCCGGCCGACCCGACCACCTACACCCCGGCCGCCCACCGGCTCGCCGCCTGACCTGAGAGGACATCCGCCCGTGACGACCATCCCCGACACCGGTACCCCGACGTCGTACACCCCAGACCAGGCCCTGGACGACGCGGTCCGTGACACCGACGCGAAGATCAGCCGCACTGACAGCAAAGCCTCGCTGTTGCTGGCGTTCGTCGGCGCCGTCCTCGCCGGACTCGGCTCCCTCGTGGACGACCACCTGCCGTTGCTCACCACAGTGTTCGGTGTGGCTGCCGTCCTCGCCCTGGCCCTGGCCGCCGTCCTGCTGCTCCTGGTCGTGAGGCCCCGCCTCAGCGGCGCCGACCGCGCGTCGTTCCCGTACTGGGCACGCCTGGTGGACGACACGGAGATCCTCGCGAGCATGACCGGCGACACCCGCGCCGCCCGCATCCGCGTCCTGTCCGCCATCGCGGTGCGGAAGTTCACGCTGCTGGCGCACGCGGTCGACCTGATCCTCGGTGCGCTGGTCCTGCTCGCGCTCGCCGCCGCCGGCCTCGCCCTGTAGATCCGCCCCGAGGCAGACGTCACGGCGTCCAAACACATGCGCCTGCCCCGGGGTTCGCCCATCCCGTACAAGACGAGACAGGGAGATCCCAGTATGGCCTCCGCCTTACCCGCGCATGCCTGGATCAGGCAGCGCACCCTCCTACTGACCACCGCCCTCGTGCCGTCGACCGGCTGGAGGCGGGCCGCATGACCATCTACCCCCACGGCACGGAAGACCCCCGCTTCCCCCGGCCCCAGAGCCCGACCCTCACCCGCTGCCAGCGCGAGCCGGAGGCGTTCGACTTCGAGCGCGGCGACTACAGCCGCCGGATGCCGGAGTTGGAGCGGGCCCGCCGCGTGTGCGCCCGCTGCCCGCTGGCTCCCGACTGCCTGCTGTGGGCGCTGGTGAACAAGGACATGACCCCGGTTGGGATCCTCGCGGGCACCACGCCCCGCCAGCGCACGCAGCTGCGGTCCCGGCTGGCAGCACGCCTCGGACCGGACTGGGTCGACGTCCTCGCCGACCAGGAGCAGGCCCGCCGGGACCGGTCGGTCGCAGCGGATCCTGCCGCATGAGCACGGCCGCCCGGACTGCGCCCGCGCCGGACAACAGCGGCAAGCACCAGGCGCGGCCGTTCGAGCCGGGCCTGATCCCCGAGCCCGGCGCCCTCCTGGACTGGCGGGACGGCCGCCACTTCGACGGCTGGCAGAACAAGCCGTGCGTGCTGTGCGACAGGCCCACGCCGATGCGCTCCCACGCGGGCGAGGCCGTGCACAAGACCTGCGCCGAAGCCTGGATCACCGCCAACCCGGTGGAGGCCCGGCTCGGCCGGTTCGCCTCCGACATCAGGCCCAAGTCCTCCAAGAACAAGGGCGACCACGCCTGACCCCTGCTCGATCACTCCGCACGGAGGGCTCACCCATGAGCAGCTCACGCGAACGCACCCTCGCCTACCCCGAACCGCCGGCCTCTCTGTGCTGGCACCGCCAGGCACCGGCGCACCGGCCCCTCACCCCCGAGCAGCAGCGGCGCAACCGCGAGGTCCTGGCGCTCGCCCTGAGCACCAGCCGCCGTCCGCGCACTACCTCGACCACCACCGGAAGGACGTCATGACCACCGCTTCCCGCCCCCGCCCGTACGCGTCCGACTCCCCGCTTGCGGTCCTGCTCGGCATCGCCACCGACACCGTCGGACCGGACGACGACGAGCAGCGCGACGACGCGGAAACCGCCGCCGCCCACCACATCTACTACGCCTACCCGGACACCCTCGCCCAGGTGATTGACGCCGCCGACTGGCACGGCTACCCGGCCGTCACCGTCGACGGCGGCCGCCGTCTCGAACCTGCGGCCGTGGCCTGGCTGGACGGCGGCGCCTGGCTGCACCACACCCTCCGCATCACCGAGCACGACGGCGCCCTCGACGCCCTGACCCTGACCGTGCCCTGCACCTGCGGACGCGGCTACGTCGACATCCTGCTCGACACCGAGGGCGTCCTGGTCGACATCCTCACCGACCTCGCCCCCACCCACGGCCGCTCCCCGCACCTCCCCGACGGCTCCATCGACTGCGGCAGCATCCACGCGGTCCCGACCCTCCGGCAGATCTGCCGCTGACCACTACACGGCCCGTCGGCACACGGCGGGCCGCCCCCGTTCCCACACCCCGACCGAAGGGACCCCATGCACAGCACTAGCGCCAGCTCCCGCCCGCCGATCGTCGTCCTGTGCGGCAGCACCCGCTTCTGGGAGCAGCTCGCCGAGGCCGCCCTGTACGAGACGGCCGCTGGCCGGATCGTCCTCGCCCCCGGCTGCAACCTCCGGGAACCGCACCAGCTGTGGTCGACCCCCGACCGGGCCGACCGCATGAAACACATGCTGGACACCCTGCACCTGCGCAAGATCGACCTCGCCGATGACGTCCTGGTCGTCAACCCCGGCGGCTACATCGGCGACAGCACCCGCCGCGAGATCGCATACGCCCGCAGCCTCGGCAAGCCGATCCGCTACACCCACCCCGCCTGAAATCACGACAACGCCCTGGTCTCGCGACTCAGTCGCGGGACCAGGGCGTTTTTGCGTTCCTAGCGGACCGCAGGTTATTGCCGCGCTCCGGGCCGGTGCTGGCCCTGTGCTGTTGTGCCGCAGAACGCGGTCACGCAGCTTCGCCAGTGACCTGGGGGCGGTCGTCCAGGACGATGGTGGTGACCTGGGCACCGGCAGGCCGGCCGTGGGCGGTGTCGGTGACGGCCAGTTGTGTGCGTCGGTAGATCGCGCAGGCCAGGGCCCAGGTCGCCATGTCCTCCTCGTCTTGGACGCTGGTGTCGCGGACCTTGCGCATGGTGACGAGGACGGCCAGCACCGAGCGCCCAGAGAGGAACGTCTCGATCATTCCGTCGTCGAGGTCGTTGATGCGTTCGGGCAGCCGGAAGTGAGAGTGCTGCGAGGTCTGCTCGATTAGGAACGACCACGTGTCCCGATGGCAGATGACCTTCGCCGAAGCGATACCCGCGGCCTGCAAGACGCTCTGGGTGTGGTGATCGCGATCCTTCCGCCGCTCCTGGTCGCGATGCTCCAGGGTGCTGTCTGCGAGGTCAGCGAGGGATTCTCCGGCGGCGGGTTCGAGCGGAACTGAGGCTGGCGTATCGGGTGCCGACTCTGTGACGGCTTCAGGCGCATCGCTCTGGACCGGCGGCCGGCCGTGTGGTGCATCCTGATCGTGGCCGTTGGCCGGGTCCATGACCTCGTTCACTGCTGTACCCCCCGATCCGTTGCTGCCCGCAGCCTTCAGCGACTGCGGCGTGTGCTGCATCACTTCGAGCGTGGACCCGTTATCCGTCCCGTTCGATGGCGGGGGCGCGCCGACGATGTGTGCGACGGCCTGCGCGAGTTCTCGCCGCAGCGCCTCGACGCCGGTACGGGTGTCTGCCAGGTCGGTGAGCATCCTTTCCTGGCGCCGCCGCAGTTCCCGGTTCTCCTCACGCAGCCCCGCAGTGCCCTGTTGGATGGTTTCCAGCACCTTCCGGCGTAGGTCCTCCTGATCTTTCTGCAACCCCGCGAGCCCGGCAGCGGAGCTATGCGCCGCCTCGCGTATCTCTACAAGTGCCTTCTCGACATCTCGCCGTGCCACACAGCCCCCTCGCCGTTGACCGGTCAACCAGCCCATCCTCCCCACACGAGAATCCGGTAACGCGACGGTTTCCAGCCCTTCGCGAAGCTTGTGGGTAAACAGGGGCCCGGCCTCGGGTATGGCGGGGCCGGGTTCGTTCTGCGTTGGAAGGTGCAGGCCTGCCCGGTGAGTGATCTTCGACGGATTATCACCGGGTGATAATCGATGCCGCCCCGTGGCGCCTGCCACGGACTATCACCCGGTGATAATCCGTCGCCCACTTGTGGGGTGAAACCGCATCAGATCGCGTGAACCGGTCATCACGAAACCCGTGAGAGTCAGTAAGGTGACGTCGTGGCCTCTCCATACCCTGACGGAGACCGGGAAAAGGTGGCGTCCAAGCTTCCCCCGGCACTCCAACGCGAACTGAAGATCCGTTGTGCCGAACTCGGCCTGGACATCCAGGATGCCGTCGAAGCCGGCATCACCTCCTGGCGGGCCAGCACCCGCCCGCTGCCCGAGATCGACACATCGGGCGCCAAGTCGTTCTCACCGTGGCTCCCGCCGGGCCTGTACGACGACCTCAAGACCACCTGCGCGGATCGGTCCGTCTCCTACACGCAGGGGCTCGCGCAGAGCATCCGGCTCTGGCTGGACGAACACCCCTCCCCGGAGAACGCCGCGCAGCCCGCCGACCCGGTGCGGATCATAAACGCCAACCAGAAGGGCGGCGTCGGCAAGACCACGGTGTCCCTCGGGATGGGCGAGGCCTACGCCGAAGACCCCGACGCCGGCCGGGACGCGCTCACCCGGTTCATCGACTCCCTCGCCTACGGCGACCTCAAGCGCATAGGGAAGACCAAAGCCGACGTCGAAGAGCTACTCGCCCGGGTGACGGTCGGCGGGAGGCGGGTCCTGGTCGTCGACTACGACCCCCAAAGCCACCTGTCCGACCAGCTCGGGATCGCACAGATCGAGCCCGGCCGGGAAAGCCTGGTCTCCCACATGATCGGTGAGGCGGAGGGCGATCTCCGCGATCTGATCGTCACCGTGGACGACCCGCGGTTCGGGCGTCGCCTGGACGTGCTGCCCGGTGCCTTCGACGGGTTCGTACTCGACTCCCGCCTCGCTCTCACAGCCGCCCAGTCCCGCGGTTTCCAGAAAGAGGTAGCACTGGAGCGAGCGCTGAGGCCGATCGAGGACGACTACGACGTCATCATCATCGACTGTCCGCCAAGCCTTGGTCTAGCCATGGACGCAGCCCTGTACTACGCGCGCCGGCGCCGCAACGAACGCCCCGGCCGCTCCGGCGTCCTGATCCCCGTCCAGGCCGAAGACAGCTCAGCGACCGCCTACCGCATGCTGGTCGACCAGATCGAGGACCTGCGCAAGGACCTCGGCCTGGACATCGACTACCTCGGCCTGGTGGTCAACCAGTACGACGCACGCCGCGGCTTCGTGGCCACCTCGTCCCTGGACCAGTGGGCGAGCCTGGAGGACCAGCGCGTCCTGGCCGTCCTGGACGACCTGAAGGAACAGCGCGAAGCGGTCCGCGTCAAACAGCCGTTGCTCTCGTACGCACCGCACTCGAAGCAGGCCAACACCATGCGGATGATCGCGATGGAGGCAACCCTGTGAGCAAGGCCGCCCAACTCGGCAGCGGAACCGCGTTCGGCGCGGCTGCCAGCGCCCGCAGCTCCCGGCGCGGTGTCATCGGCCACGCCATCGGTGGTGACGGCGACACCACCTCAGCAGTGGTCACCGACCTTCCGGTCACGCAGATCAGCGACAACCCCGACAACCCGCGCAACCACCTGCGCAACCTGGACGACACCGTGGCATCCGTCCGCGAGGTCGGCGTCATCCTGCCCATCGTCATCGCGACGACCGAGGCCTACCTCCATGACCGGCCCGACCGCACCGACGACCTGGACGACGGCGCGCACTACGTCGTGGTCGACGGCCACCGGCGCCTCGAAGCCGCACGCCGCGTAGGCCTGGCCACCATCCCCGTCCGCGTCGACAACGCCCGCGTCAGCACCGACGAGTCCCTCCTCGAGGCCGCGTTCATCGCGAACTACCACCGCGACGACATGACCGAACTGGAAGAGGCTCACGCCCTCCAGCAACTGGTGACCTACTACGGGAGCCAGACCAAGGCCGCCCGGCGACTGGGCATCCCCCAGAACACCATCTCCAGCAAGCTGTCCCTGCTGAAGCTGTCGCCGGAGCTCCAGAAAGACCTTGTCACCGGCGAGCGGACGGTGAAGCACGTACGCAACCTGGGCAAGCTCTCCCCCGCAGAACAGAAGAAGAAAGCAGACGAGCGCGCCGCCGCCGACCGCCGCAAATCCTCCCATGAGACGACGGAAGCTCCGGTGCCGGCCGACGCAGCAGCCAGCGACGACCCGGAGCCCGGGCAAGTATCACCCGGTGATAATCCCGAAACGGCGCTGCCGGTACAGGTCGACCAGTCACCGGCGAGCCCGACCGCAACGCTCCCCGAACCGCGTGCCGACGACGGCGCATCGACTGGAGGCAACCAGTCCGCAGGACAGCGGCCGACGAAAATGTTCCCGTACGACAACGGGCTGGACGCGGCGTACTTCCTCATCCACAAGATGGAGCCCGACGAGTTCAACAAGATGCTCGACGCGCTCATCAAGCACCGCGACCGGCAGATCGCCGTCTGACGTTCGAGCCGACCAGGGGCCCGCACCGACCGGTGCGGGCCCCCTCGTTGTTGCGTACCGGCAGCGCGCCGCGGGGCGGTGGTGATCGTAGGCTGAGAGTGCTCGGGGCCCCTATGGAGGTCTGCCATGCCCCGCAGCATCTGGTCTGGCGCGATCAGCTTCGGCCTGGTCACGGTGCCGGTCCACGTGGCCAGCGCGACCGAGGACCACTCGGTGCGCTTCCACCAGTACCACCTGGAGGACATGGCCCGGGTGCGGGTGCGGAAGTTCTGCGAGGTCGAGGACCGCGAGGTCCGCCAGGATGAGATCGGCAAGGGCTACGAGCTGACCAAGACCCAGGTCGTCCCGATCACCGATGAGGACCTGCGCAACCTGCCGCTGCCGACGGCGAAGGCGCTGGAGATCCACGGGTTCGTGCCGTGGGAGTCCATCGACGCCCTCCGGATCGGCGAGGGCTACTACCTCCAGCCCGACGGCCCGGTGGCCGCGAAGCCGTACGAACTGCTGCGCCAGGCGTTGCAGCGGTCTGCGCGGGTCGCGGTGACGAAGTTCGCGTGGAGCGGCCGCGAGCGGCTGGGGCTGCTGCGCGTGCGGGATGACGTGATCGTGCTGCACGCGATGCGCTGGCCCGACGAGGTCCGCGACCCGTCGGAGTTGTACCCGCCGGCGGCGGAGGTGTCGGACGCGGAGGTCGATGAGGCGGTGGAGCTGATCGAGCGGATGACCACCGATCGTCTGGAGGGCCCTGACTTCGTGGACCACTACACGGAGGCGCTGGAGAAGGTCATCGAGGCGAAGCGGGAGGACCGCGAGCTGCCGGAGGTGCCGGAGCCGGAGAAGCCGGCGGGCAAGGTGCTCGACTTGATGGCCGCCTTGCAGGAGTCCGTGGACAAGGCGAAGACCTCACGCGGCGAGGCCACCGGCACCGACGCGCAGGTCCACGAGATGCCCACGAAAAAGACCATGGCCAAGACCAGGACCCCCGCGAAGAAGTCGGCCGCGAAGAAGACCACGACGGCGAAGAAGACAGCCGCGAAGAAGACGACGGCCAAGAAAACGGCCGCCCGCAAGCCCCGCCGCAGCGCGTAGCCACGGGCGGTGATCAGGGGCGCGTGCTGATGTGACGCACGGCTGTACCCCATCGGTCCATCATCGGTGCCATGCACCACTGGCACAGCGGGCAGCCGCCGCTGCCGTACCGGTGCGTCCTGCGCTGGCATCCGGCACACGATCCGATCCGGTCGCCGGGGCAGATCAGTGCGGACGGGTCGGGTTCCGAGATCGGCGGCGGGGGCGTGGTCATGGCGGCGTCCTGTTCCGGGTGGCGCCTTTCGGCCACCCCACCCGCAGAATACCGGCCGCTCTGGCACGGTTGTTCGAACTGCGCCGGGGTGAGGTCGGGGCACCGCCGGTGAGTGGTCATGGCGGCGATCCGTTCGGTCTGTCCGGAAGTGGGTTCGGGGTCTCTGGCGCGGCGTGCTGGTCGGGTGCCGTGCCTGGCGGCTGTCCGGTAGGGAAGAAGTGTTCTCGGGCGGTAGCGGAGTCCAGGTCCTTGAAGGCGAGCTTGCGCAGCATGCGGTCGGTCTTGCGCTGCATGCGGTCGTTCTGGGACTGGCTCCAGGCCGGGAGGAACTCGGCGCTTGCCCGGATCAGGTCCGGCAGGATCTTGACCGTGTAGGCCAGTACGGCGGCGAGCGAGGTCGCGTGGTAGAGACGGGACAGTTCGGTCTGGATCTCGCTGAAGGTGGGCACGGCGGACTCCGGGTTCGGGACGGGCACTTTCACCCCTTGGTGCGCTGGGGTGGGGCAGGACAGTGACAGGGCGCGGCACTTGTGTCGCGTGGTGGCGAGCAAACCGAGTTACCGACGGCTGAGCGGGGCGGGCAGCACCATGACGGAGGCGGCCCCAAGCCGCGCAACCCCTGTTGCTGCAGCGGCGCTTTCGGCGTGTGGGCGCACTCGATGCCAAGCACTGCCCGCCCGGCGGTGCTTGGCCCCCGCAAGGGTTATGTCGTAGGTGACGCGCCCTGGCTGGCTGGTTTGGTCGGGGTGGGGGTACGAGTGAGGCCCGGACCGTGTGGGCCGGGCCTTGGTCGGGTTGGTGGTCGGGTCAGTGTTGGAGGTCGAGCAGGAGCGGCAGGGCGCGTTCCCCGGTGGCGTCGGTGAGGGAGATCCCGGTGTGTCCGGCGGGGACGTGTGGGCGAGTTCGGAGGCGGCCCAGTGTTCGGGGCGTCTGTACGTTCTGTCGGTCCGGCTGCGCTGGCACCCGTACTGGTTGCGGGCAGCTGCGGAGCCGGCCGCGCGGGCGGAGCTCCGCCGTCAGGGCCGGTCCCTGGATCGTGCCCGTTGAGGCCGCGCCCGTCCGGGCGCAACATCTCTTGCGACTACTCCTGCGACATCTTGCTCAACAACTCCTGCGACATCTCTTGCGCGAGCCCGGATGATCTGTCCGGATTGGTGCAGGTCACCATGCGTTTTCGGGCGTGGTCGGGGGTCTGACATCCCCCACAGAGCACCCCGCGAACCGCCATGGCAGGGAAAAAGGGAAAGGGCCGGGAAGAGACGGGGCGCGGGGAGCGCTGCGGGGGACCGGGCGGCCGGGTGGTGTGCTCGCGCGACGGCGGGGCCGCGCGCGCCGGGCCGGTGACCGGCCCGGTCCCGCCGACGGCGTGCCGTCGTTGCGCCACGGGATGCGGTAGACGTTGCGGCAGAGGTTGCGCTGGGGGGGTTGCGGTAGAGGTTGCGCTGCTTTGGGAGAGGGGTCCGTGTCCGTGCAGCTCAGGTGCCTGTTCGGGCGTGGTCGGGTTGCGGACATCCCCTCTACGCCTACTCCCCCGCCCCGAACCTTGTTGGAAGTGGTGGGTGGTTGGGTGGGGCCGGGTCGGGCGGCGGCCGAGGGGATGCCGCGCGGGGTGTTCGCGTTGCGCGCGACGGCAGGGGCCGCGCGCGCCGCCGGGCAGACAAGCTGCCCGCTGCTCCACCGGCGAGTGATCTTGCGAGTGTGGCCGTGACTGACCGGCCCCGGTCGGGGGTTGATCGCGTGTGTACCCGATCCGACGTCTGCTGACCACGGCGGCCGCCGTCGCCGTCGTCCTCGTGACCGTCCTGTCCGCCGCTCCGCCCGTCCCCGCCTCACCCATGCGCGCGGCGGGGCCGTGCGCGTCGATGTGGACGGCCGTCCAGCGGGTGGCGGTGCGCAGGCCCGCGTGGAACGAGGGGCCCGTGGCGACGACGCGTTCGCCGATCGTGCGCTACCTGCGCAAGGGGGAGCGGGTGACGTCGTGCGTGGTCGCGGTCGGCCGGGGCGGCTGGTCGCAGTACCGCGAGTGCGGCGGCGGCAGCCTGTGGCGGATCGTGGCCGGAGGCCAGGTGCCGGCCGGATGCCTGAAACGCCGCGCATGACCCCGAAGACGCGCCTGGTGTACCGGGACCGGGACCAGGCGCTCGCGTTCACCCTCGCCGCCCTGCTCCTGACCGGCACCGCCCTGCTCATGTCCTGCTGGGTCGGCCCCCTCGCCGCGTTCGCCGGGCGGTCCTGGTCGTCGCCGCCTACGCCGCACCCGGCATCGCCCGCCGCCTGGCGATCCGCCGAGCGGTCCGCGAGCTGCTGCGCAGCCTGCCCGGCGCCTGACGCAGTCAGGCGATGTCGATGCCCAGCTCGGTGTCCGGTCGGCAGGTGCTGCAGGCGGTGAAGCCACGGGGGTCGTTGACGAGCGCCTGGCGGGCGAGGTCGGCATCGATGGGTTTGCTGCTCGTGAAGCCTTTGGTGCAGCTGCTGGTGTGGATGGGCGCGGCCTGCCGGGCGCTCGCGGGGCGTTCGACGATGTAGCGGGTCGGCGTGCGGCCGGCAGGCTCGCGGCGGTCGGCCAGGGCCGGGGGCCGCTTGGGTGCGGAGATTGCGGGGCGCGGGATCGCGGTGCGTTCGGCGCGGGAGAGCGCGGCCATGACTGCACTGCGCTGGAGGCGCAGGTAGATAGCGATGGTGTCGGTGTCGGCGAGCTGCTTGTCGAGGTGAGTCAGGATCGCGCGCAGGCGCGGGGGATCCGACGGCAACTCGTTCATGCGTTCGATTCTAGACTTGTTCGACCCGACCGCGTCAGGCCAGCGCTCCCACTGTCCTTTGGCAGGTGATCTTGACCTTTTGTCGGGTGAGTTTGGCCTTTGCTGGGTCCTGTCACTCGATCTGGCTCAGCGGCCGGTGTGTGGGTGAGGGGCGGCGGGATCAGTGCTTGCGGAATGGTTCCCAGGGGTCGGGGAGGGGGGCGTTGGGATCCTCGCCTTCGGTGGACAGGCCGACGTAGGCGCGTAGGGCGGGGCGGGTGCCGGGGAGGCCGTACTGGGTGAACCGTTCGTGGAGGTCGGAGCCGAACGGCACGGGCTGGAAGTCCGCGGCGGTCAGCAGCTCGGCCAGGACCCTCAGCAATTCCCGCCGCCCAGGGGAGAGATCGGCGAACACCGGTACGGTGTCCGCCGGGTCGAACAGGGCTTCCAGCAGGTTCTCGGTGCGGACCGCCAGCGGGCGGGGCACGACTCCGGTCTTCTCGATACGAGGCAGGGCGCGGACGATTTCCAGGAGGATCCCGTCCGGTTTCTCGGCGGCGCCCATCAGGTGCAGCAGGCTGCGGACGGTGTAGCTGTGCAGGTCGCCGCCGTGGTGGGCGCTGACGGACTCGGGGGCCGGCCCGGCGCCGAAGGCCGCCAGCTCGGCGGCGATGCGCTCCGCCGGCGGCAGGCCGGGCGCGGCGGCCGGGTGGGCGACCAGCAAGCGGGTCAGGGCGGTGGCGGCGGCCCAGCGCGGCAAGGGGTGCTCGTGGTTGAGGTGGCGCCGGAGTCGGCTGCCCGGATCGTGGTCGGCGATGAGCCCGACCGAAACGAGGACCGTGGCGACGCAGACTGGGTTCCGCGCGACGTCGAGGCAGGCCAGCAACGGGAGCAGGGTGGCGTCGGCCTCCTCGGGGAACCAGCCGAGGAGGTACGCGGTCTTGGTGCGGATCTCCGGGTCTCGGTCGTCGAGCAGTTCGAGCAGGACGGGAAGCTGGGCGCGGACCGCGTCATAGGAGCGCAATGCGCCCTCGCGAGCGTCGACGGGGTGCCCCGCCGCACAGTACGCCCGTCCCTCGCGCAAGTTCTTCAACCGTTCCTCGTCGGTCTCGGCAGCGATCTGCTCGTCGTACCAGCGCAAATTTTCTTCGGGGCTGATGGCTGCGGCGCGCCACGCGGCGGTGTCGATACCGAGCGGGAGGTCGTACTCGTCGTGCCAATCAATGGCCAGACGGGTCAGAAGTAGCAGTGCGTCTGCCCGAGCGCCGGCTGGGCCCGCGACAGCGATCCGGGCGAGGAACGGCACGGCGTACGGAGAGGCCGAGTACCGGGTGCCCTGGTGGAAGATGTTGCCGAACAGGCTGCGGAAGGCGCCCTTCCGGGCCTCCTCGTCCGGCCCGCACACCGTCCGGAGCTGTCCGGGCACGTCCTCGGCGCTGCCGTAGGCGTGCCCCAGAGCTGCCCAGTCGATGTCGTCCAGCCTTGCCAGGAGATCGTCGGATCGTTTCATGATTCGTATGCTCGCAGGGACCGCTGACACCGCCGCCAGACGAGCTCTCCTTGAGCCCAGCGGTCAAACTCCCCCGTCAATCGGTCAAGATCGCCAGTCAAAGAACACCCACCACCGCGGCCGACACCGTGAGTACCGCGACCAGCAGCATGACCACACGCAGCCAGCCCACCCGGTCGCCGAGAGCGGGACCCCCACCAACCAGCCCTTGCCGCTCGCCCACCGTTGCGCCGAACATCTCGCGGCACCCGGCGCAGTCCCCGCCGGCCCCAGCCGACCAGTAGGCACCAGTCAAGTGGGCGAACACCATCTCGTCCCGGTCTTCCCTCTCCGCGCTCACGCCAGGACAACGACACAACCGCAACTGCGCTACCGCCGTGCGGCGGACAGGCGGCGCAGCAGCCCGGCGCGGGAATGGCGAAGGGCCGCCGAGAGGCCACGTCAGCGGTGCGAAGACCAACCCCACGGCGCGGTCACGCCGGTGGCTTCACCCGTTCGGACTGCAGCGGCTGTTACGCACTTCTGCGGACCGGGCCTCCGGCTTCCGGTGGCGCTGCCTGGCGGGATCGGCCATCGTGCCGCCGCTGGCGCGGCATCCGTGAGTGACAATCCGTCAATTAGTCATGTTCATCGCATACATGCGCCTTGCAGATGAGAGTCACTGAAATATCCGTGATTCGTCACATGCTTCGTTTTCCACACTGATTGGGTTCGTGGTCGGGCAGGGTGTGGGTGTGCGGCCGACCGGGCCGCCACCCGCACAACCCACCCCACTGGCCTGCGACTTCATATCGCTGGCGCAGGGTGTGGCTCCGAGAAGGGGGATCCCGTGTCCGTTTCTGTGACCGCCCGTCGTATGACCGCTGCCGCTGCTGTCGCCACCGCTGCTGTCGGCGCGCTCGCCCTGCCGGCCGCGGCCGCGGGCCAGCCCGCCGCCCGCCCGCACGACCGGGCCGTGGTGATCAGCGACGTGCAGTACGACTCCCCGGGCCGCGACGACCGCTCCAACTGGTCGCTCAACAAGGAATGGGTGGACGTCACGAACACGTCCCGCCGGGCGGTGAACCTGGACGGCTGGACCCTTTCGGATGAGGCCGGCCACACCTACACCTTCCGCCATTTCCGCCTGGACGGCCGCTCCACGGTCCGGGTCCACACCGGTGAGGGCCGCGACCGCAGGGCGGACGTGTACCAGGACCGGCGCAACTACGTGTGGAACAACGACCGGGACACCGCGACCCTGCGCAACGACCACGGCCGCTTCATCGACGAGGCGTCCTGGGGCGACCGCCGCGGCGGCGGCCACCGCCACTGACCGCAGAGCCGGTGCCGGCCGCCCCTGGCCGGCACCCCTGGCAGCCGGCGGTGCGCGCCTGTCCTCGGCGTCCCGCCGGCCGCCGCGTCCCGCCGTCGTCCCCCGTCTGGCCCGTCACCCGTTGTGCGCCGTGGTGACGGGCCAGACGCATGCCTGCTAGTGGGCGAGGGTGACGGTGATGGGCCGGTCCGGGCAGGCGGCAAGCTGCTCGGTGAGCGAGGCCTGCTCGGCGGGGTCGACGCTCAGCTGGTAGCGGGTCTTGTCGGCGATCCAGTCGGTGACGTAGTCACACCAGTAGGGGGTGTACGGCGGGAGCCAGTCGGTCGGGTCCTTGTCGGCCTTGGACCGGTTGGAGGCCGCGGAGACCGCGATGAGCGCGCGGGGGTCGTCCAGCCTGCTAGTGGCTGCTGGGCGGTTGCGTCGTCTGTGCCGGTTGCCGCCGCTTCCGCCCAGTACGTGCTGGACGGAAGCGGTGCGGTCCCCTCCGGGTAATTCTTGAGCACAAGGGGTCCGCGTGGCCTTCCAGACAGGAAGGTGCGGCACCTGGAAGGCGCCCGTTCTCCATGGTGCGCAATCCATCGAGTGTCGCAATAAGAAGTACGGTTCCGCCATCAAAAAGGTTCATTCCGCCATGATTTGCTGGATCCCGTGGTCGGTATGGAGTACCAGCCGTAGTTCTAGGCGTAGTCCGTCGGTGGTCTTCTGTGACCATCAGGGCCCTTGAGTTGGCGAAGTGCCTTTGTTCCGCATTTTCCTGATCTCGTTGAGGGCGTACGCCCGGCGCAAGCATGCTGTGGTCCTGCTTCTCCGAGGCGCGTGAGCACCGCCTCGGAGAAGTCCTTTCAGACGCTTGCCTCCTAGGGAAGGTGACATGACAAGCACGCTGGTGACGGCTGTCGTCTTGATGACGGTGGTCTTCACACGGGGCACGGGCGGGTCCGTGCCGGGACAGCTCACGGCGGTGGCCGTGCTTCAGTTCCCACCGCTGAGGCTTCGTGTCCGCCAGACCGCGTTCGCGCGTCGTGGCACGGTGGCCCGGCGAGGCGCGTCGGCGGGATCGTGTGCGGCACGGGCCACGAGTGGGGAGCCGTCGCGGTGACGCCGCTCGTTCCTCAGCAGCCTGCGGGGGAACCTCCGCATCGCCGCGGCCGGCCTCCGGAGCCGATCTGCGAGAGCGCTGGCCTGATGCACCGAACCTGGCTGGGACCGGTACGCAGCCGGTTCGCCGCGAGCGGGCTGACCCTGGACGACCTCGTGGGCCGTTCCGGGTACTCCAAGACCCGCCTGTCCGAGCTGTTACGCGGCAAGGGCTACTACCCAGGCTGGGAGATGACCTACAGCGTGGTGCGGGTACTGAATCTTCCCGTGGCTCCGCTGCGTCGGCTGTGGCAGATGGCCGCAGCGGAAGCCGAGAAAGACGCCACGTGGATCAAGAACCGCATCCTTGACGTTCAGTCCGGTGACCCAGACGACCAGCCGATCGCACACGTTGGCCTGGCCCAGGCCATGCGCCAGCCCTACACCGCCTACGCCCAGTCCTTCCTCCAGGCCGGCCCGCGCGCCATGCAGGCGGTGACCGAGACCTTCGACATCCTCTGGGTCACCTGGGACGAAGCGACCGCCAGCCCCCACACGCCCCGCTACGCCTGGGAGCTGCTGCGCTCCCGCGTCCTGGCCCGCGCGGCCCGTCGTCCCGGCGGATACCCGGATCTCCGCGCGGCTGCGTTTTGCACCACGGCTCCGTACGAGGCACCCGACCTGGTGGAACAACTGGCTCAGGTCGACGTCTTCGCCAGGTTCTTCGACGCGATCGCTCGCCTGCCTGCAGACCAGCGGGACATCACCGTCCTGCGTTACCTGTGTGGCATCGACGCCGATGACGTCCCTGGCATCGTCGGCCTGTCCCCGGCCGTCACCCACACCCTGGACCATCACGCCCGATGGGCCCTGAAGGAACTCTTCCCCGATACCGAACCCCAGGAGTGATTCCCCCGCCATGAGCACTGTCGACGACCTCCTCGCCCGGTCGCTGCTGCACCACCCCCACGTCCCCTCCGACGTCGTCCCTTACAACGACCACGCTGAGGACGATCTCCTGCCCTGGGCCGGCTACTGGCCGGATGAGGCGGACGACAGTGCTGCCGCCCGACTTGCCGCGCTGTGCGAGGCGGTCGTCACCCACTCCACCTCCGAGAAACTCGCCGACTTCCTCACCGACCAGGTCCCCGAACCCCGCACCGCCCGGATCCTGGGCTGCGCCCTGCGAGTTGCCGGCGCCGACATCGGCGCTCGCTTCTGGTGGCAGTACGCCGCCGGCGCCGACGACACCGTCTCCGCCTACTGCCTCTACCTCCACCACCTCGCCCAAGGCGATACTCACGCCGCCGCCCTGTGGCACGGCCAAGCCGGCGACTACGCACCACCCGAGGACTCCACCGACCCCTGCCAAGACGCCCCCGCCTACCGGATGATGACGGCCGACACCAGCCTGGTGACCGTCCTGCGCATCCTCAGCCACCTCACTCATGCCACACCCCGCCCCCACACCCCCACCACCCGGGCGCTCATCCAGTTTGTTGCCCGCGCCGTCAGCACCGGATACGTCCTCCACCCTGACTGCGAGATCCCGGTACCCGGCACACGCTTCGCCGAGCGACTTGGGAACGCCGTCGCAGCAGCTTCCAGCAGCACTGACTGCACGTGGCCCACGGGCGAAGCCGAGCCTGCCGAAGAATTGCCAAACCGGCTGCCCTCGAATCCCGGCACCAGAGGCCTGCCCGCCCCGCCGCCTGCAAAGGCCCCGGAACACCTGGACGTCGAAGTCACTGCCGCCAGCCACGAAGCCGCACTGGCCGACGGATTCTTCGAGAAGGCCGCCGCCGTTTGCTGGAAAACAGCCACCGCAGCCGATACCCCCGACACCCGGAGCAACCGCCGGTCATACCGGCTGCGCCGCTTCGTCCAGACGTACGCACCCGCCCCGTCGGGATTCAACAGCATCAGAGCGGCTGCACCGTCCGTCGCTGCCTCCGCGTGTCTCCACCGCCTGTAGCCGGTCCGACAAGCGAAAGGCAGATCCGAACAGGATCAAGGAGGGGAGCCCGTTTCGGTTCCGAGGCCACCGGCCGGGCGGGCTCCCCGCCACGACGACATCCGAAAGGAGCGCTTGCCATGCACCTCAGCCATCGCCCGCCTCTGCCGGGCAAAGACCCCCACCCGCTTGCCCCGATACAGCTGGCCTGCATCGTGCCCGCTGACCTGGCCGAGCTCTTATGCGGCGCCAGTTACGAGATCTTGGCTATCGGCATCAGCCTGATCGTCACGACTTGCGACGGCCCCTGCTGTAATGCGCCCGGGTCCGCCCCACCAACGAGCACCCCGACCGAGCCAGCCTGGTTGAGCAGCCACATGGAAGCGGCGCGCCAGGCCGCCAGGCCTTGCGGCAGCGATTTCACGCGGCTCCGACACTCCTAGACCGACGGCCACGAACAAGAAGGCGGCCCACACCCCCCGTTCGCCCCGCTAAGCTTGGCGTTTAACCTCGCTGCTGTTTCAAGCGGACATGTTCGGTGAGGGTTTCGGCTCGTTTCACGGTCTTCCCGGGTTCGTGGTGCGGGGCT
>NZ_JBVKCG010000052.1:0-18596 GCF_055634995.1 Streptomyces sp. NPDC111744
CAAGCCGCTGGCCTGGCAGTCCGGAGTCCCCGCCTCGGTGCACCCGGCGGGCAGGGGATCGCCGGTGGAGCTGAAGCTGAACGTGGTGGGCTGCCAGGCGGCCTTCGTGGGCGTTCCCGGGCTGCCCACTGGGGGGAAGTCCGGGTTGGTGACGACCGGGGTGGGGGGCGGGTTTCCGTCCAGCCTGAAGTAGCAGGGTGCGGTCGGATTCGAGTACGCCGTCCCGTCGTACGTCGACGCGTGCCAGCCGTAGGTGTGCCCGTCCGCCAATGGCAGCGGGTCGTACACGGATTGGGAGAGCACCGGCAGCCCGGCGGCGGACCCGTCCGCCGCCTGCGAACCGTCCACGTCCCACGCGTGGACGACCCCCTGGTACGTCACTCCGTTCACCGTCGGCCGCGGTACGCCGATGGAGACGGTCATGCCCGCGGGCGGCGGACTGGACACGGTGGCCCAGGCCGGGCTGCTGTCGCTGCCGCAGTTCGCACCGGCCGGCACCGTGGGCGTCGGCAGTGCCGGGTCGATCGGGGTCTCGTCGGCGGCTGCTGCCGCCGGTAGCGCTGCCATCACCGCGCCGGCCAGCAGAAGCGCGAGCCAGCCGCGTTGGTGCACGGTTCGATTCACAGGTGTCTTCATTTCAGGCTGGGCCGGGACGGTCAGTGTCGAGTGCCTGTGCTCGCGGCGGGGTCAACGCGCATGGCTCCGGTCGTGCACACGGCGGTTGCCCGTCTTTCCGGCACACCCGGCCGTCCTTCCCCCGTTGCTGCGGCACAGAACCGCAGAGCACGCGGAGCGTAACACCGCCTCGGACGACCTCAGCGGTCCTTGATCAACCATTTACTGGATGGGGTACTTGGCTGTCCACACGTCTTCCGCGGCGCCCCTGCCGATCGTCTGGCCGGCCAGGCGGTCTTCCGCTCCGCCACGCAGCAGCCCACGGCGTTCCGCTACGGCGGGTCCGTGTCCGTCGTGGGGGTGGACGGCACGGCAGGGCTCGGGAAGACCGCGCTCGTCGTATGCGCCGCTCGTGAGATCCGCCGCAACTACCCCGACGGCTGCCTGTTCGTGGATCTGCGCACACAGCATGCGAGGGCAGAAGTTCTCGCCACCGTTGTCGGCCATGCGGTGGAGCTCGGCGAGGCAGACCATGCCTGCTGGACCGCCGAGATGCCGACTCGGCCCCGTACCTCAAGGCAGGCCGCGTCGCCGAGGAACACGAGCAGTGCCGGGCCGCGCAGGCGATCGAGAGGCGCGAGGACCGCGCATAACTCGTCACTGAGTCGGCTCATGGGGTGTCCTCGCGGAACGGATTCAGCACACATGGGGACGGGAAACCCCGTGAACACGCGAGAACTACGGAGGGGTGTTTCCCCAGGCCAGAACCCTGTCGTCTACGTTTCCGCAGGTCACAGCCCCGCCCAGAGAAAACTCCTAAAGCGGGTGTCGCAGGTTCGAATCCTGCCGGGGGCACCATGCCTGAACAGGCACGATGCGCCAGAAAGGCCCCTCGGAATCGTCTCCGAGGGGCCTTTTTGCCGTGCATGGGAACGAACATGGGAACGCGCCCCCAAGGGCATCCTGCGTGGGAATCATGGCGACTCCCCCGGATTCGTCCCCATCTCGCGCGGCCGCCGTTGGCACGCCCCCGTCCGGCGCCCTCAAGCCCGACGAGGGCCCCGCGGTCGTCCTCTACGGCACTCTCCGACCGCCTGCCGACGTCACGCGCGCCGCCGTTCGCAACTGGCGGCCCAGGCCTCGATTCAGCGATCTCTGGAAGCCTTTGTTTTCGCTCTGCTTCAGGCAGCAGCCCGCGAGCGCCGGTAGTCGGCGAGGCCGCCAGCGGCCCACAACGGGACCAGTAGCGGGAGTTCGGTGCGCGAGACGGCGCCACTCACGCACCGCAGATCGAGCCTCGACGAGGGAGTCGGCGGCCTCGGTGGAAGAGGCTCATAGGTGACCTCGATGACCAAACGGTCAGGGGACGTCCAGTGTCTGGACGAGCTCGCCGACCTCCGCACGCCAGGCACGGACCTGCTCGTAGGTGGGGCCGATCTCGCGGGACTGCGCCCGCCGGGGCATGCGCGCCCCGGTGCTCGCGGTCGGGGAAGGCGCCCTGGGCTTTTGGAAAGCGCTGGGCGAGGTGTTCCCCGGAACCCGCGAGCAGAGGTGCTGGGTTCACAAAACGGCCAATGTCCTCGACTCGATGCCGAAGTCCGCGCAGCCGGGCGCGAAGAAGGCCATGCACATCTACGATGTCGAGCACCGCGACCATGCCGAGGCGGCGATCAAGACGTTCGCCCAGCTCTACGGCGCGAAGTTCCCCAAGGCGGTCAAAAAGATCACCGAAGACCAGGATCAGCTGCTGGCGTTCTACGACTTCCCGGCCGAGCACTGGATCCACCTGCGCACCACGAACCCCATTGAGTCGACTTTCTCCACCGTCCGGCTGTGGACCAAGGTCACCCGCGGCGCCGGCTCCCGCACCGCCGCCCTGGCCATGGTCTTCAAACTCATCGAGTCCGCCCAGCAGCGGTGGCGGTCCGTGAATGCGCCCCACCTCGTCGCTCGTCCGCGCCGGATCTCGCTTCGAACGCGGACACCTCGTCGAACGCCTCGAAGCCCACGCGGCCTGACACACCTCAGCCGACCCTGTGTCCGTGCCGACGATTAGTTTTCGGCAACATGCGCGAGTCGGGAGGGGCAGTCATGGCTGAGGATCCGATCGATCTGATCCGCCTGGAGGGGGATGGCAATAGCGTCATTCTCCGGGTCACGGGGAAGGAGGAGCGGAAGCGTCCCACCGAGGCCGATGTCCTTATCGGAGAGTTCGTGGTCGATACGCCCTTCGTCGGTGGCACCCTCAAGACCTGGATCTTCCCCAAGGACCTGCGGCAGTGGCAGCAAGCCCTGGACTCGCTCGACGCGGGCCAGGACATCGCCTGGTGCGAGGGAAAACGCGCTCCGTGGCTGTTCATCGAGCTCGACGAAGACGACGACCGGTGCCAGGTCACGATCAAGGACTATTCCATGTCCCTGACGACGGTGACGGTCACCGTCCCACTGGCCGACGCCTGTTCGACGACGCGTACCGGCGCCTGGACTTGGTCTGGGAGACCTGGCCCATGACCGAAGACTGAACCATGGCCGACGAACGAGTTTGCCAGCCTGAACTGCAGGCGACCGCCGATCACTGCGACAACTGCCGCGCTCGGTCGGCGTGCGGACGGCACGCCGACGCCGCCCCCGGCGAGGCCGGGGAGCGGCGAAGTGTGAGGCCGTGGCTCCGGCGCTGCACGGTCAGCTGCCCTGCAACCCCGCGAGGTTGATCCGGCCGCCCTGCAGCTGCGGGTGGTGCGGGGCGGCAAGCGAGGCGTCGGTGATGTACAGCTCGTGGCCGCGCACGGCGGTGGCGGTGGGGCTGGCCAGCCCGTCGGCCGCAGTGAGCATGGTGACCTTCGTGCCGTTCGGGTAGACCACGTCCACCTTGTTCTGCGTGTTCAGCGCGGTGAACACAATGTCGGAGCGGGCAGAGAGGAAGTTGAAGTCGTCAATGCCCACCTCACCACCGGTCACCTGGTGGATGCGGCCCGGCTTCCCGGCAGCGGTCACGGGAACCCGCAGCAGGGTGCTTTTGTTGAAGTTCGTGACCCATACCGCCCCGTCGTGGTAGCGAAGCCCGTTGACGCCTATCGGTATCGAAGCCGTCGGGACCGGCGCGAGAGCCTGGTCGGTCAGCCACGTTCTGGCTTGGCCCCCTGTGACCGGGACGGCCCAGATCGTGCCCTTGTAGCTGTCGGAGACGTAGAGTATGTATCCGGAAGGGTCGATCGCGAGCCCGTTCGGCAGGCCGTCCGCGGGCAGGGCCGCGAGGCGGCTGGGGTGGCCGCCCGGGGGCAGCTTCCACACTCCTGCGCGCGAGGCGTCCTTGGACCACACGTTGTAGTAGATGGTCCCGTCGCTGCCACGGGTGTTCCCGGTGAAGCCGTCACCGAGGACGCCGGTCACCAGCACAGTCTTGTGCTGCCCGTTGGCGCTCACCCGCACCAGCTCCGGCCGCTTGCCGGCGTAGCTGCCCAGCATCGAGACCGTCAGGGTGCTGTCCGGGTTGACGGTGATGTTCTCCGGTACCTCCCCGGCGGACCAGTCGAACGGGGCCACGGTCTTGACGTCCGTGACGACGGGCTTGGGGTGTTCCCGCCCCGCGGCGGCCGACGCGTAGGGGGCCGACACGAAGACGGCCGCTGCGGCAGCTACGGCCGCAGCGAGGTTGAGTTTCTTGCTCATGGGTTGGGTTCCTTCTCTTCGCTGTTGTGCTGCGCTGTGCGGTGCGGTGCGGGTGGCGGATGAAGCGGCCGCAAGCCAGGTCATCGCAGGGGTGAGGCCGGGGTGGGGACCACGCGGGTGACGACGGACTTCTCGGGGATCAGCAGGTCGTAGACGACCGGGCCGATCTCGTTCTTCCAGCAGTCGTGCTCGTACACGGCTGTGTACAGGGCCTCGCTCTGGGCTTCGTCCTCGAACCGGCGGATCCACACGTAGCCGTCCTCGTCCTCGGCGTCGACGAAGGAGGCGGTCACGTCCATGCCCAGCGAGGCCTGGAACGGGATGACCACGTCCTCCATGTAGCGCACCCACTCCTCGCGGCGTCCGGGCTGCGCCTGGTAGCGGCGGATCTCGTAGTACACGGTGCTGCTCCTGACGGTTTGCAGGGATGGTCAGTCGGTCACGGTGAGGACGACCTTGCCGCGGGTGCGGCCGGCCTCGACGTGGGCGTGGGCCGCGCCGGCCTGTTCCAGCGGGAAGGTCTCCTCCACCTCGACGGCGACCTCACCGGCTTCGATCAGGTCTGCGATCGTGGCCAGCGCGGGACCGTCCGGCTCGACCAGGTACGCGGTGACGCGCACGCCGGCTGCCTCGGCAGCCTGGGCCAGGTCCGGGGAGACACCGGCCGGGATGGCGACCAGCAGGCCACCGGGGCGCAGGACCTTCAGCGAGCGGGTGCTGGTCTGGTCGTGGGCGTCGCCCACCAGGTCGATGACGACGTCGACGTCCTTGACGACGTCCTCGAAGCGGGTGGTGGTGTAGTCGATGGTCTCCTCGGCGCCGAGTTCCTTGAGCCAGGGGCGGCGTGCTTCGCTGGCGGTGGCGATCACGTGGGCGCCCAGGTGCCGGGCGAACTGGACCGCGAAGTGGCCCACCCCGCCGGCGGCGGCCGTGATCAGGACGCGCTGGCCGGCCTGGACGTGGGCGGTGTCGACCACGGTCTGCCAGGCGGTCAGTGCCGCCAGCGGCACGGCGGCCGCGTGCACGTGGTCGAGGGTGGCCGGCTTGCGGGCCCACTGGCGGGCCGGGGCGGTCACGTACTCGGCGTAGCCGCTGGCGGCGCGCGGGAACCACGGCATGCCGTAGACCTCGTCGCCGACCTTCAGGGTGGTGACGCCGAAGCCGACCTCCTCGACGACACCGGACACGTCCCAGCCGAGGATCAGCGGGAGCGTCTGCAGCCCCGCCATGCCCTGGCCCTCGCGGGTCTTCCAGTCCACCGGGTTGATCCCGGCGGCGTGCACCCGTACCAGCACCTCGGTCGGCAGCGGCTCGGGGCGCGCGACCTCCTCGACGGTCAGCACCTCCGCTCCGCCGAACTCGCTGATGGTGACTGCCCGCATGGTGTGCTCGCTCATGTTGTCCTCGCTCATGTCCGTCTCACTGTTTCTTGTGCCGGGACCGCGGTCCCGGCACAAGAAACAGTGGCGTGTGCTCGCGGAGGCGGGTGAGTGGCCGGGAGGACATCCGTCGTACCATTCTGGCCATGACGCATCGTGTTGTCGTTCTCGCCCTCGACGGAGTCCAGCCGCTGGACCTGGGCATCCCGGCCCGGGTGTTCAACGAGGCCTGTGAACCGGATGGGACCCCTCTGTACTCTGTCAGCACCTGTTCCCTCGGCGGCCGGCCGGTGCGCACGCACGAGGACTACCGGATCGTCGTCGACCACGACGAGTCGGTGCTGGAGACCGCGGACACCGTCGTTCTGGCCACGCAGGAGCCCAGCGAGCAGCTGCTCGCGACCGGCGCGCTCCCCGAGGAACTCGCCGCGGCGCTGGACCGGATAGGGCCGCAAACCCGCATCGTCAGCCTGTGCACCTCGGCCTTCCTGCTCGCGGCGGCCGGTCTGCTGGACGGCCAGCGGGCCACCACCCACTGGGCGCTGTGTGACGCGCTGGCGCGGCTGTTCCCCGACGTCGAGGTCGATCCGGACGTATTGTTCGTCGACAACGGACGCATCCTGACGTCCGCCGGCGGAGCGGCCGGCATCGATCTGTGCCTGCACCTGGTCCGTCTGGACCACGGGGCGGCGGTGGCCTCGGCCGCCGCGCGGCGCTGCGTCGTGGCGCCGTGGCGCGAGGGCGGGCAGGCCCAGTTCATCGAGCACCCGGTTCCGCAGGACACCGACCGTTCCACTTCGGCGACCCGGCAGTGGGCGCTGGACCGGCTGGCCGAGCCGATCACACTGGAGGACATGGCCCGGCACGCGCACATGAGCGTGCGCACCTTCACCCGGCGGTTCCGCAGCGAGGTGGGCAGCAGCCCGCTGAAGTGGCTGGCGCAGCAGCGGCTGGCGCACGCGCGCCTGCTGCTGGAATCCACCGACCTGACCGTCGCACGGATCGCCACCGTCTGCGGCTTCGGCGACCCCGTCGCCCTGCGCAAGCACTTCCACACGTACCTGGGCCTGTCACCCCTGGCCTACCGTCGCGCTCACAGCGCACCGGAGCCGATGACGGCACGGTGACCACCCAGCCGGGTCAGGGCTGACCATGCCCTTGTGCCGTCACGATGGCGAACGCCCCGGCGACCGGCTCGGATGTAGCCAGGCCGCCGGGGCGGGGTGGCGGCCAGGCGGTACGTGACCACAGAACCGCGGTAAGGCGTTCAAACGAAGAAGAGGCGCTCGAGCTCGTCGCTGCCGGGCCGGCCGGGTGTACAGGGTGCGGCCGTCTTGGATGACTTTCTCCAGGTGGGCGTAATCTGCAGGGCCCGGTTCGTGGTGTCGGTCTTGCTGTCGCCGGTGAGCTTGACGGCCTGGTCCAACACCGCGGCCGCGGTCCAGCACCCGCTCCGCGATCGCCAGTTCATCCCGCTCGGCCTGGACCTCCTGGAGTTGCTTGGCCAACTCATCGGCGAGAGCGTCCAGTCGCTCCGGCGGGCGGTGATCCACTGCCGCTCCTGCATCCCCCGCGCCCTCCCGCCTTCTCACGGCGTGTCGACCTGCCGACGGATCGTAGGCGGGGGCCGGTCGTGGGCGCAGCCGAACCCTGCATCCCGCCGGAGCCAGACCTGCCCGATGATCTACGCCATGGTCATCGGCCGCCGACCGGCACGAGTACCCAATTCACCATTCACACCAGACCCGTGACCTGCGACTTCACGATGCACACCGCTCAATGAGGCTGGGGGCTCGCCACGGGCTTGATCCACAGGTCTTGACTATTGCTCACTGCACCGGATCGTCGACGACTATGAAACCGAACGGGCTGTCGGCCGTGACGGCGCGGGGCAGGAACAGGGACAGCGCGAGGAGTGCAGTTCGCCCTGGCTCATGACGCCGAGCGCCGAGGCGTCCTGGCCGTCGACGGAGACGTCCATGACGAGCTTGCGTACGGTGGCCTTCTCGCTGCCGCGCAGACTCACACCGTTGAGGTGGATGTTGCTCTCCTGGCGAAGCTTCTCCCAGATGCGCTGCGACTGGTCGGCGAAGCCCTCCATACGCCGCTCCCGCAGCTCGGTGCTCAGTGCCTTGAGCCAGGCACGGGCCCGTCGGATGTCTCTCAGCCGGGGATCGCTCTCCTTCGCGGCACGGGCCCGCTCCGCCCAGCCGGCCAGGCGGGTGACGAGCCGGCCCAGCGTTCGTCCCGCTTCTCCAGCTCCCTCGTGGCGTGCTCTCTCACTGCGGTGCAAGCGTCAGCCAGCGTCCCGGCCGCCTCGTGGGCGCGCCGGACGACGCGCGCCCACATGTGGATAGGGCCGGTGGCCATGAGGCGATCACCGCAGAGCGCGGCCCACGGTCAAGACGATGCCTCCGGCGGGGGATCGGCCGGCACCGGGATGGAGGGGGCGCCGTTCGCGACCGCGGGCCCGTAGTGGCGTGCGCGGGGAGCTCCCATCCCGTCCACCATCGACCCAGGCAGAGCCGAGCAGACGCGGCCCATGGCGTCCAGGTCGTTCGTACAGTTGCGCGCTCCACCTGGACGCCATGAACCACGCCAGCTCCACGGTGTGTGGGTCGACGGCGGACGGGATGGGAGCAGGGGTGAGCGGTGGGATGGAAGGACTGGGCCGGTGACAGGTCCAGGACTGCAGGGGGGAATGATCCGCTCATGCGCATACGAAGAGAGATCCGCTGGATCTTGTGGGGGCTGTGGCTTGCGTGTCTGGTGTTCACAATCTGGTTCTTCGCGGAGGTGATCACGCTGTTGCTGCAGGCCGAGTCCTGGTAGCACGGCGAGGTGTCGTGCCATTCCCGTGCCAGAACGGACGGGGACTCACGGGGAATCGGGGTTCACGAAGGTGCGTACGCCCCACGCCGTCCGACACGGGTCTGGTGTGCGCGGGGTTGTCGATACTCGTGCCGGGCGCGGGTGGATGACTTCGGTGAAGATCGTCGGTCACCGGGAGACTTCGCGGTTCGTCACCAGCAGGGCCCCGACCAGCACGGTTGCCCACTTCGGGTCGGTGCGGACCTTGCCGAGGACCCGCCAGTTCTTGAGATGGGCGAAGCCGTGCTCGACCGGCGCCCGGACGGCGGCGAGCGCCTTGTTGGACAGTTTCTGCCCTCCGGTCAGGGGCCGGTTGCGGGCGGCTCTGTAGCCGGTGATCACCGCTGGGTCGGCGTCAGGGCCGCTGTCGTCGAGGCCGACGAAGCCCAGGTCGGCGATGGCGCCGAGCCCAACCGCCTGCAGTTTCGCGGTGAGCTGGTCGTGCCGGCAGGCGGTGATCTCCGCGGATCGTCCGGGGCGGGCAGCCGAGACCCACAGCAGGCGGCCCCGGTCGTCGGTGAGCGCGATCACCAGCAGGCCATGGCACTTGTGCTTGCCGGAGTAGTTCTTCCGGTTCACCGTGCCGGTGCGCCGCCGAGTCCGTATCAGCGTGCCGTCCAGCAGGACCACCCCGCCACCCTTTCGGGCGATCTTCTTGAGTGCGCGGTCCAGGCGCGGGGCGCGGGCAGCGAGCAGGCCGACGGCTTCGCGCACCCACCGGGTGACGGTGGTGCGGTGCACTCCGTTGCCGCCGGCGAGGTCGCCGGGGCGCTGGTCACAGCGCAGCACCGCCAGCACGATGCCGGCGATCTTCCCCGCGGGCAGGGCCCGCCACCGCGAGCCGATCTTCTGCAAGTGGCCGCGTATCAGGGTGGCGACGTAGTTCAGGGTGGCGCTCGACAGCGGCAGGCGGGCGGTGTAGACAAGGCCGTCAGCGGCAGTGACTTCCTGCTGGTGAACCTCTTCCGTCCGCCGCTCGGAGCGCCGATGCCGCCGGAGGTGATGGGAGAGCTGTTCCAGCGCCTCGGCCGGCGGGCCGGGCTGGCGCGGCGGGTGGGGCCGCACATGGCCCGGCGGGCGTTCGGCTCGAACGTCGCGGACGCGGGCGGTACGCCGGACAAGGTGCAGGCCCTGCTCGGGCACCGGAGCCCGGATTCCGCCGGGCCCTACCGCTTCCCGGATCCGGGCCGGGTACGAGCAGCTGTCGACGTGGTCCCGACACCGTGCGCAGACGCGGATCACCGCACTCAACAGCCGCATCAGCCAGCTTGAACAGCGCAACGTCGACCTGGCGCACGCACTGGAGGAGCGGCAGGCCGACCTCGACGCAGCCCGAGCAGCCAATTGTGATCTGACCCGTGCACTCAACCAAGGGACCTGAGGCATGCCCGTCGGGTTTTGCGCGTGATCGAGGACGCGCGAGACCCCTTACTAAGGGTGCCCACCGCGTTCATGCCGCTCCCTCCGGGCTTGTGAAGCTCACGCCGTCGGTCGCGGCGACATGTTCGGGGGGTGCGGTGAGGTGCCTGATGGTGTCCAGGGTTTCCCGAATGTGCTGGGCGAGGGTGTGCTGGTCGGGGTCGTTGACCCAGCGTTCGAAGGCGATTTTGAACGCGGCGATCCCGATTTCGGCCGCGAGTGCTGCGGTGGTGGCCTCCAGGCCGCGTTCGCGTAGCGCGTGGGCGAGGCTGGAGGCGAATGCGGCAAGTTTGGCCAGTTCGCGTTCCTGGAGTTCGGGGTTGGCGGCGATGACGGTCTGGCGCTGTCGTACCAGATCTTCCCGTTCTTCGAAGACGGGAGCGGCTTCGGTCAGGGCGTGGGTGACCACATCGAGCGGCGGGAGCGGGGCGGGGGCGGTGGCCGTGGCGTCCGCGAGGATGTCGGGGAGGGGGTTGGCGGCCGGGAAGAGCACTTCCCGCTTGTCGGCGAAGTGCCGGTAGAAGGTCCGTTCGGTGACTTCAGCGCGTGTGGCGATCTCCGCGACGGTGGTGGCGTCGAAGCCCTGGTCGTTGTAGAGCTCCAGCGCAGCCTTCTCCAGGCGGCCTCGCGCGTCGGGTTTCCATCGGCTCATGCTCCGATCCTACCCCCGATGACAGAATCTGACATCAGAGTGATGACAGAGGCTGACATCGATTGTATGGTGATGTCACGAACTGACATCAGGCGCCCCGGGTGGGGAGCCCGCAGCAGGAAGGCGCACACCATGCGCGTATTCGTCACCGGAGCCTCCGGACACGTCGGCTCCGCCGTCGTTCCCGAACTCCTTCAAGCGGGACACCAGGTCGTCGGCATGGCCCGCTCGGACAAGTCCGCCGCCGCGTTGACGGCTGCCGGAGCCGAGGTGCACCGAGGCGACCTCGACGATCTCGACGGCCTCGCCGCGGCTGCCGCCGCGGCCGACGGCGTCATCCACCTGGCTTTCAAGCACGAAGCCATGTTCGCCGGCGACTTCGACAGCGCAGTCGCAGCGGATCTGAGTGCCATCGAGACGCTCGGAAACGCGCTCGCCGGCACCGGCAAGCCTCTGGTGACCACGTCGGGAACCATGCTGCTCGCCTTCGCGGGACTGGAAGACGCCGCCACCGAAGCCGACGTGATCGACGCAGGGCCGCGGATCGACGCCGAGAATGCGGTCGTCGCACTCGCGAACCGCGGCATCCGGTCGTCCGTCGTCCGGCTTGCTCCGACCGTGCACAGCACGCTGGACCACAACGGCTTCATCCCGACCCTGATCTCCATTGCCCGGTCCAAGGGCGTCGCCGCCTACGTCGGCGACGGAGCCAACCGCTGGCCCGCCGTGCACACGCTCGACGCGGCACACCTGTACCGGCTGGCGCTGGAATCCGCGCCGGCGGGGTCACGGCTGCACGCCGCCGACGACCAGGGGATCACCTTCCGGGAGATCACCGGGGCCATCGGCCGGGGGCTGAACCTGCCCGTGGTCAGCATCCCGCCGACCGAGGCCGAGGCCCACTTCGGCTTCCTCAGCGTCCACGTCACGGCCGACAACCCGTCCTCGAGCACGCTGACCCAGGACCTCCTCGGCTGGAAGCCCGCCCAGCCCGGCCTCATCGACGACCTCGCCCAGGGCCACTACTTCGACGCCCCGGCCACCACCACACACTGAACGCACCCCGTCTCCATATCCAGGCTCGGGGTGGCTGGTACCCAGCCGCCCCGGCCTGCTCTCGAAGACCTGGAGTGCGGCGACCACCTCGCCGCACCGACGGCCTCACCACCCTCCCGCACCTTGACGCAAACCCCACCCCAAAGGAAGAGCCATGCCCCGCTCCCGTCCCGTGATCGACAACGAACTGGCCGCAGCACTCCAGGCCATGCCGATCGGCCCGAACGGCGTCTTCGACCTGACCGACATCCCCGCCACACGCCAGGCCGTCCGCGCGCTCGCCGAATCCATCGCCGGCACCGTCCCTGACGAACCCACCGTCACCGCCCACGAGATCCAGGTGCCGCGCGCCGAAGGCCCCGACGTCCCGATCCTCCTGCTGCGTCCGCAGAACGCGCCCGGACCGATGCCGGTCCTCGTGTGGTTCCACGGCGGTGGGCAGGTGCTCGGCTTCGCCGCGCAGGACGCCCCTTGGCTCAAGCCGCTGTCCGCGGCACTCGGCTGCGCCATCGCGCTCATCGACTACCGCCTGGCCCCGGAAACTCCCGCGCCCGGCGCCGCCGAGGACGGATACACCGCCTACCGGTGGATCAGCGACAACGCCACCGATCTCGGCCTCGACCCCACCCGGGTCGGCCTGGCCGGCCAGAGCGGAGGTGGAGGCATCGCCGCCGCCAGCGCCCTTCTGATCCGCGACCGCGGCGCAGAAACCCCCCTGTTCCAGCTGCTGATGTACCCGATGCTCGACGACCGCAACACGACCGATTCGAGTCAGGAGATCACCGACATCGGCATCTGGGACCGCTCAACCAACATCCTGGCCTGGCAGGCGATCCTCGGCGACCGCGCCGGCACCGAGGATGTCACGCCCTACCACGCTGCCTCCCGGGCGACTGACCTCGCCGGCCTGCCCCCGACCTTCATCGGCGTCGGTGAACTCGACGTCTTCCGCGACGAGAGTCTCGACTACGCCGCGCGCCTGCGCGCCCACCGCGTCCCGGTCGAGCTGCACCTCTACCCCGGCGCCTACCACGCTTTCGACCTGTTCGCCCCGCAGTCCCAGCTCGCAACGAGCTTCCACCACACCCGGAACAGCTACCTCGCCCGGCACCTCACGAAGGCCCCGGCAGCGCCGACTGACTCGTAACACGCAGGCCTGACGGCGGGCCCCCGTCTGGACACGGACGCGACATCGGCGCTCACGCCACACCTGTTGCACTCGGTATCGTGCGCTGCACCGCCGCTGAGCTGCTTCGCATCCGGGGACGTTCCTCGCGCGACAGTCCGAGCCCCAGAGAACCCGCTGTGCGCTCGTTGCCGGGCGACAGGCCGGCGGAACCGCTAGCCTGTCCTCAGCGGCCCGAGAGGGGGCGCGACGACGGCCGAAGGCCCTGACCCCCTGACGGGGCGGGGTCTTTGTCGTCCCCAAGAGGTCTGCGGTGCTCACCGCTTCGGCCTCCCCGGCTGGCCTCTGCCGACTCCCCCCGCACCCGTTCCCAGGGGTCCGTGGGGGCCCTCATGGGAACGTCATGGGAACGGAAGGCCGAGTAAAGACAGGGAAGGACCGGATGAAGCAGGAAGACTCCGCCCCGCTGACCAGCAGAAATGGTGAAGCCAGGGAAAGGTCAGGACAGACAGGGTGATCAATAGACTCTCTCCTAAAGCGGGTGTCGCAGGTTCGAATCCTGCCGGGGGCACCAGCGCAAAGGCCCCGGACCGATCATGGTCCGGGGCCTTTGACATCTACTTTTGACATCAACGGGGGCGGTCAGCCGCGACCGGGGCGCTTCTTCCTGAGGAGCCGGTCGGTGTGGCTCATGGCTTCCCGCCGGGTGTCCTGCACGACGTGCGTGTACACGTCCATGGTGATGCTGATCTGGGAGTGCCCCAGGATCTCCATCACGACGCGGGGTGCGACTCCGGCCGCCGTGAGGAGCGTCGCGGTGCCGTGGCGAGCGTCGTGCAGGCGGATGACGCGGAGGCCGGCGGACTCGGCGACTCGGGTGAAGGAGCGATAGAGGTTGCGCGGCTCGATCGGCCGACCGCTCCGGGTGGCGAAGACGTAGTCCGACTCCTGCCACCTCTCCCCCGCCTTGGCCCGAGCAGCTGCCTGCCGCATGCGCTGCCAGCGCAGGGGCGCGATGCAGAGGGCGGGCAGCGGGACGGCCCGGCGACGGCGGCTCTTGGGGTCGTCGTCGTACAGGACGCCACGGCGGCGCTGGACCTGGTGGCGGACGTAGAGGACGCGGTTGTCGAGGTCGACGTCCGACCAGCGAAGCCCGACGATCTCTCCCCGGCGTAGGCCCATGGCGATGGCGAGCACGAAGGCCGCGTAGAGCGGATCCTTGCGGGAGGCGGCGAGGAAGTCGAGCGTCTCGTCCAGGGTCCAGGGGTGCAGCTCGGGCGTGTCCGTGCGGGGCGGCTCAACGAGCTTGGCCACGTTGCGCGTGATCAGTTCTTCGCGGCACGCGGAGGACAGCGCAGAGCGCAGAACTCGGTGCGATTCCTTGGCGGTTGCTGCGGTGGTTTCCTTCTCCAGGCGCACGAGGAACCGGCGGACGTCAGCGACGCCGAGGGATTCGAGTCGCTTGGTACCGAGGAGGGGCACCAGGTAGAGCCGGACGTGTGCCTCGTACTTGTCGAAGGTACCGAGCTTCCGGCGGGGCATTGATGACGTTGTCCAGCCAGTACGGCAGCCACTCCGAGAGCTTGGCCGACTTGGTGGGCACAGGCACGCCTTGGTCCACCTTGTCGAGCAGTGCCCGGCGCTTGGAATCGCATTCTGCCCAGTCCTTGCCGTAGGCGAACTTGCGGGCGCGGGTGCCGTCCGGCTGGAGCACGTAGACCGCGCACTGAAAACGGCCGTCCTTGCGCTTGGTGATGGTGCCCGCGCCGTTCGGGTTGCGCTTGCGCTGACTGGCCATCAGGCAGCCTCCTCGATCCGGCCGAGGACGAAGTCCGTGACGGCGTCAGCGGGGATCCGGCGGGCACCGTCGATCTTGATCGAGACCAGGCGGTGCGACCGGATCAGGTCGTAGACCTTGGAGCGTCCGAGCTTCAGCCGGGTCATGACTTCCGGCACGGTCAGGAGTTCAACGGTGGCGGTGGTCATGCTGCGGCTCCTTCACAAGCGTGCTGGTCAGCAAGGGCGTCGCGGGCGGTCTCGCGGTTGAGTTGGAGATCGCGGGCGATGGTTGCGGCGAGGGCGGCTTCGCCCGGGGGTGTGGCCGTGGCCGGCGAACTGCCAGTCGGCCAGGACGAGGACGGTGTCCGGCTCGCGGTCGTCGAGGCCGAGGACGGATGCCTCCTGGGCGGCGCGGTAGTCGGCGCGTTCCTGGCGGAGGGCGCCGAGAGTGGTCGAGTAGGTGCGGGACTTGGACGAGAAGTGCCCGCGGAAGCCGAGCATGTGGGCCCAGGCCCAGAGGCGCCGGTCCGGGTACAGGCTGTCCAGGTCGCGGCACGCGGTGATGAGCCGCCGGGTGTGGTCGGGGACCTGGTGGCGGTCGAGTTCGGCGAGTTCGCCGATGCGGCGGTCCAAGGTGCCGGTGTTCTCTGCGGCCTTGGTGGCGTACTTGGCCACGTACGAGGCGACGGCCTGTTCGGTGATGTCGGAGCCGTCGCCGAAGGCCTTCACCGGACGGACATCGAGCTGTCGGCCCCAGCGGAAGGTACGGGCGGGTTGGCCCTCGGCGGCCGGGACTGACACCGAGGTGTAGGAGTGCGTGGCGGCGGCGTGTAGCGCGTCCGTGAGGAGGTCGGTCGTGGCCCAGGCGGGCGGGGGTGTCCCGGGACCCTCCGGGCCGTCGAGGCGTACGACGGCGTGGAAGTGCAGGGCTCCGCGCTTCTGGAATTCGGCGACCTTGCCGTAGGAGACGCGAAGGTGTTCGGCGAGTTCCCGGCGGGGCAGGCCGGAACCACGCCCGCTCCACGGTGTGTGGGCCGACGGCAGACGGGATGGGAGCCAGGGACAGTGGTGGGCAAAGCGGGTGGGGGTAGCTCAGCTTGGTAGACCGCAGGCCAAAGATCGCGGAACCGTGTTAGCTTTTCAGGCCTGCTTCACCTGAAGCAGCATCAAGGGGGCATGAATGAAGCAGAAGTTCGCCGTACGCGCCATGGCCATCGCCGCGGCCTCCGCGGGACTTGTCATAGGTCTCACTGGCAGCGCGCAGGCTGAGGATGGCTACACCAACGGGGCGTACATAACCTCGCAGCATCAGTCATTCGCGGGCTGCGTGGGCGACCTCCAGGCGGGAACCGGCATCAGCAACGGCAGCCAGTACGCCCGCGGCATGTTCATCCTCAATACGAGCACCCGCGGCCAGGAGTGCCAGGGCTGGCTCCAGCGGAGCACCGACGGCGGCAAGACCTGGTCCAACCTCGGGGACATGCACTACGGCCTTAACGGCACAAACCAAGGAACCTCCTACTACTACGACGGAAGCGGCTACCTCGCACGCGTCTGCGTGGGTGACTTCCTCTACTACAACTCGTACTCCTGCGGCAGCGGCTGGTAAGCCACCATCGGACTCTACGGGGAAATAGCGCTGTGCTCGTAAAGCGGAATCCCCGAAAATAAGTAAAGCCATCACGGCGAGGAGTCCTCTGCACCGCAGGCAAGCGACTCCTCGCCGCTGCTTTCAGCGCCGCCAGGGGAAAGCGGAGCGCGAGCGGCAGGGCCCGGCACGGATCAGCGGGATTTTCAGCACCTACGGGAGCGACCCGCATGGCATGGGTGGGAGGAGTCGAACCTCCGCATCGCAACTTTGGAGACTGCCGCTCTACCACTGATCCGATCTACCGGCCGTGCCACTCGCGTGCCAGAACAGACGGGGACTGACGGGGAACCGAGGCTCGTGGGCGTGCTTCCCCGGGCCGTCTTTGGGCCGTCCGACGGTGGCCAAAGGCGACAGATGACGACAGTTGTCCAACGGCTCTCCCCCAGGTCAGAGGGGCATCATTGAGCATCGGTGCAGGTCCCAACCGCCGGACGTAAGTTGAGGAACTACATGCCGAGGGCGGCCATGCCCCGGATTCGAACCGGGGTTTCCGCATCGGGGCGAACCCGAGTGCGACGTCTTGGGCCGCTAATACTCCAGTACGGTTTCGTGATCCACGGCTGGAGGTGCAGTGGTCCGGCCTTCTGTCGTCCGACTTCCACCGGAGACAGTGGAACCTTCTGCGTCGCCTCCGTGCGGACGAGGTATTGAGGAACACGTTCCCATCGATCACGCACGGTGCCGTCCGCCTGTGTCTGGATCCGTTTCCGTTGCTGGACGGAACGAAGCGTCAGGTCCTGGTGTACGAACCGGAAGAGGACCGTTACGAGGTCATCCGCCCCGGGGTGCCCGGGGCGGACTGGGTCGAGGTGCCGACCGGTGATCTGATCGCCTACCTGCGAGCTGCCTTGAACCACGAGTGATCTCGACAGATCGATGAGGTCGAACCCCGCCAGACAACCCCTGGCGAGGTTTCTTGCACGCAAATCGGTGTGCGGTTCAGGACCCGGATGTGCCGATGTCCCAACGTGCGGCGACCGGCAGGTGATCACTGCCGGCTCTCGGCAGCGTCCACGAGCTCACCGGCTCGATGCCCTGGACCATGATCTGGTCGATCCGTGCCATCGGGAACGAGGCCGGCCAGCCGAAGCCGCTGCCCGCCGCGCCCTGTGTGGAGCGCATCTGGGAAGTGACGCCGTTGAGGGAACGACCGTTCATCGTGCCGTTCAGATCGCCGAGCAGCACCTTCCGATTCAGCGGCTCGCGGGAGACGGCCTCGCCCAGCGCACCGCGATCGCGTCGCGCTGCCGGGCCGTGAACCCTGCCTCCAGATTCACCCGCACCGACGGCATGTGGGCGACGTAGAACGCGACCTGTCCCGCGGGCGTGGTCACCGTGGCGCGCATTGCGCGTGTCCAGCCCAGCTTGATGTCGACGGCCCTCACCCCGGTCATGGGGTGCTTGCTCCACAGGCCGACGGTGCCCTGCACCAAGTGGTATCTGTACGTCGACGCCGGCGCCTTCTCGTACACCGGAACCGCTGACGCGATCAACTCCTCCAGGGCCACCACGTCCGCGCCGGACGCGGCCACGTCACGGGCGGTGCCGGAGGAATCGGAGTTGTTGGCGTTGACGTTGTGCGTGGCGACGGTCAGGTCGCCGCCGCTGCCGGTCTTGTCGGTGAGCAGCCCGCCGAAGAGGTTCAACGACCTACTGTGACCGCGATCGGTCCGTCCCACCCAGCAATCGGCATTGACTGGTAGCACCATGGAGAGAAGCTTTCGTAGGCACCAGCACGGCACCTCGTAGTGCCACCCGTGCCAGGAAGGGCCCCTGACAGCCTCGCTGACAGTCCTCGCCGGAACGGATTCAGCACACATGGGGACGGGAAACCCCGTGAACAGGCGAGAACTACGGAGGGGTGTTTCCCGGGCCAGACACCCACCAGCCGATATTTTTGCAGGTCACAGCCCTACTCAAGGAAAACTCCTAAAGCGGGTGTCGCAGGTTCGAATCTGCTGTGTCCCGGGCGTGTCATCAGCTCCAGACCTGTTGCCTGCGCCTCGGAATGTCGTGGAGGTTTAGCTCGCCTGTGGCGCCCACGGGCCTCCGGAACGGCCTGACACAGTCGTCCCGCAAGTTGCTCGTCAAGCCGCCCGGCTGCCACCCGAGCAGACACGTGACCGGTTACGGTCAGGCGCAGCGCACCGCTTCAGGTGGCACGTGTGTTGCACGCGAGGCGCGGTCGGTCAACTTCCGGTCCCGGACGTCGAGCACCCCCTTGGCGGGGACCCGGCACCTCGTGTGTCACTGCCTGACGGTGAAGTACTGCCATGCGCCCCAAGTGCTGAGGTTGCCGGTGTCCTTGCTGCTGTGGACGTACTCGGCCCGCATACGGAACTTGCTGGTGATCGCATTGGTCAGGCTCAGCGTCGCATA
>NZ_JBVKCG010000053.1:0-18027 GCF_055634995.1 Streptomyces sp. NPDC111744
AGGGCTCCAGCTTCGCCCACTGTGCGTTCGTCAGATCGTGCCGTCCCACGAAGTGGATCTTGACACATCAAGATCCACTTCTGAAACACACCCTAACTCGTCAAGCTGTGGCCGTCAGGCCGCTGTGTAGCCTGTCGATCTGTTCGAACGGGATGAGGGTAGGACGTGGAGACGTTGGTGGAGGAGGCCGTTGCGGAGGCGCTTCGTGACGGGGGCGGCGAGGCGATTCGCCTGTATGTCTCCGCTTGCACTGAACGCATGGCGCCACTGTTCGTGGGCCTGCGGGCGGGCGCGCCGGAGCGGGAAGCCGACCTGGACTTGTATGCGGAGTCCGTGCGCGATCTTTGGTATGTCGACCGGCCGCTCGCCGACGCCGCCGAGCGTGTACGCCTGCTGGAGCGGTTCCCGGAGCTTCAGCCGGACGAGGAGGGAATCACTGATGTCGCCGACACCTACGCCTTCTTCGCTGTTCTGTGCCTGCGGTATGCCCTGCTAGTCCACGGGCCACGAGGCGCCGATGCCGCAGTGTGCTGCGGCCACGCAGCGCTCACCGCGATGGGAATGCTGGACCAGAACGTGGCGGGTGCCAGCCGACTTGCCGAGGAACAACGGCTCCAGTCCCTCTCACTGAGCGGCGCCTCAGGCTTGTGGGACGCGAGCGTCACGGCAGGGCGGGAGAGATTCCGTGCTGTGCTGGGCCGCCGGCCCCGCTAGGCATGCTCCTGATCGCTGCCGGTGAGATACGACCTCTGGCTACGCGGCCGCTGTGCCCACCTCATCGGATGGAGCTGGGAAGGCCAATGCCTCGTCATATCGATGGCTCTGTTGGAGGCAGTGGTAGAGCTGGCCGATCATGCGACTGAAGAGGTTGCGCTGGGCGGCGGCGTGCCAGTCGGCGTGGTTGTCGCGACGGCGCCGATAGTGGGCTCTGGCGCCGGGCGAGGCGGCGATCGCGGAGAACGCCCAGAGGCAGCCGGCGTGGTTGAGGCGGTCGTTTTTCACCCAGCGTCGGGTGATGCTGGACTTCTTGCCGGACGCCCTGGTGATGGGAGAGGCGCCGGCGTATGCCTTCAGGCCGCGAGCGTCGGCGAACCGTTGTCGGTCGTCTCCAATCTCGGCGAGCACCCGGGCGCCGAGCTGGATGCCGAGGCCGGGGAAGCTGAGGATGATCTCAGCGTCCGGGTGCTGAGGGAATGCCTCTCCGACCGCCTCGGCGAGGTTGTCGGCGACGGTGCAGGCAGCCTCCAGCTGAATCAGGAGAGCAAGCATCTGCTTGCCGAGTGCGTCCTCGACCAGCCGTGGCTGGTGGGCCCAGTCTGCCCGGAAGACCTCGCGGAGCCGCTCGGTGTCGGCTGCGATGCCCCGCTGACGGCCGGCCCGCTTGAGCGCGGCCTGTAACTGTGCGCGGGTAAGCCGAGCCGCCTTGGTAGGCGTCGGGGCTAGCTTGAGGATCTCGTGGGCCTCGGGCCGACAGAGACCGTTCTTCCAGGATTCGCCGGTTGCGAGAGCAGGCGGGTCGTACTCACCCAGCAGGGATCGGAGCTGGTTGGAGATCTGCTGTCGGTTCCAGGTCGCGTCTTGCTGAGCGCGATCAAGGACTGTGACTGCGCGGGCCAGATCGCTGTCGTTGCGAAGTGGCCGGTGGGCGTGCATGTCGGTCCGCAGCACGTTGGCCAGGACCAGGGCGTCGCCTGGGTCAGACTTCTTGCGCGAGACCGAGTGCCGGTCGCGGCACCGGGCAGCGGCCATTGGATTGATTGCGAATACCTGCCGCTTGCCGGTCCTCAGCACCGCGACGAATAGGCCCCGGGATGTCTCGATCGCGACCGGGATCGGTGATTCCGTGGTGTCGCCGTATTCAACGAGTAGATCCAGCAGAGTTTTTGTAGCCAGCGGCGTCATCGGTGATGTGCCGCTTGGCCAGTAACTGGTCGCTATGGTCGACGAGGGCGACGTCGTGTGTGCGCTCCGCCCAATCGATGCCGAGGCGGGCGCCGTGGTCGATGACTTTCGTCCGGTAGCCGGTGTCGGCCCACGCCTTCGTCACCCGAGGGGCTGCGGGGGAGATATGGGAGAGCAGGTGGATGCCGCCGGTGTTGTCGGAGACACTCGCCGCGGTCACCCGGACGGCCAGCAGCAGGCCGAGGGTGTCGACGCCGATGTGGCGCTTGCGACCTGCGATTTTCTTGCCTGCGTCGATGCCCTGGCCGGCCGGTGGCACGTTGGCGGAGGCCTTGATGCTCTGCGCGTCCAGCACGCAGGCGCTCGGCTCGGCATCCCGGCCTTCGGCTTCACACACCAGGCAGCGCAGCAGGCCGTTGAGCTGGTCGAAGATGCCTTCTTTCTGTCAGGCGTCAAAGTAGCGGTAGACCGTCTCCCATGGTGCGAAGTCGTGGGGCAGGTAGCGCCAGGGAATCCCGGTGCGGTCGATGTAGCGGATGGCGTCCAGACCGAGTGTCCTGATTCGTGGTAGTTCAGCGCGGCACCAGGGTCGAGCGGAATCGAATATTACACGGGAAAGCCGCCCGCTGAGGAAGACAGCGGGCGGCGCCACATAAACCAAACTGCACTGTGCCGGTTCAGAACGTCCAGGCGTAGGGGGCGGAATAGGTTCCGCCGGTCGCCAGACCGCCGCCCTGGGCGATGTTCAGGTTGGCGCCCTTGATGTATCCGCCACCGTTGACGTAGACAGTGACGTATTCGTACGCCGTGTCGGTGGTCATGGGCTGGAACATCTGGGTGAGGCACTGCCCGGGCGGGACGCCCATGAAACCGCCGTTACCCCAGTAGACGTTGGTCTGGTAAGACCCCCAGGAGCAAACCTCCAACTGCCAGGGGGGAACAGACGAGGCAGAGGCAGAACCGGCCAGGCCCAGAGTGAGAACGCCTGCGAGTGCACCGACCACTGCTGCGGCTCGGGCGCGCTTCTTGAATATCGACTTCATAGAGTTGTCTGAATCCTCACCAAATTACGACAATAACTGTCAGCTGTCACTGAACGGACTTCCGCTGCTGACTAGCGGTACAGGCGTCAGTTTCTACGCGGAGCGTGGGCAGCACTTCGACGCAGACCAGTGTGCGAGTAAGACGGGCAGACCTTGTGCCCGTCTTGTGCCGGCCGCCTCGCTGCGTCCTTGTGCTCGGCGCGTACGGGAGAGGCTCTTTGACGAAGAGCGCAGTACCTGGCTGCAAGGTCCCGCCGCCTCCCGCGTCGACCAAAAGACTGTGCTGGGCAGAGGCACTGGCGTTCCCTGGTCGAACCGCCTCGTGGTGACTCCTGTCAGTGCTGCGGCACCCCGACCGAGGCCAGCCTGCCTCCACGATCCTCAACGGGGAAGAGCGGCGGGTCCCAGGCAGGAGGGCAGTTTGGTTGCCTGTCAGTGCAGATTCCCTTCCTGACATCTCCACCGCAGCACTCGCAGAGCTAGCCTGCAGATTCAAAAATTCTCCAGTCCAACAATGAACCGAGGGGCTTGCAGTCGCATGTCGGCGAACGGGCCTTCCCCCGCGAAGGTGGGCACGCGTGTCGGCGTCGGCTGAAAAGTGGACCGGTGGCGGCGCTTGAAAGTTGACCCCCTCCAGGGGTCTGGCTCGTTGAGTCAGGCCGGGAGGAGTGGTGATCAGCGTGGAGGACACTTCGTGTCATCCGAGCCCGGATGACAGGGCGGTGCCGTCAGTCGCCTCCGGCGCCCGCCGCTGAAGCGGTCACCCGCGGCGCCCGTTCCCTCGGGCGCCTGTGCGGTGGCGGACACGTCGCCGGCGTACACGAGCGCCACCCGGTGGCTGGATCGTGTACATCTTCTTGGCCCAGAGGAGCACCGCTCCGTTGGAGGGAAGCAGTCGTCCGTGTCCGCGGCCGGCCCGGCCGGCGACGTACGCCTGCCCCGCCGGGACGCCGTACATGCTCAGCGGCCGCGGGCCGTCGCAGGGAGTGGATCGGCTGCATGGGCTCCCCGGACGTGAACCTCGCCGCCCCTCACACTCGTGTACGGGGTGAAGACTCCCGCCGTCGCGGATATTTGGCTGGCCCCGGCGGTGGGACAGGCGGTCGTCCTCGCGCCTTCCCCCGTAGTGAGGGCGACCGCCATGCTCCCGGTCGGGCACTGCCCTCTCCCGGTAAATCCCAACCGCCACCCGTACAGCGCATCTGCATCACGATCGCAAATGTCCATCGACTGACTCCTTTATTCAGTTGGGACATTGATGCCGAGACGGCGTCCCTTAGACTTGCTATCGCAATGCGAATGCAACACGGAACCACATTCCGGGTCGACTCATCACAAGTTTCTGTCATTCGTAAATTTTTCGTGAACTATTCGTGGTGGTCCCTCGTGTTCTTCATATACCGGGCAGCTGTTGATGCCACGGCCCGGTGTCGACCATCGCCAAGTGGGCCATGCCGGTAGAGGAGAACGATGCACGCGTCACCGGACCGCGGCCTGGAACAACTTCTCGCCGCCTTCGCCGAGCGGTATGAGGCCGTCGTCAGAGCACGGGCGCAGCTGGAGTCACTCGCGGTGACCGCTCAGTCCAGGGACGGGGTGGTGGAGGCCACCATAGACATCAACAGAGCCGCGGCCACCGTTCGTTTCGTCGACAAGAGATTCAGGAACATGCCTGACTCGGAGCTGGTCAAGGACGTTCTGGACGCCTTGGCAACCGCGCGGGCTGAGGCCGTCCTCCGTATTGACGTTCTCAGAGCGTGGGCCGAAGCTCTGCCACCGGCCAGGGAGGGGCATTGGATGGCAAGCGGTTCGAGTACACGGGCCGCCGCCTCCTGCACAGGACAAGGTCCCGGCATGATCGGTTCGCCGCTGGGATCCGGGCCGTCGGCCCTGAAGCGGCCAGAAGCGTGCTGGGGGCGAATGGTGCGCAAGGCCCGGATAATGGCCGACCGGCGTGCCACCTCTCTGGACACCTGTGCCGGGAGAGGCTGGCACGGGGGAACCAGCTCCAATCCCGGCATCGCTCCCGTGCCTGCCGAGCTCCGTGAAGCCGTCATCTCGCTGGGCAACGCGATCTGTGCCGCCACAGGCTGCTTCTGCCTCACGCTGGCATCCGAAGGCAGCAACTGGTTCGATGGAGTGCCTGACAGCGGTTCTCACGGTCCATCCATCATGATCTGACATCTCGTCAGTTTCTTTGTCAGGAACGATTCTCCGCTCGGGGCCCTTCTGCGGGTGTGGCACTGCAGACGGGCGGAAGGCCACTGTACTGAGCCCGTTTCAGCGGTCAGAGGGTGCTGCTCGTCCGTCGACCTCAGCGGGAGCGGGAACGCGTAGGCCATCGAGGAGCAGGTCCACGCCCCGGTGAGTGTCCGCGTCCCGATATCTCACGCCGGGCAGTGGACGGGCCAGTTGGGACATCGAGACGACGAGCTCGTGGAGTCCGACATCGGTACGGATCTGGCCATCGCGTCGGGCCTTTTCCATCAACCTCTCCCCCGCGGTCTCCAGTCGGCCGCACAGCACCGCCAGCTCGGCGGAGATCTGCTCGGTCGTGTCAACCAACAGGCCGCACACCACGCCCACACGCTCATCGATGGCGTCGTGCATGAACCGGCGCAGGGCGGCCAGGGCATCCGTGTTTTCCGCCGCTTCCCGCTCCGCGTGCTCGGCCGTGCGGGACATGATGAACAGCAGAACCGCCTGTAGCAGCGAGCGGCGATCAGCGAAGTGCCGGTAGAGCGTGGCACTGCCGATTCCGGCGCGCTTGGCCACCTCGTCCAGCGGGGCTTCGGGACCTTCGGCCAGAAACACATCACGGGCGACGGCCACGATCCGCGCGCGGTTTCGCACGGCATCCGCGCGCGGACGAGAGACTCGGCAGGTACCAGTTCCTGTGGTTCCGGCCTCCTCAGCCGTTGCCAGACTCAACCCGGCGTTGGCTCCCAGCGACGGCATGCTGTTGTCACCTCTCTGTATGCGGCAAGTTGCGTCCCGATTCCTTACTTGCATAGTCAAGCAAAGTTGATCACTCTCGGGAACCCCCACTCCGCTCATGTGAGGCGAGTCATGACGTCCGGGCGAAGAACGGAGTTTCGTTGAGCGCCTCAGGTGATTACGCCGTAATCACCCCCCGGGGACCCGGCTTGCACTCCCCCAACCCAGCACTCTGACCGAATCAGCCCATCACGACCAAGTACACAGCTGCACAGGGCTGAGCAATTGTCAATTCCTGTGGATCACCGCGGGGAGCCTCAAATGGCCCGCAGCCATTGATCGAGGACTGCGAAGTCATCGTTGGTGAGGCCGCGGGACGACGCGATGCGGTGGAGGAGGGCCGGGGTGGGGTGGTGGGTGGACACCCAATCCCGATCGGCGTCGGTGATCTCGTCGTCGACCCAGACGAACGTGCGTCCGTCCGCCCATGCCGCCAGGGTTCGGGTCTTCCAGTGGAGCCCGAACCACTTGTCCTCGCGTTCATGCGCGTCGGAGGTTTCCGGCCAGATCACGACCGGAAGGGGCGGCAGGCCGAGCCTTGGTGCTATGTCGGTGTTCGCCTCCTCCTCCCAGGTAGTGGCCCAGACCAGCTCGCACGGCAGTGCCGCGAGGCGAGGCCCGACGCGCGGGTCGAGCCGCGTCAGGTGCGAATCTGTCGCGGTGCCTGACGGCTCGTGCTGTGGGCCGTCGCCGAACGGCAGGAGAGGTCCGTCGACGTCCAGGAACAGCAGCGGGCGTTCCTTGCGCTCACTCATGCCGCAGCCTCCTGCTCACGCTCGACGAGGACGCCGCGTTCGAAGCGGGCGCCGTTGCGGACCAGGGCGACGAGGTGGGGTGCGGTGATCGCGCGCCAGCGGGCCTGGGCGGACTCGGCGAGCTTGAACACCATCGCCAGGGCCGCGGCCGGGCTGCCGGCGCCGCGGGTGACCTTGGTCCGCAGCTTTACCGTGCTGAAGGTCGACTCGATCGGATTTGTCGTGCGCAGGTGGACCCAGTGCTCGGCCGGGAAGTCGTAGAACGCCAGGAGCTCATCGACGTCGTCGGTGAGCTTGGTGACGGCCTTGGGCCACTTCGCGCCGTAGGCGCGCCCGAAGTCCTTCACCGCCTTCTCGGCGTGATCGCGGTCCTCGGCGTTGTAGATCTCCTGCAGCGCCTTCTTCGCGCCGGGCTGGGCCGATTTCGGCAGGGCGTTGACCACGTTCCGGGTTTTGTGAACCCAGCACCTTTGATGTCTGGCCTGCGGAAACACCTCGGCCAGGGCCCGCCACAGACCCATGGCTCCGTCGCCGACGACGAGCTCGGGATCGCGCATGCCGCGCCGGCGGCAGTCCCGCAGGAGGTCGGCCCAGGACTCGGTCGACTCGCGCAGGCCCTCGGCGAGCGCGATCAGTTCCTTGCTGCCGTCGGTGCGCACTCCCATGAGGACCAGGACGCAGGAGCGGGCCTGGCCGAGGCGGACCTTGGGGTGGACGCCGTCGGCCCACACGTACACGTAGTCGGATCCGGACAGGTCCCGGTCCTGGAAGGCGGCGTGGTCGTCGCTCCACTGCTTGGTCAGCCGGGTCACCGTGGCCGGCGAGAGCCCAGCGGCCGAGCCGAGGAACTGCTCCATCGCGGGCACGAAGTCGCCGGAGGACAGACCGTGCAGGTAGAGCAGGGGCAGGACCTCGCTGATCTTCGGGGACTTCCGGCACCAGGGGGCGAGGATCTTGGACGAGAACCGCTTGCGCTCGCCCGTCTCGCCATCGACCCGCTTGTCGTTCACCCGCGGTGCCTTCACCGCAATCGGCCCGGCGGCGGTGGTCACCGTCCGCTCGCGGTGGTGGCCGTTGCGGACCACCAGACGGCGACCGGCCGCGTCCCGCTCGCCCGCCAACTCAGCTATGTATTGGTTGACTTCGGCTTCCAGAGCCGCGGCGAGCATCCGACGGGCGCCCTCACGGACGATGTCGTCCATCAGGGAGCCGCTCTGGGTGGTGCCGTCCTCGTTGACTACGCTCAGCACGGGCGTGCCTTCCCGACCCGCGCTGCAACGCGGGCCTACTCGATGACCAGAAGTCGATCACTCGGGAAGGTACGCCCTCCGCGTTCCGCGAGGCACCCCTCCCGAGTCCGATCCACAGGTCTTGAGCATTGCTGCACAGGGCTGAGTCTGAGCGCCTAATTCGGTTCTGACCACTCGTCCGTGACGACTACGCCAGAAGGGCGGTTCACGTGCAAGCCAGCCCGGCACCACGCAACCAGCCGAGCGGCGTGGGACTCTGTCGCCGAGAACACTCGAGCCCGACGCCGGGCCGACCTTCATGGTCCGCTCCCCGCTCGGCGCCTTCGTGGAGCAGCGCTTCGACGAGCTGTGACAGCAGGGCAAGCCGATGGAACGCTTCACCCGGCTCCCCGTCACTCTCGTCGACACCACCGACGGCCGACGGGAGTTGACGTGCCGCTGTCGCCTCCCTCGACACCAGCGTCCAACCTCGGCACCTATCTGGCCCGCCGTCGGCTGGACCAACGCAGCGCGTACAGCGAGGCGCTGACCGGGGGCGGGGCCCACGAGGTGATCGTCTTGGACGACGAGAGCAAGCTGCATCGACGGCTCATCCACCACTTCGGGGAGAAGTGCGATGCGCACGCGGCCGCCTTCGTGGAGTTGCGGCCGTCCACGGCCCTGGTCACGGAATGGAGGACCCCGCCACACATGTGTTCAGCACACCACGAGTTTCCCGAAGGCCCCACTGAGCCGGGGCCGCCTGGGTAGGGCGTTGTCGGGCGCCCCAAGTGGCCAGCTACAGCACTGCAGTCACAAGGTCTCAGGTCAGTCCCTATGACAGGGATTCACAGTTTGTGAATCCCTGTCATAGGGGGAGGCTCACTCCATGGCCAAACCACAGACGCGGAGTCCTCGTCCCGCAAGTCCGCTGGTCAAGGTACCTGTACGGATCGGCAACCTGGACGCGAGCGCACTGGTGGGCCGGCTCCGCCATCTCCACGAGGCAGCGGAAGACCCAGACGTGGAGCGCATGCCTGCGGATGACGAGATCTATACGGCACTTCTTTACGTGGAGAAGCACGCCACCGCTCTCCGCAGATGTTCAGCAGAATCCCAGCAGGAGGCGGCCCTGTACCGAGTGCGGTTGTGGGAGTACCTCCGGGAACGGGCCGACATCCATCAATCGCAAGCCGTCTCCGACGCACGGGCTGCCGGTGTCGAATGGGCCCACCTGGCACCCGAGCTGGCCGTCGCCGCTCCGAGCGCTGCCTATAACAAGGCCAAGAGGCTTCGCGCTGCGGCACTCAACGAAAGCACCCCTCGACAGCCGCTCCTTCGCCGGACCCCCGAGGCGGTCCTTGACGCCGAGTCGCGTCTCGCCAAGCAGAGAGCTGCCGAGCAGCGTGCGCTTGATGCAGCACAGCAACGGCACCGACTCCTTCTGCCCACCGCACAACGTCTTGTTTCCCAGCAGGACGGCCTGGTGCTCGATGACGACGCCGAGTACTGGCTCAGTGAGGTCGAGGCGGTTCTCCCCAGTTGCGAGACACCAACTCAGATGATGAGCCTGAGTCGCTACTTGGGGGCCGCCATCAGGGCTCTGCGGAGGCTGGAACAGCGCACCGCCAAGCGTGTGGCCACCACGCCTGACGCGGCGGCCGCACTTGAGGCTGCTGCGGCAGTCCTCCCGCTAGAGCACAAACAGTGACACTGCTGCACCGCTTCCGTACGCAGGGGCCCTCGGAACGACCAGCACAGCCTTGGTGATTACGCCGTAATCACTGCCGCGCCCCCTACGGCACTGTCATATCACCGTGACGGCGACCAGGCTCGGACCGCTTGGTGATTACGCCGTAATCACCAAGGCGGGCTCAGGACCGTTGCGGTTGGGTAAGGCGGTGTACCCCAGCCGCTGGTCCATCAGGTCGTGGAGTCGTCAAGAGCCGCGTGCCGACTTCCACCGGGCGCGTCCGGCCGGAGACCTGTCAGCATGCAGCGGCAAGGCGGCGCGGGCTCGATGAACCAACGGCAGGAGCTGGGGTCAGGGTCCTGGTCGTTGCGGTCGGCGGACCCTTGCCCGGAGACCGACACGGCTCCCGGGCCTCGCAGAGCTCTCGCACCAGGGGTGCCGGCACCACGATGACTGTCGCCAGCGGCGGATAACAGGGCGTCAGACACTTCTGACGGGAGCGGAACACAACGGCCAGGTGATTACGGCGTAATCAGCCGTGTCGCGGTCGCCGCTTCCGTGCGGGTGATTACGGTGTAATCACCCGAGCGTCGAGGCTGCGCAGCCGAACTTGGTGTAACTAACGTGTCGATGGCTTCAACGATCATGCGCGTTAGTATGCTGTCCCCCATGAGCTCACCAGCCACATCCAGCGACCGCGAAAAGGTCGTTTCCAAGCTGCCGGGATGGCTCCGGCAGAACTTGAAGATCAGAACCGCTCAGTACGGCATCGACATCCAGACTGCCGTCGAACAGGGCATCAAAGACTGGTGCGACCTGGCTTCCACCGTCTCGACTGTCGACACCGCGGGCGCGGACTCCTTCGCCACCTTCCTGCCTCCAGGTCAATGGGACGAGTTCAAGCAGATCACGACGGATCGTCGCGTCTCCCTCATCCAGGGGCTGGCGCAGTCGGTACAGCTGTGGCTCGACGCGAATCCGGCACCGGACATTCAGCGTCCGGCCATCACCCGCCGCATGGTGGTGTGCAACCAGAAGGGCGGAGTGGGCAAGACGGCTATCACCGCGGGACTTGGTGAGGCCTTGGCGGAGGACCCCAACTCCCTGCACTCCGTGCGTGTGGCCAAGGCACTTACCAAAGCCTTGCGGGCCAGCGACTTGGACAGTTCCGGGACCGAGCCCGATGACGATCCGCTCGAAATCGAGAACCTCCCCGGCCCTGGCATGCGCGTACTTCTCGTCGACTTCGACCCTCAGTGCCACCTCACGAATCAACTCGGCGCCACGCCTCTGCCGATGAACGGAGACAGTCTCACCAATCACATGGCGGGGGACCCCAAGGGCGAGCTCCGCGATCTCATCGTCAGCGTCGACGAGGACGTCTTCGCCGGCCGGCTGGATCTGCTGCCCGCGTGCAACGACGCCTTCCTTCTCGACGTACGTCTGTCCGCCGTCCGCGCGCGAGAAGCCGCGCTGGAACGGGCACTCGCGCCGCTCGAAGCTGATTACGACGTAATCATCGTTGACTGTCCTCCCAGCCTCGGTCTCAGCATGGACGCCGCCGCGTACTACGGTCGCCGTCGGGAGAACGAGAAGCCCGGACAATCCGGTGCCCTGGTCGTCGTCCAGGCCGAGGACAGTTCCGCTGATGCCTACGAACTGCTCACCACCCAGATCGACGATCTACGGGCCGACCTCCAGGTCGACATCGACTACCTCGGTATCGTCGTCAATCTGTACGACTCGCGTCGCGGGTACATCGCCACTTCCTCACTCCAGGGATGGGTCGACATAAAGGATCCGCGCGTGGTCGGCCTCATCGGAGACCTCAAGGAACAGAAGGAAGCCGTGCGAGTGAAGAAGCCGCTGCTCTCCTACGCACCGAAATCCCAGCAGGCGGTCGGCATGCGTGCCCTGGCAAGGGAGATCATGTGAGCAAGGCCGATCAGTTGGGCGCCGGCCGGTTCGGTGGGGGAGTGCGCCCCGTCAGTGCCCGGCGGCAAGCAGTCGCCGCCGCGACAGGCGTACCCACCGACGGAGTGGCTCCGCCCACCGAACTCCCCGTCGACCGCATCAGCCTCAATCCCGCCAACCCCCGGTCCAGCTTCGGGGATCTCACCGATCTTGCCGGCAGTCTCAAGACCCATGGCCAGAAGCAAGCCATCACGGTGATGAACCGTGACGCTTTCATCAGGGCGAACCCCGAGCGGGAGGCAGACCTCGAACCGCACACCACACATGTGGTGGTGGACGGCAGCAGCCGTCTCGCTGCGGCACGCCAGGCAGGACTCACCTCTGTCAAGGTCATGGTCAGTGATGATCAGGGCACGACCTCGGATGAACTTCTTGAGTCGGCCCTTGTCGCAAACATTCACCGTCAGGACCTCGAAGAGCTGGACGAAGCACGAGCCCTCCAGCAACTCCTCGGTATTCATGGGAGCCAGAGGGCTCTGGCGGCGCGGCTGCACCGCTCACAGGGATGGGTGTCCCAGCGCCTCGCTCTGTTGAACCTCGTGCCGGAACTCCAGGCCCGCATCGGGGAGGAGCCCATCGACCTCCTACGGGCGGTGGGCAACAAACCCGCCGAACTTCAGGAATCGGCACTGCTCGACCTCAAGACCAGGCGGGCGGCTAAGGAAGAAGAAGTACTGGCCGCCAGAAGGCAGCGCGAAGCCGGCCCGGCCACCGGAGCTTCTTCGGCTGCCCACTCTGCTGGTACTGACACCACCAATCACTCGCTGACGGGTTCGGAACCCTCGGCGGGGGAGAGGCCTGCGGAAGCGCCCGCGGGGGGGACCCGTGTTGAGCCCGTCTCCTCGAACAGTCACGCGGAAGACGACGATGCTGTCGCCACTGCCCTTGCTCCCCACACCCAAGCCGAAGCGGTGCCGGACGCGGATACAGCTGAAGAGGAGGATGCACAGCCCCCGAGCCGGCCGGAGATCGTGGCACAGAAGTCGACGGCCGACGACGTCGACGCCTTCGTCCGGTCCGTTGGCACAGTGACTGGTTCCCCGGTAGCGGCGGAGGAGGAACAGCCCAGGGCAGAGGATCCCGCGCCTGGAGTACCCGAGCCCCGGACCAGGAACGCGGAGCAGAGTGCGGATCTGTCCGTGACGACTGCCGAGCAGCCCCGCACGTTGCCCTACGACGACCCGGCCTTCATCGCCATGCACCTGGCAGTCAAGATGGACGACTCGGCCTTCTACGAACTCTTGCGCGTTCTCATGGGAATGAGCCGGGACCGGAATCCCGCGGAATTCGAGGCACTCGTCAACCAGTACATGAGCGGGCCCGCCTCCGGAACTCTCTCCACCGGTTCCTGAATGGCCTGCGCACGGCGGGGAAGGCGAGCGCAGGCGGTGGCGACGTCGGCGGAACAGCGACTGAGAGCCGGGCAGCGACTGAACGGGCAGCGACTCAAGAAGGAGCGACCGAGGGGTCGGCGGGTCACGGACCCGGACTGGCCGAACGATCCTGCTTCAGTCGCTGCCCGGCTCTCAGTTGCTGTTGTATCCGATCTGTATAAGCGCAGATCAGCCAGCGGAAGCGTGGGTTACAAGCGACTGAAGCGACTCAGAGTTCGAGTTGCCTGCGCAGAGGTGCCAAGCCAGTGGGCACAGCGGCGGGGCGAGCGGGGGAGGCGCCGAGTTCAGTCGCTACGGTCGCTTCGGTCGCTCCGGCCTTTTTCCCCCGAATCGAGGCAGCGACTGAAGCGAGAGCTACTCAACGAGGCTTCAGTCGCTGTTCAGTCGCTGATAAAAGTGCAGGTCAGATGGAGTGCTCGGGCAGAGCAGCGACTGAAGCGACTCAAGTTGCCTATATATGAAGACATTCGTGTGTGCGCGTGTGCGTCATATATAGAAGGCTTCAGTCGCTTCAGTCGCTGTTTGGTCAGGAGCAACGCTCTGACCTGTTGTTTCCTGAGACCCACAACAGCTACCGAACGAGCGACGGTCGCTGTGCCCTGTGCTTCAGTAGCTGGCCCTCCTGCAGGCCTCAATCGACACGGCAGTCACCTTGTTTCGCATGTGCTCCACGACCTCGGCGTCCACGTTCGCTAGTCTGTGTCCATCGTTGAGTCGCTTCGGTCGCTGTTAGGTGTAGATGTCTGCTGAGCTGGGCTTTTCCACCAGCGACCCACGCTCCCGTCCGCCTGAGCTTTCGGTCTCTGCCTCCCTGGCCACGGCCAGCTGGTGCGCCCGCCGTGGCTGGCCTGTGCACCCACTGGCCGCCGGGCGCAAGACACCGCCCGCCAACTGCGCGGCCTGCCGCGCCGCCCGGCACACGCCCGCACAGTGCCCGTGTCTGGCCGTCGGCCGTTGGTGTCACGGATTCCATGCCGCGACGCTCGACCAGCGCCGTATCGGCCGATGGTGGGGCTCAAGGCCCGACTTCGGCGTCGGTGTCGCCTGCGGTCCCGCAGGTCTCGTCGTCATCGACATCGATGCCCACCAGGACCAGCCCCCCAGCCGCGACCGCATCCTGCCGGGAATCCCCATCGCAGAGCACGTAGATCTCACGGGGCTGGCCAATGGCTTCCACACGCTCGCGGTCCTGGCCGCGCTCCGGGGCCGGCCGAGCCCCGCGGACGACCAGGCCACCCTCCGTGTGCGAACGCCCTCCGGCGGCCTCCACGTCTGGTACCGGGCCGCCGACAACCGGCGCTGGCAGTGCTCCTCCGGCTCGAGCACCGGCCGTGCCCTCGCCTGGCAGGTCGACGTCCGGGCGCACGGCGGATACATCGTCGCTCCGGGCACCACCACGGAGCAGGGCACGTACACCGTCGTCGGCGACGTCCGTGAGCCCGCGCCTCTCCCCGCCTGGCTCACCCAGGAGCTGGAGCGCACCGGACACCTGCCCCGCCGCGCACATCCCCGCCCCCCGTCCGGTGCCGCCACGCGCCCAGCAGGCCGTCCTGGCGGCAGGAGGCGGCAAGGACCGCACGCAACGCCTCCTGAGGGCCGTTCTGGCCCCTGTAGAGGCTTGTGGAGAGGTCAGCGAGGGCGCGGGGTTCTCCGACACCCTCAACCGGGCCGCGTACACGCTGGGCGGTCTGGTGGCCGCCGGCCGCCTTTCCGAGGAAGAAGCCACGCGTCTGCTGACCGAGACCGCCGTCGCCGCCCGTCCGGGTCAGGAGCGCCGCATCGAGCAGATCGTCCGCAGCGGCCTTGCCGCAGGCCTCAAGAACCCCCTCCACTCCCAGGGCGGACGCCCATGACGACGCCGGGAAGCAACGAAACGCTCTTCGAGTTCAACCCCGAGGCCGTAGCCGCCCAGATCCGGGCTCAGGGCCCCACGGTGCCCCTGCCGGCCCAGTCCGACGCGAAGCGGGCTTCGATGGGTCCCGCGACCGACGCGGGTCTGCTCCCGGACACGCTCTCCGACCGCGGCAACGCAAAGCTGTTCGTGCGGCTCTACGCCAACGACTACCGGCACGTCCCCGGCATCGGCTGGTACCGCTGGGACACGACGCGCTGGCAGATCGACGAGGACGACACCGTGCTGTGGGCAGCGGGTGACCTCGCGGAGAACATCGCGGGCCATGACCCCCGCGGCCTTTTCACCAGTTCGGCCCTCAACCAGCACCGGCGGCGGGCGCTGTCCACCACGGGTATCAACGCGATGCTGACCCAGGCCGAGTCCGCTCCCGGCATGGTGCTCGACGCCGACCCGTACGCCCTCTGCACGCCGGACGGCATCGTCGATCTGCGTACCGGCCTGGTGAAGACCCCCGATCCGAACAAGGACTTCCACTCACGGTCCACCAGCGTCGGTCCCGAGCACGTACCCGCCCCCCGCTGGGAGCGCTTCCTGACCGACACCTTCGGTGACGACACCGAGGGCCGCGAGATGATCAGCTACCTCCAGCTGCTGCTGGGGTACTCCGTCACCGGGGACGTCGGCGCACAGGTCCTGCCCTTCCTCTTCGGCTCGGGAAAGAACGGCAAGTCCGTCCTCCTGGACGTGCTGATGAAGCTACTCGGTGACTACGCCGATGCCGCGCCGCCCGGATTCCTCATGGCACGCCCCTACGAAGGCCATCCCACGGACCTCGCCGAACTGCACGGCCGGCGCGTCATCGTGTGCTCCGAGGTCAAGCCCGGCGACAAGTTCGACGAGGCCCGGGTCAAGCTGCTCACCGGCGGAGACCGCATCAAGGCACGCCGTATGCGCCAGGACTTCTTCAGCTTCCAGCCGACGCACAAACTCTGGCTCCTCGGCAACCACCGTCCCGAGGTCGGAACCGGCGGCTTCGCGTTCTGGCGCCGTATGCGTCTCATCCCCTTCGAGCGCGTCGTGCCCGACGACCGGAAGATCGACAACCTCGCCGACATCCTGGTCACGGAAGAGGTACCCGGCATCCTGGGCTGGCTCATCGACGGAGCCCGCCGCTATCTCGCCGGTGACCGGGACCTCACCGGTCCCGAGCGCGTCCGCATCGCCACGACCGCTTATGCCGAGACCGAGGACCACACCGGTCGTTTCTACGAAGAAGCCTGCGTGATGGCCCCCGAGCTCAGGGCCGAGCAGACCGCCCTCTACACCGTCTACAAGGCGTGGTGCCACAATGAGGGAGCACCGGCCATGTCCTCCAGGGCGTTCGCCGCCCGTACCCGTGAACTTGTGGGGTTGAATTCTCCCAAGGAGATGATCCTGTCCAACCAGCGCAAGCACTACCCGGGTATCGGACTGCTCACCGATGATGAGGAAAGGGACGCCCGCCCATGAGCTCCCTGATCACCGAGGACGAGATCAGCCACGAGGTCGACCTCGTCTGGCTATAAAACATCGACGATCTCGATTACGTGCGCCAGAGCCTCGACAGGTTGCCCACCAGGAAGGGCAAGCCCGCCTACCACCGTGACGGCCGCATGGTCGGTTACGCCCTTCTCGGTCCCACGGCCAAGCCGTCCCGTTCGTCGGGCACTTTCCGCCGCCGGGTCTTCTGGCTCCTGCCCCACGACCGGGACTCGGAGCCGGCGGGCCTCTATGCCAAGGGCGCTCCGGCCGAAGCCGTCGATCCCCGCACTCTCGCGGCGCGTGTGAAGGGCTTCAAGACGGAGCGCTCCGAGGGCGGGCCGCCCTCGACCGCCATGCGGGAACTGGGGATACAACTCCCGCTCTAGACGATCGGACGGACCGGCACCGCGGGCCTCGCGGACACCTGTGGGACCCGCGCTTCAATGTCCGCGAACCGCACCATTCCGGTACCGTCTGCCTTTGATGACAAGGATCACAGTCCGCCGGACGAGCCTTTGAGGCCCGTTCCACCGTGTCGGTTTCAGAAGTACCCCCCACGACACGGAGTTTTCATGGACATCTCAACTGTGCACCCAGACATGCTGTCGCGGGATCCCGACCCGCTCTCGCCCGGTGCCCATTCCTTCCGACTTGGTGGTATCGCTCAGCGATACCACGTCTACGGAAACGGTCCGGTGTGCGTGGCGCACCCCGGTGGGCCGGGGCTGTTCTGGCAGTACCTGCGCATGCCCGCCCTGGAGAAGTACTTGACCATGGTCTACGTGGAGCCGATCGGCACGGGGGAGTCGGGCCGACTTCCCTCGCACCCGCACGGCTACACGGAAGACCGGTACAGCCGATTCCTGCAAGTGCTCATCAATCGGTTGTGCGTGAGCGAGGTATACCTCCTCGGTCACGCACACGGCGCTCATGTCGCGGCTCACCACGCCAAACATCGTGCGGATCGGCTGGCAGGTGTGATCCTCTACGACGCGATGCTGGTCCGTGACCCCGATGACGGTCACCCGGACCGCGGGCAGGCCGTGTCCGTCTCCGGGCTCGACGAGAACCTCTCTCCGGCGGCGGTCGACGATCACGTCGACCTTGAAGGTGTCCCGGTCCCGACCCTGCTGATACCGGAGGGGCACGTGCGTGACCGCAGTGGCCGTCTGCCGCACGTCGGCAGCCCGCTGCGTTTCAGCCGGACCGTTCGTGAGTTCGTGCGCGAGACCACCGGTAGCGCTGCTCCGGCTCTTGCCTGACACGTGCTGCCGGGCTGGGTGAGGCAGCCGTCAGGGTGCCGCGGGCGCCGGGTGCGCCAGACCGGCCTGCGACCGCGAGGTCTTGATCCCCGGCTTGCGGGGAGCGATGCTCCGTGGGTCCACCGCTTCCCCGGGGGCCCCTTCCTGGTAACAGCCGTCCGGGCGGCTGTCGCGGTCGTGCGGCAGCAGGAAGAACACGCGCCGCCGGTACCGGCCGCTGTCCGGATCGGGCCTGGCCTCGCTGTCCAGGAGGGCGTAGCCGACCATGCGCCCGTCACGTGTGTACGGGGGCTTCCGGTCGCGTCGTCTAGTGCTCTGACCGCATACCTTCGCCGGGTTGGGCGGGTGTGGGGCCATTAATGCCAGCGACCTGGCCGAGGCATCCGCCTATGCTCGGCTCGT
>NZ_JBVKCG010000054.1:0-14759 GCF_055634995.1 Streptomyces sp. NPDC111744
CAACCCGCGACCAGTAGCCCCGTGCGGGCCCTGCGCGCTGATCACGCGCATCCTGGATCCGAAGGCCGCCGAAATCGCCTCTTTTTCGGCGGCCTTCTGCGCGGCACGGTCTCGGCCATGGGAAGGAATGGATCGACCGGGCTAGTGAACTGCTGACGCGCTCGCTGACGGGAGGAGCCAGGAGGGTAGACAGGAGCTGTTGGAGGCGTGCTCGGCCGCATGCGTCCTTTTCTTCGGGAGCCCGTCGCAGCCTGTCGGCGGGTGCGTGCACGCGAAAGGCCGGAGTGTCGTGAAGCAGACCGACCCAGAGCGTTCACAGGCGCTCAAGGCAGTTCCGGCTGACGCGGCGCGTCTCCCCTGCATCCGGCGTTGGACGCGGGCGCTGCCCGAGGTCACCAAGTTCGGAGTCTCGGGAGCGGTCGCCTTTATCACGGAGGTCGGCTCCTTCAACCTGTTTCTGGCTTCGGGGCTGGCAGTGGCCCTGTCGTCACTGCTGAGCGCGGTGGTGGGCACCGTCGTCGCCTATGTGGGCAACCGGCACTGGACGTATCGCGAGCGGCCTTTTGGGCGCACTGGGCGGCGGATCGCCCTGTTTTGTGTGGTGAACCTCGTGGGGGCAGGCATCACGACCGGGTGCGCCGTGGCCTGCCGCGACGTGCTCGGGCTGCACGGCGTGGTCGCCGTGAACGTGGCGAAGAACGTCGTCGGTATGGCGTTGGCGATGGTGTTCCGCTTCTGGGCGTACCGAACTCTGGTCTTCTCGGCCGATCCGGCCCCGGTGGCGGGTGTTGGCGCAGTGCACCGAGGGAGGGCAGGGCTCACCGGGCGAAGCGGGACGGAGCCCTGGTGGACGGCTGTCAAAGTGGCGGCACCGCCGTGGCTGACGGCCCACGCACTCGTCGCCGTCGCTCTCGCACTGGCGCGCTGGCACTACGGGGGTCTGCCGGACACCGGGGCGGTGCGGCCGTCATCCGGTCTGCTGGTCTGGGACTCGGGCTGGTACCGGTTGCTGGCGGTGCGGGGATACGAGCCGCCCGGGCCCGCTGCAGTGCGGTTCTTCCCCTTGCTGCCACTGACGGTCCGGATCGGGGCCGCGTTGACGACGCTTCCCGCCACCGTTGTCCTGCTGGGGCTGTGCTCGGTGTGTGCGCTGGCGTACGGCACGCTGCTGCACATGGTGGTGCGGGAGACGACTGCCGACGGCCCGGCTGCGCGCCGGGCGGTCTGGCTTTCCCAACTGGCACCCGGATGCGCCGTACTGGTGCTCGGCTACACCGAGGCGCTGGCCGGCCTGCTGGCCGCCGCGTTCTTCCTGTTCCTGGCCCGTGGCTCGAAAGCAGGGGTGATGACTGCAGGGCTACTGAGCGGCCTGGTGCGCCCGACCGGCGTACTGCTCACGGTGCCCGCCCTGGTGGAGCTCGTGAGCGCTCCTTCTCGGGCCCGACGGTTGCAGGCGGCAGCGGCGGCAGTGTCACCGGGGATCGGCACACTGATGTACACGGGATGGTGCGCGGCGGCCGGCCACGGCTGGCTGGCCCCGTATGCGGTGCAGACCCAGGGCTCCCTGCGCGGCGGACTCGTCGGCAACCCTCTCGTGGACTGGCTGCATCCGTCAGGGGGCCATCTGACCCGTACTGCAGTGTTCACCTTGATTGTCAACGTCTTGCTGCTGACCGCGACCGCCGCCCTGCTGTGGGTCGCCGGTCGGCGCCTGCCCGCTTCATGGAGCGCCTGGGCCCTGGCGATGGTGGCCCTGGCGGCCTCAGCCGCGGGCCTTCGCTCGCTGCCGCGCTACCTTTCAGCGGTATTCCCGCTCCTGACCGCCGCCGCTTTGGTCCTTGCCACGCGCAGGCGCTGGCGTCTGATGGTGGGCGCGTGCTGTGTGCTCTTCACGGCTCTGGCGACGGTCGGCTTCGGCGGTCGATACGTCCCCTGAACGGCTCACTGGGCCGGGCAACCGCCGAACACCGGCCATAACGTGACAAAGAGGGGCTGCTGTCATGCCGCTCTGCCCGTGTGCCGGACGAAGGATGCCAACGTGAGCACTCCCTCCACCTCAGCGGTCATCGTGATCGGTGCGGGCCCCGCAGGACTGACCGCCGCTCTCCTGGCATCCCGGTCGGGTCGATACGTGACCGTGCTGGAGGCGACGGGCGAGGTCGGCGGCCTGGCGCGGACCGTGGAACGCGACGGCTGGCGCTTCGACCTGGGCGGCCACCGCTTCTTCACCAAGGTCCCCGAAGTGCGGCGCCTGTGGCGTGAGATCCTGCCCCCCGAGGACTTCCTGCGCCGACCCCGACTCAGCCGGATCCTGTACCGCGGCCGGCTGTTCGACTACCCGCTCAAGCCACTCAACGCCCTGCGCGGGCTGGGGGTCACGGAGGCCGCGCTGTGCATGATGTCCTATGCGGCGGTGCGCGCTCGTCCACCTCGTGACCAAAGCAGCTTCGAAGGATGGGTGAGCGCCCGGTTCGGCAAGCGGCTGTACAGGATCTTCTTCAAGACCTACACCGAGAAGGTGTGGGGAGTGCCGGCCACCAGCATCCAGGCCGACTGGGCGGCCCAGCGCATCAAGAACCTCTCGCTGTCCAAAGCGGTGGTGCAGGCCCTACGGCCGGGACGCACCGGCACGAAGATCACCACTCTGATCGACGAGTTCGACTACCCGCGCCTGGGACCCGGCATGATGTGGCAGCGCGCCCGTGAGCTGGCCGAACAGGCGGGTGCCCGGGTGGTGCTCGACTCGCCGGTGACCCGTCTGGAACGTGAAGCGGACCGGGTAGCCGCGGTGGTGGTCCAGCACCCCTCCGGGACCGCCGTCCGCTACCCATGCGAGCACGTGATCTCCTCCATGCCGCTGCCGGAACTGGTACTGGCCATGGACCCCGCCCCGCCGCCCCATGTGGTGGAAGCAGCCCAGGGTCTTTCCTACCGGGACTTCCTCACGGTCGCGCTGGTCGTTCCCCAGCGCGCGGGTTTCCCCGACAACTGGATCTACGTGCACACGCCCGGCGTACGGGTCGGCCGGGTGCAGAACTTCGGCTCCTGGTCGCCGCACCTGGTCAAGGACGATTGCACCTGTCTCGGCATGGAGTACTTCGTCAACGAGGGCGACGAGGTGTGGTGCCTGCCCGATGCAGAACTCGTCGATCTGGCCCGGCGCGAGCTGGCCGCCCTCGGCCTGCTCACCGACGCCCAGGTCCGGGCCGGCTACGTTGTACGCGTGCCGAAGGCGTACCCGGTCTACGACAAGGGCTACATGGAGCGGGTCGCCGTACTGCGCCACTGGCTCGCCGAGCACGCCCGGAACGTACAGGCAGTGGGCCGCAACGGCATGCACAAGTACAACAACCAGGATCACTCCATGGTCACCGCCATGCTCGCGGTGGAGAACCTGGACGGTGCCGACCACGACCTGTGGGCCGTCAACGTCGAGGCCGACTACCACGAGGAGGACACCACCAGCCGGCACGGCACAGGCCGCGACGCCCCCCTCGTCCCCTCGGTCAGCGGCCCCGCATCGGCCCGAAACCGGTCTGCATGAACACCTCCGCACCCCGGCCGCGGCTCGCCGGCACCACCGCTTCGCCCACCGAAGCAGCGGACCAGGCTTCCTGGCGCAGGACCGTGACCTGGGCCCTCACCCTGTTTGCAATGGCCACGGCGCTGACAGGCGTACTCCTGCGCTTTTGGGCGCCCTACCCGCTGTGGCTGGACGAGGCGCAGAGCGTCGCGATCGCCCGCCTACCCTTGCATCTGATCCCCGGTGCCCTGCGGCACGACGGGGCTCCCCCGGTGTATTACATCGTGCTGCACCTGTGGATGTGCGTGTTCGGCGACGGTGATGCCGCCGTACGCAGTCTGTCGGGTCTGTGCAGCGTGCTGGCCCTGCCGCTGTTCTGGCGCTGGGCCGCGCTTCTGGGCGGCCCCCCGCTCGCCGCCCTCACCCTCGGTTTCGCGGTGGTCAACCCCTGGCTGATCCGGTACGCCACCGAGGCGCGCATGTACTCCTTGGTCGTCCTCCTGGTCCTCATGCTGGCGCTCGTCCTGCGACGGCTGCGCCACAGACCCGGCCCGGCGAACGCGGCCATGGCCGCCGTGGCGGGCGGTCTACTGCTGCTGACCCACTACTGGGCACTGTTCCTGCTCGCAGCCATCCTCCTTACGACTGTCTCGCGGTGGCTGTGCCGGCGCCGGCAGGCGGCCGACGCCTGGACGCTGGCGGCGTTGTGCCTTGCAGCATGCGCCTTCATGCCCTGGTTGCCGTCGTTCCTCTTCCAGCTTCACCACACCGGGACGCCATGGGCCGCAGCGACGACCTGGCGCTCCCTGACGGCTCTGCCCGGGGCCTGGTCGGCTGGAGGACGCCCGCTGCACGCTCCCCTCTCCCTGCTGCTTTGGCCACCGCTGCTGGCCGGTCTGTGCCTCCGCATAGACCCCACCGGTCGGCGCCGACCGGCAATGGCCGGGCGGACCCGGTCACCGATCGATGCGGTGTGCGTGGTCACCCTGCTGACCGTGGCTGCCGCCTTCACCACCTCCCGCGTTGTGGGCTCCGCCTTCGTCTCCCGCTACTCGGCGGTCGTCGTGGCCCCTGTCATCCTGATCGCGGCCTTCGGCGTCACCCTGCTGCCTCGCCGGGCGGTGTCACCCGCCGTCCTCGTCCTGGTCACCGCGTGGCTGGCCATCGCCGCGCTCAACCTCACCGTCCCCCGCACCCAGGCCGGCCAGATCGCCGCGGTGCTCAATCGGCATGCCACAGCGGGCGACATTGTGATCTTCTGCCCCGACCAACTCGGCCCCGCTGTCACCCGGCTCCTGCACACAACCGCCCTCCGAGTGGCGTACCCCACCGCACGTGACCCGGCCATGGTCGACTGGGTCGACTACGAGCGGCGCAACAAGGCCGCGTCCCCCACCGCCTTTGCCACCCGGATGCTCGCCCGCATACGACCGCACGGGCGCATCTGGCTGGTCACCCGCGACGGCTACCGCACCTACGGCCACCAGTGCGCGGGCCTTCGTGCCACCCTCGCCACCGCCACCGGCCCCGCCCACGTCGAAGTCGTCCGGCAAACGGAAGCCACCGAAGGCGCAACCCTGCTGCGATACTGGTGAAGCGTCCCGCTGGCCGAGCAAGTGCTGCGCAACGTCGGCCGTTGCAGCTGCTGCTGTCAGCGAAGAGCGCCCTCTGGGCGGCTTCCGGGATTCGTATGGATGCCGCTGTCGGCAGATGACGTGTCGCCCTACGGCCACATGGTGGAAGGCGTCTCGCAGACGGCCGCACCGGACCCTCTCGGAAGCTATGAACCCACTGGCTCCGGGCACTCCCATTGCGGCTCCCGCTGTCGGGAGCTGGAACAGCGTCGATCTTCGCGCACGACTCCGAGATCAAAGGCACCGGCTACCGCGAACTGACCGAAGGGGAACACGTCACCTTCGACATCGGACAGGGCCGGAAGGGACCGCGGCTCAGAACATCGTCCGCGGCTGATTGGTCGAAGATAACCGCGGCAGCACGGCTCCAGGCCGCGGCCGCCGCCTCGGCTAGCGGATGGGCGTCACAACTGGGTGGCCACACTGCGCATCGGTGTGGTTTGCAGGAGCCCCGGGGATGGTTCTGCGTGGTCTACTAACGGCTCGTGGTATTCCATCGCTCTCGCTGACATGGTGTGGTGACAGGGAGCGAAACCGCGTCAGCTCCCGCGTCAACAGGGAGCTGGCGGGGTAGTGCCATGCGGCGACGCCCACGCGGGCGCAGCGAGCTGCTCGGCGAGGGCGCGATCACCTCCCTCGTCGTGACTCGGAGCTACCGATGCCCAGGGCGTCCCGCACACGGTCGTAGACGCTGAGCGGTACACCCAGCAGGGCGTTCCCGGGAGGCCGGCGGGGGATGACGGGGTGCGGATGCGTCGGGGCGGTCTGGCGTACCGCCGCCCAGGTGGTGCCGAGGGTGCGTAGCCGGGCGGTGTCCACCGCGTCCTGCAACCGGGGGAGGAGGAGGTCCTCCTCGTCCTGGAACCAGCTGAGCTGCTCGCCGACGACCGCGACACCGGATCCCACGGCTACGACGCCTTAGACGGGCTTGACGGCTTCATGACGACGTACGGTGGCTGTGCGCCTGGCGCGCTTGGTCCGTGTGCGACCGCTGGAAGGTGCCGTATAGCAGCCACAGGGCCGGGATCAGCAGCACCGCGCCGCCGGCGAGGGCGATGAGGCAGGCGGAGAGCACGGCGGGCTGGGAGGCGGCCTGGTCCACGGTGAGGCTGCCGACCAGCATGGCCGGGTACTGCGCCGCGCCCCAGGCCCACAGGATCGCGGCGACGGCCAGCGCGGCCGCTGCCCGGGCCGCGACGTAACGTCGCCGCGTCAGCAGGCCGAGGCCCGCGACACCGCTGATCGCGCTCAGAACGACCAGCGGCAGCGCCCGGTGGGTGAGTCCGTGGAACAACTGGGGAGCGTCGGCGCGCAGCACGGCGATGCCGACCAGGGCGACTGCTCCGCTCGCCAGTCCGCTGGCCACGGCACGCCGGGCGAAGGTGCGCGCCAGTTCCGCGTCGTCCTCGCGGTCGGCGTCCGCGCAGAGGTAGACGGCGGCGAGATGCGCGCAGGTCAGGACGGCCAGGACACCGCCGAGCGCGGAAGTGGGGTTGAGCCAGCTGGTGAGCACGTTCCCCTCGGCGAGGCCGGCCGGCACCCGTCCCGAGGCGACCGCGCCGGCGACGGCGCCGAGGAAGAAGGGGGTGACCAATGAGGAGATGGCGAAGCACGCACCGAAGAGCCGGCGCTGCCACAGCTCGGTGCTGGCCTTACGGAAGGCGAAGGCAGCGCCGCGGGCGATGATGCCGAGGGCGGCCAGGGTGAGCGGCAGGTAGAGGGTGGACATCACGGCGGCGAACACCGGTGAGAAACCGGACCAGAGCAGCACGATCACGAAGATGAGCCAGACGTGGTTCGCTTCCCAGATCGGGCCGATGCTGTGCTCGATGAGCCGGCGCTGCGCCTCGCCCCGGCGTGCGCCCCCGGCGAGCAGGTCCCACACACCGGCGCCGAAGTCGGCGCCTCCGAATAGGGCGTAACAGGTCAGTCCGACCCACATGACGGCGAGGGCGGTGTCGGCGAGCACGGTGCCTCCAAGGACGGCTTCGGTTCGCTGGGCGGTGGGGCGGAACCGGGACGAGGGGCCGTCCCGTCAGACCACGGGGTACCCCCGCACGTCCGCTTCCTGCGGCGCGGCCGGAACGGCCGTCGCACGAGCGAGGCGGCGCAGCACGTACACCGTGGCGACGGTCATGGCGGCGTACACCACCAGCACCAGCCACAGACCCGCCATCAGGCCGGGCGCGGGGTTCACGGCGTCCCGTACGCTCATCACGCCCCAGACGATCCACGGCTGCCGGCCCAGTTCGGTGACGCTCCAGCCGCTCTCCAGCGCCACCACGGACGCCGGGCCGGCGAGCGCGACGAGCATCAGCAGCAGACGGCTGCCACGCCGGTCGAGGAGCTCGCCGTCCGAGCGCCGGGTGCGCCACCACGCCAGCAGCAGCCACAGGCCGAGGGCCAGCAGGAAGAACCCGACGGCCACCATGAGGTCGAAGGCCCAGTGGACGCCGGTGACGGCGGGCCACTGGCCGCGGGGCACCGTGTCCAGTCCTTTCACGACCGTGTTTGGCCGGTACCCGACCAGCAGGGAAAGGCCGTCGGGGATCTCCAGGCCGTACTTCAGTCCGTCCTGCCCCGCGACGCCGCCGACGGTCAGCGGCACGTGGGAGCCGGTGCGGTACACGCCCTCGATGGCCGCCAGTTTCACCGGCTGGTAGTCGGCCAGGAAACGGGCGGCCCAGTCGCCCACCACGATCTGGAAGGGGGCGACCACCGCGCCGACGGTGAACGGAATGGCGAGGCCGGCCTTGTGGTAAGCGTCGCGGCGCCCCCGCAGCAGGGCGACCGCGTACACGGCAGCGGTCAGGAACGAGGACACCATGAACGCGGCGAGGATCATGTGCACCGTCTGCGGCGGGCTCGCCGGGTTCAGCATGGCCGCCCAGGGGTCCACGTGGACTACCTTGCCGTCGCGCAGCGTGAAGCCGCGGGGCTGGTTCATCCACGCGTTGGCGCAGACGACGAAGAACGCCGACGCGGTGCCCGCGATCACGATGGGAATCCCCGTGAGCAGATGCCTGCGGGGCGACAGCCGGTCCCAGGCGTACAGATAGATGCCGAGGAAGATCGCCTCGATGAAGAAGGCGATGCCCTCCAGGGCGAAGGGCAGCCCGATCACCTGGCCGAAGCGCCCCATCAGCCCCGGCCACAGCAGCCCCATCTCGAAACTGAGAATCGTGCCGGACACCGCGCCCACGGCGAACAGCACGCCCATGGCCCGCGCCCAGCGCCGCGCCAGCAGTTTCAACGCCGGATCGTTCCTGCGGACACCCAGCCACTCCGTGAGAAGAGTCAGCGCTGGCAGGCCCACCCCGAGGCAGGCCACCACGATGTGCCAGGCCAGCGAAAAACCCATCTGGGCCCGCGCCGCCGACAGGTCTCCCTCTGACGCGGCACGCGCCAGGACCATGACGGGACACGAGCCGGCGGCAACAGGGATGTCGTTCACAAGCACTCTCCCGCGCACCCGAAGACTGTCACCGCAGGCTTCCCTGTATCACCGGCATCAGCCCGCGGCCAACTCGGGGTAACCCACCGGTGCCATGGCAAACCGCATGAGCGGCCCACCGCCGGTAACCCGGGTCCCGAGCCGGACCACGGGCCTGGGCCGGGGCCCCGGAGGTTCCTAGGCTTGCACCAAGGCCGGAGGCCCGCCAGTGGAGGTAAGCCACATCCCCGTTGCCAGGACTTCTCTCGCGCCCGGAAGGCGTCAACAAGCTGTCCGTCGAGCAGGTGCCCGATCCTGGCCTGCGCAACGACCAGGACGTGATCGTACGGCTGATCGCGGGCACCACCTGCCGCTCGGATCTCCATCTCATCGGCGGGTACATCCCGTTCAGGCGGTCCGGGGACGTCATCGGGCACGAGTTCCTCGGCGAGGTCGTCGAGGTTGGGTCGGGCGTGCGCCGGCACAAGGTGGGCGACCGGGTGGTGGTCTGCTCGTTCGTCGGCTGTGGCCGCTGCTGGTACTGCGCCCACGACCTGTGGTCCCTGTGCGACAACACCAACACCAATCCCGGCATCGGGCAGGCCCTGTTCGGCGCAGACACCGGCGGCATCTTCGGCTTCTCCCACGCCATGGGCGGGCTGCGCGGCAGCCACGCCGAGTACGTGCGCGTCCCCTTCGCCGACTACGGCGCCTTCCCCGTCCCGGAGGCCGTCGACGACACCAGCGCCATGTTCGTGTCCGACTCGGTGCCCACCGGCTGGATGGGCGCCGACCTGGCCGGGGTGAAGACCGGCGACGTGGTCGCCGTGTTGGGTTGCGGGGCCGTCGGCCAGATGGCGGCGCGCGCCGCGATCCTGCTCGGCGCGGAACGCGTGATCTCCATCGACCGGATCTCCGAACGCCTGGAGATGACCGAGCGGCACATCGGCAGCGAGGTCATCGACTACACGGCCACCGACGTCGGGGCTGAACTGCGCGAGCGCACCGGCGGCCGCGGCCCGGACGTGTGCATCGAGGCCGTCGGCATGGAAGCCCACAGCGACAGCCCCGTGCACCTCTACGACCAAGTCAAGCAGCAGCTGCGGCTCCAGACCGACCGTCCCACCGCCGTACGACAAGCCGTCCACGCCTGCCGCAAGGGCGGCACGGTCTTCATTCTTGGTGTGTTCGCCGGCGCCGTCGACAAGTTCCCCCTCGGAGCCGTGATCAACAAGGGCCTGACCGTGCGGGGCGCCCAGCAGCACGGTCAGCGCTACATTGCCAAGCTGCTGGACCGGCTGGCGGCCGGCGAGCTGAGCACGGCCCACCTGGCCACCCACACCGTCCCCCTGGACGAAGCACCGAGGGCCTACGAGATGTTCAAGGACAAGACGGACGGCTGCGTGCGCGCGGTGATCAGGCCGGGCGGCTGACCGTGGTCCACCGGAACGCCCCGGCTCCTGTTTGCCGTCGGAGCGGGCGGGGACCCGGCCGACCATGAGCACTACGCCACGCCGCCGCAGCCAGATGCGGAAGAGCCGAGCCCTGCGGCTGCTGGACCGCCTGGAGCGGGAGCTGAGGGCCGATGCGGTGATCGACACGGTCCGCAAGGCGGTGCGGACTCTGCCGCTCGGCGACGGGCGGGAGCTACTCCACGGAAGGTGGCTGGGGCACCCGGTGCATCCCCTGATGGTGCAGGTACCGATCGGCAGCTGGCTGTCGGCGGCGGTACTGGACCTGTACCCCGGCCGCTCCCGCGAGGCGGGCCTGCTGGTCGGCGTCGGCCTGGCCTTCGCCGCACCCGCAGCCCTCGCGGGCTGGGTCGACTGGGCGGAGCTGCACCGCCAGCAGCAGCGCGTCGGACTGGTGCACGCCCTCACCAACTCGGCGGCCGTCGGCCTGTACGCCGCCTCGCGCATCAGCCGCGTGAAGGGCCAGCACACGGCAGGCCCGACCTACGGCTTCCTGGGACTGACGGCGGTCGCCCTCGGCGGCATGCCGGGCGGTCACCTGGCCTACCGCCAGGCATCCGGCGCCAACCACGCCGAAGAGGTCCCGCACGTCGTCACCCAGGGCTGGCACCGGATCGGAGCCGTGGCGGACTTCCCGGTCGACCAGCCGGTGCGGCGCAGCGTGGACGACGTCCCGGTCCTGGTCGTCCGGGAAACCGGAGGGCAGATCCACGCCCTGGCCGAGCGGTGCAGCCACCTCGCCGGTCCGCTCTCCGAGGGCACGGTCAGTGACGGATGCGTCCAGTGTCCATGGCACGGCGGTGTCTTCCGGCTCTCGGACGGCTGGAACGTCCGCGGCCCGGCCACCGCACCCCCAGCCGTCCTTCGAGACCCGGATCGCCGACGGACACGTCGAGATACGTCTGCGCCAACAGGACCCGGACGGACAGGCGCCGGGCGAGGCCGGCGAGGGGCAACGGCGTACGGAGACGGGAACCCATGAACAGCGCAGCTGACAGCCGCCTGGCACGACGTCTGCACCGGCTGCTGCAGCGGACCGGAAGGGAGTACGCGGCAGGGCGCGACCGGCCGCTGGGCGGCTACCTCGCAGCCATGGCGGCCTTCGCCACCTATACGACGGCCTGGGCCGCAGCCGTACGCCTCCGCGGCCGGCCGCTGCCCAACCGGCCCGAGCCGTGGGACGTGGTCCTGACCTCGGTCGCCACCTTCCGGCTCAGCCGGCTGCTGACCAAGGCATCGGTGACCAGCCCGCTGCGCGCCCCCTTCACCCGGTACGTCGCCCCGCAGGGCCCGGCCGAAGTGCACGAGGAGGCACAGTCCGAGGATGCCAAGCACACCGTCGGTGAACTGGCCACCTGCCCCTTCTGCATGAGCGTCTGGGTGGTCTCCACCCTGACCGCCGGCCAACTGCTCTGGCCGCGCGCGACACGCACCACCATGGGCGCGCTCGCCGCTCTGGCTGGCGCGGACACGCTGCAACTGGCCTACAGCGCGCTCGTCGAGAAGACAACCGGCGAGTGACCCTTCACCGGACCGCGGTGGGTCTGCAGTCCTCGGCCCGGAGCTGGGCCGGGGACGGACATGCGGGAGCGGCAAGGCGTGCTCCGCGCCCGGTCGCGGCGGGCCGCGTGGACGGCCGGTGCCACACCGGCGGGGGCACATCGGAGCGTGGGCGGAATCCCTGCCCTGGGCAGAGGCGGTCGACCGCGGCCGATTGGTTTTTCTGGGCGTCCGCTTGGTGCGGGGCACCGACCGCGTGGGTGAAGGCGGTGGTAGCGGGTACCCGCCGGGGCATGCTCAAGCGCGCACTGTGGCAGGGACTGCTCGCCGGCACCGCCGGAGGGGTTGTGATGACTTTCGGTGAGAAGATCGAGCAGGCCGTCACCGGCCGGCCCGACTCCCATGTGCCCGCGCGGGTTCTCCAGCGGCTGACCGGTCTGCCCGAACGTTCCGGCAGACAGCCGCTGCCGGTCAACTGGGCCATGCACTACGGCCAGGCAGCCCTTCTCGGAGTGCTGCGGTCGATCATGGCGCAGACCGGACTGCGTGGAGCGATCGCCTCTGCCAAGTTCACCGTCGTCCGCCTCACCAGCGACCAGATCCTCGAAAATGCGACCGGCGTCGGCGCCCCACCGGCCACCTGGCCCCGCCAGGAGCTCGCCGTGGACCTTCTCCACAAGGCCGTCTACGCCTTCACCACCGGTGCCGTCGCCGACGCCCTCGCCGCCCGCAGTGGGCCAGGCCCTGGGCAGCGCCACGCTGCCGCCCGCCCCGGCCGCCACGCCGGCTTCGGTCCCCTGCCCCGCGGGCACGCCTACGGAGCAGACGGCGGAAAGTGAGCGGGCGTCGAGTGGTTCCACCGAGATCCGGTTCATCCGCTCGTGCTCGTACCGTCCCAGCAGGTCTTCGCCGAGCAAGATGTCACCCGGATCCCATGCGTCGATCGCTGAGTGGTGGCCCGGAGACTCACTTCTGAGCGCCGGCCCGTTGCAGCCCTGTCTCGTGACGCGGCTGGCTGTCGCGTTCGGCGTATACCGGCTGGCAGTCCTTGAGCCCCCCTTGGCATTCTTGAGGCGGCCCGACTTCACGGCTCCGGTATGTCAGTTCTCCCCCATGGCCTTGCGGACGGCGTCCTTGGTGCGGTCCATGAGTGCGGCTACCGGGCCGAGCGCCACGTTGGCGGTGGCTGACTGGACCCCGGGGTGGGGCCGCGTGGGAGCCATCGCCTCGGCCGCTTTGACGGCCTTGGCCATGGTGGCGAGGTTGGTGACGTCGGTGCTGCGGCGCAGGTGGGAGAACTCGTAGCGCTCCTCCGCCCGCGCGTGCTCCTGCACCTCGGTGCGCAGTTGCCTGAGCCGGGGCATGAACTTCGGGTCGTCGGTGTCCATGTCGTCCAGGGCCGCGAGGGTCTCCTTCGCCGACTTCTCCTCCGCCAGGCGATCCTTCACGACCTGCTCGCCGCCCTCGACCGCCCTGCGGACGAACGGGTGGACGACCTCCTCCTCGGCGGTCTCGTGCACGGCCAGGAGCCGTACGAGGCGACGGAAAGCGTCCCGGCGTTCCACACCCCGGCTCTGCTCGACCTCGTCGAAGAGGTTGCGGATGTCGCCGTGCTGGCGCATCAGCAGAGCGACAACGTCGATGTCGGGGGCTTGGTCGTCGCCGGCCTGAGTTGTCTGGAGTTCGGACATGTGCGGCGGCCTCACTTCTCGCGCTGCGCGGGGTTGGGGTACTCGCCCTCGGACTGGACCCGGTACTCGCGGCCGAACATCTCGTCGTGCTCGGTCATGACCCGGTCGCTCGGCGGGGCTTCGCCGCCGTGGATCTGCTCCTGCATCTTCTCGAACCGCTCGTGTGCCTCGCGCACGTAGCCGGCGCCGAGGGTTGTGAGGTCCATCTGGGTGTCCAGCAGTTCGCGCAGGTACTGCTTGTTCGGCTCGAAGGTGAGCACGCCTGGCAGCTCCGGGGCCAGGACCTCCTGCGGCTCGCGCCCGTCGTGCCGGCGCATCAGATCACAGGCGGTGTGCAGGTGCTCCAGCTCCATGTTCAGGTGCAGCTCCCAGATCGCCTTGACCCTGGGGTCGCTCTCCTGCTCCATGAAGGAGTAGTACAGGTAGCACTCGTTGTACTCGTGGTTGACCAGCTGCTCCCACCACGTCTCGCCCGGGTCCACGAGGGACTCGTAGTGGGTGACGTGCTCTTCCTCGATGAGTCCGATCTCCTGGTAGAGCCGGCGGGCGATCGGCTCCATGTAGGTGGGGCCGGTGTTCATGTAGAAGTTCATCGTCTGCTGCTCGGCCGACATGATCGTCAACGCGTGCAGTTTCGACAGGGGGTTCGTGGCGTCCTTGTCGTACGGGTCGCGGACGTTGTCGACCGGATCGCGGTGGTGGAACCTCGTCGGCCGGCCCGGCATCACCTCGGTGAGGTTGTCCACGATCGACTCCGCCTTGCGGTGCTCGATCATCTCGTACAGGTTGGCGTACCGGTACAGGTGGTCGAAGTCCTCCAGCACACCGAACTGGTACGCCTGCTTCAGGTACGGATCGGGCTCCATCCGCGCGACCCACGCCGTCAGGTCCACGGCGACCTGCTCGTAGGCGATCGTCGTCTCCAGGACCGAGGAGACGCCCGGCAGCAGCCAGTTCACCACCTTCTGCTGCTGCGCCTCGATGTACCGCGTCCGCGCCAGCTGCCGTTTGACCTCCGGGTCGGCCGTATTGCGAGCGAGCTGGTGGCTGAAGAGGATGGCCTCCACCTCGATCCCGTTCATCGTGATGATCCGGCACCGGGTGTACGGGTCACACCGGTCGGGGTCGATCGGCTGCACGTTCAGCTCACGCCAACTGCGCACCTGACGGTCCAGCGGGATACCGCGCTGCTCGAGCGGATTGAAAGTCATGGGGGGTGCCTCCTGGGGCAGGGCGACTCGTGCGCCGGCGGGTACCCCGCCGCGGACGACGAGCACAGGTCCACCTGCGAGTCTCACGGTCATCGCCGGCTTTCAGCCACCGCTCGCGCCCGGGGGGCGTGCGATTCCCCCTACTGGGTCAGCCGGGGTGACAGTGCCGGAGCGCTATGGCATGGCCGGATCGGTGCGCAACGGGGCCGTCGTCCGCCCCGGACGGTTGCCGGACGTGAGGCCGGCCCGCCGTCTGCCGACCGCCGTATGCCTGTGTCCGAGACCACCTGGGACA
>NZ_JBVKCG010000055.1:0-13230 GCF_055634995.1 Streptomyces sp. NPDC111744
GCCCTCCACGACAGTGATGACAGCGACGATGCCGACGGCGCGACCGGGAGTTCCGGGAGCGCCGGCACGGCAGGCGCCACCGCAGGCCGTGGCAGGAGTACGGGCGGTTTCCGCACCGGCAGCGCTCACGCCGGGTCGGGTGCGGACATCGGTCTGACCCGGCAGATGAGGCAGAAGGACACCTTGGGCCTGAATACGGTCAAGGCCACCATCCTGCGCGCGACCGCCGTCGGCGCGAGCGCGAGCAACGACCTCAACACGGCCCGCAACCACGCCACCCCCACCACCGCGACGACGGCCGCCCGCACCACCACCGGGCCGTCGGTGCGCACGGGGCGGGACACCCCCACGGACGGTGCCTGGCCGGGCGCCTCCCTCGGCACCGAGGCTCGCACCTTCACCGTGGACGAACTGGACCTGCAGAACGTCGTCTACCGCGCCGACGGCCCGGCCACCGCCACTGCCACCACCGGCGCCGGCACGGAAGTGCGTGCAGGCGTCCGCAACGACCTCACGTCGGGGACCGACCGGTCGGCCACCGGCCCGGACCGCACCACCACCGTCTCCACACCTGGACCCGCCCCTCGCACGAAGGTAATATCCACGCCCGAGGGCGGCCTGGCCGGCATCACCACCGTCCTTCGACGCCCCGCACCGGCAATCTCCTCCATCACCGATGTCACACAGGTCGGCGACCGCCCCACGACCACCGCCACCACGCTCACACGCCACACCGGGATCACGGGTATCGAGCCCCACGACCCGATCACGCGGCCCGCGGCGGACGTATGGACGGGGACGACCCCACCGCTCACGCACAGCGGTACGACACCTTCGGCGGTGTCGGGAACGCACGCGGTATTGGCACGCGAGGCTCACCCGATCACGGCTGTGTGGGCGAACCCGGCGCGGACGGTTCCGCAGCAGCACTCTCTCGGCGACTCGGGCCGCCCTGCCGAGGCTGCCGACGCGTCGCGTCCGCTCGCCCTCGAACTCGACCTGCTCAACGCGAGTCCCGGATCCGACCAGATCGCGCGCATCGACACGCTGGCCGCCGAAGTGGCACATGAGGCGATGGAGAGGGACAGGACCGGCCGGCCGCTGCCGGAAGTGACGTACACCGTCCACCGTCCGGCGGCCGTCGCAGGCCAGCCCCACTTCGGACGTTCCCTGCGGAGCAGCACCGTATGGGTCGAGCGGATCCGTGCCGCCTTCGAGCGGAGCCTCGACGCCCGCCTGCCGGACCACGCATCCCGGTTGAAGAGCCGAGTCGTGCTCGAGCCGGCCGGCGCGGACGCCCCGGCGACCGGCCGCGCGGTCATCGCCGTCCGCGACACTGTCGTTCCGGAGGATTTTCTGGGATGGGTGAACGGGCACCTGGCACGGCTCGGAACCGGCGATGTCTCGGAGGAACGCGTGTGGGCGGCGGTCCAGGCGCTGGAACACACGCGGGGGGCCGCCTTCACCCGCATGGACATGAAGGCGCGGGCGGAGGCCACGGCACGGCGTCTCAAGGGAGTGGAGTTCGCGGGTGTGCGCGGGGGTGCGCGTACGGACCGTACGGAAGCCGGGTCCTCGTCCACCGGGCGGGGCGACCTGGCAGGGACCTCGAAGGAGGGACCGTCCTCCGGCGGCGCGCCCGGGCCGCATCCTCCGCGCGCTGTCGCGAACGCACCCCGGCTGGTGTCGGTCGGAGCGGATCTGGATCAGCGCCGACCGCCGCGGATCGACCGCGAGCTCCCTCCTCCACCGGAGGTCACCGGGCCGGTGCCGTTCAGTGACGGCTCCCGGCTGCCTGCCTATATGACGGGAGAGTCGGCCCCGCGGATCGTGCTCGGTGCGGGCCGGCACGAAGTGCGCGGTGCCGAGCTGGTCGTGGCGGAGGTCGGCGGCTGGCTGGAGCCGAACGCCGCGGTCCGTCCCGCGCCGGACAAGGGGCTCGATGCGCGCAAGGGTCCGCCCCTGCTGCGTCAACTGCTGCGCGCTCTGGGCGAGGACCCGAGAGAGTTCGTCGGCGTCGTCAGGTCGTTCCCCTACGAGACAGCCGGCGGACAGTCGCGGAGGCTATGGGTGACCACACGGCCGTACGGCGAGCAGGAGCGGTGGCTGGACAACCCCACCAAGATCGACGCCGCGCAGCGGCTCGTCCAGGGCGGTGGCCGTACCCGGGTCAACGGGACCTCGTGGGGCCTGGGGCTGTCCACGGCTCTGGGACCTGCCAGCGGGGTCGCCGCCGGCTGGTTCCACGGCTTCATCAAGATCGCCTGGGGCAAGTCGGCACGGCACACCCTGCAGCACCAGGTGATGAACCAGACCGAGACGCGCAGTACGGATGGCTCGCACGTCCATCTGGACGCACTGGGCTACGCGTTCTGGATCACGGACGGCTCCGGCCGCCAAGTCGGGCTGAACGGACGGCCGGTTGTGGGGGACGGGCCGCATCGGGAGGCTGGGGAGTTGCGGTTCGCGGTCCGTGACGGCCTCAGCCTGCGCCTCGCGGACTCGCTCACCGCCGCGGCATCCGAGACCGGCTCGGCCTTCCCGCAGACGATCGATCTCACCAACGGCGCCGCCCGCTTCCACGAGGTGAGTGTCGAGGGCGTCGTCCTCCTGGAGCCCGTCGCAGACACGGCGCTCGCGGTGATGGGCTTGGAGGCCGGAGCGAAGGGAGCCGAGCAGGTCACCGAGTTCGTCTCACCCGCTGCCCTGCGGCGGAGCATGCGCGCCCTGCTCATGGGGCCGGTGACGAGTCAGGTGCTGTACGGCGGTGCGCACGGCACGGATCCGCTGGGCTTGCTGCGGATGGAAGTCGTCCCCCAGCGGCTGGTGCGGATCGGTGACATGACGTCGGCCGCGGAGATCCGCGACATCGCGCAGTCGGTGGTACGCAGCGAGCGGGCGGCGGGGGTGACGCGCAGCGTCGAGCTCGGCGGGGCCGCCGGGCCAGGCTTCCACGCCTCGGTTCCGAACGGCGCCAAGCTGCGCATCCAGGCGGGGCTCAACGGCCGCTACGGAGCGTCCGTGTCCCGCACCACCGCCTTGGGGAACACCGCCGGGATCAAGGTCGGTGCGCAGAAGAAGGGCGCCCCCACTGCGCTGTATCTGCTGGAGCAGAATCTTGTGATGACCGGTCCCGCCCAGGTGCACGGTCGGGCGGGGGCTCCGCCCGACCAGGGCGCTTCGGGCCATCGGACCCTGCGGAAGAACCAACCGCAGCGGCAGCCGAGCGAGACCAGCCGGGTGTGGGCGCTGGTGCGGCTGTCCGAGGGGGAGGTGCAGCGTCTGGCCGGGCGGGGTCCCTCGCGCGGCCCGGGGGAGCAGGGACCGACGCCGGTCCCCTTGCTCGTCACGGAGCGTTCGCTCGGGGTGAGCCGCGTGCACGAGGTGAGCTTTCCGGAAGGCGGCCCGGGGCAGGGCGACCGCGGTCAGGCGCGGCCGGCCACGTTCTTCGCGGAGAGCGTGCTGAGCCGACTCGGTGGCGACTACCCCGGCTTGGTGGCATCGCTGTCCGAGCTGTATCCCGGAAATCCCCGATGGAGCAGCGCCGATCACTTCCTGACCGTGCTCCACAACACGCGTGAGGTGTACGACCGGCTGTCCCATCAGAGCATGGCGTCGAACCTGGGCTCGATGCTGGACACGGGCCTGCGGATCGGGCTGGCCCAATGGACTCCTCTGGGACGCAGGCACATCGACGTACGGGTCCGTGCGGAGTTGCACGACAGGGAGTACCTCGGCAGGAGGACGGAACAACGCGGCCGTTTCAGCGCGCCCGGCAGCGACAGCCTCAGCGGTCAGCGTGGCAGCGGCCGTTCCTGGCAGGTCGGCGTCGAAGGCGCGGTGTCCCTGCGCGACGGGGCCGCCGGCACCGCCGGCATGCCGTTGCACTCGGAGACCGCTGTCGTCGGCGTGCGTTATGGCCAAAGGACGCAGTCGGAGAGCGGCTATGCCCTGTCGGGCGGGGACGAGGTCACCTCGATCACCACGGGCGGTGCGGACTGGTACCGCTACGGCGTGCGGTTCACGGTCGAGAGCGGCGGCCACTGGCGGCCGCGGCAGTGGATGCGCGGCGTGCCGTCCGGATATCTGCTGGGTACGCAGGCGTTCGTCTCCACGGACCGGGCCAGGACGCTGATCGGACCGGGAGCGCCGGGCGGCGACCAGACCGCGGAGTGGGGAGAAGTGGTGCTGAGCGTGCCGGTCGAGTACACCGGTACCGCCGGTCTCGAACGGGCCGTGCAGCATCGGGCGGAGGTCATGACCGCCGCGGACGCCCGTGCCATGGCGCTGGGAACTCGGTCGTGGCTGGACGGGGTGGCCGCGCGGGACACGAACTCCGACACGGAGCGTCCCCGGTCGGTGCTGAGCTATCCGCACACCACGATCGACGTCACGGACGGCCCGCAGCTGCTCGACATGGCCCGAACGGTACTGAACCGGGCGTCGGGCGGTTCATGGCAGTTCCGTGCCGACGACGGCAAGGAGACGGAACTGCCGGTGCTGCTCGAGAGCCGGATCGCGAACTTCGGCACGACCTCCGCGCCCCTGGGCGGGCACTGGACCCTGCTCAGCGAGGCTTCGTACCTCGACCGGACCACCATGTTCGCCTACCGCACCAGGCTGATCGAGGCGGCGACAGCGCACCTGCCGGGTCTGACCGCCCTCACCCGACTGATGAAGATGGAGGTCGAAGCGGCGGCCAGCGCGTCGGTGCTGGAATGGGGCCGCAGGGCCGAGACCAGGACGATGGACTTCGGCGGCCGTATCAACCAGCTGACGTCCCTCACGGACGCCCGGGTCGCGAGTACCGTCGGTCTTCATCTCGGGGTCCGCATCAGCACGACGAAGTCCGGGTTCGTCCAGCGGAACGCCACCTGGACGATCAACCGCAAGGACGTGGGCGGCTACCAGGTCGTGGTGAGCGCGCCGGTGGAGCACGCGTACGCGGCGGCCTCCAGCAGACTCGGCAAGGGTGCGCACGGCGCCCTGGTGCCCACGTCGCTGTCCGACGCCTACGGCGAGAAACGTCTGTCGCGATGGGTCGGCGTCATTCCCGGCAAGGCCGCGTACGAGCTGGAACTGGTGAGGGACGGTTACGGCGCGGTGCCCCGCTACGACGAGCTCGCGTGGACGGAGCTGCCGTGGCTGCGCCAGGTCCAGTTCGGCGGCTGGCCGGTCAACTCCCTCAACCCCGCGGCCGCACTGAGCCGGCTCGAGGAGCGGCTGCGCCCGCTGGGCCTGTCGGACAACGACTTCGAGCACTTGCGCCAACTGGTGTCCGGGCGGGTGATCCGTGCCCTGAACAACGAGATGGCGGGTCCGGGCGTGGCGATTCCCGCGCGGCTCGGCCGCTGGGGTTCCGAGACGCTTCGGACCTGGATCCGTTCACGCGAAGTGCAGCTCCGGGTGCAGCTGATCCCTACGGCGAACCGCCACTTCCACGGCCTGGACCACGGCGTGGAACTGGAGGAGCAGCTGCAGGCGACGGAGACGGTGCAGCACAGTCGTGGCCGTAGCGCACGACTGGCGATCGGCCTCACCATGGCGGAGCGCGCCGACACCGGCAATCCCACGGTCAGCTCGGCGGGACCCGCCTATTCGCAGACGGCTTCGACGGCATGGGCGACAGGAGAGACGCAGAGCGATTCCACCGGCTTCGGAACGATCGTGACCTACGCCGACCACCTGCACGCCGCGATCGCGCAGGAGTACGACGTGCAGGTCGACGTGCGGATCTCCGGTGACGAGGACACGGCTGAGGCCACGTCGCACACGGTCCACGGGCTGGGCGGGCTCCTGCACAAGCACCTGCCGCTCAGCCTGATGTGGACCGGCCCCGATTCCGCCAGGGAGAACGATCCGCTGGCTCCCACCGAGCTGGTCCCGCCGGGCCGGACCCGCCGAGTGGCGTTGCCGGCGGTGATGGGCGCGCGCGGCTGGCAGGATGTCGCACACGGCGGCGACGAGGGCGGCGTTCGGCCCTTCGCGATGCCGGCCGAGGGTTTCGCGGTCCGCGGCTTCTTCGGCCTGGAGGAACTGCACTCCGCGAACATCCTTGCCCTGGGCGCCGCGTACGACTCCACTATCGCGCTGCCGAGGAACGTCGAGATCCACGACGAGGGCCTGCTCGCGCGGGCCCAGGACACGCCTCTCACCAAGATCGGCACCGGAGCGCGGGAGAACCTAGAGGCCGGTACGTCCGCCATGGCGCTGACGGCCTTCTTCGCGCAGACGCTGACGGCCGACGGCTACCAGGTGGCGGGGCTGGAATGGCACGGCTTCTTCGGAGGCGTCAGCGGCCGTCTCGACCTGTACTCCAGGCCGGACTTCTCCGGAGCACGGCTGCTGACGGTGGCGGACGGCGTGAAGTTCGAGAGCCCCCGCCAGAGTGCCCACGGCAGTGCGTCCACGTTCGCCCACGCGGGCACGTCCGAGCACGGGATAGACGCCGGACCGGCCGGTCCGACGGCGGCCGGTTCGGCCCAGGAGGGCGGCAACGCGAGCGCCCCGGCGGCCGAATCGAAGTCCGTGGGGCTGTCGCTCGACGGGCAGGGCTCGGTGAACGTGAAACCGGACAACAAGCCGCGTGCCTATCTCTTCGCCCTGCCGGTGCGGTGGCTGAGTGTCGCGCAGGCCCACCACGACGTGAAGGACGGGGCCGTGATGGCGGCCGTCCGGGGCGCCCTCCACCTGGCACGGCGGGAGCCGCTGGCGATGGAGACCGACACCGTGGCCCTGGCATGGGTGCGTGAGGATGTCGCTCGCCGGCTCGGGCTGCTCACCGACACCAACCATCCCGCCCCGGCCAGGCAGGCGTGGGATGCCGTCAAGCAGGCGAGCGCCGCGCTGGCCGCCTCGGACAAGGCGCTGTGGGACCTGCGCCTCGGCGCCGGGGCCGTGCGCGAGACCGCGCTGGACCAGGCCCGGGCCCACCTCGACGAACTCGAACGCCGCGACGTGGACGCGCTCCCGGCGGTCAGGGAGGCGCAGGACACGCTCGTGGCGCTGCTGCGCGAGCACGCCGAGGGCGATGCCGAGGCCGCCCACGAGGGGTGGGACAGACTGCGCGGCGCCCTGATCGAGCAGGCCCGGGAGAGGCTGGAGCAGGCCCGCCGAGCGGCTGCCGACGAACTCACCGCGGCCCGGACCGCCGAGGCCGAGGCACGCGGCTCGATGGAGGAGGTCACCGAGACCCTGCAAGCTCTGCACGAGCACGGCCGGGCCCTGCATCGGGATCTCGTCCGGCTGCGCCGGGCCGCGGACCGCCTCACCGCCTGGCACCAGCTCCCCACCGACGAACAGGACCGGCTGCGCGGCCAGGACACCCCGGAGCCGGACGCGGTGACCTTCACCCCTCTGAAGGCACCGGTGCTCCCCTCGGCGGCCACGAAGGCGCCGAAGCCTGCCCCGCCCAAGACAGCTGCGCCGGTCGTCCGGGCGGACGCCGCGGACGCCGACCCGCGCCGGGCGCACGCGACCGCGCCGTGGCAACCGCGGCACGGGGCCATGATCGCCGAGGACGGCCTGTCCTTCGACGCGTCCGGCGACCACCGCGCGCTGACCATGACCGACACCGACGGCGGGTTGCGCGTCTACGACCTGCACCCACCGCGGGTCGACGGGCAGGGGGCCGTGCTCCTTCCCGGACCGGACGGCAGTCCGGCCCGGGAAGGCCGTCCCGCCGACGGCAATGGTTTCTGGGCGGCGGTGGGCCTGGCCGGGGAGCGCACCGGACAGCCGATGGATCTGGCTCTGCGCGCCGCCAGTGCGGACCTGGGGGAGGACACGCGGCTGTACCGGCGGGCGGTGTTCCACGTCGAAGAGGTGGAGAGGGTGGCGCCGGCCGCTTTCGTCCGCGACCCGGGACTGCGTCAACGGATCCGCGGCGACGGCGGTCGCCTGCCCGACGAGGTGAGGGCCACGCTCACCGCGGAGCAGACACGGGCCCTGCTGGCGACCACGCTGGTGATGGCGCGCAGGTGGGACGAACGGACAGCCGCCAGGGCGGCCGCCCTGGCCGCGCGCACCGGTCCACACGACCTGATCGTCGTGGAGGAGGACGGCTCACACCGGCTCTACACCGTGGAGGGTGCAGAGGACTCCGGCGGCCGCCCCGTGGCGATCGTCTACCGGCGGGGTGACTCCTACCTGGCCGCGCTGCCGAGGAGGAGCGATGCGACGCCGGCCGGCGCCCACGTGTCGGACGAGGCCAGGCGACGGGCGATCAGGGAGGGCAAGCGGCCGGCCCGCGAGTACAGCCACGCAGGCGGCCACCACTGATCGCGGCGCCAGGCCGCCGTGGAACGCGTGGGGAGGCCGACGGAGGGGGCCGGCTGTGCCGGGGCGTCGTCCGCCTTCGTCATCGGCCCGCTCAGGTCAGTACGCCCCTTCTGGCGTGGCTCGATCTGCGGCGGGCCTCGCTCAGCATGTTCCGTTCCTCGTGCGTGAGTGCGGAGAGGAGCTTCGGGTTCTTCAGCCATCCGTTGAGCAGGGCGTGGGAACCCCCGAGCCTCAGGGAGTACGACCAAAGGCTCTCGCCCGGGGAGTCGTGGCCCCATCCGGCGGCCCATTTCAGCAGGTGGCGGACCTTCTCTTCGCTGTTGTAGCGGACCGGCATCGGATACATGGATCCACCCCATCTCGGCGCTCTTGCATCACGGGTGCCCTCGCGGGTGAGCGAGGGAAGTGCTCGCGGCGTGTTGCGCCGTGCCTGACGGTCGGCGATGAGAGCGGAGCACTTACCTACATGTTAAGTAAGCATGGCTGGCTGGTGACGGGGGAGGGGGTCGTTATTCACCTGGATCGAAAGCGATTTGCATCCATTGATGCACCTATGTACTCGCAGAATCTGTACCCTCTCGTTATGTAGAGAGGGGTTGGAAGGCTTGCATCGGGGGGGGTGCGACACCTGGTCGGTTCGGGCAGAACCCGTCGCCCGCGCCTTGCCCGAAGGGGTGACGAGCGCCACCTTTATTCTTGATTGAACATTCAAGAAAGAGTGCTACTCTTCCCTCAAGGGCAGCGTCGGAAGGGTCGACCGGACGATGTGGGCCCGGCCCTCATGGCCCGAAACGGCATGGCGGGCCCACGGTGCCCGCGGGATGTATCCGCACCTCGATTATGTATTGCTCAATCCAGAAAAGGAACGTCATGGAACTGCACCTCAAGGGCAAGGTCGCCGTCGTCACCGGAGCCAGCAAGGGCATCGGCCTGGCCGTCGTCGAGGGTCTGGTCCGCGAAGGCGCCAAGGTCGTCGCGGGCAGCCGCACCTCCACCCCCGAACTGGACGCCCTGGCCGCCGCGCACGACGTCACCGTCGTATCCGTCGACCTGTCCACCGCCGAAGGCCCCGAGACCCTGGTCCGCACGGCCGTGGAACGGCACGGCCGGATCGACGTCCTCGTCAACAATGTCGGCGCGACCGAGCCCCGCGAGTCGTTCCTCAAGGTCACCGACGAGGACTGGCACAACGTCTTCGGCCTGACCTTCTTCAGTGCCGTCCGCGCCAGCCGCGCGGCCCTGCCGCACCTGCTGGAGGCCGAAGACGCGTCGATCGTCAACATCAGCTCCATCAACGCCCAGTTGCCCTTCCCCATGGTCGTCGACTACTCGGCGGCCAAAGCGGCGCTGACCAACCTGAACAAGTCGCTGTCCGAGGAGTTCGCCCCGCAGGGCGTCCGGGTCAACTCGATCGCCCCGGGCCCGGTCCGCACTCCCTTCTGGACAGCCCCGGGCGGCTTCGCCGACGCCACCGCCGCGGCCGCCGGAGTCACCGCCCAGGAAGCGCTCGACGTGGTCGTGCCGCAGAGCATGGGCATCACCTCCGGCCGGATCACCGAGGCGCACGAGGTCGCCGACCTCATCCTCTTCCTGGCCTCGCCGGTGGCGAGCAACATCACCGGAGCCGAGATCGTCATCGACGGCGGCCAGATCAAGACCCTCTGACTGTTCCCGATGGACACCCCTGCCGTCCCGCCCGATCGGATACCTCGGCGAGACCGCCGAGTGGCCACCGGGCGGCACGGCACGGGCGACACCTTCGGGAACCGGACTGCTGCGAGCTCAAAGGGTCGTTGCTTCTCGCGCGATGCGAGACATTTCGGATACTCGGAAAGGACGCTCGGTGAGCGGTTCTGGAACGTCGCCCCTCATGCAGGTGGTCGTCCTCGCGGAGGACAGACTCACTGCGCAGGGCGTAGAGGCACATCTGGCAGCTGACGAACGCGTGCGGGTGCTCGGGCCGGGTGCCGAGGAGACCCCGGACGTGCTGCTGCTCATCACGGCCGAGCTGGCGGAGGACACCTTCGCGGTCCTTCGGCGCTACTGCCGGGAAAACCCCGACGAATCACCGCGGCTGATCCTGGTGGCCAACAAACCCACGGCCCAGCAGCTCGTCCGCGTGGTGGGGCTGGGACTCGTGGCATTCCTGTCCCGTGACCACACCACCCTCGCGGACATCAGCAAGGTGCTCTGCGCCGTCGCGCGCGGCGCCGCCTCGCTGCCGCAGTCGATGCTGGGATCACTGCTGGAGCAGATCCGCACCCGGCGCTGGAACGATCAGGCTCCCGAGGGAAGTGACGACCCGTCCTCCTTCACCGACAGAGAGCTCGCGGTACTGCGGCAGCTGGCCGCCGGTTTCAGCACCGCGGAGATCGCCGCGGCCCTGCACTACTCCGAACGAACCGTCAAATACATCATCCACGAAATGATCGTCCGGCACGGCCTGCGCAACCGCGTGCACGCCGTCGCCTACGCGCTGCGCCAGGGCATTCTGTAGCGGCCGCGCAGCCCTCACCCCGACACGGCAGCGACTCGCCACGGAGCGGGTCGCTTTGCCTCACGGACCAGCGCCAGGAACCGGCCGGCCCGGTCCGACGTCACCTCGGCGTGCCCGCGTTGTATCGACACGCCTCCGGCCCCATGCCGGCGTGGTCTTCTGCAGCAGGCTCTGGTCCGCGTCAGTGGTGCCGCCACATCGAACGCCGCCGCCTGCGGACCTTGGCGCCTTGGCCGTAACTGCTCAGAAGATTCCCCGAATGATTTCGACCGGGCGAGGATGGGGTTCGCCGCGGTCCGCACGGCACGCGACGGCCAGTTCGATCAGGGGCGCGGGCAGTAGAGGCCGGTAGACGACACCGCTGAGTGCCAGTGCCGTCACCGGCTCGGGCACAACCGTGACCCCGAGGCCGTCGGTGACCAGGGTGATGAGTGTCCAGGTCTCCCTGACCTCGTGCTGGATGAGCGGCTCGACGCCGACGTAGCGCAGGAGGCCGAACGCCGCGTCGTGCATCACCGAATGACGGTCGGCCGCGTGCACGATCCGATCGATACCAGCGAGGTCGGCAACGCGGCCCCGGGTCTTCGCCGCGAGGGGATGTTCGGCCCGGCAGCGCCGCCACCAGCCGGTCCCGGCGCAGGGTGTGGGCCGGGCGTTTGCCGACGCCTGCCGCAGAGCCGGCGTCGGCCAGTCCATGAGCACGATCGGCTCCAGCGCGGACAACGCACTCGCCAAGCTCTTCAACGCAACGTTCAAACGCGAGACACTCCAAGGTCAGAAGAGCGGGTTCAGCGAACACGAGGCCCGACTCGACGCGTTCCGCTGGCTGCACCGCTACAACACCCGACGCCGTCACTCCCGCCCCGGGCAACGCAGCCCGACCGCCTACGAGGCAGCGACCAGAACAACATCAACTACGTTCTCACCGGCCGCATAACCCTTGTCCAGGATTCGGGGTCAAAGCTCAGGAGCCGCTCACCGCAGTGCAGGCGGTGGCCTTCTCGTGGGACAGTCCGCGAGCAGCATGACGATGACGGTCTCGGCGTGACTGCCGGTGGTTCCGAGGGCGTGGGTCGAGTGATGAGAGTTCGTGGAGGGCGCCGTGGTCGAGAGAGAGTCGTCGCACAGCGCCGTCGCTCAGCTGAAGGAGGATGGCATCGAGGCACGCGACACCGTGGTCGGCCTTGCCGCCAACAGCCGGACACTGTACGTCGGCGGCCTCGACCACGCCCGCGCGACCGGTGCCCACACCGTCTCCGTCGCCTCCAACGACAACGCCGTGATCAGCGCACACGCCGACGTCGCCATCTACGTCCACGACCCGGCCAGCCTCGACGTCGACCAGCACGTGCCGTAGGCGCAGTCCCTTCGGAAGGCGAACTCGTCCACCCCAGCACCCGCGGCGCACGTCCGACACTGCCGGTGCCGTCAATAGCCGGAGCCGCCGCGTCCGGCCCGCACCCAGTCGCGGTCGGCGGCACAGCCATGCGGCAGGACGGCCGCCGAGCTCGATGGCGATCGACCGCAGCCAGCCCGCCAGCAGCCCGGTGCTGGAACGGCGGTAGCGCGCGGACAGGCCCGCTCCCTGCTCGACGAAGGTCGCACAGGAGCAGCTCCTGCGGTCGCAGATGTATTGGCGCACCCGCGCCGGATAATGACTCGCCACAACCCCAACGGCACGTCTTGCAGGGTGCGTTGATACGTGCTGCGTACGCGACGGGCCTGCTTGCGGCAGTTCGGGCACCGGCCTGGGCAGGCCGTCGACATCGCTTTCACCACCAATATGCTGGAGGAGTCGCTCATCCTCAACCGTCTTGATCGCAACAGCAGGAAGTACGCTGCCGAAACGATTCCGCGTTCCTGTCGCTGATCTAGGGATTCACAGAACTGCGGGCGGAGCCAAAATTCGAGATCGGCATCAGGCTGGCCGAGCGTCGTCCGGAGCCGGAACTCGTGTCCTACTTGAGGGCAGGACAGCCGGTTGTACCACCTGCTGACTCTCGCTTTTCCGTCTCCACGCACCGGTGCAAAGGGTTCGCCCGCGTGCCGGCGGATCCACACCACAGCACCGGTCCAAAGCGACTGGAGTACCGCCCGAGGCACAGGAGCATGGTCAAGAAGGTTGCCCAGAGGGGCAGGAGTTGGCTGTAGTCGACGGGTCTTGTAGTGGGTGCTGTTTAGGGTCAGCAGGGATGCCTGCTGGGTTGTTTGGTGTGGGGAGGGTGTTGGGTGGTGTGGCTGCTCGGCGGTCCTCTTCGGTAGCGGCGTTGGTACCGGGGGTTGGGTCTGGTCGGCGGGAATCGGGTTGTCGGGGCGCGTTAGATGGCCACGTCCGATGGTCGTATTCAGTCGCTGGGTGGCCGTCTTGGCGTGAGGAGTGTCGCGCATGGGTGATCTGCAGATGCCGGGTGCGGTGGCGTGGGTGGCGAATCTGGCGGTGGGTCAGGAGTGGC
>NZ_JBVKCG010000056.1:0-12591 GCF_055634995.1 Streptomyces sp. NPDC111744
CCCGCGGAGCGGGTACCACATCGCTGCGCGATGTGCAAGGGGGGCGGTCGCTGCGCTCCCGCTGCCCGTGCGGAGCACGGGCGGATCCCTCCGCTGCGCTCCAGGATCCGGTGGGGCCGGCCGCTGCGCGGCGCGGCGGGTCGCGCGGTGCGCGCCCCTGGCTGAGGGGGTGTCACGTGCGGCTAGTGGGGCCTCCAATTGGGGAGTTGGGGAGTCCTGCGGACTCCGGGCGGGTCCGCTGCGCTCCCCCGCCTGACGGTCCTTCCGGCTGCGCCTCCAGAACCGTTGGGGCCCGCTGGCGCGGGCCGGGCTGGCTACGAGGGGTGGGGGGCTCGTTCGTGTGGATTCCAGTGTACCGCGTGCATCAGGTTGATACAACATGTACCGTTGGCGGAAACACGGGACACCCCCAACCACCCGGGCGGGGCGCGCTATTTGATGAATGGTCAGCTCGGGTGTTTCTCTCCCCAACTAACGCGAGGAATTACGAATTGGGAAGCTGCGGTCCCTCGCGACAGAACGGTACCTCAGATATCGGAAAGCATGAATTCCGGCGTGCGGAGGTACCGGAGCCGATCGGCTCCCAGGGCCGGGCGGCGGAACCCACCACGGGGGCCGCCCCCGCCTCCTGGTGCTTGTTCGTCACGGTCGGCACCACCCGAGACTCAGAGCCGCTGGTGCCGTCCACGACCCGCGCCGGACTGAGGACCCGCACGCGAAGCCGCCTCAGCCACAGAGCGTCCGGGCGGACGGTGCGGGTGACCTCAGCCACTGATATATGGCGAGATCAAGAAACCGCAGGTCAGAGAGCCGCGAATCTTGAGATACATACCGGGTGAGGGGACATATCGCGGTCGATGTGTCCCGACTGAGGGGGCAGATCGGCCGTCCAATGTCAACCAGAGGCGACATGGATTCCCGCAGCATGTCAACTGGAGGCGACATCGGGCGACAGATGCGTCTCGCATGCGGGCCGTGGGACGCAAGGGGGGAGATCTGTCCCCCCTGGGGGGACACAACTTGCGCGGCATGTCGTGTCGAAGCGACATCCATGTCAAGCGGAGGTGACATACTGCTCCGCGTCGCAGAGATCAACAGCTTGGAGAGCAACCTCGTGTCGACAGAGCCGCAGCGCCGCCGCCCGGGGGCCCGAGGGGCGCCGCAGCCGCAGCCGCAGCCGAAGCTGCCGCTGGCCGACGATCCGGCCGACGCCTGGAATCAACCGCTACGGCCCGTCAAGGACCTGGACGAGGTCGCCCGCGCTTACCCCGGCCGGAAGCTCACGCTGGACAGCGAGCGGAAGCCGCTGGAGTTCTACGGGCCGCCGGACGAGCCGAACGCCTTCTCCATGGACAGCCTGGAGTTCTTCCTCGTCATCGCGCAGTTCTTCCGCGAGGCGCTGCCGTTGCGGCTGATCCTCCTAATGATCGCGTGCCAGAAGGCCGGCGGGCGTATCCCCCTGACCCAGGACGAGATGGCACACGTCCTGGACGTCGCGCGCACCAAGGTGAACGAGGCGCTGCAGGAAGTCATGGGCCACGGGATCGTGTTCCGGGTGAAGCGCGGCGTCTACCAGTTCAACCCGCCGTACTCCTACCGGGTTGCCGAATTCATCCCGGGCACGGAGACCATGGACGCGCAGTACATCCGGGTCGACCAGCACGAGACCATTGCCAAGATCCGGTCGGACGAGAGCCTGCCCGACCTGGTGCGCTTCCCCTCGCTGGAGCGGATGCGCCAGGAGATCGAGCGGCTGCGTGAGGAGCGGGCGAAGATGCGTGCTGAGCGCCGCCGGGAGCGGGTACAGCAGAAGGAGAAGGAGGCCGAACAGTGAGCGGTCTGCATTTCGCCGCGGTGAACGCGGAAGGCATCGTCGCCGACCTGGACCTGCTGCCCGCGGCCTACCGCGTGCTGCTGAAGATGCGCGCCCACAGCGAGCCGGGCGGGCGAATCGAGGTCGACCAGGTCACCCTCGCGCAGATGCTCAGCCTGAGCCGGGCCGCCGTGAACGCGGCGCTCCGCGACCTCGACCTGGCGCAGCTGGTGAAGAAAAAGCGGGCCGGCGTCTACCAGCTCAACCCCATGCTCGCCGCCTACCTCTCCCCCGAGGACGCCATCGCCGCCGTCAAGGCGATGCCGAAGAACGAGCGGCTGAACTCGCCCGGCTTCGTGGAGCACTACCGCACAGCCGTCGCCGCCTACCAAGACCAGCTCGCCGAGAAGCGCCGGCGCCGCGAGGACGCCAAACGCCGACAGAACCTCAAAGCCGTGTCCTGACCCGGCCATCCACTCGATATGACGGCGCCGCACCCCCAGTGCGGCGCCTTCTTCGTGCCCGCCCGTGATCAAGCCGGTAGCACTGGCTAAACCGGGTTGTTTGGGAGCAGCAGAACAACCCGCTAGCGGCTGCACCGGCCCGCTGCAAGAGCAACCGTGCAGCAGTCGAGAGCAGCGCCGGCATGCAGCGAGCAGCAGCGGCCGGTAGCAGGAGGTAAACCGGTTTGTTGCAGCAGAGCAGAACAAACGATGCCGTTGTGCGACGGTCGGCAGTCCCGTTGCAGCACGCGGGCAGGGTCTCGCCGGGCCCGTTGCTACCCGACCAAGGCCGGCCTGCTGCTCGTGCAGCACCCTTGTGCCGCCCGGATCGTGCGATTACCGCGCCACACGTCTCCGAACCGAGCAGCAACCGGCCTTGCCCCCTTCACCACCAGGAGCAGCAGCCGGTTGCACAACGAGTGCTGCACGATGCAGGCCGGGAAGGGTGCAACCCACTTCACATGCAGCACGGCGCAGCGCCGGCCGGACTCACCCGGGTCGCCGACACCCGGCGAGCACGGGGTCGGCGCGGCGCCAACCTTGCACCCCAATAGTGGTTAGACCGACCGGCAATAGGCGCCCGGGAGGCGACGGGGGCAGCAGAACGGCCACGGTCCACGGACCTGCCATTTCGCCTGCTTGAACCCTCCACGACGGCGGTGCAGGGTGGATCTATGACATGGACAGCACCACCGGTCGAGCGCGCCAAGCAGCTAGGCGACCTGGGTACCGTAACTGAGCGTCAGATGTTGGAGGGTTGGCTGAGCTGGCACCGGGAAACGTTGCTGGCCAAGTGTGCCGGGCTTAAGCCGGCCCAATTGGCGCGGACGACCGTGGAGCCGTCGAACCTCACCCTCCTGGGCTTGGTCCGGCACATGGCGGAGGTAGAGCGATGGTGGTTCCGGCGGAGCTTCGCAGGTGAGGTTATCGGCGATGTCTTCACCGGCCCGTCAGATGGCAATGAGGGACTCGACGGAGTTCACGCAGCCGATGCGGAGAGAGACTTCGAATTGTTCCAGACCGAGGTCAAAGCGTGCGACGCGGCGGCGGCCAGGCACGACCTCGACGAGATCTTCATGTCCTCTCGCGGAGTTTCCCTCAGCCTGCGCTGGGTCTACGTGTTGATGATCCAGGAGTACGCCCGCCACAACGGCCACGCCGACTTCCTGCGGGAGCGGACCGATGGGGCAACGGGTGACTGAGTTTCTTCCTCCGACCGGCCCGGCAACATGTGCCCGCGAGATGGGATGAGCATCAGAACGGGCACGGGCCTACGTGATCATGGAGTTCTCTACGCTCAGTGATCACGAAGGACAGCCGTGCCCGCACTGCCATCTTGCCTGCTCGAACCCCTCTGGAACCAGTTCATGGCGCTCCTGCCCGCTCGGGAGGAGTTCGCCGCGGGCCACCCGCTTGGCTGCCACCGCCGCCGTGTCCCCGACCGAACTGTGTTCGAGCACGTGGTGCTCGCTTTGGTCCACGGCTCGGGCTACGAACGGGTCTCCAGCCCCGGATGCTCTGATCGGACCATCCGTCGACGTGTCAAAGAGTGGGCTGAGCAGGGGATATCCGAAGTGGTGCACGTGCTCGCTCTGGAAGCGTACGACCGGATGATCGGCCTGGAACTGTCCGAGATATCCGTGGATGGTTGCATCACCAAGGCCCCATGTGGCGGCCAGAGTGCGGGCCGGTCCCCGGTGGACCGCGGGAAGCAGGGCCTGAAACGCTCGGTCGCCACTGATGCCCGCGGCGTCCCGCTCGGCCTGGTCGCGGCGGGAGCCAACCGCCACGACTCGCCCCTGCTCGGACCGACTCTCCACGCAGCCATGGACCAGGTCGGGCCACTGCCGGACGACGTGAACGTCAACCTCGACCGGGGCTATGACAGCAACACGTCCCGCGCTCTGCTTCGGGAGTTGGGCTTCACCGGTGAGATCGCCCGCAAGGGCGTGCCCGCCCCGATCCAGGCCGGCAAGCGGTGGGTCGTGGAACGAACGCACTCGTGGATGAACAGCTACGGCAAGCTGCGACGCTGCACCGAGAAGAGCAGCACCGTCGTCGAGTTCTACCTCCACCTGGCCGCAGCACTCGTCACTGAGCCTTTCCCGGTAAGCGACCGTCGCTCGCTGTGATCGCGATGCTTCCGCTGCGGCTCGTGCGGTCCCCAAGTCCGGGCAGGCGTAAGGCCCCTGGTAGGAACGATCTTGCGACGGATTGTTCTGACCGAGGGGCCTCACGTGTCGACCAGTGTCACATACACCGCGGTGCTCGACGTGAAGCGGTCCACCGCCGAGCACCTGGTCCGGCTGCTGCGCGACCACCGCATCGCGGTCAGAACCCGCAGGGGCAGGCGTGCGCTGGGCTGTTTCCGGCAGGCAGTGCTCGTCCTGCGCTGGTTCATCGACAACGCCCGCCTTTCCCAACTCGCCCGCGACAACGGCCTGTCGGCCTCAACCGCCTACCGTTACCTCCACGAAGGACTGACCGTTCTGGCGGCCGGGGCACCGGACCTCGCGACTGCGCTGGAACGTGCGAAGGCGGCCGGGCTGACACATCTGAACCTCGACGGCACCGTCATCCGCACAGATCGCGTCGCCGCCCCCGGCCCCAACGGCGCGGACCTCTGGTGGTCCGGAAAACACAAGCACCATGGCGGGAACGTGCAGGTCATCTCGACCCCGGACGGCTGGCCGATCTGGGTCTCACCGGTCCACCCGGGCCGCGAGCACGACACCACCTGCGCCCGCCACCACGGTCTGATCGACGCCCTCAACCGGATCGCCGCCGAGCTGGACATACCGACCCTGGTCGACCTCGGCTACGAGAACGCCGGCGACGGCTTCCGCCACCCGCACAAGAAGCCCGCCGGAGGCGAGCTGACCGAGGCCCAGCAGACGTACAACAAGGTCATCCGCGGCATCCACGGCGTCTGCGAGCGCGCCAACTCCCTGCTCAAGACGACCTACAAAGCCCTGCGCCGGGTCAGCCTCGACCCCAGCCGCATCACGAAGATCGCCGCCGCAGCCCTCGTCCTGCTCCAGCTCGAGTACGACCGCACCATCTGATCAATCACGCAAGGTCATGATCCGTTACTGGCAAAGACTCACTCTCCGCATGCTGATCCGCCACGCCACCATTCACTACCGCTGGGATCAGCGTCCCACCACACGCCGCCTCAAGTGATCCATTTGCCGGTCGGTCTTAGTACAGATAGCGGTTCTCTGCGGGTTGTAGATCCTTCCCCCTGAGAGCAGAGCTCGGTCCGGGAAGACCTGGAGCTGCGGCGAGACGTCGATGGCGGCGAGGCGATCGTGGGGGCGCTCTGCGGCACCTCCGGTCCCTGGCCGCTGTGTGGCGCTGTGAGCGCCTCTGGCGGTCTTGATCGTCACCTTTGACCTTGGAGGGGCTCAGGGCGCGGCAGACGGCAGCACAGGACCGGGGAGGATCATGCGGGCTGAACGCTGGCAGGTTGCAATTGCGGTCACAGGTGGCCCTTGGGGGCTCTGTACGCCGTTGTGAGCGTCTCTGAGGCCCTTGATCGCCCTCGGGAGTCCGGAGGGCTTCAGAACGCCGCAGACGAAGGTTGATCAGTGTCAGTCGCCGGGGTGACCAGCCTGCTCGCGCCAGGTGACGCCCGCCGGTGACGGCGCCGCGGGCGCCCGCCACAGACCGCAGCGGCCAGGTAGAGCACGGCAAGGCCACGGTCACCACACCGATGCCTGGTCCGGTCTGCTGGGCCAGACCAGGCATCGGCGGATATAGGAGGGATAGCTGGGTCACGCCTCTGCGACTTGGAGCAGCCAGCTGACGGGGATGTCGTCCTCCGTGTCGCTCGCGCTCTTCTTGACGCGGCCGATGGCGATCTTCTGCGTACTCGTCGGGAGCTTCGCGCCGTTGTGAACACGGCCGCCTGCCTGCGTGACGTCCAGGTCCACGGCGGCGCTCCAGTTGGAGCCGTCATGCCAGTTCACCTTGATCCGTGCATCCGCCCAGGCGGAGGCGAAGCTGATCCACATGTCGCCCGACCAGCCCGCCTGGTTGGCTGCCGGGACGGCCAGGACGATGCCGTACTTGTAGTGGATGAGCCCGCCGCTCTCGGTGAACGCGAAGCCGGGGGGAATCTCGCCAGTCTGGAAGTTCGCCATCAGCGCTCCTCGTCTGTCGCTGCTCCGGCGCCTCGAGGAAAGGCGCCGTGCCGCAGACCGCGGCGCGGCTCACGCTAGGGGCGCTATCGCGCCCCTTCGCTACCTTCTAGGACAAACCATCAATACGGGGATAGCGGCAGCTTGGCCGGTCTATTAGCCGCGCTCCTGCGCCCTCGGGCGCCCCCTGCTGTGCCCCGCGGAGCGGCTGAAATGGCCGGCCGGGGCGGGCCAGCGGAACGGGCTCACCGGCGCCGCTGTCGTTACAGGCGAGGGTGGGGAGATGCTCGGTTCCCCGCTGCGAGCTCTGCTCTCAGGGGGAAGGAAGAACAACCCGCAGGTAGGTACTACAGGTACCTACCTGCATTGGGGTGCAACAGCCGTCCTCGGGCCGGGCCCGGTGGGAGCCGGTGGCGCAGCACCGGCCACGAACCGGAGGCGGCAGCCGGCTGATGGGTGCAAAGCCGGACCGGACGTGCGGCGCGGCCGCGGCTACAGGCGCTGGGCAAGGGTCTCGCAGTAGGCCAGGGGAACGGTCGCCTGGTACAGGTCGCCCTCAGCTGCGTTCCGGCAGGCCATCCCGAGCATCATCGCGAGGCTGTGCAGCGTCTCGTCTCCCTCGGCGGAGTCGTCGCCCAGGCGGGCGCGCAGTACGCGGTCGGCCTGGTCCAGGACCTCAGGCCAGTCACCGGCGTGTGCCTTCGGATCCACCCCGGTCAGGGGCGTCAGCCACAGGTCGGCGTGTGACTGGAGCAGCTGCTCGGCCGACCGGTAGTCCAGGACGGATCCGCAGGACAGGCGCAGCCCGTCGGTGTCGGAGGCGGTGCCCGGCCACTCGGGCAGTGCCTCGGAGTGGGCGGGGCACAGGAGTGCGAGCCAGGCCGGCGGCTCCCCCGGCGCGGCGGCGGGGCCCTGCCGGAACGTGGTCGCCGTGGCGGTGCAGTCGAGGACCTGGCGGAGTCCGGTGAGCTGTCGGCCGGCGGTGAGCTGCGTGATGTCGGACGGCACCTTGGGCTCCTTCGGCGGCTAGACCTCGATGTAGGCGACGACCACGACGGTGCGCAAAGCCGTGACCCAGTACAGCAGGCGTACGCGCTCGACTTCGTCGGTGTACTGGCGCAGCTGGGGGCCGGCGGAGTCTCCGGGCAGCGCCTCGCCGACGTCGGGGTCGACGGAGACGACGACCAGGGCGCGGTCCAGGGCGTGGATCTCCGCCTCGCTGGTGATCTGCTCCAACTGCTTGGCGGCGGAGTCGGAGAAGGCGATCCGGGCGCGGCGCGGGGTCATCAGGCGACGGCCGGGCGCTGCGAGGCGAGCCGGGCGAGGTGGGCCTCGCGCAGCTCCTCCCACGGCGTGCAGTCCTCCACCGACGGCAGGCCGTTGGTGGCGATGTCCTCCAGGACGGCGGCGAGCTGGTCGGCGTTCTCACGGGTCTTCGCCGCGTACGCGCGGACCGCGTCGGCGGCCGCGGGCTCCAACTGCTGCCGGGCGTGGTCGGCGGTGGCCGGCTGTTCGCTCATCGAGGGCTCCAGGAGGGCGGAACTGGCGTCTGCTCCAACGGTATCGGCCACCCCGGGCCGTAGGGACCACTCCGGACGAACCGGCCTCGTACAAGGGTGCGGACCCAGGCCCCAGGTCGACCCAGCTCCCGGCCCGCTCCGTGGCCACCAGGGAGAACACCGGACCCAGGACCCAGGTCCAGGTACCTGGGTCCTGATGACACAGATCAGCTGAACAGTGACACAGATGAGCATGTCCACCTGGGCAAACAGGGGGCCGATGACACAGATCGGCGGACTGTTCAGCGGGGCGAGGGGGCCGGGGCCGGTTGCGGACCGTAGTCGGCGCGGGATCAGCGTCACGTTGATCGGCGGGTGGCCCGAATCTGGGGTACAGGCCCGTGATTCCGGGCCCGATCGCCAGCGTGACACCCCGGCGTGACAAGTGGATCGGGGTGCGTGACACCGGTGAGCGTGACAGCGTGACAGTCACCCTCGGTGATCACAGGCGTCCCCGTTCCACGGCTCCCTCCCAGGCTCCCAGGTCACCTCCCAGGAACGCGTCTGCCTGGGGAAACAGCCCTTCCACCTCCCAGACATCACAGGCGTTCCGGGGTATTTCCGGCCCCAGCCTCCCAGGTCCCTCACAGGTCTGCCTCCCAGACGCTGGAGGTCTGGGAGACAGCGGAGCGTGAGTGCCGACGCGTGCCGGAGTGGGCCGTGCGATTACTGCGCTACGACCGGGCGCGGGAGAGGAACACAGCGAGGTCACCTGTGGCTTCGGGATCGGTGGTGGCGAGCCGGGCCGCGAACGCCAGCTGGTCGACGCCGACGCCGGGACCAGGCGGGCGAGTTGGGCGAGCAGCGCGGCGTGCGCGAGGACCTGCGGGGTGAGAAGGCCGGCGGCGGCCTCGCGGGCGGCCGGGTCGCGGTAGTGCCCGAGGTGCGCGGCGAGGGCATGGGCGAGCCACGCGTCGACGTCGGCCTGGACGTTCCCGCCCGCCCGCCGGGTGAGTTCGTCGCGTACGGCGTCATCCCCGTCGCGGGGCTCGGTCAGCTCCAGCGTGCCGAGCTCGCGCAGCGCCTGGAGCTCATCGGCGCGGGCCGTGATCCGCGCGGCCTCGTGGAGCTCGGCTTCCCGGGCGGCGGCGGCCGCGGCGTCGGCGGCGAGCTCGGCCTGGACGACGTCGTCGGCGTCGGGGTCGTAGACGGTGCCCGGCGCCGCGTCGGCGAGCAGCTGCGCGATGCGCTCCCACTCCGCGAGTTCCGCGGGGCCGCGGACGTCGTCCGCCAGGTCCTCGTGCCTGGAGTCCTGCCGGGCGTCGAACCGTGCGTCCTCGAGGGCCGCCGCGACGGCGCCGGCGTCCATCCCTTTCGCCCGGCGCCGGACGACGCGGCGGCCGATGCGGGCGGGGTCGACCGGCTCCCGGGGCGCGGCGACGCGCGGGGCGAGCGGGCGGCGCGCAGTGCGCCGGGGCGGCCAGGGCGTGGTCATCATCGGCCTCGTATTTGTGGTGCGGATTCGGAGCGGGCCGCCGCCAGAGCGCTGTACGACGGCCCGCCGAATATGGTTTATAGCAGGCCCTGAATTCGACCGTGTCAGAACTGAAAATCTATGGACTGGACGTGCGTGAAATCCGCGCGCAGGCCATCGGCCCGGGTGCCCCATTCCGTGAAATACGACTCGGTGATGGCCTCCGCGACGACCGAATGCAGATCTTCCTCCGTCGCTCCTGTCTCCTGGAGCTCCAGGATCTGCTTCGCGTAGGTGGGCGAGATCGGGGTGGTGATGGTGCGGATGCGTCCGTCGTCCGAGCTGCCCGAGCACGTGAATCCGAAGTACGCCGTCACCTCCACCATCATCCCGCTGGACGTGGAAGCCTGTTCGCGCGCACGTGCCCTGACCTGCGGTTGCCACTCGGACTCGGTCGCCTCCACCAGGGCGGCCTGGAGCCGCTTCTGTGGCTTCTTCAGCTTCCCGGCGCGGTAGCGCTCGATCGTGCGAGTCGAGGTGCCCACACGCTCCGCCAGGGTCTTAGCTGACGCCTTCATCCGCTTGAGGAGGAATTTCACCTGTGCATTCGCGGACTTTGGCGCGGGCCGGGTGAAGACCTTCCGCTCCGCCTGGACGAGGGCCTCCAAGACCTTCCCCCGGCGCGGGACCGGCTGCTGCTGCTCGTCATCGTTCATACCTCCAAGGACCATGGATCGCCTGTGGACAGATTCCGGGCTGCCGCGCACAGGTCGCTCGCTGCCGACCGGCAACGACGCGCAGTGCGGGGGGCGTTGTCAGTGGCGGCTGCCACCATCCGGCCATGCCCATCAGCCGGGAGTACGCACGCACTTCGCGGACCTGACGCAGAACGCCCGGGTGCCGCTCGATCCTGACGAGCTCCTCTATATGCCTCGCCTGCGGCAGCACGGTCACGTCTTCTTCGGCGACATAGCGGTGCGCTGCTACAAGCACAAGGCTCGCTGGACGTACGACGAACGCATCCGGGCCGCCGGCCGTGCGTTCGCGGACATGGAGATGGACCTGGACGACGTCGTCGACGTCCAGCTGCCCGCCTACCGCGACATCCCGGAGCGCGATCCAGAGGAATGGCACCGCCCCAACTGGCGGCGTCAACTGGTGTCGTGGATGTTCGCCCGGGCCCAAACCTAGCTGCTTGAGCAGGGCCGCCAGTACGACGCGTGGGGCTCCTGGCGGAACATCGGCGCGAACGGACTTCCCGGCGAGCTGACGTGGGAGGAGTTCGTCGCGTCCAGCAGCAGGGCCCGGCACCTGCAGAACATCGCCGGCACCCGGCCCCTCCAGCTCCTGACGTGGTCCGGGGAGGCCTGGCTCCTGCCACGGGCGTACGTGGACCTCCTGGACCGCTGGGAGCGGCGGCAGGACGAACTGGTGGCGCGGGCCCGGCTGTGCTCCTCCTGCGGCGAGCAGGGCCCGTACTGGGGCGGCTGGCGGACTCCGACGACGTCCGGGTACATCACCCGGTGCCCGCCCTGCTCCGGCGCGGCCTTCCAGCCGTACACCGGCCACCTGCGCGGTGTGCAGTACGAGACAATCCGCCGGCGCGGCACGAGGGCTGACGACTACCTGTGTCGGCTGTGCAAGGCAAGCCAGGCGTCCGTGTGGGATCACTGCCACGAGCACGGCCACGTCCGAGGACCGCTCTGCGGCAGCTGCAACACCCGCGAGGGCACCGCCAGGCCGTACTACTTCCTCCAGCTCGAAGGCGGCGCACTGCACCTCCTGGAGTGCCGCGGCTGCCTGGAACAGCGGACCCTGCCGCGCCGCTTCCACCTGGACGTGGTCCGCGCGCACTTGGAGGAGAACGAGCGGCACGGACGTTGTGGCAAGCAGCCGCACGTCCACGAGGCGGAGAGCACGCACGGTGTCCACCGCTTTCGGCTGCAGTGCAGCGGCTGGCACGCGACCGGCAACTGGACGAAGGACATCACGGCGTCCGAGGTGGCCACGCTCGTGCAGGCCTTCGTCGACGCGGTCCTCGCCGCGCTGGAAGGTCGACCTTCTCCCGGCGACGCCACGGAGGCGGGGTGACCGGCATACGGCAGTGTCGTTGAACGCGGCATCGCGTGCAAGCACATCGGACCCCCCCGCGGATACGCGAGAGAGCCCGGACCTTCTCGGTCCGGTGTGAGCAGTCCTCAGGAGGGCCTTGGCCTGGTAAGTCCTCGATGACGCTGCGGCTTCGGCCAGGCCGGGCACTGATGCCAGGGACAGGGACAGTCCGAGTATCTTTTGCCGGTACGACGCTATTCGGCGGGGCGTGCCTCGTGCGCGAGCTTGGGGGTGGCGTGCTCAGCTTGCACGGCGGACCGGTCGGGGATGGTCGGCGCGACCCGGCGGAAGTCCAGGTCGTCGAATTCTCCTATTGCGTCGGCGAGTTGGTCGCCGACGATGTCGCGCAGCACCTTGATGGCCGTCACCAAGAGGTATCTGTGTTCAGGGGTGAACAGATGGTCGAAGGCGGCCTCGGTGTATGCGTGGTCGCCGCAGCGTGCGTCGAAGCAAGCCAGTTCGGCGGTCTGGACGAGGTCCCGCGCGATCGCGGGGTTGGCTCGCAGCTTGGTGACCAGGTCGATGTAGCGGTCAAGCCACTCGGGTGGTTCGGCGACAATGGATTTGAGGCTGGCGACGGCGATGTCCTGCCGGGTGGCGCCGACTCTGGTGTAGCTGTCGTGGATGCGCCGGACTTGGTGTTGGACGAGTTCGTCTGCCTGGCTGAGGATTGCCAGGATTTGGCTGTTGTCGGGATCGCCGAGAGTGACTGCGCGGGCGACCCGTTCCTTTAGGTCGCTGGCGGGTACGACGTCCAGGCAGGAGGCGTCGCGGATTGCGGCCAGCAGCAGCGCGATCAGGGCGTGGCTGGCCAGGATCTGTGAGGTCGGATTCGGGACGATGCCCTGGCGTGTGGCGGAGTTCAGCGCGACCAGCGCGTTAAGACATTCGGGCGAGTCGGCCAGCAGGCTATCGGCACGCAGAAACGCCACCAGTCCACCGGGGATGCCTAGCTAGTGCCGCATCAGGCAACGTTCGCCCTGCTGCGACGTCTCAGTTGGTGCTGTATCGCCGATGGGCTATGCCGTCCACGGTCAGACGTCAGTTC
>NZ_JBVKCG010000057.1:0-11691 GCF_055634995.1 Streptomyces sp. NPDC111744
ATCTCCCCGGCCCATTCCCCCTGCATGCTCACAAGACTGGCCCCGGACCAGCCGGTCCGGGGCCAGAACGCAAAAGATTTTCAGCAGTCTTCTAGGCTGGCGCGCTTGGACGCCGGGGCGGCCGCCGTCACGGGAGCCGCTCCGGCAGTGCCGGATCCGCGCAGTACCCGGGCGACGAGCGCACCCGGGAAGACACCGGCCGCACCCCGTGCGAACGGCAACGCCCTCGTCGACGGGAACGCGGTGGCGGGGGCCGGCCCGGCACGGTGACGCCGGGTCGGCGGCGACGGCCGTCTGCCGCGGGGCATCCCCCGCGGCAGACGGCGGCGAGCACCTCTTTCGGTGTCCGGGAACGCGCCGGCGCCGCGCCCCGGTCAGTCCGCGCAACGCTCGCCCGGGGCCGGCCGCCGCACACCACCGAGGAAGGCGGACCGGCATTCCCCCGGACGCCGGCTGCCCCGCTACCCCCAGCACACGACGGCTCGTCAGACCTGCGCGCCGGGCGTGGCGAGGATCTGGTCGAAGACGGCCGTGAGCGTGGCCAGCGGGTCGTGGGCCGCCTTGGCCGAGCGAAAGGCGATGTAGCCGTCGGGCCGGACCAGGAGCGCGCCTTGCGCCGAGATCCCGCGGTGGCGCTGCCAGGTCAGGCGGATGTCGATGAGATCGACCCTGCCGAGGCCCACTCGTGCGCTGCGCAGTGGGATCCCCCGTACCTGTGCGAGCTTCTCCGCCACGTCGATCCAGGCCTGACCGTCCTCGCCCGTGATGAGCGCGAAGTGCCCGCCGTGGATCAGGGAGCGGAGCGCGAGCCGCTCGTTGGAGCGTTCGACCCAGGCATGCGGCAGCGGATGGCCGGGCCTGGTGCTGGGCGTGTACAGGCGGACCTCGTCGGCGGACACCGGTGCCGGGGAGCCGTCGCCGACGACCGCAGCGGAGTCGTAGGTGTAGCCGAAGTCGGTGTTGTGCTGGCGGAACTCCAACGGCCTGGTGACGAGCCACTCGTTGAACGCATGACGCCGCCCGGCGGCACCGGGAAGGTCGTCGTCCCAGAACAGGCGCAGCGCCGCCCAGTTCTCCTCGGCGCTCTTGTCCGTCGACAGCCCCAGCGACGAGGCCATCTCGTCCTGGCCGGCGACAGCGTTGACCGCGGTCTCGATGTTCTTCATGTTGACCGGTCGCCGCTCGGCCGTGTAGGTGTCCAGCAGCGCGTCCCCGGCCCGCCCTGCCAGCACGGCGGTGAGCTTCCAGCACAGGTTGTAGGCGTCCTGGACCGCGCTGTTCAGACCGAGGCCGTCCGAGGGGGGCAGACGGTGCGCCGCGTCGCCCAGCAGGAAAACCCGGCCGGCCCGGAAGTCGTCGACCAGGAACCGCTCCAAATGCCACTCACTCACCGCGAGGATCTCCGCGTCCATACCGAGAATTCCCAGGGCCTCACGTGCCCAGCGCAGCATTTCCTCCGGACGTGACTCGTCGACATCCGGCCGGGAAACGGCGAGCAGCCACTCCTTCGAGTGCCGGCCCCACTGATCGGGGCCCTGAGGGACGAGCACGGCGCCGTATTGCAGGTGCTCCGGGTGGTTCGGATTGAACACCCAGGTGAGAAGGGCGTCGTCGCCGGGCAGGTGCTGCGACAGATCCATGGACAGGTAGAGGCTGGTCAGTTTCCGGAACCGGTCGTGCATGGTGACCTTGACACCGGCGAGTTCGCCCACCGTGCGTCCGGCGTCCGCACCCAGGACGTAGGAGGATCGGACGGTGTACGTCTCGCCGGTGCCCCTGTCCAGAATGGTGGAGGTCATGCCCTCAGAGTCCTGTTCCACAGCGACCAGTTCATGATGGAACCGGACGGTCGCCTCGGGGTAGCTCTCGGCATGTGCCTTGAGGATGGGCTCCGGGCGCAGCAGGGAGAGGTTGGTGGCTGCCTCGGGGCTCGCGGCGGCGTACTCCGGGTCGGCGCCTGCACCACCCCACGCTTCCACGAATCCCAGAAGGCGGCCGTGCCCGTCCTCGGGCCCGTCGCCTGCCAGTCCGGAATACCAGCCGACGCCCCTCATGTTCGCCGGGGGCGTGCTTCTGGCTCGAGCAATGCTCAGGACTTGTGGATGGGTTCCGGGAGGGCGTGCGAAGGGCGTACCTTCCCGAATGATCCTGTGATGGTCACCGAGTAGGCCCGCGTTCGCAGCGCGGGTCGGGAAGGCACGCCCGTGCTCGAACGCCGACAGCTCGACCGAGACCGGCTCCCTGATCGACGAGATTGTCCGCGAGGGCGCCCGCCGGATGCTGGCCGCCGCCTTGGAGGCCGAAGTCAACCAGTACATAGCCGAGTTGGCGAGCGAGACCGACGAGCGGGGGCGTCGGTTGGTGGTCCGCAACGGCCATCACCGGCCCCGGACCGTGGTCACCGCAGCCGGGCCGGTCGAGGTCACCGCGCCTCGGGTGAACGACCGCCGAGTGGACGAGGCCACCGGTGAGCGGAAGCGGTTCTCGTCGAAGATCCTTGCGCCGTGGTGCCGCAAGTCGCCCAAGGTCAGTGAGGTGCTGCCGCTGCTCTACCTGCACGGACTGTCCTCCGGGGACTTCTTGCCGGCGCTGGAGCAGTTCCTCGGCTCGGCCGCCGGGCTGTCGTCGGCAACCGTGACCCGGCTGACGAAACAGTGGGGCGACGACCACGCCGCCTTCCAGGCCCGTGACCTGTCCGACCGGGACTTCGTCTACGTGTGGGCGGACGGGGTGCACCCCAAGGTCCGGCTCGGGCAGGCGCACTCATGCGTCCTGGTCCTGCTCGGGGTGCGCGTCGACGGCACGAAGGAACTGATCGCGATCGCGGAGGGGCTGCGTGAGTCCACGGACTCGTGGGCCGACCTGCTGCGCGACTGCCGCCGGCGCGGCATGCGCGACCCGGAGCTCGTGGTCGGTGACGGCGCGATGGGGCTGTGGCGGGCCCTGGCCGAGGTCTTCCCCGCAGCCAGGCATCAGAGGTGTTGGGTTCACAAGGCTCGAAATGTCACGAACGCCCTGCCGAAGTCCGCGCAGCCGGGCGCGACGAAGGCAATGCAGGAGATCTACAACGCCGAGGATCGTGCGCACGCCGAGAAGGCAATCGACGCGTTCGCGAAGACCTATGGGCAGAAGTGGCCCAAGGCCGTCGCGAAGATCGTCGACGACCGGGAGGAGCTGCTGGCGTTCTACGACTTCCCGGCCGAGCACTGGATCCATCTGCGGACCACAAATCCGATCGAGTCCACGTTTTCCACGGTCAAGCTCCGCACCAAGGTCACTCGCGGCGCCGGCAGCCCAGCCGCGGCCCTCGCCATGGTGTTCAAGCTCGTGGAATCCGCCCAGGCCCGCTGGCGCGCGATCACCGGCGCACACCTGGTCCCGCTGGTCCGCGCGGGCGCGAGGTTCGAGAACGGCCAGCTCGTGGAGCGAAACGAGGTCGCGGCCTGATGACCGCCCTGGATCCCCTCACCGACGAGGAACTGGACGAACTCGACGAGCTGGCAGGGGCCGCGACTCCGGGCCCGTGGTTCGTCCGCAACCTCGATGATGCCGACGCCATGAGCCTTGTCGCCGTGAGCACCGTGGCCGACACCGGCCTCGGCGAGCGGTGGCCGGGCTTCGACCATCGCGAGATCGTGGCGGCGACCCTCATCCAACAGCCCCGCTACGTCGATGCCGTCGATGAGCGATGGGACCAGAACGCGCACTTCATCGAGCCGGCCGTGGCGGTCTCGACGCCCTCGCCCGGTCAGCAGTACTGAGAACGGCAGGCCCTTCCCGCGCGCGGTCGGACTCGCGCGCGGGCTCGGACACCCCGTATCACCCAGTCGGGGCGGGCACCTCCCACCGGCGTCGCCGGGGCACCGTCGCGGCTGCTGGTCCCGAGGGTGCACTCCGCCCGGCCGCACCGGCCGTTGCGACGCGTGCGCGGTGGAAGCGGTCGAGGCCGGGGCGACACAGCAGCCAGGGTCGGCCGCGGCCGCGGCCGAGACCGAGACGGCGGCGCTGGGGCCGCGCGGTGACGCGCCGGGCGGAGGAAGGGCGCGACGGCTCGCTTGACCGGGTGGCCGTACGGTCGCCGCTTTGACACGTCACGACCGGTCGTCTACCTTCGAAATAGGCGACCGGTCGTCTTTGATCGGTTCACCACTCCTCTGGTCCCCCACCTCGACACGAACGGAGATCGCCGATCATGGCTACCCCGGTGAAGCTCGCAATCGTCTACTACTCCTCCACCGGCACCATCGCGGAGATCGCCAAGGAACTGCGTGACGCCGGCATCAAGGCCGGCGCCGAGGTCCGGCTCGTGAAGGCGGGGGAACTGGCTCCGCAGGCCGCCATCGACTCCAACCCCGCCTGGGCCGCCCATCACGCCGCCAGCGCGGACATCCCCGAGGCCACCCCCGCGGACGTCGAGTGGGCCGACGCCGTCATCTTCGGCACGCCCACCCGCTTTGGCAACGTCTCGTCCCAACTGAAGCAGTTCATCGACACCCTCGGCGGTCTCTGGGCGGAGGGCAAACTCGCCGACAAGGTCTACAGCGGCTTCGTCTCCACGGCCACGGCTCACGCCGGCCACGAAGCCACCCTTCACTCCCTCTACACGTCGATCCACCACTTCGGCGGCATCACCGTCACCCCGGGCTTCACCGACCCGGCCAAGTTCGTCGACGGCAACCCCTACGGCACCTCGCACACGGACGGCCAGGGCAGCAACCCCGTCGACGACACCACTCGCACCGCCGCCCGCATCCAGGCCGAGCGTGTCGTCAAGATGGCCACGAAGCTCAAGGCGGCGGCCGAAGCGGAGTCCGGCGCCGAGGAGGAGCGTCCGCGCCGCTGGTGGCAGCGCCGCCGCCGGTGACGCTGCGTGTCACCGTCCCCGAACCCCTCACGGCCGAAGGATCGCGGAGCCCGTTGCGCGCGGCCCCGCCGCGAGCCTGAGGGTCGCCGAGCAGGTCCGCCGACTGCCCTGCGGCCCTCGGGTCGCCACGTCGTCAAGCCGCTCGGGGAAGCTGCCCAGGCCGGCTGGGACCTGCGACGAGGCTGGTCACCGATCCGCATGCCGAGACCACTGATCCACATCTGAGAACGGCTGGCGTCGCCGCAGGCCTGCACGCCGACCCGGTGTCATTGGTGTGCCCGCACCTCGACCGCTCACGCTGCCGAGCGCCCCGCCGCGCAGTTGTCGACTGCACGGCCCTTGCTGCGGACGAGCCCCTCAGAAAGCGGATACCGGACATACTGATGAGTTTCTGCTGAACGAAGCGGCCCCCGACGACCCGGACTGGAACGAGCGCGGCGCGCTCTACGTGCCGGCCGGTGAGGGGCCGACCGTACGGGCCGCGGCCGACATCTACACGGTCAAGGCCACGGGGTGTGGTGATCACCGGCGGTCGGGTGACCCAGGGGCCATGCGGGGCGTCGGCGGGGGAGTACCGGACGGGCGTGCGCGGACGAGTGAGGGACCTGCCGTCGCCCGCGGGGGCTGTGCGCGGCCCGTGGCCTCGCCGCACCCGGTCACGGGTGCGGGCAACGACTTCCTTCGAACGCTGGATCGCAACTGATGAGCAAGATACGCCTCACCCAACGCCGTATCACGGCCATGTCGCGCCCTTCCTCACCCTGGCTTCCGAGCTGACGAAACGCGGCCATGAGAGCGTTTTCTACACCGGCTCCGAGTTCAAGAAGCAGGTGGTCAAGACCGGAGCGCACTACGTTCCCTATCCGGCGGACGCGGACGCCGTGAACCTCGATTTCCCTGCGACCTTCGCGGAGCGCAAGCACCTCTCGCCGGCGGACCGGGTGGCCTTCGACTTCAAGCACGTCTTCGGTGATCCGGCGCCCCTCCACGACCGGCGGCTGCGCGAGATCCTCGTCGAGTTCCCGGCCACCACCGTGATCGGTGAGTCGTCGTCCTTCGGGATGCTGCCCATCGCCCTGCGCGCCCCCCGCACCGAACGCCCTCTGCTCGTGAGTCTGGGCATCGCACCCCCCTCATGGAAACGTCGACACCGCCCCCTTCGGGCCGGGTCTCCCGCCGCCGACCACGGACGCGGAGCGTGCGCGCGGTACGAGACCCTGCGGTCGGAGGCACGGAAATCGCTGGCCGACGTCCAGCTTCATTACGAGAAGATCTTCCCATCGATGGGGGTGACCCTCCCGGGCTACGTCCTCAACTGCATGGTTTCGGTGCCCGACCAGTACTTGCAGCTGACGATCCCCTCCTTCGAGTACCCCCGCAGCGACGCCCCGGTACCGGCTTCCACTGCATCGGCGCACTGCCCGCCGACGGCGGCTCCTCCTACCGACTGCCGGACTGGTGGGACGCACTCACCACGCGGCCCGTGGTCGTAGTGACGCAGGGCACGGCGGAGAATCTCGACCTGCCGCAACTCATCGTCCCCACCCTGCACGCCCTGTCGGACATGGACGTCACGGTGGTCGCCGCGACCGCCCGTCCCGACGGCCCGGACATGGTGCGAGCGGAGATGGTCACGATTCCGGACAACGTTCACCTGGCCGGCTTCGTGCCTTTCGGCCGGCTGCTCCCGCTGAGCAGCCCGCTGATCACCAACGCCGGATAGGGCGGCGTGCAGACCGCGCTCCGTCATGGTGTCCCCGTCCTCGCGGCGGGCGCCACGGAGGACAAGCCCGAAGTGGCCGCGCGCGTCGCGTGGAGCGGCATCGGCGTCAACCTGGGCAGCGCGCGCCCCGGAGTACCGGCCATCCGCAAGGCCGCCCAGGAGGTGCTGGGCGACCCGGCATACGCGGCGCGCGCCCAGGACCTCAAGGCCGAGTATGCGCGCCACCGCCCCCTGGACGCCATCATGGAGGTCATCGAGGCGCAGGGGAGTCCTGGCGAACTGGCGCACGGCGGGCAGTGAGGCCTGAACGCCCCTGGCCCGGAACGGTGTTGCCCTGTCCGGCACGCCGGGCCGGGCCGTGACCGGCCTGCTGACGGGACGTCGGACGGGCTGGGGTCCGGACGACGTCGCTCCTGTCGCCACCGTCCGCGGACCCCGGAGCCACCGGCAGCCACGGGCGCGGGCACACGCCCCGTTCCTGGCAGTCCCCGAGCCGGCCCGACCGGTCATCGCGTGGCTCTCGCCACCGCCGTCGACGTCTTCCGTGCGAAGCACCCACTTGAGGACACCATGACCAGCGCAGCCACCCGCCCAGGTGTCAGACGACGCACCCTCCGCCTCTGCCGCCGGACTGGTGGCCACGATAGGGCAGATCGGTTACGCGCTGGGCATCGTCGCCATCGTGCCGCTCGCCGGACCGCCGCCGTCAGGGGCCCATGGGGAACCTTCTCACGCGGTGGCCGCGCGGCCCGCGAGCGGCGCGGCCTCGAGCAGCGCGGCGGCGGCGCGGGCGGTCCTTGCGGCGGAGGATCACGGTCCATGCGCGCCGACTGCCCGGCGCCGTCGTACAGCAGTTGCAGCTGATGGGCCAGCGTCTCCGGGTCGGCGTACCCGGACGCGGTGGCCAGTTCTCCGAACAGGTCGCGCAGCCAGGTGCGGTAGGTGCCCGCGGCCCGCCGGACGGCACTGTCCTCCGGGGTCTCGGCGGTGGCCCGCACGAACGCGCAGCGTTGTACTCGGGATCCGTGAACGCCTCGCCCAGCGCGTCGAAGACTCCGAGCAGCTTTTCCCGCGGGGTCCGGGAGCCCGTCAGGGTCTGGGTGATCCGATCGCGCATCCGTACGTAACGGAGTTCGAGGTAGGCGCAGACGAGGGCTTCCTTGCTCCCGAAGGTGTTGTAGAGGGACGCCTTGGCCACACCCGCGTGTGCGATGACACGGTCGATGCCGACGGACTGCACACCTTCGTTGTAGAAGAGTTCGTTCGCTGCCAGGAGCAGACGTTCGCGTGCGGATGTTCCGGCCGCGGGTCGGGCCGCCATGACCACCACCCTCTCTCCGCAGACAGACCTGTCTATTCTACTCGGCCGTCCGGCCGTCACCGCTGGGAGCGGTCTGCCAGAGTCGGCTCGGCGGTCCCCGTCTCCCCCCGGACCACGGCCACCCGCTCCGCGCGCCGGCCGTGCAGCAGCAGGCCGGTCAGAGCCGCGAGGGCCAGCAGGACGACGGCGGCGCCGTACTCTCTCGATGTCTGGATCAGGCCGCCGCCGTGCACGACGAGTACGCCAGCGATGACGGCGGGCACACCGAGGCCCGCGTAGCAGATGACGTACAGCAGGGACAGGACGCCGGCCCGCTCGTGCGCCTCGACCTGGGGGACGACCAGCCGGATGCCGCCCTGGAAGCCGCTGCCGAAACCGAAGCCGGATATCGCGCCGCCCATGAAGAACCCGGTCACGGAGGCGGTGCCGCCGGACCCCGAGGCGATGGACACCAGGCTGACCACCACACCGGCGATCAGGGTGCCGACCCCGATCAGCATGACGTTCCGCGTCGCCGCGCCGCGCATCACCACGACGGACAGACCGGCGAAGCCGGCGAGCACGAACAGGGGCAGCCCTCCTCACACCACGGAGGTCGAGTGGACCAGGGTCCGGGTGATGGCAGGTCCCAGAGCGCCGTACAGACCGGTCAGGGCCCACACGGCGAACATCACCGGGGCGGCGATGGCCACCGACGCCCGCGCGGACTTCGGAAGTTTGAACTCGGGGGCCAGACTGGCCAGCGCGCCGGGCTTGCGGCTCACCGTCTCCTTGAGCGCGAGCACGGCCAGAGCCTGCACCACGAACGCGCGGCCGTGGTTCGCGGTCGGGGTCCTTGTGCTTGCCGCCGCGTTCGGCCCACTGGCGGCCGGGGTGGGGCTGAAGGTTGAGCGGCCCGAACTCGTCCATGCAGAAGATGACTTCGGGTTCGCCGGGATCGGGCAGGACCTCGCCGTCGGCGATGGCGTAGAGGTGCTCGACTCGGGCCTTCTTGGCGGCGTAGTCGGGGTCGTTGGAGGCTTTCCAGGTCTTCACGCGTTGAAAGGTGACGCCTTCCTCGCGGAGCAGGATGCGCAGGCCCTCGTGGCTGATGTCGTCGACCACCCCCTCTGCGACCAGGAAGTCGGCCAACTTGACCAGGCTCCAGGTCGAGAACGGCAGGCCGTGCTCGGCCGGCTTGGACTTGGCGATCTTCTTGATCTCGCGGCGCTCGGGCAGTGTGAACGTCCTGGGCCGACCGCCCTTGTAATTGGGGTAGAGCGAGTTGAAGCCGTCAGCGTTGAAGTTGTGGATCAGGTCGCGGACCCGGTCCGGGCTGGTGAACGTCACCGTTGCGATCTTGTCGACGGGCATACTTGCGCGGACAGCAGCACCATCGGGGTCCGCCGCCAGGTCACCACAGAGCCGGTGCCCCGGCGGATGATCCGCAGCAGCCGCTGCCCCTCGTCGTCGATCTCCCGCACCCGCACGCGTTCAGCCATGCGATCATTGTGGCCGTCCGGCCCCGGTGAACACGGCAACCGGACGACGCGTCACAACAGGGCGAACGTTGTCTGATGCGGCACTAGTGTGATGCGCCAGAAATCCTGAGGGTTAGTTCTGCTCTGTTTTATGGCCGGTGGTTCCGACCTTTGTGAGGTAGTCGGCGAGGGAGTTGAGGATCTCGTCGGCTGTCTTGTACTACAGCCTCAGATCTTGTGACTGCTGATCGGTGATGTCGTTGTCTGGTCATGCTGGTTGATGTGGCGCCGGAGCACGTGGAGGGGTGGGCCGAGGAACTGGCCTCGCTCACTGTGGGGTTGGGGTACTTGTTCGCGCGGCCGGAGCCGCGGGAGGTGTTCGCGGACCTGATCGAGGGTCTACTGTCGGACCTCGGCCGCAAGAACGGCTGGACGATGGCCGAGCGGGCCGGGCACGCCACCCCGCACCGGATCCAGAAGTTCCTCGGTGAGGCGTCCTGGGACGCGGACGCGCTGCTGGCCGAGGTAGGACTACATCGCAGGCCGGCTGGGTAATGCGCAGGCCACGCTAGTGCTGGACGACACCCAGGTGATCAAAAAGGGGACGCGGTCGGTCGGGGTGGCTCACCAGCACTGTGGGTCCACCGGGGACGTGGGCAATTGCCAGGTCATGGTGATGCTCACCTACGCGGCAGAGGCCGGGCACACCTTCTTTGACCGGCGCCTGTACCTGCCCGCGGTCTGGGCCGGGGACATGGAGCGCCGCCGGGACGCCGGGGTGCCCGAGGAGATCACCTTCGCCACCAAGCCCGGGCTCGGCATCGAGATGCTGCGCGACGCCCTTGAGCGTGATCTGCCCTTTGCCTGGGTGGCCGCCGACGCCGACTACGGCAAGGACCCCGCCCTGCGCACCTTCCTGCACGCGCGTGCCCTGCCCTACGTGCTGGGCGTACCGGTCACGCTGCCGGTGGCCGGCCCTCCCGGCAAGCCGTACCAGCCCGCCGTGGAGAAGGCCGGCGACCTGCTGCACTACGCGATCGTGCGTGACCGGTGGGAGCGCCGCAGCCAGGGTGAGGGCTCCAAGGGACAGCGGTACTACGACTGGGCCTGGTTCGAGGTGGCCCTGCCTGGCCAGGAGCCCGCCGAGGGCTTCGCCCACCATCTGCTCATCCGCCGCTCCACCGACAAGAAGCAACTCGCTGGCGGGCGTGTGGACTTTGACTACGCCTACTTCCTTGTCCATCACCGCCGCGATGCCGCGCTGGGTGAGGCCGTGTGCCGGGCCGGAGTGCGCTGGAGGATCGAGGAGAACAACGAGCAGGCGAAACAGATCACCGGGCTGGGCCAGTACCAGGTCCGTCGCTGGAACTCCTGGCACCGCCACGTCACCTGCGCGATGCTCGCCCTGGCCTTCCTGACCGTCCAACGCGCCCAGCACTGCGAACACCACGCAGCCGCCCACCACGAACCCGAACAGGGTGATGCGCAGGGAAAAGCCGAACAGGCAAGAGAGACGAGCATCTACCGCTGATCCGCATGACCGTCCCGGCACTCGCCGGCGTGCTCGCCGCCACCGCCCTCGTCGGCCACCACGAACCCGTCTACCACCTGCAGCAGCACCACTGGCGAGCCCTCCATCAGACCCGGGCAACTGTCAGCCACTACAACCGGCGCGGCGACCCGCTGCCCGCCCGCCTCCGCCCCTGGCGACCCCCACCCGACCACAACCGATGACAGCACGAAGAACTGAGGCTGTAGTACAAGCCTGCCAACGAGCGCCGACACACTCTCAACGACCAACCGTGATCGGAACTACAGCTGCCGTGTCTGACACGGCCGAATTCCAGACCTGCTATAAACCATATTCGTGAGCCGAAGCACGACAGTTTCTGATGGTCAGAGTGACAAGAGCGGAGTGACGGGAGGCTGTCACGCTCCGTTCTGTGGGAGCCCGGGGTGAGACTCCCGCGGGCCACCCGACCAGAGGATAATCGACAACGATGCAGACATGAGGGCGGCCCCCGACGACCCTTCAGCGTAGAGAACTGGAAGATCATCAGGGGCCGCACTCGCTGAACACATCGACATCGACGCTAGGCGTAAACCGTCAAACCAGAATTACGCCAGGGCCAGTGCTGCTGGGCGCGCGCGGGACCGGGTTACAGCTCTGTGTGCCACCAGTCCTCAGTCGGATTGACGTTAACCTCGAAGTTTCGTGACGGTCCGCGGACGGAGTCGGTGGACCGTTTTCGTGCCGTGGGCTGAGGGGTGGGCAGGTCGAGGGCCCGAGTGTCGTCTCGGGGTGGCGCCGGGTTCCACTGCT
>NZ_JBVKCG010000058.1:0-11662 GCF_055634995.1 Streptomyces sp. NPDC111744
CGAGCTTCCGAACCCGGCTCACGCCCCATCACCGGGTCGGAACCGGAGGAGACGCATCGACTTCGGACTTCGCATCCACAGGTCTTGACGATTGCTCTCGCCGCCTCACGCGCTCCTTGGCCGCTGGAGCCGTGCCGCAGAGGGCACCTGCGCACGACACCAGCTGACCGCCGAGCCAACTGCCTGCTGGCCTTGCACCAAGGCTTAGCGCCACCGTCGATGGCGGCGTGCGCCTCGGGCCGCGTACCCTGAGGACAGTCGGTGATCTTGATGCCAACTATCCCCGGTTTGTGACAACTAAGGTCTGTAGTCGCAGCAGGCTAACGCCGTACCCGTGGCATCCCCAGTCCGATCCACGAGATGATCTCCCGCTGGATCTCGTTGTTGCCGCCGCCGAAGGTGAAGATGACCGCCGAGCGGTAGCCGCGTTCCAGGTCGCCGTGGAGGACCGCGCCGGCCGAGCCCTCCTTCAGTGGGCCCGCCGCACCGGCGATCTCCATCAGCCAGGCGTAGGCGTCGCGGCGGGCCTCGGAGCCGTAGACCTTGACGGCGGAGGCGTCCTGCGGTGTGAGGGTGCCCTCCTGGACGGCGGTGACCATCTGCCAGTTCAGCAGCTTCATGGCGTCGAGGCGGGTGTGGGTCCGGGCCAGGCCGCGGCGCACCCAGGGGAGGTCGATGACGCGGCGGCCGTCGGCGAGCTTGGTCTCCATGGCCCAGCGCTGGACGTCGTGCAGGGCGCGGATCGCCATGGTGCCGTGGGCGGCGAGGGTGACCCGTTCGTGGTTGAGCTGGTTGGTGATCAGCCGCCAGCCCTGGTTCTCCTCGCCTACCCGGCGGGATACGGGGACGCGGATGTTCTCGTAGTAGCTGGCGGTGGTGTCGTGCGAGGCAAGTGTGTTGATGACGGTGCAGGAGTAGCCGGGGTCGGACGTCGGCACCAGGAGCATGGTGATGCCCTTGTGCGGCGGGGCCTCGGGGTCGGTGCGGGTGGCCAGCCAGACCCAGTCGGCGGTGTCGCCGTTGGTGGTCCAGATCTTCTGGCCGTTGACGACGTATTCGTCGCCGTCGCGTACGGCCCGGGTCTTCAGGGCGGCCAGGTCCGTGCCGGCGTCGGGTTCGCTGTAGCCGATGGCGAAGTCGATCTCGCCGGAGAGGATACGGGGCAGGAAGTACGACTTCTGCTCGTCCGTGCCGTACCGCATGATCGTCGGGCCGACCGTGTTCAGCGCCATCAGCGGGAGCGGTACGCCCGCCTGGGCGGCCTCGTCGAAGAAGATGAACTGTTCCATCGCGGTCAGGCCACGGCCGCCGTACTCCTTCGGCCAGCCCACGCCGAGCCAGCCGTCCGTGCCGAGCCGGCGGACCGTCTCCCGGTAGAAGCGTTTCTGCGCGGCGGGGTCGGCGTAGCGGGCGTAGGCGTTGTCCGGCACCAGGCCGGCGAAGTAGGCGCGCAGTTCGGTGCGCAGCCGCTGCTGCTCGGGCGTGTGGTCGAGGTGCACGGCGCCTCCAGGCTCCCCACGGGCGGTCCTGACGGCGCACACCGTAGAACGTGTTGCAGAAATTGGGAATGGCGGCGCAGGTACGTGAACGGAACCGTGGTTCGGCGGGAGCAGGCGTTCGTGAAGCCGGCCATCTGGTCAGTGGATCGCGCCGGCCCACCCCAGGTCCGTGCGCACCTCCTTCGGTGCCGGCGCGAGGATGGACACCGAGACGAAGAGTGTCGCGACCATCAAGCCGAGCATGTCGTACGCGCCGACGCGGATGAGCCGGTCCGACGGGATGGTCCTGGCCATGGCCACGTACCGCTGGACCGTCATCAGTTCAGTTCCACCAGCACCCCGACGTGACGCACATGGACCTGATCACCACCGGGGCTCTGGTCTGCCGCCCCATGCCCTCCCTGCCCGCGGAGCGGGCCAGGGCCCTGGCCACCCGCCATGTGCGCATCTTCGTGGACGGCCTGCGCCCGAACGACCCTCACCCGCTGCCACCGTCCCCGACACTCCGGGAAGTCACCGTCCATCTGCACATGGGCGAGGAGAGCGACTGAGGCGCAGCGTGCCGGGGCGATCCAGTTTGACCGACCACGCTCAACCAAGAGCGGTGACGGTCAGCCGTCGGCGTACGGGCGTCTCCGGCGATGGCATCTCGGCTACCCCCGGCGGTGACACCCTGCGCACAGTGTGACCGACCTGTGCCCGGAGGCCGCCGTTCAGGCCAGTGCCGCCATGAATTCGGTGCAGGCCACGGCACACGCCCGGCAGGCGGCCGCGCTCTTCTCGGCGCCGGGGCGGGTGTCGAAGGCCTGCGCGCACTGGAGGCAGACCGTCCGGCACCACTCCAGCTGGACTCGCAGCCCCGCCTCGTCCTGGACGTTCTCCTCGGTCAGCGCCCGGCAGGTCGCGTCGCACACCTCGGCGCACATGATGCCCGTACGGCGCACCCGCTCCAGCTCGGCCGTGCCGTCGGGATCGAACACGCTGGCACGCAGCGCACACAGCCGAGCACACTCCGTACATGCCTGCGCGCAGGTGAAACGATCCTCAAGGTATCCGTAGAGCTCCTGTTGAGAAGTCGTCGGCGTCATGCACCCCGGGTTGCCGAGGTGCGGTCACGGCAAACACCTATGTCCGGTTCATACCGTTCTGGGCGGGGTATCCATTTACCTATGAGTACGGTATCGATGGAGCTGGCCGCTCCCAGCGGCCTCATGAGTCTCGGGCTGTTCGTGGTGGCGGTGGCCGTACTGGCGATGCTCGCCGGGGGCTTCTGGCTGGGCAACCGTGTCAAGTACCGCGAGTCGCCCCGGCCGCGCCCCGATGAGCAGCCGAAGCTGCCACCGGAGGGCGCGGTCCACGAGATCCGGGAGAACCGTGAGTCGGAGGAGATTCCCCGGATGCCCGAGGGCGGCCGCCCGCTCACTCCCTACGAGCTGAGCAATCAGCAGACCAGGCCGAGCACGTCGACGGACCGGCCGCGCTGGAGCAAGGGCAGCAGCGGCTCGTTCGGTGGTGGCGGACTCGGCGCCCACTGACCCTAGACAGTCCCCCGGCCCGCGTCGAGACGTCCGACGTGGGCCACGTTCCCGAGGTCCTCGGCGTCCTGGCTCGGCGTTGCCGTGAACCAGGCGTCGAGGATCTCCTTGAGCACCGGCTGCGAGGTCAGGCGCAGACTCAAGGCGAGGACGTTGGCGTCGTTCCAGCGGCGGGCGCCATCGGCGGTGTACGCGTCCGTGCACAGGGCCGCGCGGACGGCGGGCACCTTGTTGGCGGCGATCGATGCGCCGGTGCCGGTCCAGCAGCAGACGACCGCCTGGTCGGCGCCACCCGCGGCGACATCGCGGGCGGCCGCCTCCGAGCAGACCGCCCACTGCGGGTCGGCTCCTGCTTCCAGTGCGCCGTAGGTACGCACCTCGTGGCCACGGCGGCGCAGCTCCTCGACGAGGAGGCGGGCGACGGGTTCGTCCATGTCGGAGGAGACGGAGATCTTCATACCTCCATCTTCTCCCCCGTTCAGTGGACCGGACCCAGTCGGGCGTGCGTCGGCTGATTCGTCGGCGCCTCCTGGTCTGCCGCCCCAGCATCGGCGCGGGTGGCCGGGCGCGAGGCCTGCCGCCGGCCGGAAGGCGCCCATGACCGGACAGGACGTGCTGGGGGGCCGTCGGCCCACTCGCCCAACGCCGTGTGGTCGCGCCGGCCGCGCCCGGCGGCGACACGGGGGTCCGGTCCTTCGCGATGGGCGGCGTGACAGACCGGTGACACATCGAAGCTCCGCTTGTCACGGGGGACTTGGCGGTCACCTGTGACAACCGGAGCTTCGGTCCGCAAGACTCGCGATCACGTGGGTCTGGAAAAGCGTGCCGACTCCGTCACCTCTCCCGGCCTGTCGGGCCCGCCTGTTCCCGGGGTTCGGTGGCCACGCCATCCGATACCCCGCCGCCCTGGAGCGGGGGCAGGGCACAGGCGCGCATCCGACGGAGCAGCCGGGCGCTGACCGGCCGAACCCGTGGGTGTGTCCCGTCGTTGCGGTCCGTCTCGGCCTGCCAGCGCGCACGGCGCTCGGCCGCCGTCGCAGCGTCGTTCAGTTCGGTGCAGTCGAGGGTGTCCTGGTTCACATCCACGACGATCGTGTCGCCGTCCTCGATGAGGGCGATCGGGCCGCCCTGCGCCGCCTCGGGCGACACGTGACCGATCACCAGCCCTACCGACCCGCCCGAGAAGCGGGCGTCGGTCATCAGGGCGATGGTGATGCCGCGTTGCCGGCAGAGTGCCGTGATCCGCGAGGTGGGATCGAGCATCTCCGGCATGCCCGGTGCTCCGCGCGGTCCTTCGTAACGGATCACTGCGATGTCCCGGTGCTGAAACTCCTCCGGGGCCCTGGTCAGTTCCTCAAGCAACGCTTGCTCGCTGTCGAACACACGGGCGCGGCCGACGAATCGGCCGTTTTCCATGCCACCCTCGACCCCGGCGAGCTTGATGACGGCTCCGCCCTCGGGGGCGAGATTGCCACGGAGCAACCTCAAGCCGCCTGTCGGCTTGAACGGCGCCGACAGTGGATGGATGACGTCCCCGTCGGGTGCGACCGGGCTGAGGCGTGCGACTTGTTCGGCGAGCGTCTCACCGGTGCAGGTCATGCACGTGCCGTCGAGCATGCCTGCGGTGAGCAGTTCGCGCACGATCACGGGCAGGCCGCCCTTGGCGTCGATGTCAACCATCGAGTACCGCCCGAAGGGCCACGCGTTCACCAGCACGGGCAGCTTGCGCGCCATCCTGTTGAACTCCTCCTGGGTGATCACCTCGCGCCAGTAGTCGATGCCCGCGGCACGGGCCAGCTCGGGCGCGTGCAGCACGACGTTGGTGGAGCCGCCCATCGCGATGGCCACCAGGGTGGCATTGCGCAGCGCCGATGGGGTGACGATGTCACGTGGCCGGATGCCGCGTTCTGTGAGCAGCTGCAGTGCGTTGAGCAGTTGGGCGGGGAATTCCTTGATCCGGCGCGGATCTTCGGATGCCGGGCTCACCATGTGCAGTGGCTCCATGCCGCAGGTGGCGATGAACGACTGCATGGTGTTGTACGTGAACATGCCGCCGCAGCTGCCGTGGCCCGGCGACGCCTCCAGTGCCACCCGCCGCCGCTCGGCCGCCGGCTCTGCCGCCGCCTGGAAGCAGGAGATGATGTCGATCGGCTCGCCGGTGCGGGAATCGGTGCCAGGGCGGATCGAGCCGTCGGACATGATCACCGCGGGGACGTTGCGCTCCAAGATCGCGGCGAGGGTCCCCACCGGGGGCTTGTCGCAGGCGACCACCGCGATCACGCCGTGGACATCGCTCCCCTCCAGGTGGAGACACACGCCGTCGTTGGTGGTTTCCCGGCCGATCAACGAGTAGCGCATCTGGGGCGTGCCATTTCGCTGCCCGTCGGAGATCCCACCCGCGAAGTTTGGCGCGATCACCCGCACCGGGAGATCGTCGTCGACGACGCGGCGACGCAGTTCTGCCTGGATCGCCTCAACCTTCGCGGGGACGCCGGCGTAGCAGATGCTGTCACCCAGGTTGCCGATGACGCCCCAGGCGGGGCAGTGGATCTTGTCCGGGTCCTGTCCCAGCAGTCGCGCCGTCGCAACCATCTGAGTATCCTGCCCCGGCTTCCATTCTTGCGCCTCGTTCACCGTGATCCTCCGTAGCACCCGCCCGATATCGAAGTCGGGGCGTTCGAAAAAGGGGTCCGCCAAGCCGAAGCCCAGTCAGTTTAACGATCCAACGAAGTTGACGTCGGCGAGGTGTCGGTGGCGGATGACGGCCGCGGCGGCACCCACCTTCCGGCGGCCGCCCACGGGGGCGGCTTCGGCCTCGTCGGCCTCAAAGAGCGGGTGACCGCAGTGGGCGGTGAACTGGACGCCGGGCCAGGGGCGGCGTCGGATGGGAAGTGCGGCCGGTGTTTCCGGCGCGGAAATCCTGAGGGCGACTCCCTTTCTGCATAAGGCCGCCCATCCCCAAACTGGGCCCGATGGGCCAAGTGGAGGACAGGGTCGGCCCTCGTCGGCCGGGATGTTGTCGGTTTCCAGACGTTCCAGCGCCTCTTCGGTGCCTGGTCGAGGCCTCTTCGCCCGGTTCGCTCAGCGCGCCCATCGCCTGGTCGAGGAGTACGGACAGGCGGCCGTTCCGTCATCGGCCGTCCAGGCGTCGGCGGCGACGGCGACGGCGACGGCGACGGCGACGGCGAGGCAGGAGATCTCCGACGTCAGGGCGGAAAACTTCAGAGAAGGAGGTCCGCGTGCCCGGTGCCTAGGCTAGTCGGTGGAGCGCCCCGGTGCGGCGTCCGTGCGAGACTCGATCGCGGTGAGGACCGAGGACATGTCGAGGCGTCCGTTGCCCAGCCGTACGCTCTCGCCGTAGAGGTCGCTGCTGAGGTCGAGGAGCGGCGTGGCGATGCCGGCCGCGCGGGCCGCGTCGGCGATCAGCCGGGTGTTGGCGTAGGCGTCCGAGGTGGCGGCCTGCACCGTGAAGTCGTGCGCGGCGAGCATCGGGACCTTGACCCGGGTGACGCCGCTGCCGAGCTGGCCGGAGTCGACGACGGCCCGGAAGGTCTCCAGGTCCAGGCCCTGCCGCTGGGCGAAGTGGACGGCCTCGGCCAGTGCCGCGATGGTCGTGTCGAGGTAGAGGTTGACGGCCAGTTTCATCAGCACCCCGGTGCCTGCCGGACCGCAGTAGACGGTCTCCCGGCACATCGGGGCGAGCAGCGGCCGTACCTCTTCCACCGTCTCCCGGTCGCCGCCGAGCATCGCGACCAGTTCGCCCCCCTCGGCCGGCCTGCGCGAGCCGGACACCGGCGCCTCGACGAAGCGGCCGCCGGCGGCGTGGACGTCTGCGGCGAGCCCGCGCGCGTACTCCGGTGCCGTCGAGCCCATCGACACGACGATGCGGTCGGCGACGAGTTTCTCGAAAACCGGGCCGCCCCGGCCGAGGACCGTGTCCGTCACCGCCTCGTCGAGGAGCATGACGATCACGACACGCGCGCGTGCGAAGACGTCCTCGACACTCGTCGCGATCTGCGCCCCGGCCGCATGCAGCGCCTCGGCACGGTCGGCCGTCCGGTTCCACACGACGAGCGGGGTTCCGGCCCGGGCGAGATTGAGCGCCATGGGCTGCCCCATCACACCGAGCCCCACGAAGCCGTACAGGGGGGCACGGGAGCTGCCGGTCGGTTGCGTCATCGTCGTAGCTCCTGGTCGGCGTACGGAGGGCGAAGGGCCATCGGCACTGTACGGCGCGGAAGCGGCCGACGGCCCACCGCCCCTCGCGGCGATCGGACCGCGAGCCGTCCGGAGGCGGCGCGGATCAGGCCGTCCGGCCAGGCCTGGTGGCCGTTGCGCATGGGGTTGGGCGCTCCTGGGCGAGGGCCGCCGGTTCACTCGTCGACGAGCTGGCCGGTCAGGTGGCCGCCCCCTGGATGCGCTCGCTACGCGCGACGGCGGTGGTCCGCCAGGGCTTCTCGGCCCCTGCTGGAGGAGATGCGCTCGGGCCGGCACGACCTGGTCATCGCCACGCGGCGGCCCCGCGGCCGAGCGCTCTCCTCGGTGCCGCCGGCCGACGAGGAGTACGTGTCCACCAACCCGGACGTGGCCCGCGTCCGCGAATGCCTGCGTGCGGCCGCCCACGACCGGTGAGGCCGAACGGGTCAGGCGCGGCGCGCCTCGGTCGTACGCGTGGTCGTCGGTGGACGATCGGTGGAACGACCGCCTCAGGGCGGGCCGCCCGGTACCGCACCACCACCTGAAGAGGCCCGGCCATGAAACTCTTCGACGACCCGCCGTGCCCGCCGTGCCCGCCGTTCCGGCCGCTCCGGCTCGACGGCAGCCCCCGCGTCACCCCGGCGGCGCCATGACCACCGCTCCGGGCGGCCGCTACGGCGAGGCCGCCTTCCGTCCCGAACAGGCGGGTGAGGCTGAGCGCATCGACGTCGGCGCCCTCGTCTACGACGACATCACCATGGCGCGGCTGCGGGCGCTCGGCGCCGGCCCGGGCTGGCGTTGCCTCGATGTGGGCGCCGGCACGGGCACGATCTCTCGCAGGCTCCTGGACGAGGCCGGGGTGGAGAGCGTGCTCGCCGTGGACCGGGACGTACGTTTCCTCACCGAGCGGCCCGGGCTCGACGTGATCGAGGCCGACATCACCGCCGCCCCGGAGTCGGTCCGCGGCCGGTTCCGGCTCGTCCACGCGCGTTTCGTGTTGATGCACCTGCCCGAACACGACCGCCTGATCACCGCATTGGCCGGGCTCGTGGAGCCGGGCGGGGTGCTGGTGCTCAGCGACGCGGTCGACCTGACGAGCGACCGGACGCCCGAGACGCCGTACTCCACGGTGATGCGGGCGATGTGGCAGGGGCTGCGGGCGACCATCGGGACGGATGTCTCCTGGGTGCCGTCGTATCCGCAGCTGCTGCGGGGGGCGGGGCTGGTGTCCGTCGCCGCCGAGATCCATGTGCCGCCGCTGCTGCCGGGCAGCCCCGTCAGCCGCTTCTGGGCGGACACCTGGGAGCGGAGCCGGCCGGCGATGCTCGCCACCGGCCTGGTCGACGACGCCGCCGTCGACGCGGCGGTCCGCTACCTGGCCTCCGACGAGTGTGCCGCGCTGTCCGCCGGCATGCTGACCGCCTGGGGGCGCAAGCCCGAGGAACGCGAGGAGGCGGCCGCGCGCTGACGCGTCGCGATCGGCGGACACCCGCTTCCGGCGAGGTGTCCCACGCTCAGACCGGCCGGGGTTCCAGGCGGAGCAGTCCGGTCTGGCAGGCGATGACGACGAGTTGGGCGCGGTCGCGGGCGCCCAGTTCGGTCAGGGCGCGCTGGATGTGGCTGCGTACGGTGAGCACGGTCAGGACGAGTTGCTCGGCGATCTCGTCGTTGGACCTGCCGCGGGCGGCGAGCGTGGTGACCTCCCGTCGTCGTTCCCCTGTGGGCAACCGGCGGGCGCAGGGCGCAGTACCCGCCTCCGCGGCGACCTACTGCGGTTGCAGCAGGGCCTACCGCGGTTTACGTACGGCGGTGACTCAACGTGCCCGGTCGGTCCGTGTGACGCATCTGCGCAGAAACGGCACACAGACTGCACACTGCCTGGCCAAAGTCTCGCTACCGTTCTGGCCGTTCGATCCCCCGTACGAACGAGATCAAGCCACGGCCGAGGACGCCGCTGGCGCAGTCGAGTCAGGAAGACCGCGGATGGACTACTGCTCCTCGTGCCGTCGGCACCTCAACGGCGCCCTGGCGTGCCCCGGTTGCGGCGTCTACGCCCCGGACATCGCGCCCCGGGTCGTTGCGACGCCCTGGCAGTCCCCGGCCGACAGCGCCTGGCACGACGACACGGAAGAGGCGGAAGAGACCGCCGAGGCTTCGCACGACGACTCCCCCACCGTGTCCGGCGCGCCGCTCGGCCGGGCAGCCAGGCGCCGTCAGCGGGTCCGCTGGAAGAAGACCCAGCGGCGGGCCCTGGTGGCCACCGCGGTCGCTCTGGTCGGCGGCGGTCTGACCGTCGCCTCGCTGGACCGGCAGTCCTCGGACCGGGCACAGGCGGCCGCCGCCCCGGACAACGCGCCCATGGGAGTCGCGGACGAACAGGTCACGGAGCCCACGCCCTCGGTGTCCACACCGACCGGCCGCCACCGGGCCCCGGACCCCACGCCCTCCGCCCGCTCGACGGCCACCGCGAACGCGCCGCACGAGCAGACCGCCGGCACACCCCGCGCAACCCCGACACCCCGTCAGCTCACCGGCACGTCGGTGCCGTCCACGGCGCCGTCCGCCGCCCAGCCCCAGGCTGCGGCCGCAGCCGCGGTATCCGGCACCACCGCCACGCAGTCGGAGCCGGCGGCCACGCCCACACCCACCGCCACCGCCGCGGCCGGCACCGGCGCACAGACACCGACGGCGAGTCCGGCACCGACCGCGACCTCGACCTCGCCCTCACACCTCTGTCTGCTGGTCATCTGCCTCGGCTGACGCACCGCCCCGACGGCCCTCTCACTCCTCGATCCGGTCCACCAGCCCCCGGGCCAGGGCACGTTCGGCGGTGACGGGGCGGCGATCGAAGGCCAGGTACAGGGTGCGCCGGCGGCCGATGCCGGGCGGGATGCCCACCGCGCCCCGCCTGGTTCAGCTGTGAGTCACCAGGGCAACCGGCCGTTGACGTCGAAGTAGCCGCCGGTCGGTCCGTCCGGGCCGAGCTGCGCCATTCGGACGATGATCTCGGCGCCCTCCGCCACGGTCTGTGTGCCCGTGTTGCCGTTGAGGTCGGTCTTGGTGAACCCGGGCTCGACAGAGTTGATCCGCATGGCCGGGAACGCCTTCGCGAACTGCACGGTGAGCATGTTCACCGCGGTCTTGGAGGTCGGGTACGCGATGCCCGAGTAGAAGTGCGCGAAGTGCTCCGGGTCGGAGAGTGCCGTCAGTGAGGCCAGTCCACTGCTGACATTGACCACGACCGGTGCCGCCGAGCGCTGCAGCAGGGGCAGGAAGGCGTGCAGGACGCGGACCACACCGAAGACGTTCGTCTCGAAGGTGGTGCGCATCTGGTCGGCGGTCACGGTCTCGGCGGTGGGCACGCTGTTGTCCGCGTTCCGGGTCTCGATCCCGGCGTTGTTGATCAGGACGTCCAGTCCGCCGTCGGCCTCGATCGTCTTGGCCGCGGCGTCGACCGAGGCGTCTTCGGTGACGTCGAGGAGAACGAACCGGGCGCCCAGTTCCTCGGCGGCCCGGCGTCCACGCTCGGCGTCCCTGGCCCCCACGTACACGGTGTGACCTGCGGCGATGAGCTGGCGGGCGGTTTCGTAGCCGATGCCCTTGTTGGCTCCGGTGATCAGTGTTGTCGTCATGCACCCAGCCTGCGCCCCGGCCGCCCGGTCAGCCAGCAGACCCTTCTTCCTGGGACTGCGGGTACCACCGACGCACCTCTCTGACCTGGGCATACTGAGGCTGAATCGGCTGTGACCAGCTAGGTCGGGTTGCAGAGGCGATCGAAGGCAGTCAGAGGAAAACGCTCTGATTCGACCCCGATTCGCCCCGGGTCACTCAGAGGCAGTCAGAGGCATCAGCCTCACGAACTGCCCCCTGAATGACCCGAGTTGGCCGGGTCGGGTCCGATGCGGCGACTCTGGCAGACCTTTCGTTCAACTCCGGTCGAGCCGCGATGGGGACGCCTGCCTCCGATCGGCGCCAGAGCGCACGAAAGCCCCCAGGACGGCCATCCTGGAGGCTTGGCTGGCACCGATTGGAGGTCGGTTCCGGACACCACCGCTGGTTTTGGCGGGCCTTGGTGGCGTCCATGTCCTGGGACGACCCCAGAATGCCACAGCCCACCCGCACTACTCCCCGTTGGCTCCACGTCCGGATTTCTCCCCACCAGAGGCAGCCGCAGGCAGCCACACCCGACTGAAGGGACTCGCCCACCTCCCCAAGCCCGCCGCCGACCTGGTCCTACTCGGCGACCTCACCCGCCAGGCCGTCCGCGGTCTCCACCAGTTCGGCTACCAAGTCACTGAAGTCTTCTCGGCAACGTAACGGTTACGGTGCGTGATGATGTTGGACGGTGGGATGGTGACTCGGCGTCAGGCATGAGTGAAGCCCCTGGTAGGAACGGGTCTGCGAAGATCACGTCCGTACAACCAGAGGCTT
>NZ_JBVKCG010000059.1:0-10939 GCF_055634995.1 Streptomyces sp. NPDC111744
CGCGACGGGTCGGGCGCCCGGGCGGGGCTGTCCCCCGAGATGGCCGAGAAGGCCTCGCTGGGCCTGAACACGCTCAAGGACACCATCGTGCGCGCGAGCACCGCCGGCGCGAACGCGAGCAGGAGTAACGACCTCAACACCGCCCGCAACCACACCACCACCATGCCCGGCCACGCCACCACCGGACGCGCCGCCTCGCCGAGAGAGGCGGAGGAGGGTCCGGACGACCTCCTGCAGGCCCGGCCCGTCACCGTCGCGCAGGGTGACTTCGGCGCCGTCGTGCACGACATCACCACTGAGGACACCGCACCGGACACCACTGGGGACGCCGCTTCCGAGGACGGCGGCTGGCCCGGCGCCTCCCTGAACACCCACCCCGTCACCGTCACCCAAAACGACTTCGACACGGTCCTGCACCACACCACCACCTCCGCCACGGGCGCGACAGGCGCCTCGGCCGCCCGTACCACCCTCGGCCCCGGCCTCACCCCGGGAGCGGGAGCGGGAGCACGCACCGCAGCTGGCACCGGGGCCGGAGGACGAGCGGGCGCCATGGCCGGGGCAGGCAGTGACACCGCAGCCCCGACGGGACCCGACCGCACCACAAGAGCCCTCGCCCACGCCCGCGCAGCAACCCCCCCGCACCCGAAGGAGATCGCCCTCCTCGAAGCAGCCCTCAAACGAGCACGCCCTACCCCCACCAACGGCAGCCCGCACGAACTCGAAACCACCTCCCGCACACCGGACACCACCTCCGCAACAGGCCCAACGACCACCACCACGACCAGCGCGCCGGCCACCCGCACCACCAGCACTACGACGGGCTCCGGAGCCGCAGCACGCGCCGGAGCAGGAGCACACGCCGGCACCGGGGGTGACGCGGCGGCTCCGGCAGGAAGCGGCCGTACCGTCGCACGCCCCGTCATCCGTACCACCGGCGGACCCCGCCCCTCCCGCACCACCGCGAGAACACCCGCCACCACGACCACCGGCCCCGCAGCAGAGCCTGATCTCGATCACACCAGCGAGGGCCACGACCGCCTCACCGACGACGGCCACCTCACCCAGGACGGTGGCCTGCCCGGCTTCGAGACACACCTGCCCACACCCCACACCACCCCAACGCCGAATACCCCACCCACCCCCCCCGCCCACACTCCCAGCGACCCCACACGCGACAAACTCATCACCCTCAACACCTACAACGCACTCACCGCACTCCTCGGCGGCACGTCCCTCCCCGACAAGGACGCCGTCGCCGACACCTTGACCACCGCAGCCACCACCGCAGAAACCGAATTCGGCGAAGCAATCTCCCACGCCATCACCGCGGCCGCCAAACACATCCGCAAACACGGACTCACCCACAGCCACGACCTCGACAACATCCTCCTCGACGTCGCCCGCCTGACCGAACCAACCCTCGACAACCAACGCCACACCATCGCCATCGCCCGCAGAACAGCCGAACTCCTCCTCACCGGCCACCCCACCCGCATGCGCGGCGGAACCACCCCCATCCCCACCACCACACACACCCGCAACGACGCCGCTCTGACCGGCCCCGAAACCCACCGGCCCCCCACCCACACCACCCCCGCCCGCACCCCGGCCACGGACCCGACCCCCACCACACCACCCACCCACACCCGGACCGACACCACCCCCGACACCCATTACCAGCACCCCACCCCACCCCACGCCTTCTCCGCAGACCCTGCCACCAGCGCTCCACGCATCTACGACATCGCCCCAAACGGCAGCCTGGCCGGCGTCCCCACCCACCTGACTGGGAAGAACACCCAGCCACCCGACACCCCCTCCACCGACACGAAGACCAGGCCCGCCACCACAGAGACCGACCCCTACCTGACCACCTCCCGCCACCCCGGAACGGAAGACAGAACAGGTGGAGAGCGCGCCCAGGCAGCCGTCCCGGAACACCAGGCGCAACCCATAACCGCATCGCCGACTTATTCCCAACAATACGGAAGGAAGCCTTCAATAATCACTGAATATACTTTGATAAACGGAAATCCCGAAATCAAAGGTGCAGCCTTTTTGCGCGTCAGTCCTGCCACCGCATCTGGGAGAACGGGCCGTGAGACATTTTTGAAATCGACTGGGGACGACTGGACGCAGCTTATCACCGTAAAGCAGGCGGTAGTCGGAGATGGGCATCCACCATTGCTCATTTCCGAGGACGGAACACTGGCCATGAGCAGCTCTCGCGAAGTGCGGGAGGTATTCACTACATTGAGTTGTCTGGAAAGCGCGGAAGCGCAACTTCGGGCCACAGGGAGCAATGTAAGACTCGTTCAAGACACCAGTGTTGAACTTACCCTCACGCACGGGGGAATGACTCGTACGCTTCACCCTGTGCGCCCCTATTTCAATCCACCCGCAGATGTCTGCCGAGATGTAGCCAGACACTTGATTGGAGGAATGCCTGATCACATCGTCTTCCGTTCTCCGGGAGATGTGACCACCCTTAGTCCGATGTCAGCTGCGGACAGTCTGGCAGTCCCCGAGATGCATCGACTTGCAAATGCCTTGGTCAATTTTACTGATGGAAGCATTTCACGGCGAGCGGTCGATACATCGTGGGCTTCCGACGAGACTGCTGTAGCCGCTGCGCACCGAGCTCCGACAGATCGACGATCAGACGCCGAGTACGGTCACTACACGAGTGCCAAGCCAGAGTACGCAGCACATCGCCTCAGAATCGACACGGCATCGGAGCGAATTGGAGTCAATGATCACGCCTGGGCCCGAGTAGGCGAAGCCTACCTAACCCAGTCCGTCGGCAGCTACGACGAAAGCGGTGACCTGACCCTTACCGATTATGCCAGGGAAAATCCTCTGACGGAGGCAGCGTTCGGCTACCACTATGCGGCCGTAGTCCTCGCCAGCGAGGATGGTTCCGCTCAGGCAACCCTCGAGAATTACTCGCGTAGAGGCGCTACGCAACGCGCCGCCGAAGCAGCCGTGGAGCAAAACATCATCCACTTCAGTGACAGGCTGGAATTGATGCGAGCAAGTATTCAGCAGGACGCTTCTCTTACTCCTGAACGCCAAGCGTCTCTATCCATTACTTTCGATGCACTAATCAAGCTTCGTGAAGCCATGAAGCAGCGCGATGCGTTCACTTTCCAGGATACTCCAGAAGGACCTCATCGAAATGAAGGTCTCCACGTACAAAAGTCTGTGGAAGAGGCAAAGAAGTCCGCACTGAGAGAAATCATTCGCGAGTCAAATGTGCAGGGTTTAAGGTCCCCCAAAGATCTCTGGTTCATGAGATTTGTGAGTAAGGGTCACACGTTTCACGACCACATGGTCGACCCGGCAGGACGTATGGTCAACCCCTTGACTGCGGTGGTGGTCGGCAGACACAAGGAGCTTCATGAAATATCTTGGGTCGTCAATTTTCCGGAACGGACAAAGGATCTGGAATCAAATGAAACCGCCACCAATCTGAGCCTGCTCGCTCAACACGCCGCCAGAGTAGGAATATGGAACCATCGGAACGGTCTCCCAGCACCAAAAATTACTGTGTCGGCTGGCGGAAACGGTTCTCTCATGAACCGCGAACGAGGAGCCCAGCGGACCGCACAACAGCGGATCGGCGTTCTGGAGGAGACATTTAGGAAGCTGCTTCAAGGCAGTCTTGAAAAGTTGCAGGAAAAGATTGCAGCAGCCGAACAATTGACCGTCGAACAGTTCGTGATAATCAGCGTCAACAGGAAGCGGTCTCTCCCCGATGGACCAGCGGACACGACGGCCGAGCAGAGAAAAGAGTTTCGTCGACAGGGCATCATTCGAATGGAAATGCATCCAGCAACTGATCACATCGGCGGCCTGCCCAAATCCAGCTCCCAGCCGGGTGGACCCATGGCGTCGACGGCTGCGGGCGGGAACTCGGACGGCACCGCAGTCGACAGGTCCGGGGCCGTTGTCCGGACGGGCAGATCCCTCGGCACCGGGACTGCCCCGTTCACCAAGGACGAACTGCACCTCCACAACGTCGCCGACCGCCTCGCCAGCCCGGCCACCGCATCCGACGCCACGGACGAGACCATCGTCAACGAGGAACCGGAGGCCCCAGCGACCACTGGCGCGAAGCCGCCTGCCAGGGGAGGCGCTTTGGCCCATCCGAGTTCGCTGACAGATGCAGGGAGAACCGGGAACGCCGACGTCGCCACACCCGCAACGGACCAGCACCCGCGGCCGGATCGAGGAGCCCTGCCAGGTGAAGATCCCCATGTTGACGCATTTGGTGCGGAGGAGCCGGCGAACAGCACAGAACTTGTCGAGTACGTAAAGACTCGGGCGGAGCGCATCGCCCGGCCGAGCGCGTCGCCCGGGGCGTGGGAACAGCTTGTTGCCAGGGTGGAGGCCCTGCAACCGCAGCACCGTCACTGGCTAGCCAAGCAACGGTCCTCCATGTTGGAGCCACCATTGATGAGGACCCTGTCCAGGTTGCTGTCCCCGGAGCAGTTCGGCGAGCTCGCTGCCCGCTTGATGATCCACGCGGACGGTCGGTGCGAGCAGCCTGCGACCGCAAGGAATCTAGCGATCTCAATGATCGGGCAGATGGCCCGGCACCGCGAAACAACGCTGAGCCTATTGGCCGCAGGTGCCGTGATCGTAATTTTCCCGAGAGAGATGCCGGTCTACGACGCAGTTCCGGAGTTTTCCGGACAAGAGGAGGAAGATCGAGCACTGACATCGCGTCAACGACCCGTGATCGCTCTCGGTGAGGAGCAGATCACCGGCTACCGGACGCCTCACGCGCCCGACCGGGAAAGCGCCCTCAACGGATATCCGGTTCCTGTTCACGAATATGCACATCTGGTGCACAACCACGCACTGAACCTTGTGCAAGACAACTTGATCGATAAATCATACCGCGATCGGTTGAATAAGGGGCGGAGTGCAGAGTGGCCGACCGGAACGCGTTTCATAGAAGCAGGGACGACGCAGTGGTCCGAGCCGTACTCTGCGGAAAATAGGCGGGAATACTGGGCCGAGGCCGTCGTCACCTACCTCACGGACGATCACCAGCGGGCCGATTATGTAGATACATACACGGCCGAGCCGGGTCGGGCCGGACGGTCGTGGATAATTAAAAATGCACCAGAGCTCCTCCCCTTGCTTGAGAGCATATTCGGCACGGATCCTCTGAATTTCTCGACTCTGGCCAATCCGATGATTGCGGTGGCGGCCGACGAACAGATGCATGAGGGTTTTGTGGGATTTTTCAGCGGCATCCAGGCCGCCCAGGAAGCCGCCGGCAAGCTCGCTGACCTGCCAGGCGGCTCGCATGTGGAAGAACTGCGCCGTTGGGCTCTTGAGGTTCGCAGCGAAACACCCGGTAGTCACGGTAGATATCTAGCGCATCCGAGTTTCCTGGACGGATTGCGGCCATTGGAAAGCAAAATTCCTGATGCTGACTATCGCAATTTGGTGGACCACGTCCATGCCGCAGCTCTCGCAACCCTGACGATGCCCGAACGCGCCGCATACGTGACCCGAATGTCCGAGAACTCGGTCTCCGCGCTCTACGAGAATGTTGATCGTCTGGCGTCCCGGAGCGCAGCCGATGGCCAGGCGACCCATGGGGCCGCCACCGCGGCCGGACATCGCTCCACGCCGGTCGACCTGCTGTCCCAGGAAGAGCTCGAAAGCCTGCGTGGCCAGCTGGATGGAGCGCGATCGGTGCAACGCCTGGCGAGGATGGCTCCCGGCCCACGATTCGAGACTCTCAACGGTGGTGATCCGGCTGTCCGCTCCAGCGTGTACGGCGATCCGCTGCTGCTCAGTCAGCTGCTCGGTATGCTGCCCTCGCCTGAAGCTGTCGCGGCGTTGGACCCAGTCTTCGCCGATTTCCTGCAAGCGTACGACGGTGGGGACAAGTGGCGTGACTATGTGACTCGGATGCCACCGATCGTACGGGACGTGTTCGTGCGCGTGAACCAAGAGAGCGGGCCGCTGCGTACCGGGTCGCTGCAGGGTGACGCCTACGAAGATCTCGCTGCGTGGTTCCACGCTGTCGGTGTGGCGCATCAATTGAAGAGTGCCAGCGCAGAGCGGCGGCGGGCATTGCTCATCACGATGCAGGGGTTTCCCGTCGCGCTGGATCCTGGAAATCCGAGGACGGAGGGCCTTTTCGATGGCCTGCCGTATCCGGAACGGTGGCGTCTCATGCAATGGCTGAAAGACGCAGCCAATGCCGAACGGGCCATGGTTTCGAATCGGGAGGGAATTATTTCGATGCTCCTCGAACTTCCTGCACCACGCTTCAACTCCTTTTTCGACAGCGATGGTTTGGCTGGGCGCAGGCTCGCGGAAAAGCTGACGGAACAGGAGCACTTCGAGATCGAGACGGATCTTCTCGTTGCCCGGCAGGCCGTGTACGACGCACACCGCCTCATCGAGCTCTCCTCTCGGGAATCCCGCCACCGCTTCCTTCTGGACATGGGCTCAGACAGGAGGACCTCGCTGGTGGACCATGTACCCCTGTACGAGAAGTACTTCAGAGATCGCAATTCGACCGTCTCATACCGGGACCTTCGCGAATCCAGAAGTCTGCAGAAATGGGCGACCCGGCTGTCTAGTCTAAATGATGCCGAGGCCTACATTAATTCGATCCCGATAGAAACCCTCCAGACGCTTTCTGGGGCCAGAGATCTTCTGCGTATGTCCCTCATTGATGCGGCGGGCGAGTTGCGGGGGAAGCACATCGACTCCCTGCTGGACAGCCGCATCGGCCGAGCGTAGGTCTCGGCCGGTAACTGCCGGTCACGACGACTACCAGCGGCTAACGAAATGAAGTGGCTGATAGCCCTGTCCAGGGCGGTGGTTGAGCATTGGATCCCGCGTCGGATGTCGCCGCGGATCGTGCCGGATGACCAGTGGGACTGCCTGGAGAAGCTGTTGCCGCAGCGCGAGCGGCGCTTTCGGCGGGATCCCGTGGGAGTACCTGCCGCAAGACCTCGGCTTCGGCTCGGGCACGACCTGCCGGCGCCGCTTACGAGACTGGAACCAGGCCGGTTGTCTGGCAGCGGTTGCACGAGGTCCCGCCGGCAGAACTGAACGCGCCTCGCAGCTTGAGACCGGGCCTTGCGTCCTCCCCGTCCCGGATGAACCGCTCGGCCGCCCCGCCCTCAGCATCTCGCAGAGGGACCGCTGCTCGTCGGGAGCCTGTTCCCCTACGTCGTGCAGTCGGCATGCAGCAAAGCCTTGTCCGGCGTGACCACTGCGAGCGCCACGGATCGAAGTCGACCTCGCCCGGACGGGGCGCCCGGGCCTGCCCGCCACGCCGGGCGCGGTGAGGTGCGCTGCGAGTCCGCTGGAAACACCGTGCACACGAGGTGGCCCCGAACGCCGCCCTCGTCTGCGAAGACCTCGATCGCTCACCCGGCCTCCGGATCGCTCTGACCACCACGTTCCTCGTCGTGCAACTTGTCGGCGAGTGGGGAGCGGACCGGGCGGGCGACGCCCGCCCGTCGCCGCCCCGGTCATCTGCCGGGCCATGCGGTCAACGGTCGAGAAATCCTTCGGTCCGGCTGCGGCGGACAGGCCCACGCCGATCGCTCATTCGTCGGTGGTCAGGAGAAGGGTCGCGATGTGATCGATGTCGACGTGGCTTCCCTCCGTGCCCGCCGGCACGAGTTCCTGTGCCCGGTCCAGGAAATCAGCGACGGCCGAAGCCTTCATGTCGAGCACCGCGGAGCCGAGTCGGGACCTGACGACAATGCGGACGATAGGACCATGCGACGACCGCCGGGGCGACACCAGAACGTTTCCTTCGCCCACTGGTCGGCTGATTCCTTCCTTCAAGAGACTGAGCGCAAATACCCAGTCGACCGTGCCGCTCGACGTCGCCCCGATCGACAGACGTACGGCGTAGGGGTCCGAGCAGTGGTAGTGAAATCCTGCGGGGAGTGAAACCTGCGGTTCACCTCCGACGACCACGTGCACTTCGAGCTCACAAGTGACGGTCGTCTCGGCGGCGCTTGAAAACGGTTGATTCATTTCCTGCCCGTTCAACAAGGTCTGGGGGATGGCAACTCTTGTCCGAAAAAGCCTAGGGCCGCCCGTAGCGGCCACTTGTCGGGAAATGTATGAAAGGTTGCCCAGGAGAGAACCGAACGCGATGGAACCCTGAGGCCGCGTCTCCGCCCGGGCGGGCCAGGGCAATTGTGAGGACCGGCCCGTCGGCGGCCTGTCCGGTGGCGACGACGAGCGGCAGAGGCCCGGCAGCGGCATCGCATTGGCAACGAGATGGATCGTTGCGAGGGCTGAGCCAACGCTCGGCGGCGGACACAGGTACTCCACAGATGCTCCGCTCACGGCGTGAGCGTGTATACCTTCCCATCACCCGGCATGATTTTGTGAATATCCTGTAGTCGTAAACCAGTCATGATCGCCAAGCAGCGCTGGTCTTCGTCGGCTCCGGCAGGCGGGCAAGTGGCCGCGGATCAGGCCGGGTTGGTCCAGTCGCACAGGGGCGAAGCACACGGGGGTGGGTCAGGTGACCGAAGAGAACGTCGGGTTCGGAGCGCTGCTCAGGCAGTTGCGACTGGAAGCGTCGCTGACGATCGAAGCGCTGGCCGAGGCCTCGGGCGTGAGCGGTCGCGGGATCGGAGATCTGGAGCGGGGACGCCGGGCAACTCCCCAGCGAGGAACCGTCGCCGCGCTGGCGAACGGACTGAACCTGCGCGAGGCGGAGCGGGAACGGCTGCTCGCCGCGGCCCGGATCGGCCGCAACCCCCGCCAGAGCCCCGCCGACGTGCGCGCCTTCCCGCGAGGCATCGACGACTTCGTCGGCCGGGAGCAGGAACTGGCACAGCTCACCGCGCTGGCAGGACAGGCGACCCTCGGCCGATCACAGGTCGTAGCGGTGTCCGGGCCTCCGGGCGCTGGGAAGACCACCCTGGCACTGCACGCCGCACGCGAGCTGGCGGATCGCTTTCCCGACGGGCAGCTCGTCCTCGATCTGCGCGGCATGGACGACGAACCCCCCATGCCGGCAGAGCTGACGCTGCGCGTGCTCAAGGCCGTCGGCGTCGCCGACCGGGACCTGGCCAACGCCGGACCGCAAGGTCACCCGGAGCTCTACCGGCAGGCACTGGCCGGGCGACGCTGCCTGATCGTGCTGGACAACGCCCGTGACGAGGCCCAGGTCCGCCCCCTCCTGCCGAGCGCGGGAGGGACGATGGTCCTGATCACCAGTCGAAGGATGCTCACCGGATTGGAGGACGTCGAGCGCCTGCCGATCGGCGAACTCACCCCCTCCGAAGCCGCCGTCTTCCTGACCGGCGTGATCGGCAAGGACCGCGCGGACACGGATCCCGACGCACTCTCCGAGGTCGCTCTGCGATGCGCGTACCTTCCTCTTGCCCTGCGAGTGGCAGGCAACTGGCTGGCGACGCGAACTGGTTGGACCGTACGCCGCCTGGCCGATCGTCTTGCTCTGCAAGAACGTCGTCTGGACGCCCTGGCCGCCGGCGACGTCCGCGTCTCGGCCGCCTTCGACCTGTCCTACCGCCAGCTCACCCCAAGTGCTGCCCGGCTCTTCCGCTTCCTCGCCCTGGTCGACGGTCCGGACGCCAGTGTCGCAGTCAGCGCCCAACTCACCGGGCAGGAGTTCTTCGATGCCGAAGACATCCTGGAGGAACTGGTCGAGACCGGACTGCTGGGATCTGACCAAGATCGGTACCGCCTCCACGACTTGCTGAAGCTGTACGCCCGCGACCGGCTGAAAGCCGAGGAAACCGAGGAAGCGGCCGCGGCGGCCAGGTCCGCACTGCATCGCTGGCTGCTGGAGACCGCCGTCGTGGCCGGCCGCTGGTTCGAGCCCGACCACGGTGCCCCGCCTCCCACTTGGCAGGGGACCGTCGACCTGTCGACGGCGGACAACGCCCGCCAGTGGCTCCAGACGGAGAGCATCAATTGGCTTGCAGCCTTCCGCTCCGCCGCCCACGAAGAGGACCATGCCGCCGTGGTCGAGCTCGCGGAAGCCCTCCACTGGTTCTCCGACCAGTGGATCTTCTGGGGACACTGGCCGGAGGTCTCCGCCACCGCCGCCGCCAGCGCTCAGGCCCTGGGCGATCCCGGTCTCGAAGCCACCCACCTGAACCTCCACGCCTGGGCCCTGCTGATCTGCGAAGGCCGCCACCACGCCAGCATGGAACGATCAGCCGAGGCGCTCAAAGCGGCTCGGCGCGCCAATGATCTTCCCCAGCAGGCCTGGTCCCACAGCTACACGGCCTGGGCGCTCAGCCAACTCGGTGACTACTCCGCGGCAGCACCGCACAATCGCGAAGCAGCTCGGCTGTTCGAGGCCGCGGGTGACATGCACGGGACCCTCCACGCCATGTGCAGCCACGCCGACACCCTGCTGCGAGCGGGACGTTACAAGGAATCCATCGCGGAGCACCTCCGTACGCTCGCATTTCTCGATCAGGCCGGCGACAGCATCGAACCTCATAGTGCTGCTTTCAATCGCACCAACGTGCAGACGTCCATCGGCCAAGCCCAAACCCTTCTCAAGAACTGGGCGAAGGCCGCCGACCACCTGCGCATCGCGGTGGACCTCGCCCGCGCGAGCGCGAATCCGGGGCTTGAGAGCCGCGCGTTGATCCATCTCGCTGACGCCCTGCGTGCCGGCGGACATCGGGAACAGGCCCGCGAGGTCTACATCCAGTGCGTGGATCTCGGAGAGTCCGCCAACCCCCAGCACGTGGTGTCGGCCCGAGAGCGCCTGGCGGAGCTCGATCAAAGCTGATCCTGTCCTTCCACGGCCGATCGCGATGCCCGTGCCTGCCGTCGGCTCGAGCTACGCTGGCGCACCCGCGCCGGTGCTCCGTGGCGGGATGTACCCGAGCGGTACGGTCCGTGGGAGACGGTCTACGGCCTGTTCCGGCGCTGGCAG
>NZ_JBVKCG010000060.1:0-10173 GCF_055634995.1 Streptomyces sp. NPDC111744
CGGGTCTGTGTAGCGAACGGTGGAACTCGGTCGGTTTTGTTCAGCGGCGTCCGGCGGTGAGCCGGCCGTCGAAGGTGATGTCGAAGGCTTGGAGTGCGGCCTTCCAGCGCGTGGTCCAGCGTTTGCGTCCGGTGCCGGTCGGGTCCAGGCTCATGACTGCCAGGTAAACGCACTTGAGGGCGGCCTGGTCGGTGGGGAAGTGCCCCCGGGCCCGGACGGCCTTGCGGATCCGCGCGTTGATGCTCTCGATCGCGTTGGTGGTGCAGATGATCTTGCGGATCTCCACGTCGAACTGGAGGAAGGGCACGAACTCCGCCCAGGCCGCTTCCCAGAGCCGGACGATCGCCGGATACTTCCCGCCCCAGGTGCCGGTGAACTCCACGAACCGCTCCAGGGCGGCTTCCTCGGTCGGCGCGGTGTAGACGGGCCTGAGCGCCTTCGCGATCTTCTCCCAGTCCTGCCGGGCCGCGTAACGAAAGCTGTTCCGCAGCAGGTGAACGACGCAGGTCTGGACGATCGTCGCAGGCCAGACGGTAATCACGGCGTCCGGGAGGCCGGTCAGGCCGTCGCAGACCAGCATCAGGACATCGGCCGCGCCACGGTTCTTGATCTCGGTCAGGACCTGGAGCCAGTACTTCGCGCCTTCACCGCCGTCGCCGATCCACAGGCCCAGAATGTCCCGGTGTCCCTCGGCGGTGACCGCCACCGCCATGTAGACGGGCCGGTTGGCGACCTGCCCGTCCCTGACCTTTACGTTCACACAGTCGATGAAGACGACCGGGTAGACGCTGTCCAGCGGGCGGTTCTGCCATTCCGTCATGCCGGCCATCACGCTGTCGGTGATCTGGAGATCGTGGACCTGGAGATTTCCGTGCCGTACACCTCGGCGAGATGTGCGGAGATCTCCCCATGCGTCAGCCCTTTCGCCGACAGCGACAGGACCATCTCGTCCACCCCGCCCAGACGCCGCTGACGCTTCCTGACCAGCTGCGGCTCGAACGACCCGGCCCTGTCCCGCGGCACCGCGATCTCGACCGGCCCCGACTCGGTGATCACCGTCTTGGACCGGTGCCCGTTGCGGTAGTTCTCCCGACCGCCCTCGGCCCGCTCGCCGGGCTCGTGCCCCAGATGATCAGTGAGGCGCCCTCCAGGGCGGACTCCAGCACCCGCTTGGTCAGCTGCTGCAGCAGGCCGCCCTCCCCGGTGAGTTTCACCCCACCGGCCCGGGCCCGGGCCACCAACTCGGCGACCAGCCCGTCATCCACGGTGCCCGTCGCACCCACAGCGGCCTCCCCGGCCTCGATGTCACTCGTCACGTCAGTCATCAACTGTCGCTTCCGGCTCGGGAGTTACACCGCTCACCGTACAGACCCGGCTGCAACGTGTCGGCGCTGGTGGCAGGCTTGCGCGACGGCTTGATGGTGGCGGCGCCAGGCCATCCAGTGCAGGACGTGTTCCGTCTCCCGGACGGGTGGTTTGAGGACGAACGCCCGGAGGAGTGGGACGAGTTCGGGGCAGGTCAGCGGGACGAGTCGGACCGGTCCTGCAGGCAGGGAGTTCTTCGCCCGGAGAGCCGCGGACGCCGGTTACGCCTGGCTCTTCAATCACCCGGTCCGATGGCCCAACGGACTCGACCCAGAGGGCACACCTCTCTGACCCGAGGACGACGAGGGAGCCCAACTGAGGTGTACGGCGACCTGGGCCGCCCGTCCCCGCTGAAGTGGAGAGAGACGTCCTGAAGACAGAGAGCACCCCGGCCCCGCGATGACCGTCGAGCGGCTGGCCGACGTACGGCTCGCCATCCCGCGCCTCACCAAAACGCCCCACCTGAGCAACGATCTCGCGAGCACTGGTAACCGCGGCCGCCGCTCCGCCGTACGCCACCGCGCAGCGCATCGGGGGCTGCTCACACGACACTCCCACCAGTGCGATGCCACGGCCGTCGCCCCGTTCGAGGGCACCGTCGCGCACGTGCTGCTGGACGGTATGGGCTGCAGCGACGAGATCCCCCACTGGACGCAGGCCACCGCCCGGCAGCCGGCCAAGGCCGTTGCGCGCCTCGGCGACGCGGATGCCGCTCTTGACATCCACCGAGCAGAGGCCGCCGTAGCTGATTACGGGAGCGGCGCAGGGAAGCCGAGCACGTAGTCGGCGAAGACCACACGTTCGGCCAGCTCGCCGGAGCTCGGCGACGTGCCGGGCCGTTCGATCTCCCGTACGTAGATCCTCAGCTTGTCGCCCGTCTGCGGAATGGCCAGCGGAGGTAGCGGCGTGTTGAGGGCTCCCGTCACCGTGGCCCCCGGGGTCCGTACCCACGTTGTCGCACCGACCGCGCCATCGAGGCTGGTGAGCACCCCTTGCCCGGACGGGTATTGTTCCATGCGCACTAGGACGGCGTTCGGCCGGGGGCCGGTCGGCTCGATCCCACTCAGCTGCACGTGCAGTTCGGTCCCCTGGCGTTTCACGGTCAGTGTCCGGTCCGGCAGGATCGCGACCGCGTCGGTGTCGACGGAGGCGGACGTGTGCAGCCCGGGAAGGCTGCTCGGCTGGTGCCTGGCCACGGTGAGCCGGACGAAGGGGGCGTAGGACCCGGTCGCCGGAAGTTCCACGTCGGCGTACCAGCTGTCTCCCGCCCGCCACACCTCATGGAAGGTCGTACCGGCGAGCGACGCAGCCGATTCGGGCGTGCTCCAGATCGGGTCACGGCCCAGCAGCGTTTGTTGGACGGCCAGGCTCTCCCCCTGGCCCGTCGTGTACCAGGGGCGGGCCAGCTCGACCTGCAGTCGCCCGCCCCGCCGGGTCCGCCGGAAGTCGTCCCACTGCGCCGCACCGGAAGCCGGCGGGCTCGTCTGCCAGCTGAAGGCCGGCAGTACGCCCAGCACGACCGGTGGGATCGGCCGGGCGGTGCTGGGCACGTCGACGGCTGGCAACGGGGCTGAGGCCAGGAATGCCGCGTCGGGCTCGTCGTCGGCAAAGTACTGCCGGAACCGGGAGGTGCCGGTGACCGTGTAGGTGACCACGCGGTGCTTGGCGTCGCCGAACTCGTGGCGTAGCGGTGGCAGGGCCTCGTCGGTGGGGTGCATGGTGATCGTCTGGACGGCGGCCGTGGTCCCGACCGGTTCCGTGGCGTCGTTCCACTCGTCCCAGGCGGCGGTGATGTGCACCTGGGCGGTACTCCGCGGGTCGAGTTCGAGGCGCGGCGAGGAGGGCGCGAGGGTCGCCAAGGTCTGCCCCTGTTCCCGTACCGACTGGAGCGTGCCGCTTGGATCGCGCAGAGGCTTGCGGACGGCGTGGACGAGCGTCATCTCCCGCGTGGGTGTGACCATCGGGTGCCGTCCACCGCTGGCGGCGCTCTCGCTGCCAGGTTCCAGCCATTGGCGGATGGCGAACCTGTCCAGGAAGTCGTCGGGCAGGTAGGAAGAGAGTTCCGCGGTAATCTGCTCGGCCTGGCTGAGGCTGACCGTCGCCACCGAGTCACCGGCGCTCCAGGTGAGCTGTGGCTGTCCGCCCGGGGCGCGTTCGACCAGGGTGAGGGTCTTCGCCTCCCGCCTTGGCCAAGGCCCTGACCAGGGGCGGCGGGCGGTGACCGGGACCGGCAGCGCGAGATGGACCGCGACGCCGGCGGAGGCGGGGTCGGTGGGCTGCTGGGCCGCTGCCCAGGTCTGGGCGTCATCGCCGTCGAGCATGCCGTGCTGTTCGGCCAGTGCCAGGGTGGTCGCCGGGACGGTCAGGGTTCGCGTGGTGGTGGCGCTCGCGTAGCGCGGGTTGGCGGCGAGGAACTGGGCCGCGTTCATGCCCCGGTCGCTGCGGATGACCAGCTCCGTGCCGCTCAGCTCGGGTGGCGGTACCGGCTCGAACCTGGTGTACGCCACGAGCGAGCTCATGAAGCGGTCTGCCGCCGGATCGTCGGCCGAAAGGCCTCCGCCAGCGAGGTCGGCGACGCGGGCCCGCACCTCGTAGCTGTGGCCGAACCGCAGTTCGGGCAGGGTGCCGGGTTCGGCGTTGAAGGTCCAGCCCAGGGGGCCCGTCGACTGTCGGTCGCCTGGGGCGCCGGGCGGAGGCAGGACTAGGCTCCAGCCGAACCATCGGGCCACCACTTCGTCGGCCCGCAGTTGGTCGCCGTTCCCGGTCGCGGCGTACGGTTTGACCTGCCCTTCCTCGACGGTCGGGCCGAGGTCGAAGCCATCGACGTGGTAGGTGGCCATGCGGCGGCAGAGCGGCGCCCACTGAGCATCCTTGGGCCGGATGTCGATGCGGTAGCCGAGGAGCAGGTCGTCGGCGTTGAACGTGGCCAGTCCGATGTCGCTCCCTGGTGCTGCGTGGGACGCCGCGCGTGCGTGGCGGTCGTCGAAGTCGACCTGGCGGTCGCGGCGGACGAGCATGAGGCCGGTCGAGCGCAGGTGCGGCAGGCTGCTGCGATCGCTCCGGGCCGCCTGGCGAAGTCTCGTCACAGCGCCGTCTACGTCGAAGGTTGTGATCTCCCAGCGGGCGGTGCTCTCGGACCCCGTTAGGTCGGCGGAGCGCAGGTCGAGCATGCCGGTGGTGAGGTCCCCGGCGGAGGCGGCAAGGAACAGGCTGCCGTCGAATTCGTAGCTGGTGGCCGGGGAGATCACCGAGGTCAGGCTGGGCGAGCCGACGCTCACTGTCCCCGTGGGGCTGAGTTCGCCGACCGGCAGCGTAAGTTCGACGATCAGGCCGAGTGCGCTGAGCACCGCGGGATGCTCGCGCAGCCGCGCCAGCTGCTGGTGGAAGTCCAGTTCTGCGGCGGGGGGCGGCGGTCCCTCCGGTACGGGCGAGGACGGCTCGTGGTTCCAGGACTCGAGCTGGGTGGCGACGTCGTCCGGGGCCTTGGCGGTCGCCGCATAGGTGTCGATGACTGCGCCCGCCTGCGCCAACGTCGGTTCCACTGTGGTCCCTTGGAACGTGTGCGGTGTGTACGGCCGGACGGGCAGGCCGCCGAGCAGTGCCTGCCACACCTCTGGCCTGGCCTCGTTGCGGCGATCCGGGCTGATCGTCTTGACCGTACTCGCGTGCCGCAGCGTGACCTGGATCGGGACGCCAGGCAGGCGCGCGGGCCAGTCGGCGAGTTCGCTGGCAGCCAGCGGCCCCTTGAGCCGGGGAAGGATGGCCAGCCGCAGCACCGCCAGGCCGGCGTTCACCCTGCCGCCGGGGAGTGCCATCCACACCATCGAGTCGCCGCCGGTCATGGCTGCCCCGCCTTCCTAAATGCGCGCCGGTACTCCTGCCAGGCGGCCAGGCCGGTCTCCGCTTCGTCCGCCGAGCTCAGGCCCGGGCTCAGCCTCGGGCCCTGGTGCGATGGCGGGTCTCCACTGATCTGGTACTCGCCGGTGTCCACGGTCACCGAGTCGGAGTAGAAGGTCAGGTCGATGCTGACCACCAGGGTCGCCCTGCCGATCAACGCGTTGGTGGCCCGCTGATAGGTCAGGGTTATCACGACCTCCAGCGAGACCGAGATCAGGCCGAGGATGTCGACCCCGCCCCCGAAGCGCAAATAGCCGCTGACCGGGGTGTTGTCGCCGACCAGCTCGTACCGGATACCACCGAGGACGTGCACTTCGGCCTGGGCGATACCGATGCCGATCGAGGCCGACGCGCCGAACTCCAGCGCCGCATCGAACCTGGTCACCTTGTTGTCGGTGATGACCAGATCGACGTACCCTCCGCCGCCGAAGAGCAGTACGTTCAGCGCGAACGGGTTCGCACGGCTGGCGAAGGCCAGCTCGACCGTCAGCGGGGTGCCGTCCAGCGGGACGGTGACGCCGAGCCGGAAGAGGATGTTGCGCAGGCTGAACCCGACCGTGGTGACCTCGGAAATGGGCTGCGAGTACCCGACGGAGATCTGCTTGGGCGTCACCGCGATGTCGGGTGCAACGGGCCCCAGGTTCACCTTGGCGAGGAGCTCCTTGAGCAGGTTCAGCGGACCTCCGACGTCCAGAGTGACGCCGTGAACCTCCAGCCGGGGCGGCCGGTCGTCCTCCTGGGTGTACGTCATGGAGCCGATGCCGACGTCCAGCAGCCCGAGTTGCAGCGTGAAGTCGTTGATCACGCAGCTGGTCGTGAGGTGCTCCGGCGAGCGCGCGACGGTGAGGTTCAGCGTTGTGGTGGGCCCGGCCTTGAACGGTGCGAGGTCCTTGAGGACGACGTTCTGCCAGGTCATCTTCGCCGAATTGGGCGGGACGAGCGTGATCTCCGGTGGCGCGTCCAGGCTCGGGGCGAGGTCCTTGAGCGGGAGCCCAAGGATTCGTGCGGTGTCCCCGAACACCCGGGCCGCGCTAAGCTTCCCGGCCTCGTCCTTGAGTTGGCCCGCCTTCGCTACCGGACCGTATAGCCGGGAGATGGCATCGGCTGCAAACGATGGGGTGACGAGTGCACCCGCCCGCCCCGCGAAGTCGGCGCTGTAGGAGTTGCCGGGCTCGAACAGAAGCGGCAGCGGCTCAGTCGCGCCGAGGCTGAGGAATGTGTCGCTGAACTTGAGCGGTACCAGCTTGTCGGGATCGCCCAGGAGCGCCCGCAGCGCGGGCAGTGCGGCCGTCAGCCGGTCGAGCTGCGGGTGGAAGCCCCCGTCGAACGCCGTCCCGACGACGGTGATTTCGTGCACCTCGTGCACGTCGGCCGGCTTCGGGTCCTGGGCCCGGACGAGGTCGATCCGCACACCCGGCAACGAGACGGTGGCCTGGTACGCCGTCCGCAACCGCTCGGCCACCTTGGCATCGGTGAGCGAGCGGACCCCCGGCAGGTCCGCCGTTGGCCCCAGCGTGAAGTCCGCCACGAAAATCAGCGGCAGTTCGAAGGCCACGTCACCGGCTCGGCCACTGCCACGGACCGGGAACTGGACCGGTGGCATGAAAAACAGGTTGAACGACTGGCTCGCCAACGCCTCGAGTTCGGCGACGTGGGCCTGGGCAGAGGCGATCTGCGGCTGCAGGTCAAGGAACTCGACGGCGGGGCCGAAGCCCCCTGCCGCCAGTTCGTTGACGTCCCGGAAGCGGTGACCCTCTGCGTCCACGATCCGGGACAGCCGGTCGATGTCGGCCTGGAGCTGCTGGATTCGCTGGGAGAGTTGGAAGATCACCGAATTAGGCAGCAGCGGAATGTTCCGAAGCTCCTGGGAGAGTTCCGACAGCTGAGCCTGCAGATCGGCGATCTCCGGCGAGTCAGGCTCCGTGAACTGGAGGCTGTCGATCCGGTCCTGAATGGCGGTCATCTGGTCGGAGATGTGGTTCGCAGCATCCCGGTTGGGCTGATCGTCGTCGAGTTGCTGCTGCTTTTCGGCCTGCTCCGCCTCGTCATTGAACAGCTGTGACACCTCGGGAATCCCGAGTTCTTCCGGCGGGCGGAAACGGTGACCCTCCGCGTCCACCTGGGCGGCCAGGTCGGCGGACTGCGACTGAAGGGCGGTGAGCTCGTCGTGTACCTCGGCGACCATCGGAACTGGCCGGGTGTAGGTTTGCCAGTCTGGCGCAGGCAGGTTGTCGTACCAGAGCGTGGTCAGTTCGAAGGCGTCGAACGGGAATTTGCGGTGGACCGGGTTGTCGCCGGTCGAGGACCGCACCGGCTCGGTGACGGCCAGAGTCCTTCGCTGCCGGAGCGCGGCCGGTCCGTCGCCGATCCCCCGTTCGGTCAGCACGGTGAAGACCGCGCGGTGCCCGAGCGGGTAGAGCACACCCTCGGTCGCCATGCGCATCCTCTGGTCCCGTCCGACCGCGACGTTCTGCTCCCACTCAAAGGTGTCCCAGTCGCCACGCGCCGTCAGTGCCCCGCCGAGTGCGGTCAGTTCCAGGCGCTGGACTTCGGGAAGCTTGCGCTGGCTCTCCGCCACGATCCGCGCCCGCTCCGGACCGTCCACCGGGGTGAGGAACCCCAGGTTGACGCCCGGCCGGGCATCGGCGGGTCGTACCAGCCCGGCGGACAGGCGAGTACGCCACAGGCCGACGTCCCCGGCGGGGTTCGACCGCAGCGCCTGGACCGGATGGTCGCTGGTGGCGGCGACCGCTGGCGACAGCAGCAAACCCCCACGGCAGCTCGATCGCGGTCTGGTCCTGGACCGTCGCCCTGCCAAGGGCCTCCAGGAACCCGTCCACGGTCAGGTCGATCACGGTCCCCACAGCCACCCGGTAGACGACCTGGCTGGTTCCCGACAGCCGTGCCTGGGCCAGGCCGTTGCCGGTGACTTCCTCGGCCATGTGCTGCGGCGGGAAGAGCGCCGTCACAAGGGCGGGCTCGGAGACCGCCTTGAGGCGCGAGCCGTCCAGCTGGAACCCGGACCAGTTGACACCAAGAACCACGAGATCATCGGGTCGTATCAGCAGGAGCATTGCGGCCGCCTCCTCGCCACGGGCCGCCCAGGGCACTGTGGAAAGTCGTTCGTCAAAAGCCGCCGTCGACCGAAAGGGGGATGGAAAGCAGCTACTGACCTGCAGGACGAGACTGCGCACAGTGCCCTGGGCAGCAGGGAGAAGCTGGGAGGCCTCGTCCAGCAGGTCGGTTACGGCCCTTCCGGCCACCGCAATCCAGTCTGCTCCGGCCGCATATGGCCTGCCACTCGGCAATCGGGGGCAAGCCGTCTGTTCAGCAAGGGTGTTGACTACGCACCATACTTCCCGGAGGTGCCTCGCCCTTGGTCCAGTGCGGCGATCGCGCGAGCCGTCACGGCCAACCGCCACCAAAACTCGGCTGGTTTGAGAGCCTCGATCTGCACGCCGCTGTTGGCGTTACTTGGCCGTGCCTGCTCGGGGACCACGCTGCAGTGGGCGGGCGAACTGTGGGACCGCCGGATCAGCTCCAGGGTTGCGGTCTGCTGCAACCCTGAGATCCTGGAAGTCAGATGCTCTCGATAGGCCCTCCCCGCTTGAGACTCACAGCGCGAAACGTTTGAAGCCTATTCGATGACGACGCAAGCCAAACTCAGATGTGTCATGGCCGACCTGGTCAGGACAGCGCTCCATTTTCGCGCGGCCCGTCGATTCATTACCGACTACGCGGCCCGTCGATTCGGTAACGACTAGGAGAAAGTAATGACAGCAATCAACCCCTTCATGGCAGATCCAGAGCAGGCGAAGATATGGGAGCTCGGATACTTGGCGGGCTTTCAAGACCCGAGTGGCTCAGACTTCCTTCCGTTGTCACCGGAATTGTTGAAGGTCTATACCCAGGGGGTCGATGCCGGGCGAGATGACAACATTGCGAGTGCCACGACCTGGGTGCCCCGCTCGGATCTCGAAGGTGAGTCAAGCGATGAATGGGTAGAGCATCTCGTCATCGAGGGCATCGCCGAGACTCTGGACTTCCTTTTCAAGGAAGCAGCCCTCGGACTAGTCGGCGTGGTCATCACTGCGCTGTCGATCCAAGGCGACACGCCCCTTCACCCGCTCGAGGACGACTTCAGTGAGCCGTACACGGGACCGGCCGCCGACCCGAACGTCACTTTCATCGCAATGTGCCCGAGAACGGATCACCCGATGGCTGCGATCGACACGACAGTTGACGGTTACTGGACCGGATCGCCGAAGACCGACTTCGGCGATGCGCTTCAGGAGACACTCGCCCACGCCCATCGCGAGTCGGTCGTTGCGCGGTGCAGCCTCACCAACAACACCTGTGGGCTGGTGTGGGCAGCGAAATAGCAATCTCAAAACCTACGCCCACGAGGAGATCTTCGAAGAGGCCCACAGGATCCTCCCTCTGGCCAGCCGCGAAGACCCGGGGGGAGCCGCCGATGCGAGCTGGCAGGTACGACGCCAACACCGCATCGTAGTCGGGCGAGTTCCACCATCGCAGCGCAACCTCCCGCGCCTCCTGAAGTTCCAGTGGAACCTCAGGTGGTCATGACGATCGAGCTGTCTTTAGAGCGTGTCCCGTGAAGCTCGACGTCGAGGCGAGCGCTGAACCAGACGACACCCAACGGGGTGTCGAAATAATCGAGTAGGAGGGCTGAGACGATGCCTGCAGAGTTCGATAAGATCGCAATATAGCTCGAATTCTTCATCCCCACGCCGACCATCGAGGCATTTGGTGAATGCTTTCACGGCGACAATCGGGGCTTCAGTCCGGACCCCAATGAACTCTTCTCGGTAACGTCTCGTGACGTTTTGTGATCTTCGTCCAGGCGGTGCGGCCGTGTTCGAGTTGGAGCAGGACGAGGGCGGCTCGGGC
>NZ_JBVKCG010000061.1:0-9812 GCF_055634995.1 Streptomyces sp. NPDC111744
CACCGACCAACCACGGGACGAGCGCCTCCCGGTCCGGTCCCGGACCGGGGGAGGCGTGACACAACGACCGTGTCCCAGTCAGCGGTGACGCGGCATCAGAACAGTGAGACCGGCGGCATTCCCATCGCCGGGGACATGCGGAGAGTGACGTCACCATGAAATACGTGAAGCTCGGCCGGACCGGCCTGGACGTTTCCGCCATCTGCCTGGGATGTATGACCTTCGGCGAGCCGGAGCGCGGCTACCCGTCGTGGAGCATGCCCGAGGACGAGAGCCGGTCGATTCTCAAGCAGGCGATCGACGCGGGCATCAACTTCTTTGACTCCGCCAACGTCTACTCCGACGGCTCCAGCGAGGAGATCCTCGGGCGCGCCGTCAGGGACTTCGCCCGCCGTGACGAGGTCGTCATCGCGACCAAGGTCCGCGGTGCGATGCGCCCGGGGCCGAACCGCAGCGGACTGTCCCGCAAGGCGATCTTCACCGAGGTCGACGCCAGCCTCACCCGGCTCGGAACCGACTACATCGATCTCTACCAGATCCACCGCCTGGACCACGAGGTGCCGATGGAGGAGACCCTGGAGGCCCTGCACGACGTGGTGAAGTCCGGCAAGGTCCGCTACATCGGCGCCTCCTCCATGCACGCCTGGGAGTTCAGCAAGACTCTACACCTGCAGAAGACGAACGGGTGGGCGCGCTTCGTGTCCATGCAGGACCACTACAACCTGCTGAACCGCGAGGAAGAGCGCGAGATGCTGCCCCTCTGCGCCGACCAGGGCATCGGCGTCATCCCGTGGAGCCCGCTCGCCCGGGGCCGCCTCACCCGCGACTGGGACACCGTGACCGACCGCTCCTCCGCCGACCTCATTGGCAACCGCCTGTACGACGCCACCGAGGCCGCCGACAAGGCCGTCGTGGAGAAGGTCGCGTCGATCGCCGCCGCCCGGGGTGTCTCCCGCGCCCAGGTCGCGCTCGCGTGGGTGCTGCGCAACCCGGTGATCTCGGCCCCGATCGTGGGTGCCGGCAAGCCGGGCCACCTCGATGACGCGCTGGCGGCGCTGGACGTCAACCTGACCGACGAGGAAGTGGCAGAACTCGAGGCACCTTACGTCCCGCACCCGGTCGTCGGGATCTCCTGACCGGCAAGGCTCAGACGCCTGCCCGCGTACTCCTCGCAGCGCGTTCGCCCGAGGCCGTCGGGGTGCCCGGCACCCCGACGAGGCACACGCAACGATCTCCTCTTTGGAAAAGGTGAGCAAGATGCCCGAAGACGACCTGCGCATCGGATTCGTCGGACTCGGCGCGATGGGCCGACCGATGGCCGAGAACCTCCTCGCGGCCGGCTACCCGGTCACGGTCTTCGATGCCCGGCCCGAAGCCACCGAGCCACTGCGGGCCTCCGGCGCCACGGTGGCGCAGTCGCCCGCGGAACTCGCCGGCACAGCGAATGTCGTGGAGATCATCGTCCGCACGGAGGAGCAGGTCGACGCCGTGCTCTTCGGCGAACCTGGCGGCGGGATCAGCGCCCATCTCAAGCCCGGATCAGTGGTGCTGATCCACAGCACCGTCTCTCCCGCGGCCGTCGCCTCAGCGGCCAGGCACCTGGCCGAGAAGGACATCGCGGTGCTGGACGCCCCTGTGACCGGGTCCATCAGGGCCGCAATGGAGGGCACACTGTCGTTCATCGTCGCCGGTGCCGAATCCGCTGTGGCACGATGCGCCCCTGTGCTGAAGACCCTGGGATCGGGCACGATCCGGGTGGGGGAGCCGGGATCCGCCCAGATCGCGAAACTCATCGACAACATGCTCACCGGCATCAACGGCGTCGCGATCGCGGAGGGGCTGGCGCTGGCCCAGGCGGCGGGCCTGACCGAGGAGGCGGTGCTCGAGGTCGTCAACGCGGGCACCGGTGCCAGCTTCATGAGCACCAACCGTGACGCGCTCCTCGAGATGGGCCGGCACTCCGACCTGGCGGAGCTCGGTCACCAGAACCTGCTCCTCGCCCTGACGGAGGCTCACAGCCGCAAGATCGTCCTGCCCGTCACCGCTCTCGCCACGCAGTTCCTCACCGACTACCACGAGATCTGACCCCCGTGCGCGAGCCGCCGCCTGGCGCACGGCGGGTGGGGGACGGTGCTCGGCCGAGGAAGGCAGCTGACTACCATGGTGAAATATCCGGAACCGGTTCCGAATTTTTCTCGTAGCTGACTGCGGTTGCGAGCAGTCACGCGAAAGGGGTCTGCATTGACCGAAAACGGCGGGGACACGGCGCGATCCCGCAGGCCGCTGCGCGCCGACGCGCAGCGCAACGAGGACAAGCTGCTGGAGGCGGCAGCGGCCGCCTTCGCCCGCGAGGGTGTGGGGGCCTCGGTCAGGGACATCGCCCGGGCGGCCGGTGTCGGCGTCGGTACGCTCTACCGGCGGTTCCCGTCCAAGGAACTGCTGATCGCGGCCATCTACCGACACGAGGTGCAGCGCCTGTGCGAGGCGGCGCCGCACCTCGCGGCCACGCAGCCCCCGGTGGACGCGCTGCGGACATGGATGGAGCGGTTCATGGACTTCATGTCCGCCAAGGAGGGGATGGCCGACGCCCTGCGCGTCGTGCTGACCGACGACAGCGAGAAGCTGCACACCCGGGCCCTGCTCGCCGACGCCATCGAGTACCTGCTCAACCGCGGCAGCGACCCGGCGATGGCGCGGCCGGAAGTCGAGGCCCAGGACGTGCTGATGGCCCTCGGCGGGATCAGCCTCATGGCCGCCAACGAGGACCAGCGCAACCTGGCCACGCGCCTCATCGACCTGCTTCTGCACGGGATCCTGGCCAACTGACGCCCCGTGAACGGCTCCTGCGGTCCACGCGCTGCGTGACCCGGGCGGGCAGGGGGTGTCAGTGGCGATTCCCCAGTGGTGACAGGGCGGCGGCGACAGGTGCGGCTGTCTGCGGTGGTGTGGAGGCGTGAGGGGAGAGTGTGAGCGAGTCGCTGCGCACCGTCGGGGTGACACCCTCAGCCTGCAACGCCTTCGCGACGACGGACGGATCGTGGTGGTGAAGGACAGGATCCCCGCTCGCCGCGCCGGATCGCCGGGGGACAGAACGAGGCCGCCGGGTCTTTCCACCACGCCCGTCAGTTCGGTGATCCGCGCGGCGATCGCCTCCTCGATCGCCGCGACCGTGTGCCGCTCGACGAGTTCCAGCGCGGCGGCGAACGCGGCGGCCGTCACCGGACTGAGATTCGTGATCGACCAGCGACGCGCGTCCGGGGCGGGCGGGTGCTCCTCCCCGTCGAACCGACGTCCGCCACGCCCGTCCAGCCGGTGAGAACCGGCTCCAGCGATTCCAGCGCCCGATCGGACAGGGGGATGCAATCTTCCCATGCCGCAGCGAGGGTCTCCGCGCGGTTCGATGATCCGAATCTGATTGCGTACGGCGGGTTGGAGCCGCTGGTGCGTCTGGCCGAGCGGTGCGGACTACCCGGAGCTGACCGGCGAGCTGGTACGGCTGCCGGCCTCGACGGACGGCACCGGCTCGTTCCCCGCCGCGAAGACGATGGCGCTGATCGCGGGCATGGCCGCGGGCGCGGACAGCATCGACGACATGGCCCGGCTGCGGCACGGAGCGATGCGGCGCCTGTTCACCGGGGTGCGCGCCCCGTCGACCCTCGGCAGCTTCCTGCGGTCCTTCACCCACGGACACGTCAAGCAACTGCACGCCGTCGCCCCCCCTTCCTGCCCCGACTGGCCGCCCACACCCCGCTGCTGCCCGGTGCGGACCAGATCGCCTACCTCGACCTGGACGACACCATCAAGCCGGTCCACGGCTATGCCAAGCAGGGCGTCGGTTACGGATACAACAAGGTCAAGGACCTGAACGCGCTGATCGCGACGCTGTCCACCCCGCTGGCGGCCCCGGTGATCGCCGCCACCAGACTGCGCAACGGAAGCGTGAACTGGGTGCGCGGCGCGGGCGCGTTCGTCGCCGAAGCGATCCGAACCGCCCGTGCGTCCGGAGCTTCGGGGATGCTGACCGTGCGGGCGGAGTCGGCCTACTACCCAGCCGAGGTGATCGCCGCCTGCCGCGCGCTCGGCGCCCGCTTCTCCGTCACCGTGCGGATGAACGCCTCCATCAAGCGGGCCGTCGCCGCCATCGACGAGACCGCCTGGAAGCCGATCAAGTACCCCAAGGCGGTGTGGGACAGCGAGGAGGAACGCTGGATATCGGACGTCGAGATCGCCGAGACCGAATACACCGACTTCACGTCCAAGCCGAAGAAACAGCAGGTCACCGCACGTCTGATCGTGCGCCGCGTCAAGCGGCTGAACCCCGCAGCGGTGCCCGGGGGACAAGGCGAGCTGTTCACCGCCTGGCGCTACCACGCCGCGTTGACCGACTCCACACTGCCACTGTCGGACGCGGAGCGTGATCACCGGCGGCGCGCCATCGTGGAACAAGTGATCTCCGAGCTGAAGAACGGCCCGTTCGCGCACGCTCCCTCGGGCAATTTCCAGGCGAACGCCGGCCCTGGCAGGACGCCTTCGAAGCCATCTTCAGCACCGTGCACACCCCGCCCCAGGCCACCTGACCGTATCTGTCCGACCCGCCCGCAAGGGCCCGATACCGACGCACAAGTGGAAAAGCTGCGCACACCAGCGATCGCTCCATGTCCGCAACCAAACAGCCCGCCCCGATCACGGAAGACAATCACCCATGAAGCGAGCCGGTGGATCCGGGCTGAACCGTCTCCGCCCCGGTGACTGTGCCCGGTGTCTCAGCGGCGACGCGCGGGCGTCACTTCAGCCGTCCAGGTGCGGTGACGTGGGAAGGCGACGTATCTCGCGGCGGATTTCCCGATGAACGTGCCGCATTGAACCGCGTGTGCATGACACCCCTCAGAACCACCTCTCCTTTACCTCCTGCAGGACCCAGTTGTTGCTGTCCGGATCGTTGAACGACGCGTACGAGCCGTACGTCTTGCGCTCGGGCTGAGGGCCGGCCGCCAGACGGCTGGCGTCGGCGTGGTGGAAGATGCCGCCCGGGTCGTGGAAGATCTCCGACACTTCGACTCCTCGCGAGACGAGTTCGGCGCGTGCCTCCTCGACGTCGGAGACAATCAGGTGGATGTTCTTCACCGGGTCGGCCGTCGTGTCGATCCCCTTGCCGAAGATGATGGAAGCACTCGATCCCGGAGGGGTGAACTGCACCACCCGATAGCCGTCGTCATCGGCGTAGGTAATGTCCTGACGGAATCCCGCCTTATTGTAGAAGTCAATAGATCGATCAACGTCGGCGACCGGCAGCACCACGACTTCGAGTTTCATGTCCATAGCTTGTCTTCCCTGGTCCACGATGATTGCGAACAGCGACAAGGCCCTGGTTGCGGAGAGTTTAGGGTCAAGAGAGTACGTTTATGCGCTCGCTCTTCCCTCGGGGCAGCCCGTTTGGCAAAGCTCGGCCAGCACGGCGCAATACGCCGGCTCCAGGCGGTATTGCGGACTTCTTTCCATGCTCCGCAAGACCAGAACTGCCTCCGATAGGGGATCGTACCGGCATTCACCAGAACACGCTCGCCGACGGTGGTGACTGCCCCGGCCGCCCGAGAAACATACCGGTTTCCCTTCAGGCGGATTCCGCGTAGACGGGTGTGAGCGTGGCCCGCGCCAGGGCGTGGGCCACGAGCCGGAAGCCGAGCCAGGCGGGTGTGGCCTTCGTGCCGACGTCGAGCGTGGGACGTCCAGGGCGTGTACGACGAACATGTAGCAGTGGGCGTCCTCACCCGGCGGGAGGCGCGGCGCCGAAGAAGCCGTGCCGACCGGCGTCGTTGACCAGCATTTGGGCACCGGCAGGCATCTTCTCTCCCCCTGTGTCGCCCGCACCGGCCGGCAGTTCGTTCACCGACGTGGGGATGTCGTACGCCGCCCAGTGCCAGAATCCGCTGACCGTCAACGCGTCCGGGTCGTAGCAGGTCACCGCGAAGCTCCGGGTGCCGGCCGGATGGCCGTCCCACGCCAGGTGCGGGGAGCGGTCCTGGCCCGGGCCACCGAACAAGCCACTGCGCTGGGCGACGCCCAGGGTCTTCCCGTCGGAAGCCACGTCGCGGCCCTGGCTCCCCAGCCGACCTGAGCACCGCCACATCACGGCTCGGTGCGGGCCGGCAGGTCGAGGCCACGAGGGTGAGGCGCCGTGCGGCCGCGGCCCGGCAGCACCCAGGCAGTCGTCGCGCCCAGCACGCACAGCGCGGCCGCGATCAACAGGGCCAGCACGAAGCCTTCGGTGGCCGGGGAGGCGGCCCCGGAGCGGGTGAATCCGGCAAGCACGGCTGCGGACAGCGCGCTGCCGAGGGACTGGCCGGTGCGCTGGAGGACCTGGTAGAAGCCGATCGCGCTGCCGGTCTCGCGGGCCGGCACGGCACGGACGATGAAGCCGGGCATGGCGCCATAGGTGAACCCCGTACCGATCCCGCAGACAGAGACGCAGACGAACGCGTGCCAGAGCGCGTCGTGGTCCAAGGCGAAGTACAGAGCGGACGCGGCGAAGAGCATGGCGCCCAGGGGAATCATCGGTCGCTCGCCATACCGGCGAGTGAGCGCGGGTTTCACCGTGCTGGCGACGAAGGAGCCGGCCGACAACGGCGTCAGCAGAAGGCCTGAGGCCACCGCGGAGGCCCCGATGCCGGAGCCACCGGCGGCGGGAATCTGGACGAATTCCACGACGACGGGGATGAAGAGGTACAGCGCCGCGGAGATAACGAACACCGATACGTCCGCTGTCAGCACCGAGCGGTTCGTGACCTGGCGCAGGTCCACCAGCGGTTCGGAGGTGCGCAGTTCATGACGTATCCAGGCGGCCAGCAGGACGAGGCCGCCGACCGCGACGGCCGACGTCCGCAACGACGACCAGCCCCACGCCCCGCCTTCGCTGAGCACCACCAGGAGGCCGCCGATCGCCAGGCTGAGCAGGAACATGCCGGGCAGGTCGAAGCTGCGCGCCGAGGCCCGGGTGCGGGCGGGTACGACGACGGCAACGGCCGCCACGGAGGCGGCGGTGACGAGTGCCCCGAACCAGAAGGCGGCCCGGTAGTCGAAGGCTTCGCCGATGACACTGGTGACGGGATAGCCCAGCCCAACCCCGACCAGGGCACTGATCGAGAGGGCTGCGATGGCACGGCTGCTTTTCTCGCCGGCCAGGTGGGTCCGCGCGACGGCCGTGGTAACCGGAAGCAATCCGAGGCCCACGCCCTGGAGTCCGCGTCCCACCACCAGGACCACGAACGATGTCGACAGCGCCGCCACCACCGAGCCGGCCGTGACCGCGAGCAGGGTCACCAGCATGAGGTCGCGCTGCCGCGCACCGTCGGCCAGGCGGCCCATGACGGGGGTGGCCACCGCGCCGGTGAGCAGCGCGGCGGTGAGCACCCACTCCGCGGTGGACAGCGGGACGCCATCGCTGCGTGCGATGGTCGGGATGAGCGGTGCTCCGAGACTGGAGACGATGGCGGTGGCGGCGCCCACGCCTATCAGCACGGGCGCCAGCGCGCGGCTTCGTAGGCCCGTGGGGTTCGCCGGTGGCCGGACGCCGTCCTGGCCCGGCTTGTTCGGGGAGTGCAGTGGGCGTGCCATGAGAGAACTCCTGTGAAAACGGTTGCGGACCTGCGTGTGCGGCAGGCGGCCGCCCGGCGTCGGATTGTGACGGGCGCCTGGCAGGTGCCACGGGGAGCTGCCAGGCGGCCGCTCGTACGGTGCCCTTCATGTCCGTCCGAGCCCGATCACCGACAGGGCGCCTTACGAGGCTCGGTGGTGCCGAGTGGCGTGGGACGCCGCCGTTTCGTCCGCCGCTCCTGCCCGCCTGCCGGGCGCCTCGCTGCCCCGTGCACCTGCCGGGCACCACCCCGGCTCCGGTCGCACGCGGCGAAACGTGCCCCACGACACATCGCCGGGCAACCGAGCTATGTGCAGGGCGGCCGACAAGTTCTACTGGTGCGCCTCGAAAGGGAGGATGCCCACGCGCGCCGCGGTCAGAGTGTCGGCGTGGGAGTGGATTCGGTCGACGAACCCGTCGCGTACTCGGTACACGAAGACGTACTCGTTGACGTAGTCGAGTCCGGCGTGGGTCTCCGCTCGCATGCCCTGCAGCACGGCCGCGGTATCGCCGTCGACGATGACCTGGTGGACGGTGCGGCGGACCGTCTCGACACGGACGAAACGGCTCGCGTGCCCGTTGGTCAACCAGCCCGCGACGGCCTCCCGTCCGACGACCGGGTCGGCTTGCTCGGAGGCGGGCGGCTGGAACACCACCTGTTCGGCCAGCAGGGCCGCGACCGCCGCGGTGTCGTTCGCGTCACGCGCCGCAAGCAGCCTGCCGACAGCGCTCCGGGTGGCCTCGGTGGTGTCCCCGGGGCCACTGTGACCGCCGGGCCGGTCGCCGTCCGCGGGCGCCGGCACGGCTGGGAGATGTTCGGAAACGGCGTGGTCGTGCATGGTGCTGTCCTGCCTTCCTGTTCTTCTGGTCGCCTTCGCCGGGCGGGGCGGCGGCTTCGGGTCGGGCATCCACGGAGTCCGGTCGGCCGGAGTCGCCGGCGGTCACCTGCCGTCGTGTCCCGCACTCGTGACGTATGTGCGGCTTCGCGGCCGTAGCCACCGCGCCGGACAGGACGGCCGCCTGCTGGTGCGGAGCGGGGAAGAATACGTCGGGGCTGGACCGGCCCAGGGTCCCGGCGGGAGCCGCCGTGGCGTTCGCAGGCGTGTCCGGGCGGCCTCCGCGGCGTCGCGGTGCGCGGCGGCAGCCTCGCGGCGTTGCCGCCGGTCGATGCCCCTCTTCCCGACCACCGCGCTGGACCAGCCCGCTAGAACCGGACTGGTGCCATGTCGGGGAAATGCGGTGCGAACATCACCGCGTGGTTGCTCCCCAACGTGTCCAGCCATTCGGCACGTTGGCGGGCGGCCGTGGCGGGCTCGACGTCGATATGCAGGTGCATGCCGGGCCGGGTGATCTCGACTGGGGTGTGAAAAAGGTCCCCGACCATTGCCGCGATCTCGCCGTTGGATTCGACGACACCCACGGTGCTTCCCGGGGTGTGGCCGGGTGCATGCGTCAATCGGAGCCAGGGGGTGATCCAGGTGAGTGCCGAGTCCCAGAGGAGGACTGCGTCGCCCAGGGGCTTCAGCAGGGTCCGGCTGCACACGCTGGATATGTCGCTGCCTCCGCCGTCGACGAAGTGCTCCCAGTCCTGCGCGTGGATGTGGTGGCGCGCGTGGGGAAAGGTGGGAACGCCGTCCACGGAGGCCCAGCCGATGTGGTCGGGATGCAGATGGGAGTAGACCACATCGGTGATGTCGTCCGGGTCCGCACCGAGTTTCCGCAAGGAGTCCAGCAGCCGCCCCTGCAGGGGGATGCGGTGGTCGAGGCCGGGCACGTCCGGGAACCGGGGGCCCGCACCCGTGTCGTACAGGACGACCCGGCCGCCGGGACCGCGGAGCAGGTACCCGCCGTAGGGAAGCTCCATTTCGCCGTCGGCGTTGATGAAACCCGGGATGTCCGCCCAGGCCGATTGGTCGATATCCGGATAGGTGAAAGCCGGGCTGTGGGCCAGGGTGCCGTCACGTACCGGATCGATCTCGATCTCGCCAATTCTCATGGTGCCTCCTGGGATCGTTGGGGGCTGGGGTCCGGTGGATCCGGAGACGGCACATGCCTGGCGGCACCCCGGACGGGCGCCCGCCCGGGTGCCGTGGCATCGCCGGGTCTGCGCCGTGACGCCGCGCCTAGGTGCCACGTGCGGTGGCGCCGGAGCACGAACACTTCGTCCCGTGGTTGGTCGGTC
>NZ_JBVKCG010000062.1:0-8518 GCF_055634995.1 Streptomyces sp. NPDC111744
GCCGTCAGCCCCGCACGCCCCAGATACCCACGCGCCAGCTGCGGACCCGCCACGTACAACTCACCGGCCACCCCCACCGGAACCGGGCGCAGCATCTCGTCCAGCACATAGGTACGCAGACCCGGGATGCCCCTGCCGACCAGGCTGGCGGCACGCTGCGCGCCTGCCATCGCCGCGTCCAGCGCCAGGTAGCTGACGTGAACGGTGGTCTCGGTGATGCCGTACATGTTCACCAGTACCGGAGCGTCGTCATGATGGCGCTCGTACCAGCCCCGCAGCCGCCCGAGGTCCAGCGCCTCTCCACCGAACACCACAGTACGCAAGGCCAGTTCCGCACCCAGCCGCGGATGCTCCGCATCGGCCTGCATCAACTGGTAGAACGCCGACGGCGTCTGGTTGAGGACGGTCACCCTTTCCCGCACGAGCAGCTCCAGGAACTCCCGCGGGGACCTGGAAACCGCGAAGGGAACCACCACCAAGCGGCCACCGTGCAGCAGCGCCCCCCACAGCTCCCACACCGAGAAGTCGAACGCGTACGAGTGGAACCACGTCCAGACGTCATCGGGTCCGAAACCGAACCAGTCGTCCGTGCCCGCGAACAGATGCACCACATTCGCATGCGGTACGACGACGCCCTTGGGGCGGCCGGTGGATCCGGAGGTGTAGATCACGTACGCCGGGTGGCCGGGCAGCAGCGGTGTCCGCCGCTCCCCGTCACTTACGAGGCCGCCACTCAGAGCGGCCTGGTCGGCCTGGACCTGCGGATCATCCACCAGGACCCAGTCCGGACCAGGGAAACCGTTCGACCCGTCGCCGTTCTTGAGCGCGGGGGTGACCTGGCCCGCGACCTTCGCGGTGGTCAGTACCGCTGCCGGTGCGGCGTCGCGCAGCGTGTCCGCGATCCGCTCGACCGGGTAGTCCGGGTCGATCGGTACGTATGCGCCACCGGCCTTGAGGATCGCCAGCAGCACCACGATCAGCTCCGGGGAACGCTCCATCAGAACCCCGACCAACGTCTCCGGACCCACCCCACGACCGATGAGCAGCCGCGCCAGCCGACTGGACCGCTCGTCCACCTCCCCGTACGACAACCGGACACCCTCACCCACCACCGCAACCGCATCCGGCGTACGCACCACCTGCGCGGCGAACAACCCCGGCAACGTCGCAGCCGACAGGTCCGGGGTCTGCGGTGTGGTGTCGTTCCACTCCGTCAGGACCCGCCGCAACTCCGTCTCGTCCAGCAACTGGATACGGCCGACCGGCTGGGCCGGGTCCGCGGTCACCGCCTGCAGCACCCTTACCAGCCGCTTGGCGAAGGCATCGACGGTCGCCTGGTCGAACAGGTCCGTCGCGAAGACGATTCCGCCCTCCAGGCCAGCCGGCGTGCCGTCGGCGCCGAACCGCTCGTAGAGCTGGACGTCCAGGTCGAACTTCGCCGCCGGCCTGCCGCCCGGATACGCCTCGACCCGCAGGCCAGGCAGTTCCATACGGGTCTCGGCATTGTTCTGCACGGCCAGCATGACCTGGAACAGCGGGTGGCGGGCCGTCGAGCGTGCCGGGGCCAGCTCCTCGACCAGCCGCTCGAACGGCACGTCCTGGTGCTCCAGCGCTCCCAGGCCGCGCTCCCGGACCCGGCCCAGCAACTGGCTGAACGACGGATCTCCCGACACGTCGGTGCGCATCACCAGCGTGTTGACGAAGAATCCGACGAGTTCGTCGAGTGCCTCGTCCGTGCGCCCGGCCACCGGGGTGCCGATCGGGATGTCCTCGCCCGCGCCCAGCCGCGACAGCAGCACCGCCAGCGCCGCTTGCAGCAGCATGAACATCGTCACGCCCTGCTCGCGCGCCAACTCCACCATGCGCGCGTGCAGTTCGCGGGGAACGCGTACGCCGGCGATGCCGCCGTGGTGGCTGACCATCGCGGGACGCGGCCGGTCCAGCGGCAGGGCGAGCTCTTCGGGTGCTCCCGCGAGTACGTGCCGCCAGTACGCAACCTGCCGCGCGAGCAGGCTGTCCGGGTCGTCTGCCTGGCCCAACAGCTCGCGCTGCCACAGCGTGTAATCCGTGTACTGCACCGGGAGCGGCTGCCACGAAGGCTCCCGTCCCTCGCAGCGTGCCGTGTAGGCGGCGGACAGATCCCGCCACAACGGCACCAGCGACCAGCCGTCCGAGGCAATGTGGTGCATCACCAGTACCAGTACGTAGTCATCCGGCCCCACCACCAGCAGCGTCGCCCGCAGCGGCAACTCCGCGGAGAGATCGAACGCGTGGTCGGCGGCCTGTGCGATCAGTTCGTCCGGGTCCTCTGCAGTGGCCTCCGCCACGGACAACTGCGGGTACGCAGCCCGGTCGGAGATGACCTCCTGATAGGGCTGACCGTCCACCGTGGTGAACACCGTGCGCAGGCTTTCGTGCCGTTCGACGAGGTCGTGCAGCGCCGATTGCAGCGCCCGTTGGTTCAACGTGCCGGACATCCGCACGATCGACGGGAGGTTGTACGTCGCTCCGCCGTGGACTTCGTTCAGGAACCACAAGCCACGCTGGGTAAAGGACGCAGGGATCACGACAGTTCCTTACTCGGGTGCGACATGCGCCGGAGGGTCGGGCGTACGCGCTGTGTGGAATCAAGACGGCCGGCGATCCCGGCGACGGTCGGGGCGGTGAACACCTCGCGGATCGATATCTCCGCGCCGAGGAGCGACCGGATCCGGCTGATCAGTCGGGTCGCCAGGAGGGAGTGTCCGCCGAGGTCGAAGAAGTTGTCGTCGACCCCGACCGAGGGCAGGCCCAGGACGTCGGCGAACGCCGAGCAAAGGATCTCTTCACGCACGGTCGCCGGTCCCCGGCCCGCACCCGCGGCGGTGGTGTAGTCGGGGGCGGGCAGGGCCCTGCGGTCCAGTTTCCCGTTCACGGTGAGTGGCAGCGCGTCCAGGACCACCATCGCCGACGGCACCATGTACTGCGGCAGCCGCTGGGCCGCGAACTCCCGCACGTCCGCGGTGTCCACACCCTCCCCGGCCCGCTGATCCGGGACGCCGTCATCCGCCGGTCCGGCCGCAACGAGGTAGGCGACCAGCCGCTTGTCGCCGGGGGTGTCCTCCCGTACGACGACGGCGGCCTGTCCGACCTGCCGGTGTCCGGCCAGGACGGTCTCGATCTCGCCCGGCTCGATCCGGAACCCCCGGATCTTGACCTGATCGTCGGCCCGGCCCACATACTCCAGCACACCCCGGGCACTCCAGCGCACCAGATCGCCCGTGCGGTACATCCGCTCACCCGGCTCCCCGAACGGACACGCCACGAACCGCTGCGCCGTCAGCCCCGCACGCCCCAGATACCCACGCGCCAGCTGCGGACCCGCCACGTACAACTCACCGGCCACCCCCACCGGAACCGGGCGCAGCATGTCGTCCAGCACGAACACGCGGGTGTTGTCCGCCGGGCGGCCGATCGGGACCACCGCCCCGTCCCCGACCGCATCACACACCCACCCGGTGACGGCGATCGTCTCGGTCGGCCCGTACAGGTTGTGCAGCAGCACGTCCCCCAGCACGGCACCGAACCGGTCACGCAAGGCCGGCGAGAGCGCCTCACCCGCGCAGATCACGGCCCGCAGGCTGGTGCACTCGGCCGCCGTGGAGGAGTGCAGGAACACGTCGAGCATCGACGGCACGAAGTGCGCGAAGGTGATCTGTTCGCGCGCGATCAGGCCGGCGAGGTACTGCGGGTCACGATGTCCACCGGGCCGGGCCACCACGACCGCCGCGCCCTCGAACAGGGGCCAGAACAGTTCCCAGACCGACACGTCGAACCCGAACGGGGTCTTGTGCAGCACCCGGTCGTCGGACGACAGCCCGAACTGGGACTGGAGCCAAGTCAGTTGGTTGGCCAGGGCGCGGTGGGGGACCACCACGCCCTTGGGGCGGCCGGTGGAACCGGAGGTGTAGAGCACGTACACCGGATGGTCGGGCAGCAGCGCACCCCGGCGGTCCGCGTCCGTCACCGCAACCCCGTCCAGACCACCCAGCTCCGCCTGGACCCGCGGATCGTCCAGCACGACCCACGTCCCATCCCTGTCCACACCGCTCAGTCCCGCACCGATCTGCGCGGCGAGCTGCGCGGTGGTCACCACCGAGACCGGCGCGGCATCACGCAAGGTGTCCACGATCCGCGCCACCGGATACTCCGGGTCCAACGGCACATACGCACCACCGGCCTTGAGGATCGCCAGCAGCACCACGATCAGCTCCGGGGAACGCTCCATCAGAACCCCGACCAACGTCTCCGGACCCACCCCACGACCGATGAGCAGCCGCGCCAGCCGACTGGACCGCTCGTCCACCTCCCCGTACGACAACCGGACACCCTCACCCACCACCGCAACCGCATCCGGCGTACGCACCACCTGCGTATGGAGCAGTTTCGGCAGGCTCTCCTGAGGCAGCTGCCGGGCGGTGTCGTTCCATTCCGTCAGCACCCGGCGCGACTCGTCGCCGTCCAGCACCTCGATCCGGCTGACCGGCTGGGCCGGGTCCGCGGTGACGGCATCCAGTACCCTGACCAGCCGCTTGGCGAGGGACTCGGCGGTCGCCTGGTCGAACAGGTCCGTCGCGAAGACGATTCCGCCCTCCAGGCCAGCCGGCGTGCCGTCGGCGCCGAACCGCTCGTAGAGCTGGACGTCCAGGTCGAACTTCGCCGCCGGCCAGACGTCCGGATACGCCTCGACCCGCAGGCCAGGCAGTTCCATACGGGTCTCGGCATTGTTCTGCAGGGCGAGCATGATCTGGAACAGTGGTTGGTGGGCCGTCGAGCGTGCCGGGGCCAGCTGCTCGACCAGCTGCTCGAACGGCACGTCCTGGTGCTCCAGCGCTCCCAGGCTGCGTTCGCGCACCCGGGCGAGCAGTTCGTCGAACGAAGGATCACCCGACACGTCGGTGCGCAGGACGAGCATGTTGACGAAGAATCCGACGAGTTCGTCGAGTGCCTCGTCCATGCGTCCGGCCACCGGGCTGCCGATCGGGATGTCGTGGCCCGCGCCCAGCCGCGACAGCAGCACCGCCAGCGCCGCATGGAGGAGCATGAACATCGTCACGTCCTGCTCGCCCGCGAGTCTGACCAGCTGGGCGTGCAGTTCGGCGGGGATCTGCAGGCGGACCGCACCGGCGCGGTGGCTGGCCACCGCCGGTCGCGGCCGGTCCAGTGGCAGGGCGAGCTGTTCGGGTGCTCCCGCCAGTGCGTCGTGCCAATACCCCGCCTGCCGGGTCAGCAAGCTGTCCGGGTCGTCTGCCTGGCCCAGGAGCTCGCGCTGCCACAGCGTGTAATCCGCGTACTGCACCGGCAGCGGCTGCCACTGCGGTTCCTCGCCCCGGCGACGGGCCGCGTAGGCCGTCGCCAGGTCGCGTGCGAGCGGGGCCAGCGACCAGCCGTCGGCCGCGATGTGATGCACCACGAGCAGCAGCGCATGCCGCTCAGGGGCGAGCGCGTAGAGCTCCGCCCGGATCGGCAGTTCGGCAGCCAGGTCGAAGCCGCGCTGGGCCCCCTCAGCCAGCCGGTCGGCCAACTGTTCTTCGTCGAGCTCGGCCACCGTGAACTCCGGGTCCGCCTCGTCCGCACTCAGCACGAGCTGGTACGGCACGCCGTCGGCCTCGCGCAGGACCGTCCGCAGGCTCTCGTGCCGGGTGATCACGTCGGTGAACGCGGCCCGCAGCGCCGCCCGGTCGAGTTCGCCGTCCAGGCCCAGCGCGAGCGGCACGTTGTAGGTGGCGCTCGGCCCGTTCATGCGGTGCAGGAACCACAGGCGTCGCTGGGCGAAGGAGAGCGGGATCCGCTCGGGGCGCGGGCCGGCGGTCAGTGCGGGCCGCTGCGTCACGGAGCCGTCGAGGCGGGCCGCCAGGGCGGCCACGGTCGGGTGCTCGAAGAGGGTGCGCACCTCCAGCTCCGCGCCGAAGGCCACCCGGACCCGGGAGGCCAGACGGGTCGCCAGCAGGGAGTGCCCACCGAGGTCGAAGAAGCTGTCCTCGACTCCGACCCGGGGCAGCCCGAGCACGTCGGCGAAGAGTTCGGCGAGCAGCTGTTCCTGCGGGGTGCGCGGTGCCCGCCCGGTCCCGGCCGTCCCGAGGTCAGGGGCGGGCAGGGCACGGCGGTCGAGCTTGCCGCTGGCGGTCAGCGGCAGCGCGTCCAGGACCACGAAGGCCGACGGCACGAGGTGCTCGGGCAAGCGGCTGCGCAGCCGGTCGCGGAGGTCACCGATGAGGGCGCCACTGGTGCGGCTCCCGGTCGGGCGGTTGGTCAGCGCGGACAGCGTGGCGCCCGTGCCGCCGGCGGGCCGGTACGCCCCGGCCGGGGCCTCTCCCGGTGCTCCGGCGAACAGCACGTCCAGGGCGTCGGGCTCGTCGGACGACCAGCTGATGTTCACCCGGCGGCCGATGTCGTCGCCGAGCGCGTACAGGTCCTCGGGATCGGGCCCGCTGTCGTCCTGGCCGTGCAGCCTGCCCAGCAGCTCGGCGAGTGTGCCGTCCCCGTTCTGCACCGCCCGGGCCAGCGCCGCCTCGACCGCGACGCGCCGGTTCGGCACCCCGGTGATGTGCACCGGCTCCGGCCCGCGCCGGGCGAGCAGCTCGCGCAGTTCCGCGAGGTCGGCGACGTCCCGGCCCCACGCCAGTCCGTGCGGTACGGTCGGCACCGTCGGCACGGCCGACTGCTTGTGCAGCGTGACGTCATAGCGGTAGCGGGACAGCTCGTTGTGGTGTCGGCCGCGCTTGATCTCCACGGTCACGGCACCGATGCCGGTGCCGCGGTCGCGCAGGACTGCGAAGAAGTCCGGGTCGACCAGGAGTTCCTTCTCCACCAGAAGGGCCTGCTCCACGGCGCGGCGCACCGAGGACAGGTCCGCGCCGTCTGTGGCCCGGTGCAGTTGGACGGCCGTGACCAGCGGTCTCTGCAACCGCAGGTTGCGGACGTCGCCGACGAAAAGCGCGCCGCCGGGGGCGAGCAGTCCCATCAGCCGGTCCACCACCTCCGCGAGGTAGTCGGCGGACGGGAAGTACTGCACCACGGAGTTCAGCACGATGGTGTCGAACTGCCCCGCCGGAAGCCCGTCGGTGTCGTGCGCCGGGCGGCGCTGCAGCACGACGCGCTCGGCGAGGTCCTCCTGCCGGGCCACCTGGGCGGCCAGCGCGTCGATGGTGGTGGCGGAGAAGTCGGTGCCCCAGTACGTCTCGCAGTGCGGTGCGACCTGCGAGAGGAGCAGGCCGGTGCCGACACCGACTTCCAGGACCCGGCGGGGGCGCAGAGCCAGGATGCGTGCCACGGTGGCGTCCCGCCACTCCTGCATCTGCTCGGCCGGGATCGGCTTCGCGTCGTAGCTGCTGTTCCAGCCGACGAAGTTCTCACCGAAGGCGGCTTCCTCGGGTGCCGTGGGCAGGGCGTCGTAGACGTCCTGCCACGCGTCCACGTGATCCGCTTCGAGGCCGCTGTCCCGAGCCGTTTCCTGGCGCGGGACGACGTAGCCGACCAGCCGGTCGTCCTGCACGAGGACGGCGGCCTGGGCGACCGCAGGGTGCTCGGTCAGCGCCGCCTCGATCTCGCCCGGCTCGATCCGGAACCCCCGGATCTTGACCTGGTCGTCGGCCCGGCCCAGATACTCCAGCGCACCCCGGGCACTCCAGCGCACCAGATCGCCCGTGCGGTACATCCGCTCACCCGGTTCCCCGAACGGACACGCCACGAACCGCTGCGCCGTCAGCCCCGCACGCCCCAGATACCCACGCGCCAGCTGCGGACCCGCCACGTACAGCTCACCGGCCACACCCACCGGAACCGGGCGCAGCATGTCGTCCAGCACGAACACGCGGGTGTTGTCCGCCGGGCGGCCGATCGGGACCACCGCCCCGTCCCCGTCCGCATCGCACGCCCACCCGGTGACGGCGATCGCGGCCTCGGTCGGTCCGTACAGGTTGTGCAGTGGCACGTCCCCCAGCACGGCACCGAACCGGTCACGCAAGGCCGGCGAGAGCGCCTCACCGGCGCAGATCACGGCCCGCAGGCTGGTGCACTCGGCCGCCGTGGAGGAGTGCAGGAACACGTCGAGCATCGACGGCACGAAGTGCGCGAAGGTGATCTGTTCGCGCGCGATCAGGCCGGCGAGGTACTGCGGGTCACGGTGTCCACCGGGCCGGGCCACCACGACCGCCGCGCCCTCGACCAGGGGCCAGAACAGTTCCCAGACCGACACGTCGAACCCGAACGGGGTCTTGTGCAGCACCCGGTCGCCGGACGACAGCCCGAACTCGGTTTGCATCCAGGCCAGTTGGTTGGCCACTCCGTGGTGGGGGACCACCACGCCCTTGGGGCGGCCGGTGGAACCGGAGGTGTAGAGCACGTACACCGGGTGGTCGGGCAGCAGCGCACCCCGGCGGTCAGCGTCCGTCACCGCAACCCCGTCCAGACCACCCAGCTCCGCCTGGACCCGCGGATCGTCCAGCACGACCCACGTCCCATCCCTGTCCACACCGCT
>NZ_JBVKCG010000063.1:0-8402 GCF_055634995.1 Streptomyces sp. NPDC111744
CTTGTCAGCCTGCACGCCTTGCGGCCGTCACGGCACTGCTGGGACTCTCAGCAGATCCCAGCTCACTGGGCCGGGATGGCCGTCGGCATCGCTTCCCGAGTAGCCGAGGGCGCTTTGCCATGCGCTATACGACGCCTGATCTCCGTTGCCCCACACGTCTTTGTGCGTGGTAATGCTGTAGCGATCACAACCCACCTCGACCAGGCGATCGTGCATGGCGGCGATAGTGGGGCTTCGACGTCCGGGGAAGAAGAAGCCTGCGCCCGGGAACGGCTCGTACCGGGCCGGCTCGCCCGCGGTGAGGCTCGGATCGCTCGCGGGCGGGAGCGGCGGCAGAACGTCGGCGATGAGCCCAACTGCCTGCATACCAGGTCGCCCCAGTGGGGCCGGTTCTCCTGTCGGCGTACCCGGCCGGGAGACGACGACAGGGCCGATGTTGACGGTATCGTCCGTGGGCTCTTGGGGGCTGCTGACGACGACGTCCCGCACGATCAGCAGGGCGTAGGGCAGCGCGTGAGCCGCGCCTGCGGAAGCGGGTGACAGCAATCCTCCGGCTTCCCGGCCCGGAACGAACCAACCGGTGTCCGACAGGAGCACTTGATCCCACCACGGAGCTCCGGAGGTTCGCCGTGTGAGAAGAACCAAGAGGTGCTGGTACGTGATGATCGTTTCAGGTGGAGGCTGTCCAGGCCCAACCACGGCGACGGGCGCGCCGAGGTCAATGACGGCGCCCTCGGGAGCAGCGATCTCCAACAGGGTGCCCGCGGTCGGCGAGATGATCGAGGTGTCGGCACTGTCCGTTGACACCGCGAGCAGCGGCTCTTCCGCTCCGACGCTGTCGCCCACTGCTCTCAGCCAGCGGACCACGGTGATGCTGGACCCCTCGTCGAGGCTGGGCGCACGGACGACTGTCCTGGCGTCGTCCGCAGATCGCGTGCCCGCGGTTTGGGCCGTCTGCCATGTCGTCGCACCGGGCACAGGCCAGTCGTCGGGCTCCGTGCCGAGGGGGACTTCCGGCTTGACCTCCTCGAGCAGCTGTCGATCCCGGGCGAAACGTTGGGTGAGCTGCTGACCGTGGAGGCTTGTCGGCTCAAGCGCCTGGCCGTTGTTCACCACAGTCTGGTACAGCGCCGTGGCGCTGCCACCGCTGGGCGGGGCCGTGAGGAATGCTTCTCCAGGGCGCATGAGCGGCGTGGTGTCGAAGAGCGCCAGCCACTGCCCGAGGCGCAACGTGTTGACCTCGCCGCCCTGCACGATGCGGTCATCGACCGGTATGCCTGGGAAAAAGGCGACCGCCTTATCTGCTGTCAGGTTGCCGAAGGTGGCGGTGAGATCTTCGATCAAAGCTTGGCCGGCTGATTCCAGGCCAGTGGTAGTCATGACGGCGGCGAAGCGGGAACGATCTGAGTTACCCAGCCCAGGATCTGTGTGCCATGGATACTCAAGGTCCCACCGCTTCCGTGGGACTGGAAACTCCAGCCAGAACTGCCGTCGTCGTGACTGAACTGACTGCCGTCGGTGCTCGAGTCTTCACGGCGGTATTTACCGCCGAGCCCGAACGCTCCGACCGAGCCACCGTAGCTCGTCGCCGTCGATTCCGAATGGCTCTCAGCACTCTCCTCGAAGGTACTTGCGTAGGTGCCGAAATGCCCCCAGTCGTCGCAGGAGATGGCTATGTTGCGCGCCACGAGCATTTGTATCGGCAACGCATGTACCAAGTTCTTACTGTTCTCACTCGTGTTGCTTCCGTCGCTGAGGCAATTGGATGGTAGCCCTTCGACATGCCAGCGGCTACGGACGTTGAAGATTTGGTCAAACATCCAAGGTCGATCGATCGACGCGAGGAAGAACGAGCCGGATACGGAGGCGCTGGAGGAATTATCCCAGCTGGTCGCACCGGCGGTGGATCCCGAGCTGAAGCCGCCTCGGGCGCTGGCATCCGAATATCCGATATCCCCTGTCGCACTGTACGGGCCGTAGACGATGCCGACACCACCGGAGTCGGACTGACTGGTGGAGGAATAGTAGGACGACGAGAAGTTGTTGAAATTCTGACTCGCAACGGCGTCGTAAGAGCTGTCCGCCACCGAGATCGGCATCGCGCCGAAGTCGTCTTCGGTCGATATGCACCACGTCCGCGGTTCGATGCGGGTGTAGGCAAATTTTCCTACAACGCCCGAGGCTTGGCCGAGCAGTTGCCAACGGTTGTGGACGGCATCGACGGCAGCACCGACGGCATCGACACCGAAATCCCTGTTGTACTGGTCGGCCTGAGAGTATGACATGTCTCCAGTCGACTGATCTATGGCATCGCGGTCGCTCATAGCATCCTGAATTCGCTGATCCCATTCCGGGCCTTCGCCGAGTTGCCACGAGGCGGCCAGGACCGGATCGCCCATAGCTGCGAAGAACGCGGCCTGCTTCTGTCCGATCAGTTTGGTCACGCGGCCGCGCGCCTCCCGCCAAGCCCGGTATCCCTCCGTTGGAACCCCCTTACTGACATAAAGAATACTTTGCACTCTTTTGATCGCGTCCAATCGGTCCTGCGGAACCACTGGCAGCGGCGTATTGATGGATATTGCTGGGCCGACGATTTCCCAGGCGTCAGCGATCGTGCCGGTCCCGTGAATGGCTTGGGAAGTACCAAGTTCCAGGTTGGGGTTTGCCAGGTGGGCAGTATTGACCGCTGCGAGAACAGATGCCGTGGCATGCGGGTCGGGAGGAGGCAGAGGCTGCGGCCTATTCGACGCGCCGGCGACTCCCGGGACTGAGGCGGGGGGCATTTGCACCGTAGGAGTGTTGATCGGCGTGCCGGCAGCCATCATGCTGTAGACGTCGATCTCACCGGGCTGCCAAGGGTTGGCATAGTTCTTCGGGTCCACAGCGAATCCGGGCACCTGGTGAAGAAACACCAGGTTCGGACTTGCTTGCAGAATTGCGCCGATCGCAGTGCCCATCTGATCCAGAGCTGCCAGCATTGCCTTTTGTACTGATCCGATACCTTCTACTGCGGACATCAGTTTCTCTCCCTCATGCAAGAGTCGGTATGAGGATGCGGAGTGACATCACCTGCATGGTGCGTGGGTGCCGATTTGGAAAAGGCTGGATGGCCAGCGCTACCGCGCTGCCCACACGAACCCGCAGGTGTTGTCGGTCAGGCTGCACCGCGCCACCACTGATTCCCGATGTGCGTGCGCAACGGTTTCCTGTAGCGCATCGCCGAAGTCGGTCCTGGGAGACCCCGTCCAGTAACCTTCGGGTGTTGTATCAGCGGCAACCGCTGGGTGGTCGGTTCGCGGACACAGGGCAGTAAAGGTGACATTCGTGTCATCATCTGGCCCTGCGTACGTCTCGCTGAAGTCGTCTTCAAGAGGGTGCAGGTGTGTATCACCAGGAATAGAAAGGACGCTGATCAATACACCTGCCAAACCGAAGGCCGCGCTCTTGAACAAATGGGCCAAAGATTCGGCAATGACTTCGATGATGAGGTGTTCCTTCCACTCGTCACTGGACTCGCCTTCGAGCTCCGGCCGCGGCACCCATGCCCTAGCACTTGAAAGATTGTCGTCTCGTCCCGCGTCTACGCCTTTGGTGTAGACGTCGAGCAGCTCTGGTGACAGCGGAAGGAAATCGGAGCCCTCAGGGTCCTGAAAGCCGCCCACGTATCCGAGTTCCCAGATTTCGGCTCGCTCCGGATCATCCGAGAACGGGTTGAAGGTAGCCATGACAGTCTCCAGCGGTGCAATCTATTGCAACGTAAAGTCTGGCGCTTGAGTGACTGCGGTGCCGTGCACGGGCCGACAGGACGGGATTCATCTGCAGAAGAGCGGCGATCTTGCGTGTCGCGCCTGGCACCGGTACCCGCGCCGGGAGGGCGCGGGGCCGCCGTGTTGAGGGCGGTCATGTCGACCGGCACGCCGCCGTCGGCTGTGCAACACCGTTCAGAAATCGACGTTCGAACGGCATGCCCCGTTCTCTCGTACTCCGTATTTCCAGCGTGGCATGTTTGCGGCATGCCGCAAACGCAGCCGGACTGGGCGGCCTCACCCAGCCCCGCGTGCTGGGTACCGGCCCCAGATCGCATCGCGCTGTCCAGTGAGCCGAGGCGACAAGGGGGGTGTCGCGCGCGATGTCCCAGCGGCGAAGCACACCACCACGAAAGCAATGGCCCAGTTACTTGCCGAGGCTGCCACTCATCGGACGACCACCCGGGCAGCCAGGAGGCAGGCTCCAGGCCGTGCCCCGTTCCCCCTGACGCGCTCGGTGACATCCGATCCGTAGCCGTCAACTCGTCCACGAATCCCTATGATTCGTGGACTCGCGTACGGGTCCCGTGGCCTGACGTCCAGGATTGTAGGAACTCGCGCGTTTTGCCCTGTTCGGCGGCCAAACTCGCAGTGGACCGCCCCACCCCCGCCCGCCGCCTCTACATCGGCTCGTATCACCTCATGTGCCGACGAGCCGCCGAGAGGATCGCCGGTCCCGTCAGTGTCCTCGTCCTCTCCGCCCGGCACGGCTTCGTCCAGCTCGACGACGCACTCCTGCCAAACGAACAGCGGATGGACACTCCCGGCCACATCGGCGTCGAGCAGCTGCGGGCACAGGCGGCCGAGCTCGGTATCCACGCGGCGCACGACCTGATCGCCTTGGGCGGCCGCGCCTACGTCGACGCGGTCACCGCCGTACGGCCAGACACCCTGCGTCCCCTGGACGGATGCCGCGGCATCGGCGAGCAGCGCGCTCGCCTCGCACGTCTGGCCGCGGCCGCCGAGCCACTCCTCCTGGCCAAGGACCTCGTCGCCCGGCCGGGGCCCGGCGGCGCGTAGTTGATCTCCGGCCCGCCATCATTCTCCGGAACTCGCCCACCGTGGTTACTCGGGTGCCAACGCGGAGGTAGTGTCCGAACCGATGGCGGGTAGCTCATAGTGGACTGCTTCAGGTTGTTGATCTCCTCAGAATGGACGGCTGTGACGACCGCTGCCAGCGAACCCTCCACCGAGCGTGTCCCCGGTCGCGTCTGGGTGATCCGCCTGACCGGGCATGCCGACCGGACCGCCACGGTCACGTGCAGCACCACGGCATGACGGATGCCACCACGCTCCACGGACCTCGCCCGCCTGCGGACTTTCGCCGTTCAACACGCCTCCGCCCACGCGCGGGTGGCCACCATCCACGCCAACGCCTGGTGCCACTGCGGCTCTTCACAGTGCGCCCCCCACCCGGACACTGCCACTCACTGCGCGGGCGGCGTGGCACTGGTCCTGCAGCACGATCCCCTCATCGGCCGCGTCTGGACGCTCCAAGAGGTCTGCGAGGCGTGCGCCTCGCTGATTCCAAACGCTCGCGTCCTCGCCCGCGCCGCCCGGCCCTCGCGCGCCGGCCAGTCACGGGACGGGCAGGTCCCGGCCCTCCAGGTGCCTGCGCCCGCACGGACAGGTATCCCCGGAGGCTTCTCATCACCCACCGCCCAGCCCGCCGAGGACCAGGAAGCGCCGTCCCGCCGTCCACGCCGTACATCACACACTTCACGCCCCACCCGGAGGCGCGGGCAGAGGCGTTGAACGGGGTGCGGCCCACCTGACCGTCGACTACCTGGCCTGACCTCGCGCCGGCCGACTGACCCCATCACCCCTCGCCCGCCCATGGGGCCGGAGCAATGCTCAGGACTTGTGGATCGGTCTTCGGGACGGGACGCGAAGGGCGTACCTTCCCGAGTGATCTACAAGTCACCGACTAGAGGCCCGCGTTCGCAGCGCGGGTCGGGGAGGCACGCCCGTGCTCAGCATAGTGAACGCCGACGGTTCCACCGAGTCCGGCTCCCTGATCGACGAGATCGTCCGCGAGGGCGCCCGCCGGATGCTGGCCGCCGCGCTGGAGGCCGAAGTCAACCAGTACATAGCCGAGTTGGCCGCCGCGACGGACGAGGCCGGGCGTCGCCTGGTGGTCCGCAACGGCCACCACCGGCCCCGCACCGTGGCCACTGCGGCCGGACCGGTCGAGGTCACGGCCCCGCGTGTGAACGACAAGCGGGTGGACGCGGCCACCGGAGAGCGGATGCGGTTCTCCTCGAAGATCCTGCCGCCGTGGTGCCGCAAGTCGCCCAAGGTCAGTGAGGTGCTGCCGCTGCTCTACCTGCACGGGCTGTCCTCGGGGGACTTCGTGCCCGCGCTGGAGCAGTTCCTCGGCTCGGCGGCCGGTCTGTCGCCGGCCACCGTGACCTGGCTGACGAAGCAGTGGAGCGACGACCATGCCGCCTTCCAGCAGCGCGACCTCGCCGGGTCCGACTACGTGTATGTGTGGGCGGACGGGGTGCACCCCAAGGTCCGGCTCGGGCAGGCGCACTCCTGCGTCCTGGTGTTGATGGGTGTGCGCCTGGACGGCACCAAGGAGCTGATCGCACTGGCCGAGGGACTGCGTGAGTCGACCGAGTCGTGGGCCGACCTGCTGCGCGACTGCCGCAGGCGCGGCATGCGCGATCCCAAGCTGGTCATCGGCGACGGCGCGATGGGGCTGTGGAAGGCGCTGGCCGAGGTGTTCCCGGCTGCCCGCCACCAACGGTGCTGGGTCCACAAGGCCCGGAATGTCACGAACACCCTGCCGAAGTCCGCACAACCGGGCGCAACGAAGGCGATGCAGGAGATCTACAGCGCCGAGGACCGCGCGCACGCCGAGAAGGCGATCGAGGCGTTCGCGAAGACCTACGGCGCGAAGTGGCCCAAGGCCGTCGCGAAGATCACCGACGACAGGGAGGAGCTGCTGGCGTTCTACGACTTCCCGGCCGAGCACTGGATCCACCTGCGCACCACGAACCCGATCGAGTCGACCTTCTCCACCGTCAAGCTCCGCACCAAGGTCACCCGCGGCGCCGGCAGCCCGGCCGCCGCCCTCGCGATGGTGTTCAAGCTCGTCGAGTCCGCCCAGGCCCGCTGGTGCGCGATCACCGGCGCCCACCTCGTCGCCCTGGTCCGCGCAGGCGCCACGTTCGAAAACGGTGTCCTCGTCGAGCGAGAGCAGGCCACGGCGGCCTGACAGCCCACGCCACTTGTCGCGCCGCGAAATGGAGAAAAGGACCAGTCCATGGCCGAACCCACTGCACCGCTCACCGAGTTCATCCGCGCCTACGAGCAGGCGGCCAACAGTCACGACATCACCCAGCTCGTCCCGCTGATCGCTCCCGATGCCGTCTACTGGTTCTCCGACGGATCGCACCGGGGCCGCGAAGCCGTCCTCTCCGCCATCGCCGAGACCTTCGCCACCATCCGCGACGAGATCTACCAGATCGACGCCCTGGAGTGGATCACCCACAGCGATGGCCACGCGGTTTGCCGCTACCGGTTCACCTGGACCGGAACCGTCGACGGCCAGCCGCGATCAGGAAGCGGCCGCGGCACCAACGTGCTCGTCAACAACGCCGGAGCCTGGCAGATGCTTCACGAACACCTCAGCGCATAACCAGGCGGCAGGACCGATCCACAGGAATTGACAATTACTCGGCCGCGCCCGGCCAGGCAGCACGGTTCCTGGGACGGGCGGGGCATGCGCCCTCAGCTCGTAAGCCGAGCAGGTCTCCGGCCTGGTGCGTTCAGGCCTCAGCGATCCTCCACGATGAAGCAGGCCCGTTCGTAGAGCTCGTCGAACGTGATGACTTCAACGTCCTGGACGGATCGCCTGTACTGCTCGAAGGAGGTGATCTTCTCCGGGTTCGCTGCGCCGCCGTCGGTGAACTCGCTGAGGCTTCCGATCACCAGCACCTGTCGCGGGCGGACGGTGGAGACTTCGATGCCGGTTGGGGCGCCGTCGTCTCGGAAGTGCCTATGCAGTTGCCCGCTGACCAGTTGTTGGGCCTTGTAAGCGGTCTTCTGCACCTGCGCCACGGCGCCGACGACTTCCTTGGAGACCTGATAGACGTCTGGCACCCGGTACGGCGCGCTGGCCAGCAGGGATGTCAGGTGGGTCTTGATCTCGCAGAACAGCAGGCTGCTGATGAAGCCTCTGGAGCGCATGACGGCGTCACTGCGCTTTCCCGCCCCCGCGAAAAGGTTCGCGCCGGTCGTGATGCGCTTGAGCTTGCCGTCGTCGTAGGGGCCGCAGGCAACAAGGGTGAGACCGTATCCGAAGATCCAGTGATTCTCCTCGAAGAAACCCTGCCACACCGCTTCCGGCCCGGCCACCCGGCCGCGCTCCTGCTCGAAGAACTCCGGGTCGTTCAACAACCGCCTGAACCTCTGGAGTTGCGCCTTGCGGTTGCTGATCAGTCGGATGTCCTCTTCAGTGAGGGCGCCGCCGACAGCGGTTTTGACGGCCTCGAGGAGTGTCGTGCGGTCCTGGTCGGCCAGGAGGCGAGCCAACTCGGCTTCGTCGCCGACGACCAGCCGCAGGCTGCTCTCGGGGATGTCCAGCCC
>NZ_JBVKCG010000064.1:0-7605 GCF_055634995.1 Streptomyces sp. NPDC111744
TCGACCTCGGCGGACACTCCCTCCTGGCGACCCGACTGATCAGCCGGATCCGGTCGCTCCTCGGCGCGGAGATATCGATCCGCGAGGTGTTCACCACCCCGACCGTCGCCGGGATCGCACGGCGGCTGGGTGAATCCGGTCGACAGGCTGACAGCAGTGTCCTGCTGCCGTTCCGTTCACGGGGTGGGCATGCGCCGTTCTTCTGCGTCCACGATGTGCATGGCCTGGGCTGGGAATACACATACTTGGCGCAGTGCATGCCCGCGGACCATCCGGTCTACGGTCTCCAGGCGCGGGGGTTCGACGGTACGACGGAGCTTCCTCGTTCCGTGACGGAAATGGCCGCGGATTATGTCACCCACATACGAACGGTTCAGCCGTCCGGTCCGTACCATCTACTCGGTTGGTCTTTTGGGGGGATCGTTGCCCAGGAGATGGCCGTCCAATTGCAGGCCGCGGGCGAGCAGATTGCTGATCTGGTCATCCTGGACTCCGCTCCCTCCGCACCGAGGCGAACGGGCGGGCTGCCTTCTGAGAGTCCTGTAGACATTGCTGACAGGGTGTCAGCGGAGGCTCGAGAAAGCGAAATATTCGGGGCTGCCTCACAGAGTGAGTCCGAGGCCTACCGGCAGGTCCTCCGAAACAATGTACGGCTATTGATGGAGCATGAGCCGAACAAGGTTGAGGGAGAGGTCCTCTTCATTTCCAGTCGTGAGACCAATGGCTCCGGGACTGCATTGTGGAGTCCGTACGTCTCCGGTCATATTCACGAACGCGCGGTCGAGTGCCTTCACCGTGAAATGTATCGGCCGCACATAATGCAGGACATCTGGGAAATGGTGCAGGAGCGGCTGAAGGCATAGCACGGCCCTGGGGCTCGATCTTTCGTGACGGTCTGCCGACACAGTCGGCGGACCGCTTCGCGTTCTGTGTCTGATGACGGGCGGGCCGGGTGCCCGTCTGCCGCGTCGGGTGGGCGCCGGGTTCCACGACGCCCGCGGATCGTGCTGCTCGCAGGGACGGGAAGGCGCCGGCCGGCCCGGGTTGCGGAAGGCTCGGAGCCGATCCGGGGCCCCGGTGAGCACGTCGCTGGAACGCCAGTGCCGGCGGGGCGGAGGTAGCGGCGGCGGCCGGTGGTGACAGGCTCGGCGGCGGAGCAGAGTCCGCGCGCACGCGGTGGGGCTCCCGGAGCCGGGCGAAAGAGCGTTTTGTCCGGGCGAGGTTGTTTGGTGGCGCTTCGGCGGGCGAGTGGGTCTGCGACTGCTGGGGCAAGAATGGTCAATGCGGGCTATGCGACAGGAGACTCCATATCTATGCCCGTTTGAGTCGAGTCGCTCCTGTCTGATCGCAAAGCGCCCCGGTTGACGCCGTGCGCCCTGGGGGCGTGTCGCGCCCGACGGTACTACCGAAACATGACGCGCCACCGCCCGTACCCCAGCGATCTGTCCGATGCCCGCTGGGAATTGAGGGTTTTCAAAGTTGAGCGGTGCGGAGGTGTCCGCGGGCTCGGCGTGTGGTGACGCAGTGTGTCCGTAGTCGTTGGTTGTCTGCATTGCGGAAGCCGAACGCGTTGCGGGCGACGAGCTTGATCACGCGGTTGATGCCTTCGCTCTTGGCGTTGCTGTGCCCGGTGTCGATGAACGCTTCGATCTCCGGCCACCAGCGGTCGACGGTGACGGCGAGCTGCCTCACCTCGGGGATGTCGGAGTCCGCGCACCAGGTGAGGAACTACCAGCGGGCGTGTCCGACTTGATGGCGGTCGGCGCCAGTGCGGGCGCGCGCGAGGAGGTTGCGAAGGTTCTCCTTGGCGATCCACGCCGTGAGCAGGGTCTGGCCGATCCCTCCCTCGCCCAGCAGTGCGTTCCACATCGTGGCGAACTGCTCGTCGGCGTTTGTGCCAGCGGAACTCCAGCCCGCTCTCCCCGTACGGCAGATCGCGGGGCCGGGTCGTCGCGGAGCCCTTCACCCGGGTGGCGAACACCCCGCACTCGGGGCAGGCCCGTGCCTGCTCATCGGCGGTGATCAGGTGCACCCGGCGGGTGCCGTCCTCCAGCCGCTCCACCCGCGCGACGGCCAGGCCGTCCAGGTCAAGCGGCAACGTCGTATCGTTGTCCAAGCCCGTGGTTTCTGGGTGATCGTTCTGCGTCGAGAACAGAAATGATCACTCATGGCCACGGGCATCCTGCTGCCAGGACAACCTCCACCGCCCGTGGTCTGCACGCAACGTGACAGCCAGTCAGTCCACTCGGGACGACACACCGCTCAAGTTCGAAGACCCGGAATTGATCGGTTCCACACTCACCGCCTGGCGGGCCGAGCGCAGAGGCAAGGGACTGGGCGCCCACCCGAGTATGACCTGCGCCGCATCATGGACGCCATCCCGTACGTCGGACCGGGATTCCTTGGCGCTGTCTGCCGCACGACTTCGCACCGTGGGAGACGTCTATGGGTACTTCGCCGCCTGGCAGAAGGAAGGGATCTTCGACCAGCTCAATGGCCTGCTGCGTCGCCTGGTCCGGGAAGCCGAAGGCCGCAGCGCCGAGCCGAGCGCCTGCGTGCTGGACGCCCAGAGCGTCAAGACCTCCGCCAACGTGCCCGCAGCCGACCAAGGCATCGACGCCGGCAAGAAGATCGGAGGCCGCAAGCGCCACCTCGGCGTCGACCCCCTCGGCCTGCTGCTGGCCGTCTGGGTGACCGCGGCGAGCGTCTCCGACAACACCGGCGGCATCCACCTGCTCTCCCAGATCTCCGCCGCAGTCCCTCGAGTGACCAAGGCGTGGGCCGACACCGGCTACCGATCGAAAGCCATCGACCACGGCGCCCGCCTCGGAATCGACGTCGAGGTCGTCCAACGCGGCCCCGGCGTCAAAGGGTTCAGGGTGATCCCTCGACGCTGGGTGGTCGAGCGGGCCTTCGGCCGGCTCATGCACCACCGTCGGCTCGCCCGTGACTACGAGACCTACCCGCACCGCTCCGAAGCCATCATTCACGTTGCGATGACCGACCTCATAAGCCGCCGCCTCACCCGCGAATCCACCCCGGACTGGCGCGGCACCTGAACCTCGAACCAACACCTTTGCCAGGACAAAACGCTCTTAGCCGGTCAGGACGAGCGGGGGCGTCCCGGCGCGGTCCAGGTGATTTCCCCTCCGCCCAGGACCAGCGGCGGCTGGGCGGAGGAGGCCGTCGATACATCAGGTCAGCGGACGTGACCGCAGAGCATCGGAGGCGTGGGCAGGGCGGTTGCAAGTTCCGGGATCACGTAGTTCGTCCGCGCTCGGCGGGAGTTGACGTGGCAGCAGCACAGGCACGAGACCGGTGATCATCAGGGTGTCTACGCCAGCTGATCACGTCGAGGTCCCGTGCCTGCCGCTCCATCGTCCCCGATCCCTGCCGCTCTGGCGAAACTGGGCCCCCTCCACCGGCACTACACCGGCCGCCTGCGCGCCCATCTCCAGCGCGTACCCGACCCGCGTTCGCGTCGCGGGCGGTGGTATCCCTTGGTCGGCTTGCTGCTGATCTGCGCCTGCGCAGTCGTCTCCGGCGCCCGGACCATCACCGAGATCACCGAGTGGGGACAGCGCGCCACCACCACGGTGCTGGAACAACTCGGCATCCGCCGGCACCTGCCCGGACGCCGCCGCGCCCCGTCCCATGCCACCCTCACCCGGCTCCTGGCCGCCCTCGACGGCGATATCCTGGACGCCGCGATCGGCGCCTACCTTGCCGAACACGACCACACCGACGTCGTCGGCTGCGGCACCGGCTCGGTGCCGCGGCCGGCGATCGCGGTGGACGGCAAGGCGCTGTCCGGCTCCGCGCACCGGCAGCAGCGCCACCGGCACCTGCTGTCCGCCGTCACCCACGCCCCCATCGTCACCCTGGCCCAGCGGGAGGTGGGGGCCAAGACCAACGAGACGGCCGCCTTCCGCCCGCTGCTGGAACCACTCGATCTGGCCGGCACCGTGGTCACCTTCGACGCCCTGCACAGCGTCAAGGACCAGGTGCGCTGGCTGGTACAGGAGAAGAAAGCCCACTACATCGCGGTGATCAAGGGAAACCAGCCGACCGCTTCGGCCCAGCTCAAAGCCCTGCCGTGGGAGCAGGTGCCCGTAGCGCACACCGTCTGCGGGACCGGGCACGGGCGGCGGGAGTCCCGTTCGGTCAAGACCATGGCGATCGCGGCGAACCTGGGCGGGATCGCCTTCCCCGAAGCGCGGCTGGCCCTGCGCATCCACCGGCGCCGCCAGGAGAACGGCAAGCGGCAGACCCGGGAGACGGTCTACGCCGTCACCAGCCTCGACACCCATCAAGCCAGCCCCGCTGACCTGAGCGGATACGTACGCGGGCACTGGGGAATCGAAAACTCCAGCCACCACGTCAGAGATGTGGTGTTCGCCGAGGACGCCTCCACCGTCCACACCGGCAGCGCGCCACGGGCGATGGCCGCTCTGCGGAACCTGGCCATCGGCAGGCTGCGCCTGCTGGGAGCGGACAACATCGCCAAAACCACCCGAGCGATCCGGGACGCACCCGAACACGCCCTCTGGATCTGGGGCATCACCGACAACTCACTCCTACCAGGAACTTGAAGCCGCCCTGCACTTGGCCGCCTCTGGTCGCGATCGCCATCTGCAGGGCGGCGCTGACCAGCGTCGTGTCGTGCCGGTCGCCCATCGCATAGCCCAGGGCCCGGCGGGAGAACGCGTCGTGCACGCTAGCGAGGAGAGCTTGCCCTCGTCGGTGTCGATCTCGGTCATGTCGCCCCACCACAAGATGTCCGGCGCGATCGCGTCGAACCTGCGCAGCACCAGGTCACGTGCCGTCTTCCGCTTCCCGGGACGGGTCAGCGAACACCGGCGGCGTGGTGGCTTGCGGCCCTGCAGGCCGAGCTCGGCCATGATGTCGGCGACGGTGTTCTGCGACACCTGCCAGCCCTCCTCCCACAAAGCCAGCGTGATCCTCGGTGAGCCGTAGGTGCGGCCCGATCGGTCGAAGAAGTACGAGATCCGCTCGGCCAGCAGTGCCCGTCTGACCTCGCGTTTCGTTGGCTCGGACGGTCTGCGCCGCCACTTGTAGAACCACGCCTCCGCCCCCCAGGGCTCGACAGGAGGTGCGATGCGGAATCTTGAAATCGGTCCTCTGGTCGCTGATCACCCCGACGAGCGCCGCCGGGTCCGCAACAGCTACTTCACCCACAGGACCATGCAGCGTCTGAGGACATCACGCTCCATGACCAGCTCCTTGTTGTCCCGCTTGAGCTGGGCATTCTCCCGTTGCAACCGCGCAAGTTCCTCGCTCTCACCCGTCGGACCGGCCTTGCCGGCCGCCCATGCCCCCGACACCCAGGTGGCCAGCGTCGTCTCGTTGATCACGAGGTCCCTCGCGACCTGTGGGATCGGCTTGCCGGTCTCCGCCACGATCCGCACAGCCCCCTCACGAAACTCCGCGTCGAACTTCCGCCTCTTGCCCGGCATGACCCTCAACTTCCCCTGCAGTCACGGTCTCTACGCTACGAGTGGAAGGTCACCGCACTCCGCGCGGACATCCGCGACGAAGAACCCCCCGCGGAACGCCACAGCGTGCGCCGGTTGCCGCGCGAACGCACCCAGTGATCTCCGCACCGGCCGGCAGGGGCCGGTGGCGGGCGCCTGCGCCGTGCCGGCGAGTCCTCGGCGTCCCGTGTTCTGCGTGGCCTTGAGCACGGCGGTGCCGTCTCGATGTCGAGGGCCATCGCCGTGCCTCCCCCTCGTTGCCGGTGCCGGGTAGTACCGCCGTCCCCGGCACTCCGCGTTTCCCGCCCCCGCGCTGCTCGGTGCTTCGCACGTGCCGGCCCGTTCCTCCCTCACTTGCAAACGGAACTGGTTCCGATTACCGTGTAACCGGAACGTATTCCGGATATGCGGCTACCGTGCTCCGGGTGGTTCGGCGAACGGCCTCACCCGGCCTGTTCGCTCGCAGTCGCAAGCCTCGGAGGGTATGCCGGCGGTTCTCCGGCGATGGGGTCGTTGTAGCTGAGACGACCACACCGCCGACGCCGCCCTCCCACCGGGCTCTGCGCAGAGCTACGCCCCTCGAACAGCAACGAGCCGGGAAGACAGGCAACACAGCAATGGACCAGATTTTCGAAGGCACCACGGCTTTGGTCACTGGCGGCGGAACCGGTATCGGCCGGGCCTCGGCACTCGCCCTGGCCGCGGCCGGATGCACCGTGACGGTCGCCGGGCGCACGGTGTCAACGCTGGAAGAAACCGTGGGGATGATCACTGACGCGGGCGGTGCGGCCCGCCTCGTGCAGTGCGATGTCGCTGACGAGCACTCGGTCGCGCACGCGGTCGAGGTGGCGGTCGGTGACTCCGGGCGGCTGGATTTCGGTGTCAACAGCGCGGGGATCAGCGGCGGTGACGATCTCCGCAAGCTGGCCGACTACTCCGTCGAGGCGTTCGACCACATGATCGCTGTCGATCTGCGCGGGACGTTCCTGTCGATGAAGTACCAGCTGCGCCAGATGCAGACCCAGGGCTTCGGTTCCATCGTCAACGTCGGCTCGGGCGCGAGTGTCGTCGGAGTGCCGGGTTTCGCCGGGTACACCGCGGCCAAGCACGGCGTCATCGGGCTGACCCGGACCGCCGCCCTGGACTACGGGCCGGCCGGGATCCGGGTCAACGCCCTGGTCGTCGGCCTGGTCAACACACCGCTGATCGCCGAGGGCCGTTCGCCGGAGGTGATGGCGGCCCGGGTGGCCGCGCACCCGATCGGCAGGATCGCCGAACCCGAGGAGATCGCCGACGCCGTCGTGTGGCTCTGCTCCGACAGGTCCAGCTTCGTCACCGGCGCGGCCGTCCCGGTCGACGGCGGATACACCGCACGCTGATCCGGGAAGGGAACGCCAGCTGATGTCCACGCTCTCCTTCGATCACATCGGGCTGTCGGTGGCCGACCTGGACCGGCAATGCCGCTTCTACGCCGAGGCATTCGGACTCCGCGAGACGCACCGCACGGAGATCCCCGACGCCGGTATCCGGATAGCCCTTCTCAGTGGCCCCGGCGGTGCCGCGGTCGAATTCACCGAGCGCGCGGGCTCGGTACCGCAGCACTTCGCCGATCCCATCGAGGGGGCGGGCGTCCAGGGCTACTTCCACTGGGCCCTCACGGTGGACGACCTGGAGGGGGCCGTCGCCACCGCCGTCGCTCACGGTGCCCGCGTCGTCTCGCGGCCGGCGCAGGCCCGGCGGCCCGGGGTCAGCTTCGCCTATGTCGCCGACCCCGAGGGCAACCTGATCGAGCTGGTGCAGTACACCCACTGACCCGGCTCTATCTGCGAGCGCTCGCCCGCGCACAGGCGGTCGAGGCAAGGACCCGGACGGACGACCCCGCGCCCGGCACGGCGCGGGTCCGACGGGACCGGGCGCAAGCGTGCCCCACCGCACACGGCGCGCCCGCACGTGACGACCCACCCGTCGCAGGACCGCGAAGGTCCGCCGACCGCACAGCGACAACCACAACCACTACGACCCGTCGGCCGCCGAGGCCGTGGGCAGGACACATGGAGGAATGACAATGACAGGTCGACTGCAGGGCACGGTGGCGCTGGTGACCGGCGCG
>NZ_JBVKCG010000065.1:0-3088 GCF_055634995.1 Streptomyces sp. NPDC111744
AACATTCACGGAGAGTTTGATCCTGGCTCAGGACGAACGCTGGCGGCGTGCTTAACACATGCAAGTCGAACGATGAACCACTTCGGTGGGGATTAGTGGCGAACGGGTGAGTAACACGTGGGCAATCTGCCCTGCACTCTGGGACAAGCCCTGGAAACGGGGTCTAATACCGGATATGAGCCGGGACCGCATGGTTCTGGTTGTAAAGCTCCGGCGGTGCAGGATGGGCCCGCGGCCTATCAGCTTGTTGGTGAGGTAATGGCTCACCAAGGCGACGACGGGTAGCCGGCCTGAGAGGGCGACCGGCCACACTGGGACTGAGACACGGCCCAGACTCCTACGGGAGGCAGCAGTGGGGAATATTGCACAATGGGCGAAAGCCTGATGCAGCGACGCCGCGTGAGGGATGACGGCCTTCGGGTTGTAAACCTCTTTCAGCAGGGAAGAAGCGAAAGTGACGGTACCTGCAGAAGAAGCGCCGGCTAACTACGTGCCAGCAGCCGCGGTAATACGTAGGGCGCAAGCGTTGTCCGGAATTATTGGGCGTAAAGAGCTCGTAGGCGGCTTGTCACGTCGATTGTGAAAGCCCGGGGCTTAACCCCGGGTCTGCAGTCGATACGGGCTAGCTAGAGTGTGGTAGGGGAGATCGGAATTCCTGGTGTAGCGGTGAAATGCGCAGATATCAGGAGGAACACCGGTGGCGAAGGCGGATCTCTGGGCCATTACTGACGCTGAGGAGCGAAAGCGTGGGGAGCGAACAGGATTAGATACCCTGGTAGTCCACGCCGTAAACGGTGGGAACTAGGTGTTGGCGACATTCCACGTCGTCGGTGCCGCAGCTAACGCATTAAGTTCCCCGCCTGGGGAGTACGGCCGCAAGGCTAAAACTCAAAGGAATTGACGGGGGCCCGCACAAGCGGCGGAGCATGTGGCTTAATTCGACGCAACGCGAAGAACCTTACCAAGGCTTGACATACACCGGAAACGGCCAGAGATGGTCGCCCCCTTGTGGTCGGTGTACAGGTGGTGCATGGCTGTCGTCAGCTCGTGTCGTGAGATGTTGGGTTAAGTCCCGCAACGAGCGCAACCCTTGTCCCGTGTTGCCAGCAGGCCCTTGTGGTGCTGGGGACTCACGGGAGACCGCCGGGGTCAACTCGGAGGAAGGTGGGGACGACGTCAAGTCATCATGCCCCTTATGTCTTGGGCTGCACACGTGCTACAATGGCCGGTACAATGAGCTGCGATACCGTGAGGTGGAGCGAATCTCAAAAAGCCGGTCTCAGTTCGGATTGGGGTCTGCAACTCGACCCCATGAAGTCGGAGTCGCTAGTAATCGCAGATCAGCATTGCTGCGGTGAATACGTTCCCGGGCCTTGTACACACCGCCCGTCACGTCACGAAAGTCGGTAACACCCGAAGCCGGTGGCCCAACCCCTTGTGGGAGGGAGCTGTCGAAGGTGGGACTGGCGATTGGGACGAAGTCGTAACAAGGTAGCCGTACCGGAAGGTGCGGCTGGATCACCTCCTTTCTAAGGAGCACTTCTAGGCTGTTTCGGCAGTCCAGAGGCCACTACGTCGGCAAATGTTCGACGGTGGTTGCTCATGGGTGGAACGTTGACTACTCGGCACACTCGGTTTGCTTCTCCTCCTAGTACTGCTTCGGCGTGGAACGGGTGAGGGAAGAGGCGAGGGTGTCGGGCACGCTGTTGGGTGTCTGAGGGAATGATTTTCCTTCAGGTGCCGGCCCCAGTGAACTCGCCTGTGAGGGCGGGGTGATGGGTGGCTGGTCGTTGTTTGAGAACTGCACAGTGGACGCGAGCATCTGTGGCCAAGTTTTTAAGGGCGCACGGTGGATGCCTTGGCACCAGGAACCGATGAAGGACGTGGGAGGCCGCGATAGTCCCCGGGGAGTCGTCAACCAGGCTTTGATCCGGGGGTTTCCGAATGGGGAAACCCGGCAGTCGTCATGGGCTGTCACCCGCTGCTGAACACATAGGCAGTGTGGAGGGAACGAGGGGAAGTGAAACATCTCAGTACCCTCAGGAAGAGAAAACAACCGTGATTCCGGGAGTAGTGGCGAGCGAAACCGGATGAGGCCAAACCGTATGCGTGTGAGACCCGGCAGGGGTTGCGTATGCGGGGTTGTGGGATCTCTCTTTCACGGTCTGCCGGCCGTGAGACGAGTCAGAAACCGTTGATGTAGGCGAAGGACATGCGAAAGGTCCGGCGTAGAGGGTAAGACCCCCGTAGCTGAAACATTGACGGCTCGTTTGAGAGACACCCAAGTAGCACGGGGCCCGAGAAATCCCGTGTGAATCTGGCGGGACCACCCGCTAAGCCTAAATATTCCCTGGTGACCGATAGCGGATAGTACCGTGAGGGAATGGTGAAAAGTACCGCGGGAGCGGAGTGAAATAGTACCTGAAACCGTGTGCCTACAAGCCGTGGGAGCATCCTTGTGGTGTGACTGCGTGCCTTTTGAAGAATGAGCCTGCGAGTTTGCGGTGTGTTGCGAGGTTAACCCGTGTGGGGTAGCCGTAGCGAAAGCGAGTCCGAATAGGGCGGTTTAGTAGCGCGCTCAAGACCCGAAGCGGAGTGATCTAGCCATGGGCAGGTTGAAGCGGAGGTAAGACTTCGTGGAGGACCGAACCCACCAGGGTTGAAAACCTGGGGGATGACCTGTGGTTAGGGGTGAAAGGCCAATCAAACTCCGTGATAGCTGGTTCTCCCCGAAATGCATTTAGGTGCAGCGTCGTGTGTTTCTTGCCGGAGGTAGAGCACTGGATAGGCGATGGGCCCTACCGGGTTACTGACCTTAGCCAAACTCCGAATGCCGGTAAGTGAGAGCGCGGCAGTGAGACTGTGGGGGATAAGCTCCATGGTCGAGAGGGAAACAGCCCAGAGCATCGACTAAGGCCCCTAAGCGTACGCTAAGTGGGAAAGGATGTGGAGTCGCACAGACAACCAGGAGGTTGGCTTAGAAGCAGCCACCCTTGAAAGAGTGCGTAATAGCTCACTGGTCTAGTGATTCCGCGCCGACAATGTAGCGGGGCTCAAGCGTACCGCCGAAGTCGTGTCATTCGTACGA
>NZ_JBVKCG010000065.1:3180-4783 GCF_055634995.1 Streptomyces sp. NPDC111744
TCTGAGACCTGATGCCGAGCCGATTGTGGTGAAGTGGATGATCCTATGCTGTCGAGAAAAGCCTCTAGCGAGTTTCATGGCGGCCCGTACCCTAAACCGACTCAGGTGGTCAGGTAGAGAATACCGAGGCGTTCGGGTGAACTATGGTTAAGGAACTCGGCAAAATGCCCCCGTAACTTCGGGAGAAGGGGGGCCACACCTGGTGATGATCTTTACGGTCTGAGCTGGGGGTGGCCGCAGAGACCAGCGAGAAGCGACTGTTTACTAAAAACACAGGTCCGTGCGAAGCCGTAAGGCGATGTATACGGACTGACGCCTGCCCGGTGCTGGAACGTTAAGGGGACCGGTTAGTCACATTTCGGTGTGGCGAAGCTGAGAACTTAAGCGCCAGTAAACGGCGGTGGTAACTATAACCATCCTAAGGTAGCGAAATTCCTTGTCGGGTAAGTTCCGACCTGCACGAATGGCGTAACGACTTCTCGACTGTCTCAACCATAGGCCCGGTGAAATTGCACTACGAGTAAAGATGCTCGTTTCGCGCAGCAGGACGGAAAGACCCCGGGACCTTTACTACAGTTTGATATTGGTGTTCGGTTCGGCTTGTGTAGGATAGCTGGGAGACTTTGAAGCGGCCACGCCAGTGGTTGTGGAGTCGTCGTTGAAATACCAGTCTGGTCGTGCTGGATGTCTAACCTGGGTCCGTGATCCGGATCAGGGACAGTGTCTGATGGGTAGTTTAACTGGGGCGGTTGCCTCCTAAAGGGTAACGGAGGCGCCCAAAGGTTCCCTCAGCCTGGTTGGTAATCAGGTGTTGAGTGTAAGTGCACAAGGGAGCTTGACTGTGAGACCGACGGGTCGAGCAGGGACGAAAGTCGGGACTAGTGATCCGGCGGTGGCTTGTGGAAGCGCCGTCGCTCAACGGATAAAAGGTACCCCGGGGATAACAGGCTGATCTTCCCCAAGAGTCCATATCGACGGGATGGTTTGGCACCTCGATGTCGGCTCGTCGCATCCTGGGGCTGGAGTCGGTCCCAAGGGTTGGGCTGTTCGCCCATTAAAGCGGTACGCGAGCTGGGTTTAGAACGTCGTGAGACAGTTCGGTCCCTATCCGCTGCGCGCGCAGGAGTCTTGAGAAGGGCTGTCCCTAGTACGAGAGGACCGGGACGGACGAACCTCTGGTGTGCCAGTTGTTCTGCCAAGGGCATGGCTGGTTGGCTACGTTCGGGAGGGATAACCGCTGAAAGCATCTAAGCGGGAAGCCTGCTTCGAGATGAGGACTCCCACCCACTTGATGGGGTAAGGCTCCCAGTAGACGACTGGGTTGATAGGCCGGATCTGGAAGCACCGTGAGGTGTGGAGGTGACCGGTACTAATAGGCCGAGGGCTTGTCCTCAGTTGCTCGCGTCCACTGTGTTGGTTCTGAAACCACGAACAGCCCCATGTCCTGGGCCACAGGGTGTGGTGCGGCAGTTCAGTTTCATAGTGTTTCGGTGGTCATAGCGTGAGGGAAACGCCCGGTTACATTCCGAACCCGGAAGCTAAGCCTTACAGCGCCGATGGTACTGCAGGGGGGACCCTGTGGGAGAGTAGGACACCGCCGAAC
>NZ_JBVKCG010000066.1:0-4529 GCF_055634995.1 Streptomyces sp. NPDC111744
CTGTCTGTGGCAGTCGGGTTGGCGCGGTTGCATGCGCATGGCGGTACGGTCGACTGGGCGTCGTATCTGCCCGCCGCGGCCCGGGTGGACCTGCCGACCTACGCCTTCCAGCACCGCCGCTACTGGCTGGACAGCGCCGAACCACCGCACCGGAGTGGCTATCCGCTGCTGGACGCGGCCGTGGAGTTCGCCGAGGAGGACGGTTTCCTGCTGTCCGGGCGGCTGGCCACCCGGGCGCAGCCCTGGCTGGGGGAGCACACCGTGCTGGGTGCCACCGTTGTGCCCGGGAGCGTGTTCGCCGAACTGGCCCTGCACGCCGCCGCGGAGACCGGTACCGGCGAGGTCGCCGAACTGACCCTTCAGGCGCCGCTGGTACTGCCCGAGCACGGTGCCGTCGAGGTGCAGATGAGGGTCGGCGCGCGGGGTGCCACGGGGGAGCGGCCGATGACCGTGCACGCCCGTCCGGCCGAGGACGGTACCCCGTGGACCTGCTACGCCCGCGCTGTACTCGGCTCGGTGCCGGCGGAGCTTCTGGACACGCCGGTTGCCTGGCCGCCACCGGGAGCCATCGCGCTGGACGTCGGTTCGGCCTATGCCGAGTTCGCCGCCACCGGGCTGGAGTACGGCCCGGCGTTCCAGGGCCTGCGCGCGGCCTGGCGGAGCGGTGATGAGGTCTTCGCCGACATCGAGTTGCCCGAGCTGACCGACGCCGGCCGCTACGGGCTGCACCCGGCGCTGCTGGACGCGTCGCTGCATGCCTTGCGCTACCTGCACGAGGACGAGGGCGACCGCACCCTGCTGCCGTTCGCCTGGAACGGGATCGCGCTGCGTCGCACCGGGGCGTCCGCGCTGAGGGTGCGGATCTCCCCCGTCGCCGCCGAGGCGGCCCGGATCGAACTGGCCGACCCTACAGGCGCCCCGGTCGGAGTGGTGGAGTCCCTCGCCGTCCGGCCGATCTCGGCGGAACAGCTCGGCCACCACGAATCCTTGTACGCCGAGGAACTGGTACCCGCCAACGTGCCGGGCGGTCCGGAACCGACTGTGCTGGGCTGTGCCGACCTGGCAGAACTGCCCGACGGGGAACTGCCCGAGGTGGTGGTGCTGGCGGCCGGGGCCGCCACCGAGGCCGAGGCCGATCCAGTGGCTGCGGTCGGCCGGGCGCTGGGCGCGGTACACACCTGGCTGGCCGAGGACCGCTTCGCCGGCACCCGGCTCGCGCTGCGGACCCGCAACGCGCGCACTGATCCGGCGGCCGCCGGGGTCTGGGGCCTGTTGCGTTCGGTGCAGCAGGAGCACCCGGACCGCTTCCTGCTGGCGGACTTCGAGGACGGCGACGGCACCGACTGCACCGGGATACCCGCCGCTGCGTGGAACGTGCCCGGCGGGCAACTGGTGGTCCGCGACGGCGTGGTGCTCGTGCCACGGCTGTCCCATGTCCCGCTGTCCAGGATCACCGACCGGGACGGCGCCACCTGGGATCCGGGCGGCCCGGTGCTGATCACCGGTGGGCTGGGCGCGCTCGGCGCGGCCCTCGCCCGTCACCTGGCCGGCGACTGCGGAGTGCGCGAACTGGTGCTGACCGGCCGCCGTGGCCTGGACACGCCGGGCGCGGCCGAACTAGTCGCCGAACTAAGGGAATTGGGCGCCGGGGTGGCGGTGGTGGCATGTGATGTGGCCGAGCGGGAGGCGGTGGCCGCGTTGCTGGCCGAGCATCCGGTGACGGCGGTGGTGCACGCCGCCGGGGTGGTGGACGACGGTCTGGTCACCGGCCTCACCGAGGAGCGGCTGCGGGCGGTGCTGGCGCCGAAGGTCCTGGGCGCACGCTGGCTGGACGAGCTGACCCGTGACCGCCAGCTGACCGACTTCGTGCTGTTCTCCTCCGCTGCCGGGGTGCTCGGCGCAGCCGGGCAGAGCGCCTACTCTGCGGCCAACGCCGCACTGGACGCGCTGGCCAGGGCCAGGCACACCGCCGGGCTTCCGGCCTCCTCCCTGGCCTGGGGACTGTGGGAACAGCGCAGCGGCATCACCGGCGAACTGTCCGGGGCGGACATGGCCCGCATCGCCCGTGCCGGGCTGCGGCCGCTGTCCACCGCCGAGGCGCTCGAACTGTTCGACCTGGCGCGAGCCGTCGACGAACCGGTACTCGCCCCGATGCGCCTGGACCGGACGGCCCTACGGGCCGGCGGCCCGGTCCCGGCGGTCCTGCGCGGCCTGGTCCGGGAAACGCCCGCCGGGAACGCTGTCACGGTTGCCGGCGCGAGCACCGGGCCCACGGCCACGCCGGCCGCGTTGTCCGGACCCGACCGGGAGAAGGCGCTCCTGGAGCTGGTCCGCGCGGAAGCGGCCAGGGTGCTGGCCTACGACTCACCGGCCGCCGTGGCCGCACACCGCACCTTCGCCGAACTCGGCGTCGACTCTCTGGCCGCGGTGGAACTGCGCAACCGGCTCTCCGAGACCACCGGCATCCGGCTGCCCGCCGCGGTGGTGTTCGAATACGCCACCCCGGTGGCGCTCGCCGCGCACCTGCACACGTCCATGCCCGCGGCCGACGGCACGCAGGCCGGCGCGCCGCTCGCCGGGCTCGACCAGCTCGAAGAAGCCCTGGCCGGTGCCGAACCCGGCGCCGTGGACCAGGCGAAGCTGCGCATGCGGCTCACCGCACTGCTCGCCAAGTACGGCGGCGAGGAGCAGTCCGGCGCCGCACCGGAGCACGACCTGTCGTCGGCCTCCGACGACGAACTGTTCGGCCTCGTCGACGGCCTCGGCGCCGACCAAGGGTGAGGAAGGGAACCGCACGTGGCTAACGAGGACAAGCTCCGGGAGTATCTTCGGCGCGCGCTGACCGAGGCGCAGAGCGCGCAGCGCAGGCTCGCCGAGATCGAACAGGCGCGGCGCGAGCCGATCGCGATCGTCGGCATGGCCTGCCGCTACCCCGGCGGAGTCGGCACTCCCGAGCAGCTGTGGGAGATGCTGGCCGCGGGCCGGGACGGGATCTCCGGGTTCCCCACCGACCGCGGCTGGGACCTGCCGGGACTGCCGGTCGGGCTCGGCGGGTTCGTCGCGGACGCCGGTGACTTCGATCCCGGGTTCTTCGGCATCTCGCCGCGCGAGGCGCTGGCCATGGACCCGCAGCAACGGCTGCTCCTGGAGGCATCCTGGGAAGCACTGGAACGGGCCGGGATCGACCCCACCGCACTGCGCGGCAGCCGCACGGGTGTCTTCGCCGGCGTGATGTACCACGACTACGCGACGCTGATGGACAGCGTGCCCGAGGAACTGGAAGGGTTCATCGGCAACGGCAACGCCGCCAGCATCGCCACCGGCCGGGTCGCCTACACCTTCGGTTTCGAAGGCCCCGCCGTCACCGTCGACACCGCCTGCTCCTCCTCCCTGGTCACCCTGCACCTGGCGGTGCAGTCGCTGCGCTCGGGGGAGACGACGCTGGCCCTGGCCGGCGGCGTGACCATCATGTCCACTCCCGGCACCTACGTGGAGTTCGACCGGCTCGGCGGACTGGCCGGTGACGGCCGGTGCAAGGCGTTCTCCGCCGACGCCGACGGCACCGGCTGGTCCGAGGGTGTCGGCATGCTGCTGCTGGAGCGGCTGTCCGACGCGCAGCGCAACAACCACCCGGTACTCGCCGTCATCCGCGGCTCCGCCGTCAACCAGGACGGCGCGTCCAACGGGCTCACCGCCCCCAACGGCCAGGCACAGCGCCGGGTCATCGTCGAGGCGCTGACCAACGCGGCACTGTCCCCCGGGGACATCGACGTGGTGGAGGCGCACGGCACCGGCACCTCGCTGGGCGACCCGGTGGAGGCGCAGGCCCTACTGGCGACGTACGGCGCCGATCGGGACCGGCCGTTGTGGCTGGGGTCGGTCAAGTCGAACATCGGGCACACGCAGGCCGCCGCCGGGGTCGCCGGCGTGATCAAGGTCGTACAGGCGATGCGCCACGGCGTGCTGCCCCGGACCCTGCACATCGACAACCCGACCCCGCACGTCGACTGGACCGGCGGCCGGCTGGAACTGCTCACCGAGTCACGGCCCTGGCCGGAGACCGAGGTGCGTCGGGCCGCTGTGTCGGCGTTCGGGGTGAGCGGTACCAATGCGCACGTGATCATCGAGCAGGCCCCCGCTTTCGAGGCGACGGCAGTTCCGGAACCGGTTCTGCCGGTGCCGGTGTTGGTGTCCGGGCGGAGTGCGGAGGCGTTGCGTGGTCAGGCGGCTCGGTTGCGTGAGTACGTGCTTGCCGAGTCCGGGGTGACTGTTGCGGAGGTGGCGCGTGCGGCGGCGCTGTCCCGGGCCGCTTTGGAGCACCGCGGTGCGGTGGTGGCCTCGGATCGGGAGGAACTGCTCGCCGGGCTCACGGAGTTGGCGGGCGGATCCGTCCCCGGCACCGTTGGGCGCGGGGGTGGCACCGGGTTCTTGTTTTCGGGTCAGGGGTCGCAGTGGTCGGGTATGGGGCGGGAGCTGGCTGAGCGGTATCCGGTGTTCGCGGAGTCGTTCGCGGATGTGTGTGGGCGGTT
>NZ_JBVKCG010000067.1:0-3713 GCF_055634995.1 Streptomyces sp. NPDC111744
CATGCGCAGGGTGTGACGAGGTTCGTTGAGATCGGTCCGGACGCCGCGCTGACCGCCGTAGGACCGGACTGTCTGCCGGAGGACGCGGCCGCGGCTTTCATCCCGCTACTCCGTCGCGACCAGCCGGAATCGGTGACCCTGCCCACCGGACTGGCCTGCTTCCACGTGCACGGCGGCGGCATCGACTGGACACGCTGTCTGCCCGCCGCCGACCCGGTCGACCTGCCCACCTATGCCTTCCAGCACCGCCGTTACTGGCTGGAGAGCGCCGAGTCGGCCGATCCGGCCGCGCTCGGTGCGCTGCCCGCCGGGCACCCGCTGCTCGGCGCGCTGGTCGCCCTGCCCGGTGCCGTCGACACCGTGCTGACCGGGCGGTTGAGCCTGCGTGGGCAGCCCTGGCTGGCCGACCATCAGGTCACCGGCACGGTGCTGCTGCCCGGCACCGCGTTCGTCGAACTCGCCCGGCACGCCGCCGAACTGCTCGGTGACAACCGGCTGGACGAGCTGACCCTGGAGGTCCCGCTGGTCGTGCCCGCCGAGGGCGGCCTCGCCCTGCGGGTCGTCGTCGGCGAACCCGACGACACCGGCTGCCGCAGCATCGAGGTGCACTCCCGGCCCGAGGACTCGGCGCCGCCCTGGACCCGGCATGCCACCGGTGTGCTCTCCGAGAGCAGCGACGACAGCGTCGGTGCGGATCTCGTGCAGTGGCCCCCGGCCGGCGCCGAACCGGTCGACCTGGACGGCTTCTATCACCGGCTCGCCGAGACCGGCCTCGGGTACGGCCCGGCGTTCCAGGGGCTGCGGGCTGCCTGGCGGCGCGCCGACGAGATCTTCGCCGAGATCACCCTGCCCGACCAACAACGCGGCCAGGCCGGCGAGTTCGGTCTGCATCCGGCGTTGCTGGACGCGGCACTGCACGCCCTCGCCCTGCACGGTGACAACGCCCTGCGGCTGCCCTTCGCCTTCCGGGGGGTCCGCTGGCACGACGCGGGCGCGACGGCGCTGCGGGTCCGGATCACCGCCGTCGCGGAGGACGCGGTCCGGTTGGATCTGGCCGACGACAGCGGCGCCCCGGTCGGCACCGTCGAGCGCGTGGTGCTGCGCGCCCTCACCGGCGAACTGCGCGCGCCCGCACGGCTGGACTCGGTGTACCGGCTGGACTGGACGCCCGCCCGCACCGGACGCCCCCGTGACACCCGCGCCGATGTGCTGTTCCGGGTCGAGGACACGCCCGTGGCCGAGCGTACCGCCGCCGTACTGGAACGGGTCCGCGGCTGGCTGGCCGGGGAGCCCGCGCCGGGTGCCCGGCTGGTCCTGGTCACCCAAGGTGCGGTCGCGACCTCCACCGAGGAGGTGCCCGACCCGGCCGGCGCGGCCGTGTGGGGCCTGGTGCGCTCGGCGCAGATCGAGTGGCCCGACCGGTTCGTACTGCTGGACACGGCCGAACCCACCGTCACCGAGACGGAGCTGACCGCGGCACTGGCCATCGACGAACCCCAACTGGCCTTGCATGCGGGGCGGGTGTTGGTGCCGCGGTTGGCGCGGGTGTCGGAGGTGGGTGGGGGCGTTCCTTGGTCGGCTGAGGATGTTGTGCTGGTGACGGGGGCGAGTGGGACGCTCGGGGGTTTGGTGGCGCGGCATTTGGTGGTGCGTCATGGGGTGCGTGGTCTGGTGCTGGTTTCCCGGCGGGGTGGTGATGCGCCGGGTGTGACGGAGCTGGCTGCGGAGTTGGGTGAGTTGGGTGCCGGGGTGGCGGTGGTGGCGTGTGATGTGGCCGACCGTGAGGCGGTGGCCGCGTTGCTGGCCGAGCATCCGGTGACGGCGGTGGTGCACGCCGCCGGGGTGGTGGACGACGGTCTGGTCACCGGTCTCACCGAGGAGCGACTGCGGGCGGTGCTGGCGCCGAAGGTGCAGGGCGCCCGCTGGCTGGACGAACTGACCCGCGACCGGGACCTCACCAGGTTCGTGTTGTTCTCCTCCGCGTCCGCGACCCTCGGCAACGCCGGACAGGCCGCCTACTCCGCCGCCAACGCCCACCTGGACGCGCTGGCGCGGCAGCGCCGTGCCGCCGGGCTCCCGGCCACCTCGTTGGGCTGGGGACTGTGGGAGCAGCGCAGCGGCATCACGGGTGAGCTCTCCGGCACCGACCTGGCCCGTATCGCTCGCAGTGGCATCTCCGCACTGCCCACCGCGGAAGCCCTGGCGCTGCTGGACGCCGCTGTCGGGCTCGACGAGGCGGCCGTACTGCCGATGCGGCTGGACACCGCGGCCCTGCACGGACTCGACCCGTTGCCGGCGGTGTTCGCCGGCCTGGTCCGCGGCCGTCGCCGTGCCCGGCAGCAGTCCGGCTGGGCCGACCGGCTGCGGGCGCTGCCCGTGGCGGAGCGCCGCCGCGCCGCCCTGGACCTGGTGCGCACCCAGGCCGCCGGGGTTCTGGACCTCACCGGGGCCGAACAGATCGGCGCCGAACAGTCCTTCGCCGAACTCGGCGTCGACTCGCTGACCGCGCTCGAACTGCGCAACCGTCTCGGCATCGCCACCGGGCTACGGCTGCCCACCACCCTGGTGTTCGACCACCCCACCCCGGCCGCGCTGGCCGGGTTCGTACTCGCCGAGGCCGGTGACCTTCAGACCGGACCGGAACCCGCCGCCCCCACGCTCACGGCCGCCACGGACGAGCCGATCGCGATCGTGGGCATGGCCTGCCGCTACCCCGGCGGAGTCGGCACCCCCGAGCAGCTGTGGGACCTGGTCGCCGCGGGCCGGGACGGCATCTCCGCCTTTCCCGCCGACCGCGGCTGGGACCTCGGGGCGCTGCCGGTCGGACTGGGCGGATTCCTCGCCGACGTCGCAGACTTCGACCCCGGGCTCTTCGGTATCTCGCCCCGCGAGGCGCTGGCCATGGACCCGCAGCAACGGCTGCTGCTGGAGCTGTCCTGGGAGGCACTGGAACGGGCCGGGATCGCCCCGACCGGCGTCCGGGGCAGCCGTACCGGGGTGTTCGCCGGGCTGATGTACCAGGACTACGCGACCCGGCTGGCGCACGTGCCCGAGGAACTGGAGGGCTACCTTGGCAACGGCAACCTGGGCAGCATCGCCACCGGCCGGGTCGCCTACACCTTCGGGCTCACCGGCCCCGCGGTCACCGTGGACACCGCCTGCTCGTCCTCGCTGGTGGCGATGCATCTGGCCGCCCAGTCGCTGCGCTCCGGCGAGTCCAGCCTGGCGCTGGCCGGCGGGGTGACGGTCATGTCCAGCCCGACCCCGTTCCGTGAGTTCGACCGGCAGCGCGGCCTCGCCGCCGACGGCCGCTGCAAGTCCTTCTCCGCCGACGCCGACGGCACCGGCTGGTCCGAGGGTGTCGGCATGCTGGTGCTGGAGCGGCTGTCCGACGCGCGGGCCAACGGCCATGAGGTGCTGGCCGTGGTGCGCGGTTCGGCGGTGAACCAGGACGGTGCGTCCAACGGGCTCACCGCCCCCAACGGTCCTTCCCAGGAACGGGTCATCCGTGCCGCGCTCAGCGCCGCGGGGCTGGCCCCCTCGGACGTGGACGTGGTGGAGGCGCACGGCACCGGCACCACGCTCGGCGACCCGATCGAGGCGCAGGCCCTACTGGCCACGTACGGCGCCGATCGGGACCGGCCGTTGTGGCTGGGGTCGGTCAAGTCGAACATCGGGCACACGCAGGCCGCCGCCGGGGTCGCCGGCGTGAT
>NZ_JBVKCG010000068.1:0-3288 GCF_055634995.1 Streptomyces sp. NPDC111744
CGTCCGACGAACGATCTGAATCACGGGGCTGTGTCGTGGCCACAGCCAGAGCCTCCCATCACTCCGTGATCCAGATCTAGCCCTGTAGTACTAGGGCGCTCAGGACGCCAGCAGTTCGGCGACTTCGGGCACGTCGCGATAGGCCCGCAGCCGATCGAGCACGACCCTCGTGCGTTCCACCGTGCGTTCGCTGCCGCTTTGCCCGAGGGCGAGCATCCGGCCCGCTGTTCCCGCGGCGGCCTCGGGCTCGTTGGCGTCGGCGTAGGCCACCGCCAGCCAGGAAAGGTACAGCGCCAACTCCCGGGCGTGGCTGGCGTCATAGCGTCCGAGCACGTCCGACAGCAGCGGCACGGCCCGCAGCGGGCGCCGCAGTTCGGTATAGACGCGGGCCTCCATGACCTGCAACTCCCCGGCGTCCATCCAGTACAGGTACGACGGAGATTCGGTGCCGGCCGAGTCCTCGGACAGAGCCTCGGCCGCCTCCCCGAGGGCGGTCATCGCCGGGCGGTCCTGCCCGGCACGGGTATGCGCCCAGGCGACGCGGTCCAGGTACAGCGCGCGTGCCTTCGCCGGGGCGTCCGGACCCGCGTCCTCCAGCGCGGCGCGGGCCAGTCCCACTGCGTCCGCTGTCCGGCCGGTGTTGCTCCACTGGTAGGCCAGCGAGCCCGCCACGTTCCCGGACAGCACGCCGTCCCCGGCGGCCTGCGCGGCGCTCATGCCGAGCCGGTAGATGCGCTCCGCCTCGGCATGCTCCCCTGCATCGGAGGCGACCCACCCGGCGATCTGCGCCAACTCTCCGATGGCCCGGAGAAGTTCGCGTCCCACTTCTTCGGTGTGTGTGCCCTCGCGGTAGAGCTTCACCGCCGCTTGCAGCTCGCGCAGCGCGGGCCCGATCAGGTCTTTGCCGTAGACCACATCGTCAGCCAGCCGCAGGCCGTGGACCCGCTGGGTCAGGTCGGTCACCTGTCCGGCCCCGATCCGGCGGCCCATACGAGCACGCAGCGGGGCCAGCGGGTCGCCCTCGGGCAGGAAGTCGGCGACGGACCGGACACGCGGCGCGGACTCGGCCGACTGAACGGCTTTCGCCTTCTCCAGCATCTCGCGCGGCACCTGAAGCACCTGCGCGAGGAAGGGCAGCCACTCACGCGGAGACCGCGTCCCGATCTCCCAACGGGACACGTCATTTCGCGTCGGCGGAACGCGCCCAGGAGCAGCCTCAGCCAGAGCCTCGGCGAGCCGCCGCTGACTCCAACCACGATCCACGCGCAGCCGTCTGACCAGTTCTCCGACCGTCTCCCGCACCCCACCAGCTTGGCAGACAGCTAGGCAGACACGCTGGCTACTCCGCAAGGTCCACGCCAGCGGGACGATGATCAGCCACCCCGGGCCGAGTCGAGGAGAGGGCAACAAGATGGCTGAGCGTGCGACACCGTGGCCAGAGGGTCCCGCTATGCAGGGGCCGCGCCTGCTGCCGTGGGCCACCGTCGAGGGGAAGCCCTGCTACCTCAGCACCGACGGCCGCGGCTACCTCGCCACCCTCGCCGACAACATCGAGTCGGTACAACTCGGTATGGGTGCGGAGCTGCTGGAGTACGCCCGAGCCACCATGGCCCCCGGCGCAAAGATCCTTTCGGCCTCCGAATACGGCTGGCTGGCCCGCCGGTTGACCGAAGCCCTCTCCGACGCACTCCGGGTCGCCGACTCACGCGGACAACGCCTCCCGGGCCCGGAGGAGGAGGCGGAAGCGGGCGACGATGTCTGACTCCACGAACGCCGACACACCGGCCCGCAGTCCTACCCGTGGCCGCTTTCGATTCCGTGAGTACCACGTGACCACCGTCCCCGACACCTTGGCCCTGCCGACCGTCGCGGCGGAGTGCGTCACCGGCGAAGACCGCAACTGCGGAGCCACCTCTGGCCCCCTGCACACCCCGGACGAACTGACCCGCTGGATCGCCGGACACTGCGCCGCCACCGGCCACGAGCTGTACGAACAGACCACCCGCACCCTCCTCCGCGCCGAGCCCGGAGCATGGCAGTAAAGTCCGCTGCGCCAGCACCGCTTCGGGTACAGCGCGACCGCGCGGCCAGTACCGCCTGACGGCAGTAGCGACGGCAACACCCACGGATTCCCCCGCACAACCACGGACACCAGCGGAACTCGAAACCACCGCTGATCTGCGAATACGCAGATAGAGAGGGGCCGCGTAGCACACGTACTATGTGCTGGCGGGAGCTACGCCGGTGCTCGTGCATAACTACAATGTCACGGGTGTTGGTTGTGGTGATGAGGCGAATCTAGGTTCTGCGATCCCTACCCGCCAGCCAGCCAGTGTCGGAAACGCCGGAGGCAGTACGGATTACCGGCAGACTTTCTACAACGCCAATCCTGGAACTCAAGGAAACGTCTGGGTGCATCACGCTATTGAGCAGCAAGTTCTCAGGCGGTATCCCGGCCTCTTTTCAGCTGATGAAATCCACTCGCTTGAGAATTTGCGAGGAATCCCTAAGGGTGTCGTGAATAGCCGCGTCCACTTGAGTGCCATTCGAAACCTGTGGAATAACTTCTATGCATCGAATCCGTCACCGACAAGGCAGGATGTACTAGATCACGCCACCGAAGTCGATGATCAACTGGGGCAGTGGTTCACGCCTAGAATACGCTGAACGGAGCCTGTGTGAGCACGTACTACCTCGTAAAGCCAGAGGTTGCAGGGGGTCTCGGCCCAGAGACGATCATGGATTCCTCGGTGCACCCTCCGAGGGTCTCGCGACTCCACTATGAAGTCGTCGACTGGTTGGGAGATTGCATCGTGCAGTCCTTCCCCTGCTACCTGGCCCTGCGTCACGTTGTGCACCGGCTTGAGGAGTCAGGCTTCACGGGATTTCATTCGGATGTGGCGATCGTTTCCGAGGCTGATGAGTTTCGGGAGATCAACCCCGATGGCGAACTTCCTGATCTCGTGTGGTTGGTTGTTGACGGAGAGCCCGGCTGTGATGACCTTGGCATGACCGATAAGGCGCAGCTCGTAGTGAGTGAACCCGTACTGGAGTTGCTGAGGTCGGAGTCTCTCAACGTTGGCACGATCGCTTCCTGGGAAATCTGAGAATCTTCGTTTTTCGGGGTTCTCGCGTAGATTTCCCAAAGACGCGTGCGGCAGCCCACCGGACTTGTTCCGGTGGGCTGTTGAGGCAGGGCTTCGGCATAGTCGTCTGACGTCCGGTTCGTGATCAAGCGAGGCCAAGGATCGCGAGGGGGCGGCGTGGGTCACGGGCGTTGCGACGAAG
>NZ_JBVKCG010000069.1:0-2821 GCF_055634995.1 Streptomyces sp. NPDC111744
GAGACCGTGTTTGAGATCTGCCGTGTCCCGTGACTGGCGGGGTCGTTGAGCCCGGCGTGAGTGGTTCCGGGGGCGGGTATCCGTCGGATTTGACGGGTGATCAGTGGGCGTTGGTGGAGGCGTTGCTGCCGCCAGCGCGGGTGGGTCCCAAGGGCGGGCGACGTGAGAAGCACCCGCGTCGGCGGATCGTGGATGCGATCTTCTACGTGGTCCGCACCGGGTGTGCCTGGCGGCAGTTGCCCAAGGACTTCCCGCCATGGCCGACGGTGTACTGGTACTTCACCTGGTGGCACGACGACGGCACCGTCGAGCGGATCCACGACGCCCTGCGCGGCCAGGTCCGGGCCGCCGACAGCCGCAGTGTGGAGCCGAGCGCGGGGCTGATCGACTCGCAGTCCGTGCGCACTGCCGACACCGTCCCCGCCGGCACCAGGGGCTTCGACGCGGGCAAGAAGGTGAAGGGCCGCAAGCGGTTCATCGTCACCGACACCCTCGGTCTGCTCCTGGCCGTCCACGTTGTCGCCGCGAACATCCAGGACCGCGACGGCGCGAAGCACCCACTGCTCTGGACTCGGCTGGACCGTCCGGGAGTTCAGAAGATCTGGGCCGACCAGGGCTTCGCCGGCCGCCTCGTGGACTGGGCCCGGGCGATCCTCGGCCGCGAGCTGGAGATCGTGCGCAAGGCCCCGGACCAGCGCGGATTCCAGGCCGAAGCGGCGACGCTCAGGATCCTCCAGGGCCATCGCGGCAACACGAGAGCGCACCGAGGCGCCGTTCCAGGTCCCGCTCGGGGCGGCAGCATCAGCGGTCACGCCCGAACCGTATCCTCGTCCGGCCCCACCCGGATCAATGGCCTGGGGCCCGGCCGTGTGGCGGGATGGCCGCGGGTGAGTCGGCGGACCATGATGCCGATCATTGCCCAGCGGATCATGGTCTCGGAGCGGGCGGGGTGCTGCTCGTAGTCGCGGGCGAGGCGCCGGTGCGCGGTGATCCACGAGAAGGTGCGCTCGACGGCCCAGCGCTTGGGCTAAATGCCTCGCACCACGGATACCGGCTTCAACCGCTCCTGTCGGAGGAGGCGATCCGCTCCTTCGAGCAACTGCACGGCGTCACCCTTCCCGCGTCCTACCGGGACTTCCTGGGCACGGTCGCCGGTGGCGGAGCGGGACCTCATTACGGACTGCTGGGCCTGGCAGAGGAAGTGGATGACGAAGAGGCCCTGCACGACCTTCGGACCGAGTGCCTGCGAGCCGGCTTCCTGGCCACCCTGTTCCCGCACACCACGGTCTGGCCGGGACCGGGCAGGGGAGGCGACGCCGACTACTCGGTCGCGGGGACTCTGGTCCTCAGCGAGATCGGCTGCGACACCTTCTCCCGCCTCGTCATCACGGGCACAAACGCCGGACAAGTCTGGCTCGACGACCGGTCCTGGGGCGGCCTGACCCCAGGACCGGACTTCCACGACTGGTACACCGCATGGCTGGCATCTCAGTAGATCTCAAACACGGTCTCAGCAACGAGTTCAGCAATCACATCGGCCGTCAGGCCCGTGATCCGCCGGTTGCTGATGATCACCGCACGAGTCGCCTTCCCCACCACACGACCATGATCAACGATCAATAGCCCGACGTCTCACTGCCTACCGTGCACGAGCTCGTAATTGTCGCACCAAGGAGTCTTAGGGCAGCTTCAGTGCCTCATTTTCCCGCATACCCATCTCGCCGTTGACGTGTCTGGGAGGGTGTCATCACGATTTAGTAGTTCAGTGAGCATCTTCGGAGTGGCCACCGATCGGGTGACGTCTTCATTCGCAGGACTGTGGCCCTATCCCAGGCGAGGACGCAGTCAACCGATAGTTACCCATCACCTTGAGGCGTGACTGCTGAAGAAGCTAAGTGATTCTGATCTCATCGGAACCTTTCTCGTATGTCGATGGGTAAATGGCGCCCTCGCGGCGGATGGAAGGGAATTCATGAGAAACATGCGACTCGCCACGAGGCTGTCCGTCAACACTGCGGCTGTCGCCCTGGCAGGCGTAGCTGCCATGCAGCCAGCTTGCGCCGTGGAGCAGCGCTTCTCGTACTCTGGAGCCGACGTCTCGATAGACAACCATCCGGGCGACGGAGTCTTTCAAAAAGTAAGTTCAAAAAGTCCCGGTCGGGTATTTACTGGAAAGTTTCCATAAATGTTTCTCGTAATCGCGTCCGTCGTTCTCAGTCTGTTCGGGTCCGTACTGATCTGGAAGATCCTTAAGTACCACGAGAAGCTCGCACGGCAACGTTGGCTTCGTGACCGACGCCCCATACGCCGCTTCACGCCGTAGCGGCGTATGGGGATCGGCGACGCACTGGAAGCGGTTCACCAGCGACTCTCCCCGGCGAAATACTTGGCGGCCCTCCGCAGGATCTCGCATTCCTCCTCGAGCTCGCTGACCTTCTTCCGCAGAGCCGCGTTCCCCGCCTCCAGCGGGGCTGGCGGCTGGGCCGGTTCCTGCGTCCGGCGTCCCCGCGGACGGCTTGCTCCGGCAGCCCGGACCCAGTTCCGCAGGGTCTCAGGGTTGATCCCCAGATCGGCGGCCACCGACCTGATCGTCACATCGGGCCGCGACTCATACAGCGCGACCGCATCCGCCTTGAACTCCGGCAGGTAGTTCTTCATGACCACGAGATGTCCGTTCTCAGTTCCTCAGGATCCAGCGTCTCGTGTGTCCAAGATCAGAGGTGAGGGCCCCCGCCATTGCCACTACCAGCGCCGCACGCACCCCGATCGGGTGAGTCACGAACCAGGGGGTTGAGGAACATCCGTGTCAGATCGTGCGCTA
>NZ_JBVKCG010000070.1:0-2701 GCF_055634995.1 Streptomyces sp. NPDC111744
CCAGCCGTAGATCGGTATTTGGGCTGGTCAGCGGCCTGGTGGCGTGGAGTGTAGCGGGGCGTCAGGTGGACGGGACGGACTTCCCCACCGCGTCTCGGCGAATAGGTAGCCGCGCCGTTCGTAGTGGCTCTGGCGGGCGCGTGCCTGGTGGCGTCGTCTCCACCGTGACCAGGTCAGCGTGTGGTTGTGGCGTGCGGGGTGGTGCGGGGGTTCAGCTGCCAGGAGACGGCGGATCTCGGCCGGTGTGAGGTCCACGAGATCGGGCGTGTCGTCGCCGGGGCCCCCCTTTCCCGTTCCTGGGCGGCGATGGCGGCGAGGAACGCGTGGGCGAGCATGGCGAGGGTGATGTGCCGGTACCAGCCCGTGTAACGGCGGACCTCGTACTCGTCGAGGCCGCACTCGTTCTTCGCGGACTGGAAGCATTCTTCGATCTTCCAGCGGCATCCGGCGATCCTTGCGCGTCGCCCGCCCCAGCAGGCCACGGACACCGTAGATCCGCCCGGCCGAACCTGCTCGCCACCCGCGCGAACACCGAATCCAACTCAGCTGCCCAGAACGCGACTTCAGCCATCCCCTCCATACCAGGACAACGACAACTGCCAGCTCAGGACACGAACCGCTGCTGGAGTATTAGACCGTGTCCTACGTGGTGAGGCGGATGAGTCGCTTGTAGCAGCACAGGGCGGCGGCGAGTCCGAGAAAGGCCAGGTAGTTGCGGGGATCGCGCTCGTAGCGAGGGCTGAGCCGACGGTAGCCGGACAGCCACGACATGGTGCGCTCGATGACCCATCGGCGGCGCCCTAATCGTTCGCTGGACTCGACGCCCTTGCGGGCGATGCGGACGCCGATGCGCTTGCCGCGAAGCCACCTGCGCAGGTCCGGGCGGTCGTAGGCTTTGTCCGCATGCAGGCGTTGCGGCTTGAAGTAGCGGCCGCCGTGGGGGTCGTGTCTCGTTTGGTGACCCTCCACCATCGACTTCAGTCCTTCGCTGTCGTGGGTGTTACCCGCTGAGACGCCGACGAGGAGGGGCAGTCCGTTCGCGTCCGACAGAACGTGCATCTTGGAACCCGGCTTGCCTCGGTCCACGGGGCTCGGACCTGTGTGTTCGCCCCCTTTTTGGCCGGACGTGGGCGGTGTCGAGGACGACGCGGGTGACGTCGATGAGGCCGGCGTCGTCGAGCCGGTGCAGCACGGCCTCGTGCAGCCGGCCCCAGACACCTGCTCTGGACCAGATGAGGAACCGGCGGTGGGCGGTCGACTTCGATATGCCGAAGCACGGCGGCAGAGCTCGCCAGGCGCAGCTGCTGACCAGCACGTAGATGATCGTGGCGAAGAGCGTCTCATCAGGCGTGTCCTGCGTTCCCCCGCCCTGCGGTCGCACCCTCGACGGAGGGATCAACGGCTTCGCGATCTCCTACAGCCCGTCCGGAACAATCCAACTCCACGTACCCCGCCCCATACCGAGCTCAACGACGCCTCACCACGTAGGACACGGTCTTAAAAGATGTGGGCTTCCAGCACTTCCTCGATCCGATGGGTCAACAGATTGCCGTGGTCGAGCACGGCCTGGAGTGAGCAGGCGTTGAATGCGCGGGCCCACGACTCGTTCCAGGTACGGGGTGGATCTTGATGAACAGGCCCCGCAGCCATGGTCGTCGAGGCGACAGACCGACACCGCTAAGCGACGCCCCCGGCCGACCCGTCGCTGGCACGGCACGGAGCCGATCTGTCTTTGAGCGCGGTGGCGTGGTGTTTGCCCTTGCCGACGTCCAGGCCGAGGCAGGCGTCGATGTCGCTGGCCTGCTCCTGATCAGCGGTCTAGCCAGTGTCTCCGGTGCTGCTGTGTCTGTTGGGTCACCGTTTTGTGCCCTGAGAGGCAGGGTTGGGTGTGGTTGGTGGGTGTGGTTGTGGGTGGTGTTTAGGGTCGGGAGCGGCTGCTGCTTTTTTGGCTGGATTCCCGGGTGCGAGGGGGTGTTCTGAGTGATGTGGCTGCTCGACGGTCTTCTTAGAAGACGGGGCCTCGGCCGGCCTGCAGTGCCTGCCGCGCGTCTCGGTCTGTTCGGCATGCGGCGGCGCTCGAAGTCCGCGGGGATCGAGCAACTGCGGGCCTGGATAGCCAGCACGCAGGGTCTGGACGCGGTTGGGATTGTCGACGCCTTGCACCACGCGCGGGAGGAAGCGCAAGCGACGCCGCAGCAATTCGGGATCTATGCCTACCGGCACCAGCCGGACGACGCCATCGCCTACCGTACGCGCCTGGACTCTCTGCGGAACGAGATCAAGAATCTGGCCCGCGCCGACCAGGCCGTGCTGTCCACGCAGGACTGGACGGTCAACGGGTCGGGACGCGAAGGACGCCAGGCAGCCCGGAAATTCTCCAAGTTGGTGCTCAGGGCGTACAACGCCGAGGCGGACTACGCCGTGCGGACCATGAAACCGTACCGTCTCGCCTCGCACGTCGACCGGCTCTGCAAGAGCAGGGAGACCATCGCCAAGCTCGGCACGACCATGCACATCTGCATCTCCGACGCATACCACGACGCCCGTGTGCGGGAGCTGTACCTGACGGCGGACTTCCTGCAGAAGGAGGAGGAGAGGGAGGTCCAGCAGGAGAACAGGGCCCGTGAGTGCCAGGAGGCCATCGTGCAGGAGAATTTGGACAACGAGCGGGAAAAGCCACAGCTGGAGCAGAGCCAGTAAC
>NZ_JBVKCG010000071.1:0-2523 GCF_055634995.1 Streptomyces sp. NPDC111744
CGACGACACCGTCCTGCCCACCGAACTCACCGCATAGCCTCAAAACGAGATCGCCGAGTGGCCGTCGATACACCACTCCAGCGGACGTGACCTGGCGTCGACTGCCCGTGCGTCCGAGGTGAATGGACCCGAAGGCTATTCGCCCACACGAACCTGGCACAGCGTTGACTGGGCTGTGTGTGAGCGGAATGTACGGCGGCTGAGGCAACGGATTTTCAAGGCATCGCGGGAAGGGGATCTGAAGAGGGTCCGGAACTTGCAGAAGCTCATGCTGCGAAGCCGCAGCAACACGCTGGTCAGCGTGCGGCGGGTGACGCAGCAGAGCAGGGGTCGCAAGACCGCTGGCATCGACGGAGAACGTGCCCTCACACCGGCGGCACGAGCCAAACTGGCAGCTCAAAGCCACCAGTTGTCCACTCCGTGGAAGGTCCAGCCGGTCAAGCGCGTGTACATCCCCAAGGCGAATGGGAAGCAGCGCCCGCTCGGTATTCCGGTCATCCGTGACCGGGTGCTCCAGGCCCGCGTGAAGAACGCGCTGGAGCCCGAGTGGGAGGCCAGGTTCGAGGCGAGATCGTATGGGTTCCGCCCCGGACGTGGCTGCCAGGACGCGATCGGAGCCATCCGGGCCTCCGCGCGGGGTCCCAAGGCGAAGCGCCGCTGGGCGCTGGACGCGGATCTGGAAGGGGCCTTCGACCGCATCAGTCACGATCACCTGATGGCCATGATCGGGCAGTTTCCCGCCAGGAATCTGCTCCGTGCCTGGCTGCGGGCCGGCGTGATGGAGAACGGTCGTTGGGCGCCGACCGAGGAGGGCACTCCCCAGGGCGGCGTCGTGAGCCCTTTGCTGCTGAACATCGCCCTGCATGGGATGGAAGAGGCCGCGGGATTCCGCTATGAGAATCGCAAGGGGCGGGAGAGCAACACCGCCCCGGGAGTACCCGTGCTGGTGCGGTATGCCGATGACTTCGTGGTGTTGTGCCACAGCAAGGAGGAGGCATACCGGGTCAAGGAGGATTTGACGGCGTGGCTTGCTCCCAGGGGTCTGCATTTCAACGAGGCCAAGACGCATGTGGTCCACCTCGATGAGGGGCTTGATTTCCTGGGATTCACTGTGCAGCGACACGGTGACAAGCTGGTCATCAGGCCGAGCAGGGCAGCGTGCAATAAACTCCGGAAACGGCTGAGAACGGATGCGCGCGCTCTGCTTGGCGGTCCGGCCAAGGCCGTTATTCGCACGTTCAACCCAGTAGCCAGGGGCTGGAGTGCGTACTACCGAAGTGCGGCGTCCTACCGGGCTTTCTGCTCGATGGATTACTACATGTTCACGCTGCTCTACAAGTGGGCGAAACATAGTCACTCGAATCGTTCGGGGCTGTGGATTAAGCGCCACTATTTCGGCCGGTTCAACAAGTCCAGGTGGGACAACTGGGTGTTCGGCGACAAATCCAGTGGCGCCTACCTCCAGAAATTCGCATGGACTGCCTATGCCCGCCATGTCCCAGTGAAGGGGGCGGCGTCTCCGGACGACCCGGCCCTGAAGGGCTACTGGCGGAAGCGTCGCCGCATCAAAGCGCCACCGCCGATGGGGAAGACGAGTCTGCTCCTGGCGGCACGACAGAAGGGCGTGTGTCCCCTCTGCCGTGAGGCGCTCATCGAAGGAGCCGAATACGAACCGGACAATGTGCGTGAGTGGATCGCCTGGTTCTCGGCGTCGAGGAAGTTACTCAACAAGCACCACCTCGTTTACCGGAGAGACGGCGGTACAGACGCACGAGCCAACCTCCGCCTCGTGCATGCCGATTGCCATCGTCAGCATCATGCAAATGACGGAAATCGGACCGTGAGTTCCTGTCCCACGAAGCCCAAGTGGCTTGCTTGAGCCGGATGCGGTGAAAGCCGCACGTCCGGTTCTGAGGGGGCCGGGGCGCAGTGATGCGCTCCGGCTACCCGACCCGCCAGGAGCCCAGTTACGGTCAGCCCGGCGACCAGGCCGATTGCCGCTCCGGCAGCCCCGGATCACCCCCGGCTGCGAGCTCGCCACCTGCGGCGTAGCTGGCCTCCCGATTGAACGGCGGGATTATCGGCGACGGCGGCCAGCCTCGGCGGGCGGGTGCCGCCTTGAAACTCGTAGAGAAAATCTGAACGCACACCTCGGGCCACCCGGTGTCCGGTCCCGGTAGATGCTTGACACTTCGGTCCCAGGTGATGGTTGACAGTGGCCGTGTCACGCCTACATCAGCGTGACCGCGACGGTCTACGCCCACGTCCGGCTCCGCCTTCAGCGCCAGGCCATCGACCTCCTCTGACACACGCTCGGCAACCTCACCCAGACGACGACCGAGCCCGACGACGGCGACGATCCGCCAGTTTGTGCAGCACCCGTCCGCTGGCGTTGCCGTCAACTACTGCCGTCAGACACCTCAACAGCCAGGGCTTCGGCATAGTCGGACGGCGCCCGGTTCGTGGTGATCTGCCGGCTCGGCGGCTGGGGAACGTGACAGGCACGGACTTCCAAGATCATGG
>NZ_JBVKCG010000072.1:0-2310 GCF_055634995.1 Streptomyces sp. NPDC111744
CTGCGGCAACAGGGTCTCCTGGATCTCGGTTGGCTTCGCAACCCCGAGCTACCAAGAGGCCCTGTCTTCATGCTCGCAACCAGCTGCGATCACCCAATCGAGACTCCCGTTCGACACGCACCCCTCAAGATCGGAACGACAACAGCTACTCAGAGGAGACCTAGTACTCCAGCCGTAGATCGTGATCTTGCTGGTCAGGGCTGGCGTGGAGATGGCTGCGGCCACCGTTGATCATCGTGAGTTGTGTGGACAAACGAAGATCAGGCGGTGGCCGCGGGGCACAGCGTAGTGCCTGCCCGGTGGCGGACAATGTTCGACCAACTGATGGGCCGCGTGGCGGGCCGGTTCGCTCGGGTCGAACCCCGACGTCGCGCAACGGCGTTGGTGCTTGGGCTGCTGTCGGACCTGCCGCGGAAGAACTGCTGGACCCTGGCCGAGCATGCGGGCGATGCCACTCCGGACGGCATGCAACACCTGCTGCACCGCGCGAAATGGGACGCCGACGCGATCCGCGACGACATACGCGCCTACGTGATCGAGCACCTCGCCGACGACCAGGCGGTACTCGTGGTCGACGAGACGGGCGACCTGAAGAAGGGCACGGCGACCGTCGGCGTCCAGCGCCAGTACACCGGCACTGCCGGCCGCATCGAGAACGCCCAGGTCGCCGTCTTTCTCGTCTACTCCGCCGCCCGCGGACACGCAGCCATCGACCGAGCCCTGTACGTGCCACGCTCGTGGACCGAGGACCCGGACCGCTGCCGGAGCGCGGGCATCCCGGACGATCTGGCCTTCGCCTCCAAGCCCCAACTCGCCGCCCGCATGGTTGCGGGCCCTGGACGCGGGAACCCCCGCTCGCTGGGTCGCGGGCGACGAGGTCTACGGCGACAACCCGCACCTGCGGACCGCCCTTGAACACCGCCGGACCGGCTACGTCCTGGCCGTCTCCAGCACCCACCCGATCATCACGCACGCTGGGAAGTTTCAGGCGAAGACCCTGACCGCGCGGATCCCGAAGCGGGCCTGGCAGCGACTGTCGGCCGGAGCGGGCGCGAAGGGCGAGCGGTTCTACGACTGGGCACAGGTCGACATCCACGACCCCGCCGGTCGGCCCGGCAACTGGTGCCTGCTGGTCCGCCGCAACCGCCGCACCGGCGAACTCGCCTTCTACCGCTGCTTCTCACCCCTGCCAATGGCACTGTCCGAACTGGTGCGGGTGGCCGGACGGCGCTGGACGATCGAGGAGACGTTCCAGGCCAGCAAGGGCCTGACCGGCCTGGACGAGCACCAGGTTCGCCGCTGGACTTCCTGGCACCGCTGGGTCACGCTCGCAATGCTCGCCCACGCCTTCCTTGCCGTCACCGCAGCCACCGAACGCCGCGAACGGCCCGGCCTCAACGACCTGATCGCCTTGACCGGCAACGAGATCCAACACCTGTTCGCGGCCCTGAGCAGCCCGTTCCACGACCTCGCACACCGCCTGCGCTGGTCACACTGGCGACGCCGACACCAAGCCCGTGCCCGAGCCTGCCACTACCGACGGCATGCAACTGTCCAGCCATAGAGCTTCGTGTCCGCTGAGCAGGGCGATATCGAGATGTCGCGAGGTCGGTGCCGGTGCATACTTCCTCACCGTGGAAATCATGACAGGCGAGCTGCGGCGCCTTCGATCTGGACCGAGCGCCGAGGATGACGACGAGCCCCGGCCGTTTCTGGTGCGCCTCCGGTTCACTGCCCAGGACCCGGCCCAGGTCATCGACAACGCGCGTGCGGTACTGACGTGCGTCGTCTCCCAGATGGTTGACTGGCCGGCAGAAGAACTTTGGCCGCAGCTGCTGCCAGCCTGGTTCATCCAGCGGTGCGCACCCGAGACCCCGGAACCAGAACATGGCGAGCCCTTCGACATGGAGGGGTGGCTGCGTCAATGGCGCGCGATGACGCCAGAGGAGAGATCGGCCGTCGATCAGGGACCGTGGACGCTCTCAGGATGGTTGTACTACTTCGACCCCACCGAAGAAGGAATGGGAGACGATCGCAGCTGGTGGTGGTGGCACGCAGGAACCGACGAGTCCGGCGGCTGGGTGCAGGTGGCCACCACCGGCTGGCCCTTCGGCAGCGGTTCGCTGTCCTGGCTGGTTGAGGCCAGTGGTGGCGTGGATCTCGTCTACGGGCCATAAGCAGCGACTCGTCATGATCGCGAACTACGGCTGGAGTACTAGTACTACAGGGCTAGATCTGGATCATGGAGTGATGGGAGGCTCTGGCTGTGGCCACGACACAGCCCCGTGATTCAGATCGTTCGTCGGACGC
>NZ_JBVKCG010000073.1:0-2134 GCF_055634995.1 Streptomyces sp. NPDC111744
GGGTCTGGCACAAGTTCCGTGAGCCGGTTGCTGACCGTGACGTCAGTGGCATGTGTTGAGATGACGGGACTCTGTTCGCCGACTTGCTGGGAGATCGTCTCGATGCCTGGTGCGTACTCCTCCTTGACGCGAGCTCTGGCCGAGGCTCTGGTCGATGTCCTCTGGTTCGTCGAAGGCTGTGAAGACGAGCAAATGGATCCAGACGACGCCGTCAAGGTCCTGGAGGGCGTCGCTCACGTCGTGAGCAAGCTGTCGCGTGAGCAGCAGGACGAGTTCCTCGGCCTACTCGCCACCATGGCCCGCGAGGAGCCTGATCCGTCGCGGCGAGCGTTTCTGGAGGAGTTCCCGGACGGCTTCGGACTGGTGGAGGACGCGGTCTGACCGCAGCCTCAGGAGAGCAGGACCCGTTTACGCAGCAGGCCGAAGCCGGCACGGCCGAACATCTGCCTCTTGAGCATCTTGATCCGGTTTACTGCTCCTTCGACCGGGCCGGAGTTCCAGTCGGTGGTCAGTCCCGCGGTCACCGCGTCGAAATCGTTGTTCAGGCCGGTGGCGAAGCTGCTGATGCCGGGCAGGTTGGCGTCGGTGGCCTCGGTGATCCACTCGGGCAGACGGTCGCCGCTGAGGGTGGTGAGCATCTCCGCGAACGAGCTGGTCAGCTCTGCGGCGGAGGCCAGCTTCGGGCAGCGGTCGAGTACGGCCTTGCGGTGCAGCTTCTCCTCTTCGGTCAGGGTGGCGGGATGCCGGGTGAGCCAGCCGGTCACTTGTCGTATCGACAGTGGTGGTGGGGCGGGCGTGAAGCCTTCCTGCTGCGGCAGGTCGCGGCGGATCCAGTCGCGGACAGTGGAGTAGTGGCCGCGGAAGCCGCGCGCGGTGATCTCCTGGTGGAGACCGAGGATGGTCACGTTCCCGTCGGTCTCGGCCCAGCGTTCGGCCAGGTAGGGCTTGAACGGGTCGAGTTTGCTGGGGAGTTGCCGCTTGCGGCCTTTGACCATGTCCTGCCAGCGGGAGGCGCGGGCGTACCGCTGTACGGTGTGCCGTCCCCAGCCCAGGTGGTGGGCAACGCCCCGCAGGCTCATGCCCCGGGCGAGGAGATCGTGGACGAGAGCGTGGTGGGCGCGGGCCCGTTCGGCGAACTTGCCGGTCGGGTCATCTGTTTCGGCCTCCTGGCCGGGTGCCGCCTCGGCGGGCGTCTCCCATACGGGCTCCGGTTCCGGGGCGGGCGGCGGTAGGTCGCGCAGGCAGGAGCGGTGGTCGGCGACGGTCTTCTCGACCGCGGAGGCGATGTTTTGCCAGAGATGGAACCGGTCGGCGACCTGCAGGGCCTGCGGTGCGGCGGTGTCGGCCGCCTCGGCGTAGGCGCCGGCGCGGTCACGGCAGATGACCTCGATTCCGGGATGAGCCGCGAGCCACGGGGCGAGAGTGGCGGCATCGCGCTCGGGCAGCAGGTCGAGGACCTGGTGGGTCTCTGCGTCGATCACGACCGTCCCGTAGACATGACCGCGCCGGAGCGCGAAGTCGTCCACGCCGACGGCGCGGGGCTGCGTCGCTGCCGGGTCGGGCAGGTCCATCACCCGCCGCAGCAGCGTGGTGCGGCTGGTCGCGATGCCCATGACCCGAGCGAGGCGGGCACCGGCCCGGCCCGCCAGGGCCAGCCCGATCTCGCTCATCGCCCGGCGCAGCCGCTCGGTGACCCGGCCGTGGCGGCGGGTCAGTCCCGGCACCTGCTCCACGAACGTCCGTCGGCCGCAGGCCGAAGCTGTGCAGACGAACCGCCGGACCCGCAACGCGAGCTGTGCTCGTCGCCCGGCAGCTGGCAGATCTGCCGGGAATCGCAGGTAGGAGCTGTGGACCCGTTCCGTCCAGTGGGCGCAGTCGGGACAGGCGGCCCCGGCCGGTGTGCAGCGGGCCTCGACGCGTATCGCCTCGCCATGCGCGTCTACGGCCACGACGGCGACGCCGGGGACCGACGGGAACAACAACTCCTGGAGCCGGGACAACACCTCGTTCACGGCCACCGAATGTCGGCCGTGTCACCCACACGAGGAACGATTTCAAGGCGACTTCCGCACCCACCGCAAGAAGATCAACAACTACAACGCGTGACCGGCTCACGGAACTTGTGCCAGATCCC
>NZ_JBVKCG010000074.1:0-2078 GCF_055634995.1 Streptomyces sp. NPDC111744
GGCGACCGACCCACCTGCTCCTCGAACAACTCATGCAGACACCGACCCGACGGAAACTCCACCTCCGTGTCGTTCCAGCCACCCGACAACCGCAGGTCCTGCGCGGTGCACAGAGGTATCTGGGAGACGCTTCGCGCCGGGTCAGCGAGAATCCCGTCCAGCAGGGCCCGGAATCCCTCGGTCAGGCGTTCCGCGGTCTGCCGGTCAAAGAGGTCGCTGCGGTATTCCAGGCTTCCCTCGTACTGCCCATCGGGCATCTGGTCCAGGAATAGCGTGAGATCGAACCGCGCGACTCCTGAGTCGACCGGGCGGTGCTCCAACCGGAGATCGGGGAAGTCGGCCACCGTTCCGGTACGGTTCTGGAAGGCGAAAACCACTTGGATCAGCGGGGAGTAGCCGACTCCCTGCAGACCGAGTGCATGCACCAGACGGGCGAACGGGACGTCTTGGTTCGCGTACGCGGAAAGACACGTGTCCTTCACCCCCGCCAGGTAGTCCGCAAAGCTCTCTTCCGCGTGGTAAGTGCTGCGCATCGGGACCGTATTGACGAAGAAACCGAGCAGGTCCTGCGACCCGGCGTGCATGCGGCCCTCGACCGGGGATCCCACGATCAGATCGTCCTGGCCCGAATGCCTGTGCAGGAGCAGGTTGAAGACGGCCAGCAGGAACATGTACGGCGACACCTGGTACTCGTCACAGCGGCGCCGGAGCGCGCCGCCCGCGGCTGCGTCCAGCGCGAAGGCGACGCGGCTGCCGTCGTCGCGCGGTGTCCCGTTGCGGGGACGGTCCGTTCGCAGGCCAATGATGTCGGGTGCGTTGTCCAATTCCTTGCGCCAGTAGGCGAGCTGCTCGTCCTCCAGCCCATCGGCAAGCCGCTGGCGCTGCCAGACCGCGTGGTCGGCGAACTGATGGCGCAGGGGGGGCAGTTCGGGCTTCATTCCGGCTGTCAGAGCGCCGTACGCCTCGCCCAAATCACGCATCAGCACCATGAGGGAACGCCCGTCGGTGATGATGTGGTGCTGTACAAGGAGGAACGCCCATTCCCGCTCGCCGGTACGGAAGAGACGGGCCCGCCACAGCGGGGGCCGGGCCAGATCGAAGGGGACGCGGGACAGTTCCGTCAGTCGTGCGTCGAGGAACGCCTGCCGCCCCTGTTCCGGCACCGTGCGCAGGTCCTCGACGGGCAGTTCGACATCGACCTCCTCGGCGATCCGCTGCACAGGTACGTCGGAGTCGGCCACGGCGAAGCCCGTTCGCAGCGGCTCCTGGTGGCGCACCACGGTTCGCAACGCCTGCTCCAGGGCGGACACGTCGAGATCCCCCCGGATCGTGTACGCGATCGGCTCGTTGTAAGCAGTGGAGTCCTTGTCCAGTTGCTGCAGGAACCAGAGTGGTTCCTGCACGTGCGACAGACGCGGCGGCTCGTCCCGCGGGGCAGGGGCGATGTCCGGCCCGGCGTCGTCCGGCGCCTGCACGAGATCCACGAACGCGGCGGCGAGCGCCTCGGCCGTCCGGTACTCGAAGACGTCACGCACCGGAATCTGCCTGCCCAGGACTGGCCGCAGCCGGATTGCGGCGCGCGCGGCGAGCACCGAGTCGCCACCGAGCGCGAAGAAGTCCTCGTCCACGCCGACCGAGGGCACTGCGAGCAGTTCCTGGAAGACGTCGACTATTCGCGCTTCCAGGGCCGTGCGCGGCAGCTTCTGACCGGTTTCTCGAGCGCCCCCGGCGCGATCGGGCGCAGGCAACGCCTTTCTGTCGACCTTCAGGTTCGGGGTGAGCGGCAGCGCCGGCAGGAACACCGCGTGCCGCGGAATCATGTGGTCAGGCAGCCGTTCCTTCAGACCAGCCTCCAAAACGGCGTGCGTCACGTCCCCGCCCCACTCACCCGCCACGATGTAGCCGACCAGCTCACGTACGCCCGGGGAGTCCTCGCGCATTACCACGACGGCCTGGCTCACCCCGGGAACGGCGGCGTACGCGGCCTCGATTTCGCCGAGTTCGACGCGCATGCCGCGGATCTTGACCTGGTGGTCGTTGCGTCCTGCGAATTTGAGCGTGCCATCGGGCCGGCGATA
>NZ_JBVKCG010000075.1:0-1975 GCF_055634995.1 Streptomyces sp. NPDC111744
GCTCCAGCTTCGCCCACTGTGCGTTCGTCAGATCGTGCCGTCCCACGAAGTGGATCTTGACACATCAAGATCCACTTCTGAAACACACCCTAGGCCCAGGTCAATCGCCCCCACCACGGGGTGATCTCCTACCGCTCCCTCAACGTCCGTCACTGAGACCGCATCGTCGAAGCCTGAATGACGGGCGACGACGCGGCGCTCGACGTCGCCTGGGTCGGTGACGCCGTCGTCGACCTCGGCTCCGAGTGGGGTCAGTACGAATACGTGAGCACCATCGGTTTTGCCGCGTAGGGGAACTACCCCTCCCTGTGGCGGTGTTCGGAATGTTCGTGAGTCAGCACCGGATGCGGGCGGCCCCGTAGACGATCGCGCTGCCGATGAGCCCGGAGCTTACGAGCAGTGACACGTCTGCTGCCTGTGCCGTGTGACGAAGGGCGGATACGAGGAACACCGCTACTTCCGCCGGGACCAGGACGACCGCAGTGGGCCCTGAAAAGGCAGTACAGGTTCCCTGACTGCCCAATTCAAAGGGGCAGCGCTAACCGAGATGAGTCCACGTCGGCAGTCGTAGGAGTACGCGACGCCGTCCCCGGCCGATGCCCTCAGAGTGCAGACCCTCGCCCCAAGCACCTTCGAATAGAGGTTCCACGATGCGGTGTGCCCCGCGTCCTGGCTCAGATAGGCGTACCCGTCGTCGGCGTCCAGACTTCTCTGTTCAGCCGCAGCGTCGCCCGCCCCGGCCAAAGTCACCAAAGCGGCAAGCGCTGAAGCTGCTGCCACCACAGCCGTACGCCGTACGAGCACTGCACTCCCATTAGTCATGGATTTCTTCGAGGACCGCGAAATCGTAGAGAGCCATGCCGTTGATGCAGCCGTGGACGGCTTCGGGGAAGTCACCAGTGCAGACGTTCTCCCCCCGGGCACCGGGCCGGCGCAACGCCGTCATGTTCTCGATCTGGATGTGCCCGGCACAAAATGCAGGAGGGTGCTCACGGTCGTGAGCACCCTCCTGGCGGCTGCTCGCCGCAGGTGATCAGCTACCGGAGTTCGCCCCGCGTCGGCGAGTACCGAGGAGCACGCCACCGCCGCCGACCACGACGAGGGCTGCCGCGATGCCAGCGATGACACCAGTGCTGGAGTCGGCGCCGGTCTCGGCGAGGTGCGAGCCACCGGCCGGGGACGGCGCATTGCTCGGCGTCGTCGCGGGGGCGGCGCTGGTGCTCTGCGAGGGCGACGGGGTGGGGGAGGGGGCCGGGGTGCTCTCGGACACCGAGGGCGCCGGGGTCGGGCTGGGCTTGTCCCCGGTCTGCTTGCAGGCCGTGGACGGGGCGGTCAGGTTGCCCTTGATGTCCTCGTCGACCGCGCCGTTGTCGGTCTTGACGTGGATGCGGTACGTGGCGTTCGGCTTCCAGTCCTCGGTGAAGGTCACCGTGGTGCCCTCCGCGGAGCCCTTGACGGACTGCTCGCCGACCTGGTTGACGTCGGTGCCGTTGTCCTGGAGGAAGACGGTGACCGTGGCCGGGGTGGCCGAGGAGTCCTCGTCGGTGACGACGATGACGCCCTTGAAGCCGTCGCATGTGGCTACGGCGGAGAACTCGCGAATGTTGCAGGCGAGCGCGTTGCCGGCCAGACCGAGAGCCAGCGCGGCGGAAGCGGAGGCGACACCCACGATACGCGCGGAGCGACGCAGGCTTCGGCGAGATATGGACATTTTTGTCCTTTACGTTTTTGCACAAGTGCCGGGGGTTTAGAGGTGACTGGGGGCAGAAGACAGGATGAGAACCGATCACCCCAGATGACACACAGATCTATAAGCGCTACATAAGCGTGTCAATGCATATGTAATTGAGGGCATTTGACTCTGCCTGGACGGGCAGTAACGCCCGCCGTGGATGAACCGGGGCCTGGGGGGGGGGGAAGAGGGGGGGGGAGCTTTTTTTTCTCCCGTGAGGGGCATCCGGTGAATCTCCCCCAC
>NZ_JBVKCG010000076.1:0-1823 GCF_055634995.1 Streptomyces sp. NPDC111744
CTAGTGCCGCATCAGGCAACGTTCGCCCTGTCGACGACGGCGCGTAGGCGCCGGTCGTCGGCATGGCGGTTTCGCCAGATGATGTAGCGGCGGATCATGCTGCCCTGTTCCTTGTGGGTGGCGTGGTCGGTGCCATCGAGGGTGAAGTAACGCAGGGCGGTGAACTGGGCCTCGATGCGGTTGAGCCAGGAGCTGTTGGTCGGGGTGTAGGCGATCTCGACGTTGTTCATGGCGGCCCAGTCGCCGACGCGCTGGCATCGCTTCGTTGTCAGGTGCGGGGAGAAGTTGTCGCACACGATCGCGATCCGCACTGACGACGGGTAGAGCGTGCGCAGGTAGCGGCAGAACTCCAGGAACTGTGTGCGCTTCTTCACCGGTTTGATGTGGCCGTAGAGCTTGTCCTTGGCCAGGTCCAGGGCGGCGAACAGGTGCCGCACTCCGTCGTGGCGGTTGTAGGTCGCCCGCCTACGCCTGCGTGGCTCCCGGCCGGGGTCCTTGTTCTTGCCGCCGCGTTCGGCCCACTGCCGGCCGGGGTGGGGCATGAGGTTGAGCGGCCCGAACTCGTCCATGCAGAAGATGACTTCGGGCTCATCTTCCTCGGGTATGACCTCGCCATCGGCGATCGCGTAGAGGTGCTCGACCCGCGCCTTCTTGGCCGCGTAGTCAGGATCACGGGAGGTCTTCCAGGTCTTCAGGCGTTGAAAGGAGACGCCTTCCTCGCGGAGCAGGATGCGCAGGCCCTCGTGGCTGATGTCGTCGACCACCCCCTCGGCGACCAGAAAGTCCGCCAGCTTGGTCAGACTCCAGGTCGAGAACGGCAGGTCGTGCTCGGTCGGCTTGGACTTCGCGATCTTCTTGATCTCACGGCGCTCGGGCAGAGTGAAGGTCTTCGGCCGACCGCCGGAGTACTTCGGACACAGCGAGTCGAAGCCGTCGGCGTTGAAGTTGTGGATCACATCCCGCACCCGGTCGTCGCTGGTGAACGACACCTCGGCGATCTTCGCCACTGGCATGCCCTGCGCGGACAGCAACACCATCTGGGCCCGCCGCCAGGTCACCACCGATCCGGTGCCCCTGCGGATGATCCGCAGCAGCCGTCGCCCTTCGTCGTCGTCAATTTCCCGCACCCGCGCACGTCCGCTCACGTGATCATTTTGGTGGCCTGTCCCGGGCCGGGCGGCGCAGCAACGACGCAGGGCTCCTTAAGATTTCGGTCATGGCACGCTTTGAGGATGTGCAGGCCGGTTTCTGGAAGCCCGGCAGCAGCTACGGAGTGCACCGGCCGCTGACTGATGAGGCGGTGCGGAAAGCCGAGCGATTGCTCGGTGTCATGCTCCCGAGTTCGCTGCTTGACCTGCTGCGCGGTCAGAACGGGGGCGAGTCCGCAGCTGGCTGGGACGCCTTCCCGACAGACCGGCCGACGTCCTGGAGTGCCGATCACATCCCGTTCGACCACTTGATGGGCATCGGCGATCATGAAGGCACGGTCTCTCTGCTGGACAGTCCGTACCTGATCAAAGAATGGGGTCTTCCCGCGCCGGCCGTGCTTCTCTCAGGCGACGGGCACTACTGGGTTGCGCTCGACTACCGGGTATCCGGCCGAGACCGGGAACCATCGGTGACGTGGTTCGACGCCGACCGCGATGAAGAGTTGGCCCTCGCCCCGGACTTCCGATCCTTCATCGAGGGCCTCACCTCCGCCAGTGACTTCGACAGCGAAGACGTACCGAACTGACGTCTGACCGTGGACGGCATAGCCCATCGGCGATACAGCACCAACTGAGACGTCGCAGCAGGGCGAACGTTGCCTGATGCGGCACTAG
>NZ_JBVKCG010000077.1:0-1798 GCF_055634995.1 Streptomyces sp. NPDC111744
TACGACAACCGGACACCCTCACCCACCACCGCAACCGCATCCGGCGTACGCACCACCTGCGCGGCGAACAACCCCGGCAACGTCGCAGCCGACAGACCCGGTACCTGCCGTGTGGTGTCGTTCCACTCCGTCAGCACCCGCCGCAGGTCGCCGGCGTCCAGGACCTCGATCCGGTCCAGCGCGCGGTCCGGAGATGCCTCCAGCGCGGCCACCACGCCCTCGGTCGCCGTGTGCAGCAGCCTGGCGACCGACTCCGGGTCGATCGGTGCCACTGCGTGCACCGAGAATCCGAACCCACCGTGGGAGCCGGCGCCGAAGTCGTCCACCGACACCCCGAGCGGATAGTTGGTCCGCTCCGCACCGAGCAGGAGCTCAGTCCCCTCGAGGTCGAAGTCGGCCGAGTCTTCGCCGTTGCCGGACCTGCGGTAGTTGAACAGCGTGGTGATCAGCGGGGCCGGCGCGGCGACACCACTGGCCTGCTGCGCCACCGTCAGCGGGGCGTGTTCGTGCAGCAGAAGCTCGGCCAGTTGTGCCTGCATCGACCGCAGGGCGTCCAGCACACCGACTCCACCCGTGGAAGTCCGTACCGGCAGGGTGTTGATGAACAGTCCCGGCACCCGGTCCGCACCGACCCCGGCCTGCATCCGGCCGAACAGAACCGTGCCGAACACCACATCATCACGGTCCGAGACCGCGGCCAGCACCCGCGACCACACCACATGGAACACCGTGGCGGGGCTCACGCCGAACCGGCGGGCCTGCTCCCGCACCCGCAGGGCCAGCCCGGCTTCCACGAGCGCGTCGGCCTCCCTCACGCCCCGGCCGTCCCCGTGCACGTCCAGCACACCGAACGGCGCGGTCGGCTCGGTCACGTCACCGAGCAGCCCCGAGAAGTACGCAGCGTGCTCCTCACGAGAGACGCCGAGCAGCGCCTGCCCGACGAAGTTCCGGTACGGCAACGGGGCCGGCAGCCCATCCTCACGGCCCTCCATGAACGCCCGTACCTCGCCCAGCACCACCTTCAGCGAGGTGTTGTCATCGATGATGTGGTGCATCCGCAGCGCCAGCAGCCAGCGGCCGTCACCGTCGGGTTCCGCAGCCACATGCACATCCGCCAACGGGGCACGGCGCAGGTCCATCAGCGGCTCACACGTCGCGAGCAGAGCCTGGACCGCGTCATCGCCGGTGACGCCGACGCCGAGCTCGACCTCGGTGACCGGCAGCACGGCCTGTCGGTGGACCACTTGCACCGGCTGGTCCAGTCCCTCCCAGGCGATCGAGGTCCGCAGAATGTCGTGGCGGTCGATGACCTTCTGCCACGCCCCCGTGAACGCGTCCAGCCGGACGCGCGAGTCGAACCGCAGCACCAGCCGCACCACATACGGGTCCTGTCCGTCCGCGGCCTCCAACCGGTGGTGGAAGAACAGGCCCTCCTGGAGCGGTGCCAGCGGGTAGACGTCCTGCACGGCGGCCGCGCCGCCGGGTACTCCCGCCACGATTCGGGCCAGTTCCCGTTCGGACAGTCCGGCCAGCGGCACCATCTCCGGCAGGATCGCGTCCGCGCCCTCGGGTATCAGGCACGGCGGCACCACGACCTCCTCCCGGCCCGATGCCGCGGCCAGCCGGGCCACCGTCGGGGCGGCGAACAGCGTGCGCACATCGACGGACACGCCCCGCGCCCGCAACCGCTCCACCAGCGTCACCGCCAGGAGGGAGTGTCCGCCGAGGTCGAAGAAGTTGTCGTCGACCCCGACCGAGGGCAGGCCCAGGACGTCGGCGAACGCCGAGCAAAGGATCT
>NZ_JBVKCG010000078.1:0-1719 GCF_055634995.1 Streptomyces sp. NPDC111744
CTAGAAGGTTGCTGAAGATCTTGTCGTGGGCTGTCCGGCCGTAGGCCGGGCGGCCCTCTTTCGTTATGCGGTGGCCGGGGCGAGGTGCCAGGTGTTGTTCGTCCGGGTGAGTCCCAGGTTGATCAGTCGGCGGAGGTTGAGGGCGGCGGCGCGGTGGTGGAGCCAGATGTTGTTGGCGGGGATGCCGCGGTAGGGGACGCGGCGGTTGCCCTTGGCGACGAGCCAGGCGATGGCGCGTTCGACGGGTGGACGCCATCTGCGGTATTCGTCCTGCCAGACGGGGTCGGTGGCCGCCTGGTGGCGGGCTGCGGTGAGCAGTTCGTGCTGGGGGTGGACGTTGAGGGTGCGTCCGGTCTTGGAGGTGGTGCAGCGTCCGCGCAGGGGGCAGTCGGTGCACACGCGCTTGAACTGGGCGGTGCGGGCGCCGTCCGCTTTGACCTGTCCGAGGGTGGCGGTGTGTCCGGCTGGGCAGGTCGCGGTGCCGGCCGCCGTATCGATGTGGAAGTCGTCGATGGTGAAGCCGCCGGGAACGGCCTGCCGCAGCGGCGGCGGTTTGATGACCGGGGTATGGCCGTCGGCCTGCAGGTGTGCGCGCAGGTGGCCGGTGCCGTAGGCGGAGTCGCCGAGCACGGTTAACTCCTGGCCGGCGTCCTCGTCGGCCAGCAGACCGCAGGCGACGGCGGCCTCGTGGCTGTCGGGGCCGTGGCCGCTGGTGAGGGCAACGGCGGTGAACAGCCCGGTCTCCGGCTCGAAGGACGCATGCCCTTTGAAGCCGTCCTGGTGGCGGGTGCGGTTTTTGTGGATGTGGCGTGCGTCCGCATCGACGGTGGACACGGTCCGGTCCGCGACTGTGCGCTGGGCGATGCGCCAGCGGCCGTCGCGTCCATCGGAGTCTTCGGCCGGTTCCACATCCTGGCCCGCGACCAGGGCCAGCAGACCCACCGCGTTCGCCGCCTTCTCGCCGAGCTCCTGTTCGGGCAGGTGTCCGAGCAGGTTGATCGCGTCGGTGACCAGCGCGTCGACCAGCGCGGCGCGCGCCTGCTCGTCGTCCCAGGCGATCCTCGGCTTGCCCGGGTCGGTGTAGTCGTGCGCCGTGCACCACTGCTTTGCGGTCTCCTCGCCGCCGGGGACCTCGCGGATCACCCGGCGGACGGCGGAGATGATCTGGGTGACGGTGTCCTGGGTGGCCACCGCGTCATCGAGGACGGTGGAGTCCAGAGCACGCCGCTGTTTCCCCTTGAGCACCCCGGTTGAGGCCACGACCTCTTTGACCTTGGTGAAGATCCGCGTCGGGTCGGCCGAGTGACGCAAACGGCGCCGGAAATACGTCAGCAGCGACGGATCGAACGCGGTGTCATGCAGGCCGAGCCCGCAGGCGGCTTTCCACCGCAGGTCACACCGCAGTTCCTGGACCGTCTCGAAGTCCGACAGCCCCTGCAGGCTCTGCAGCACCACCGTCGCGGCCAAGACCTGCGGCGGCAGACTCGGACGGCCGTTGGACGAGGGGTACATGTCGGTGAACATCGACGGCGGGAACAGTGCCTCGCGATGCTCGGCGAGGAACGCGAACACACTCCCTGCCGGGATCAACTCCCGGCAGGTCTCCCACACATCCGGCCCGACCATCTCCCCGGCCCATTCCCCCTGCATGCTCACAAGACTGGCCCCGGACCAGCCGGTCCGGGGCCAGAACGCAAAAGATTTTCAGCAGTCTTCTAG
>NZ_JBVKCG010000079.1:0-1639 GCF_055634995.1 Streptomyces sp. NPDC111744
TTAGCCTCGCGCTTTCACGAGGTGGGGTGTCCGAGGCTTGATCAAATAAGCGGAGAGTGCTCCTGACCTGCAACGATGGGACTTGTCTAGGGTCCTGTTGGCTGCACGGAAAGAAGCACTCTCCAGGTGAAGAAGCGTATCGGGTCGTACCCGCGTGTCCGCATCGAGGGCGGCGGCCGGGCAGTGGTGTCGCAGGCCGGGGGCGTGCTGCTGGTCGAGACCGTCCGCAAGGCCGGCTTGGACGCCGCGATATCAGCGGCGCTGACGCCGTGGCGGAAGGCTCGGGCGGTGCACGATCCGGGCAAGATCCTGCTGGACGTGGCCCTGGCGGTCGCGCTGGGCGGGGACTGCCTCGCGGATGTCGCCATACTGCGGGCCGAGCCGGCCGTGTTCGGGCCGGTGGCCTCCGACCCGACGGTCTCCCGCCTCATCGACACCCTCGCCGCCTCCGGGGAGAAGGCCCTGCGGGCCATCCGTGCCGCGCGGGCTGAAGTCCGCCAACACGTCTGGCGGTTGGCCGACCGGGAAGCTCCCGATGCGGGCGGGACGGTGACCGTGGACCTCGACGGGGTGCTGGTGATCGCGCACTCGGACAAGGAGGACGCCGCACCCACGTGGAAGCGAACCTACGGCCACCACCCGCTGATGGGGTTCGTCGACCACGGACCGGGCGGCACGGGTGAACCGGTCGCGGCCCTGCTCCGAGCAGGCAACGCGGGATCGAACACGGCCACCGACCACATCACCGCCGCCCAACTGGCCCTGGCCCAGCTGCCGAAGAAGTACCGGCGCGGGCGCCGGACCCTGATCCGCACCGACTCCGCGGGCGGCACCCACGACTTCGTCGCCTGGCTCGCCCAGCGGGGACGGTGGCTGTCCTACTCGGTCGGCATGACGGTCACCGACGCGATCCACCAGCATGTGCTGAAGGTTCCGGCATCGGCCTGGACGGCGGCCGTCGAAACCGGCGGCGAGATCCGCGACGGCGCCTGGGTCGCCGAACTCACCGGCGACGTCCTGGACGGCTGGCCCAACGACATGCGGCTGATCGTTCGGAAGGAACGGCCGCACCCCGGAGCCCAGTTGCGGCTCACGGACGCGGACGGCATGCGGCTGACCTGTTTCGCAACCAACACCGTGGATCGGCCGATCGCCGAACTCGAGCTCCGTCACCGGCTGCGGGCCCGGGCCGAGGACCGCATCCGCGCTGCCCGGGCCACCGGCCTGCGCAACCTGCCCCTGCACCGCACCGCCCAAAACCGGATCTGGCTGGAGATCGTCCAGCTCGCCCTCGACCTGCTGGCCCGGATGCCCATGCTCGCCCTGACCGGCAAGGCCAGGTGCTGGGAGCCCCGCCGACTACGGCTCCGCCTGTTCACCGCGGCCGGACAACTCGTCACCACCGGCCGTCGACAAATCCTCCGCCTGGCCCGGCACTGGCCCTGGACCGGCCACATCACTGCAGCCCTCGACCGGCTAACTCAACTGCCCAACCCCGGCTGACCAGCAACTTTCCTATCTCTACGACAGCAGCCCGACACCGGAGCAGTGGAACCCGGCGCCACCCCGAGACGACACTCGGGCCCTCGACCTGCCCACCCCTCAGCCCACGGCACGAAAACGGTCCACCGACTCCGTC
>NZ_JBVKCG010000080.1:0-1473 GCF_055634995.1 Streptomyces sp. NPDC111744
ACGGCCGCTGGTGAAGAGTCTCGCCCCTGAACAGTCCGCTGACGCCGCACTGGGCATCCTGTCCCACTTTCGTGTCCAGTTCTACGACTGTCTTTACACCCGCGCGGACGCGCTCTTCGAGCTCACCGACGCAGTGCTGTGCGCCGACGGGCCGGTCACCTCGCTGGTCGAGCTGACGCTCACGGCCGAGCACCGGCGCGGGCACGGCGCGATGTACGACGCGGTCAATCACGGCTGGCTGGAGCCGCGCCGTCTCCGCAGGCTGCTTGCCTCCACCCCGCTGCCGAAGGCAGCCGACGGGCGGATCGTGCTGGCCGTGGATGTGAGCAACTGGCTGCGTCCCGATGCCCCTACCAGCCCGGAGTTGCTGTTCTGCCACGTCTACGGGCGGGGCCGCAGCGCGGATCAGTTCATCCCCGGCTGGCCCTACTCCTTCGTCGCCGCCCTGGAGACAGGCCGCACATCTTGGACCGCACTGCTGGACGCTATCCGGCTCGGGCCGGCGGACGACGCCACTGCGGTGACCGCCGCCCAGCTCCGCGAGGTCGTCACCCGACTCGTGCGCGCCGGGCAATGGCGGCCGGGCGATGCGGACATCCTCGTCGTGATGGACTCCGGCTACGACGTCACCCGCCTCGCCCACGTCCTGGCGGATCTGCCCGTCGAGCTGGTCGGACGGCTGCGCTCGGACCGGGTCATGCTCCGCGACGCAGGACCTCGACGCTCCACCCCGCGCGGCGGGCAGCCCCGCAAGCACGGCGGCGTCCTCACCTTCGCCAAACCGGACTCCTGGCACACTCCCGACCAGGCCACCACCCGCAAGCACCACCCGCTACGGCCGGGCCGAAGCCCTCGCCTGGGACCGGATGCACCCGCGTCTGACGGCCCGTGGTCCCTGGCTCGACCACTGCGGTGAACTCCCCCTGATCCACGGCACGTTGATCCGGCTGAAGGTAGGGCACCTGCCCGGCGACCGCGACCCGAAGCCGGTCTGGCTGTGGTCCTCACACACTGGGATGAGCGGTGAGGAGATCGATCTGCGCTGGCAGGCGTTCCTGCGCAGATTCGACCTGGAGCACACTTTCCGGCTGTTCAAGCAGACCCTCGGCTGGACCGTCCCCAAGGTCCGCGACCCGCACACCGCCGACCTGTGGACTTGGCTGATCATCGTCGCGCACACCCAGCTCCGCCTTGCCCGACCGCTGGCCGAAGATCTCCGCCGTCCCTGGGAACGGCCGGCCGAGCCCCGCCGTCTCACCCCTGCCCGGGTCCGCCGGGGGTTCCGCCACCTCCGCGTGAAGACCGCCCGTCCCGCAGGTGTGCCCCAACCCTCCCAGCCCGGCCCCGGACGCCCACCCGGCTCGAAAAACCGCAGGCCAGCCCCGCACCACGAACCCGGGAAGACCGTGAAACGAGCCGAAACCCTCACCGAACATGTCCGCTTGAAACAGCAGCGAGGTTAAACGCCAAGCT
>NZ_JBVKCG010000081.1:0-1468 GCF_055634995.1 Streptomyces sp. NPDC111744
GCAATCGTCAAGACCTGTGGATGCGAAGTCCGAAGTCGATGCGTCTCCTCCGGTTCCGACCCGGTGATGGGGCGTGAGCCGGGTTCGGAAGCTCGACAGCATGCTTCACGGCGTGTAGTAGGCGGCGTACTGGGCGGAGTGTCCCTCGACGGAGAAGTCCTCGAAGTCGCCAGCCTTCTCACAGTCGAGCAATCGATGAAGCGCCGCTTCGGCTTCGGATAGACGCTGAGACAACAGGTATGCCTTGGTTCTGGTCAGTCCGCTCCCGCACAACAACTGGATGTCGATCGAGCAGTCGGCGTCCATGCTGGCGGACTTGGCCTTCCAGATGAGCAATACATCGTCGAGACTGCCGGCATTGAACAGCTGAACGCAGCACAGTTTCATCAGCTCGGTGTCGCCGTCACCCTGAGCCTGCTGCTCCAGCTGGATTTGCACTCTGAGCAGCCCGCGAACCTCGTCGAGGCCCGCGCCGACAGGGTGCAGACCGTAGCGGCGAAGGCACTCGTCTTCGTCCATTGCCATGCCCTTTCTCGGCGGCGGCAGCCAGTGCGACTGGCCGGGTGGATCATGCCACGCGGGTCTCGGGGCGCTCGATGAGCTGGCCGCGTTCGAAGCGGGCTCCGGCGCGGACGAGGGCGACGAGGTGGGGTGCGTTCACCGCCCGCCACCGCTGCTGGGCGGACTCGACGAGCTTGAAGACCATGGCCAGGGCGGCGGTGCGGGAGCCGGCCCCGCGGGTGACCTTGGTCCGCAGCCGGACAGTGGCGAACGTCGACTCGATCGGATTCGTGGTCCGCAGGTGGATCCAGTGCTCGGCCGGGAAGTTGAAGAACGCCAGCAGTTCCTCTTGATCGTCGGTGATCTTCTTGACCGCCTTGGGGAACTTTGCGCCGTAGAGCTGGGCGAACGTCTTGATCGCCGCCTCCGCGTGGTCGCGGTCCTCGGCTTTGTAGATGTCCTGGATGGCCTTTTTCGCGCCAGGCTGCGCGGACTTCGGCAGGGAATCGAGCACATTTGCGGTTTTGTGAACCCAGCACCTCTGCTCGCGGGTTTCCGGGAAGACCTCGGCCAGCGCCTTCCAGAAGCCCAGGGCGCCGTCCCCGACCGCAAGCACGGGGGCGCGCATGCCCCGGCGGGCGCAGTCGCGCATCAGGTCGGCCCAGGACTCGCCCGATTCGCGGTAGCCGTCCTTGAGCGCGACCAGTTCCTTGGAGCCGTCGGCGCGGACCCCGATGAGCACCAGGACGCAGGCTTTGGCCTCCTCCAGGCGGACGTTGAGGTGGATGCCGTCGGCCCACACGTACACGTAGTCGACCTCCGCGAGGTCGCGGTCCATGAACGCGGCGTGGTCGGCCTGCCACTGCTGGGTCAGCCGGGTGACCGTCGCCGGGGAGAGCCCGGCCGCGCTGCCCAGGAACTGCTCCAGGGCGGGCACGAAGTCGCCGGAGGACAGGCCGTGCAGGTA
>NZ_JBVKCG010000082.1:0-1349 GCF_055634995.1 Streptomyces sp. NPDC111744
CAGGGCTTCGGCATAGTCGTCTGACGTCCGGTTCGTGATCAAGCGAGGCCAAGGATCGCGAGGGGGCGGCGTGGGTCACGGGCGTTGCGACGAAGGCCGGCGGCAATGTTCTTCGCGCCTGCTGCTCGTAGGGCTCCGATGGCGAGGTTGCGCCAAGTGGCCATGGCGCGGGGTGCGTTGCCGGTCCGCAGCTGGGAGGCGTCCTCGGTGAAGGTGGTGTCCCGGACGTGGTGCAGGGACTCGACCTGCCAGTGGTCTTTGATCAGCTTCGCGAGTCGGGTGGCGCTGGCCTGCTCGGCCGTCAGGCTGGTGACGGCGTAGACGGTCTTGACGGTGGTCTTGCCGGTCTTGCGGTCGGTTCGGCGGCGCTTGATCTGGACGGCCTGGCGGGCTCCGGGGAAGAGCAGGTTGTTCACGGTGGCGACCTTGATCCGGCGGATCTCCGAGCGGCCGTGACCGATGGCCTTGATGCGTCCCTGGAGGGGAATGTCCTTCCAGGAAAGGGACTTCAGCTGTTTGCGCAGCTTCTTCTGGTTGCCCTTTGCGATCGTGATGTAGTGGGCATCGCGGCCCAGGAGGTACTCGGCGTGCTCGCGCTGGGTGTGGAGGGCATCGGCGGTGATCACCACCCCCGCGAGGTCCGCGATCGCATCCAGCAGCGGCTGGAACCGTGTGACCTCGTTCGTCTTCTCGCCCACGTCCCGTTGGGCCAGGACGGCGCCGGTGGTGTGCTCGAGGGCGGCGAGAAGGTGGATCTTCCGGCCCTTGGCCCTGGCGGCGCCGCGCAGACTCTTGCCGTCCACGGCCAGAGCGCGAAGCCCGGAGGCTTTCGGGCGGCGGTCGGCGAGCCAGTGGCCCACCGCCTGGTCCAGTGCGTCGCCGTCGATGCGGGCCAGCACCCGGCGGACGGTGGTCTCTGAGGGCAGCGACCGCCGGGGCTGGAGCGGATCAGGGCGGACGCCGAGCCGGTTGAGCACGTGCGTGGGCGCGTCGGCGATCCACTCGCCGACCGCCAGCAGGGATGTCGCTCCGGCCAGTACGGCGCATGCGGTGAGGGCGAGTACGGCGGCGAGAGCATGGCGCACGCCACGCGGATCGCGCGGGTCCGGCACCTCGGCCAGGCGTTCCAGCAGGCCCGGAACCTCCTCGGGGGCGGCCTCGGGGTGCCGGCAGAGCTGGTCAAGGGCGGGCGGGATCAGGGATGATGCGGCGGTAGGCACGGTCTTCCACTCGGATCACGGGGCGTCGAGAACTCCATGATCTTGGAAGTCCGTGCCTGTCACGTTCCCCAGCCGCCGAGCCGGCAGATCACCACGAACCGGGCGCCGTCCGACTATGCCGAAGCCCTG
>NZ_JBVKCG010000083.1:0-1256 GCF_055634995.1 Streptomyces sp. NPDC111744
GGTGGACGGCTACTGCTAGGACCCGACGGGCAAGGTCGCCGGGCTGGTCAAGCGGCATCGGCGAGGGGACGTCCGCCCCAACGGATGCCCTTCTCGCTGCGGATGCGAGCGCGCTCGCGGCGCTGGGCTGCCAGCACGTCGGGGTGACGGGCATTCGCGTTGCGCCAGCGCAGATAGGCGTGCAGGGCCCGGGTCTGCACGGTGTGGTTGCGGTGGTTGGAGTTGGCGATGGTGAACTGCCGCAGCGGCCCGAAGTGCGCCTCGATTGGGTTGGCCCAGGACGCGTATGTCGGCGTGAAGCACAGCTCGACGCGGTTCTTCTTCGCCCAGCGGCGGATCGTCTCGCCCTTGTGGGCGGACAGGTTGTCCAGGATGACGTAGATGGGGGCGCCGTCCGGTCGGGCGGCCCGGACCGATCTGAGCGCGGACAGCGTGTTCGCGGCGCCCTTCTTCCGGCGGTTGACGCCCCAGAGCGTGTCGTCGCCGACCGAATAGCAGCCGTGGAAGTACCTGACGCCGTGGGTGCGGTGGTAGGTCGCCGGGTGCCGCTCGGGGTGACTGGCGGGGGCCCAGCCCGCACCGCCGGTGGGGCGGATGCCGAGCGGGCCGAACTCGTCGAACGCGAAGACCCGGTCCGGGAAGCGGTCCAGGACCTCCTCGATCCGGTCCAGCTTTGTCTCGCGGTCGGGGTCCGGGGACTCTTTCCAGGTCTTGGTGCGCTGGAAGGTGATGCCGCGGCGGGCGAGCAGACGGCGTAACGCCTCGCGGCCGATGCGGATGACCCGCCCATGGACTTTCCGCAGATGTGCCAGCAGTTTGCGGATGGACCAGCGAGTGAAGGGCTGGCCGAGCTTGGTCGGGCGGGTGGTGGCCGTCTGGACGACGAAGTCCTCGTCGTCAGGACTGAGCAGGCGGGGACGGCCTCCCGCCCACCGAGGGTCCAGACAGGCCAGGCCGATCTCGTTGAACCGGTGGATCACATCCCGGACGGTGTCCTCGTCGGCCTGCACCAGCTGGGCGATCACCGGGACCCGGTTCCCGCCGGCCGACGCCAGCAGCATCATCGCGCGTCGGAAGCGGACCGAACTGGTGCTGCCCCGGCGCACGATCTGCTGCAGCTTCTGCCCCTCCTGGTCGGTCAACCTGCGCACGCGGACAGGCTCAGCCACCGCACCCCCAGCACTCGGATCGGACGTCACGCAACATCCAACCGCCACGACCACCAACCCGGCGAACCAATGTGGTCAGAGCACTAG
>NZ_JBVKCG010000084.1:0-1153 GCF_055634995.1 Streptomyces sp. NPDC111744
CTAGTACTACAGGGCTAGATCTGGATCATCTGGAGCCTTAGCCGCCTTCGGAAATGGTGGCGTCGTGCCTCCGCCTGATGCGCGCGCCGCCAGATCGACCAGCGAAGTCCCTGGGCGATGGCGATGCGAGTCAAGCCGATCAGGTTGAACAGCCGCCGGACCTCGGCGACAGTCAGGGCCGCGAGCCGCCGTGTTCGCGGCCCGCGGTCACCGCCCACGTTTGAAGAGCCCCCTTTTGCGGGGTTCGGGCCATCGTGGCCAGGAACACCAACGCCAGCATGGCCATGGTGATATGGCGATGCCAGGCGTCGTATTTGCGTACCTGGTAGTTGTCCAGCCCGGCCTGCTGCTTGGCTGCCTCGAAACACTCCTCGATCGGCCAGCGCAATCCGATGACCGCAACCAGTTCCGACAGCGATTCCCCGCGTGGGTTGTAGCAGTGGAAGTAGGCGATCTCCCCATCCGCGATGGTGCGGCGGACGACGTACTGACGCCCGTCCCGTCCGGCGATTACGGCCCAGTCGTAGGTGCGGAATCCTTTCGCTCCGATCCCGCAGGCGCGCCGGGAGAAGTCCCCCGGTCGCAGGTGTGATGCCAGGTTGTCCAGCCGGGTCGGGGTGTCGGGGTTGGTGGTGATGCCCGCGGTGTTCACGTCGGTGGATTTCGGAACAGCCATGCAGTAGGCAATGCCCTCTGCTTCCAGGTGCCTGCGCAGGATTCTGTTCTGGCCGAACTCCTCGTCCGCGACGAACCACGAAAACGGCACCCCGGCCGCCACGGCACGGTCGATCATGGCCTGGACCTGCTGCGGACGGGTGCGGAAGGCCACCTCGTCCGGGATCCCGGCCTCGCGGCGGCGTTCGAAGTCGACGGCCCAGGAATCCTTGGGCAGGTAGAGCTCCCGGTCGATCAGTACACGGTCGCCACGACGGTTGGCGTAGGCCAGGAACGTCCCGATCTGACAATTATCGACACGTCCGAGGGTGCCGGAATACTGCCGCTGGACCCCGGCGGATTTGATGCCCTTCTTCTCGAACCCGGTGGGGTCGGCGATCAGCACGCCTCGGGGATCCGCGAAGCGTTCCATGGCGTAGTCGCGGACCAGGTCCCGCATCAGAACCGCGCTCCAAGGGGTGAGGTTCAAGAACCGTTG
>NZ_JBVKCG010000085.1:0-1091 GCF_055634995.1 Streptomyces sp. NPDC111744
CGGACGGTGTTGAGGCGGGTGACGAGGGGTGCGATGCCCTCCGTCTCGGCGCGGGCCCAGTCGCGGGGTTTGAGCTGGTACTTCTCGGAGTCGAGGTACTCCTCGCTGCCCTCTTTGAGCGGGGTGTTCTCGCAGAGTTCGTAGCCGCTGTAGATGCCCCAGGTGGGGGAGAGGGTGGCGGCGAGCACGGCACGGACCTCGAAGGCGGGGCGGCCGCCGTGCTGGAGGTAGGCGTGCAGGATGTCCGGGGTGTTGGCGAAGAAGTTGGGCCGCATCCAGGCGGCGCTCTCGCCGGACAGCTCGGTGAGGTACTCGGTGAGTTCCTGCTTGGTGTTGCGCCAGGTGAAGTAGGTGTACGACTGCTGGAAGCCGATCTGGGCGAGGGTGCGCATCATCGCGGGCCGGGTGAAGGCCTCGGCGAGGAAGATCACGTCGGGGTCGGTGCGGTTGATCTCGGCGATCACCCGTTCCCAGAAGACGACGGGTTTGGTGTGGGGGTTGTCGACGCGGAAGATCCGTACCCCGCAGTCCATCCAGTGCCGCAGTACCCGGGCCGTCTCGGCGATCAGGCCCGGCATGTCGGCGTCGAAGGCGATGGGGTAGATGTCCTGGTACTTCTTCGGCGGGTTCTCGGCGTAGGCGATGGTCCCGTCGGGCCGGTGGTGGAACCACTCGGGGTGCTTGTCCACCCACGGGTGGTCGGGTGAGCACTGCAACGCGAAGTCCAGCGCGACCTCAAGGCCGTGCCGGCCGGCCTCGGCCACGAACCACTGGAAGTCCTCCAGGGTCCCCAGATCGGGATGGACGGCGTCGTGGCCGCCCTCGGGGGAACCGATCGCCCAGGGCACCCCCACGTCCTCCGGTCCAGCGCTCAGGGTGTTGTTGCGGCCCTTGCGGAAGGTGGTCCCGATGGGGTGGATCGGTGGGAGGTAGACGACGTCGAAGCCCATCTCCGCGATCGCAGGCAGCCTCCGGGCCGCCGTCCGGAAGGTGCCGTGCGGCCGGTCCTCGGTCCCCTCGGAGCGCGGGAAGAACTCGTACCAGGAGCCGAAAAGGGCCCGCTCGCGCTCGACGAGCAGCGGCAGCGGCTC